>CP070794.1:519340-647787 GCA_020343435.1 archaeon | reverse complement strand
TTTCCTGCACTATTGTTTCCTCTATCAAGGGTTGCTCCTGTAATTCCTGTGAATGACATATTCACAAGTTGTGTTCCATCACATTCTGCAGGAGGTGATCCTCCTGTATCAACATCAACTGTGAAGTTTGAAGCATAAATGGAGTAAGCAGTATCGGGCATCCCTACTAAATCAGTTGCATTAAGTTCAATACTTCCATCTGATATATTTTTATTACCTGTATTATTTAATAAAGAAGGATCATTGGTTGCAGTTTCATTTGTTGCTCCTGGAATGAATACTGGAAAATTTAAAGTAGCAGGAGTTGTTTCAAGTGCTGTTGTTTCTTGTAATACAAAAGTTTCATTATAAGCTGTTGAAACTAATGCTGTAGAATCATTTGCTGTAGCATTGACATCCCATGTTCCAGATCCATCCCAGTAATATACCCCAATAGTACATGAATAATTTGCTTGTGTTGAGTTTAGATCTCCAATATCTTCACAGCTTGCATTAAACCTTTGATCATCTCCAGTTTTTGTAAATGTTGCATTAACTATATTTATTGTTCCAGTTCCTTGCTCATCTGAAACATTAACAAAAAAAGTTACATTAGTTATTCCTCCTTCTGTAATACTTTGATCAGAGATAGGGGATATATCATCGATTGTTGGTGGGTTACCTGTGTTAACAGTAAGTGTCCTATTTCCTGTCCAATCGGTATTATTAGCAGAATCATTACAGTAGACTCCCCAGATATAAGTTCCATCTGCTAAATCACTAACAGTAACATTCCAGTAGCTATCGTTTATTGGAGATGAATTTGTTTGATTTGCATGCCAGGTTCCTGTTGTATTTGTCCATAACTGCAATGTGTTTAATACAAAGTTATCTGAACATTTAAGATCAAAAGTTACTGTTCCGTCAGTATCTGTGGATTCATTTGCAGGATTTGCTCCAAATGAAGCAGTTGCATTGGTTGTATCAATAGTAAGTGTTCTATTTGTTGAATTAAAACCACAATTGTCTGCGAAATCACAACCTTCACAATTCCATTTATAGATTCCTTCTGGGATTGTTTTTGTGAAAACATAAGGAGTATTATTAATTCCACTTGTATTTGTTTCATTCCTATGCCATCCCCCTGACCAATTACCAAATAATGAAACATTTGTTAATTGAAGATTATCATATACAGTACAATTGAAATCAATTGTTTGGTTTGAGGTGTTGTAATTATCAATAGGAGAATTTAGATTGACTACTGGATCAATATCATCTGGGATATAATACACAGTAATATAAAATTCAGTTACATATGCTCCTGGTGCTGAATCTGGAAGCTTTACTCCTGCTAATAACTGATCAAGTGCATCAACAGTCCAAGCACTACTACCTCCTACACTACCTGGATCTGTAGTCCATGTGTAATTCTGTTCAGCAGCAGTAGAACCAAGAACAAATTCTGAACTAAAGTCTTCTGTTTCTCCACTTTTTATCATAATCAGCATTCTTTTTTGATTAGCGGAATATCTATAAGCTACAGCAGTTACTGTTATATTCTCTATCACAACTGTTCCTGCAGTTAAGAAAGTATCACTCATATCATAGAGGTCAAAAACTTGAGCAGTTTGCTCATAAACATAAGTATTAGGATCACCATCACTAACTTGTTGAAAATGAGGGTCTGATGGAAAAACTAAAAAACCTACTTGATTATCTCCTTCTGGTTGCAGAAGAACTGGATCAACTATATGATCAAATTCAAGAAATGCAGAAGAATTATTATCTATATCCTTTATTTTTAAATCAAAAATATCATTTGAACCAGTCATATTAGTTAGTAAAATTTTATAATAACCTGTTTCATTTATCACTGGAAATTCATCTATCTTTTCTGTTGAATTAAAATAATAAATTTCAATACTTGTATTAGTTGAACCATTGTTTCTAACATATACAGTAATATCTTTATCAGAAGTAAGATTTGTTATAAACATTACTCTAACATATTCATTATGATAAATTGGTTCTGACCAGTTTCCATCTTGTGCTTTAGTTTCATTATAAATATTTGAGATAAGATCACGAGTTTCATTTAAATGTTCAGCATTAGTTATTACAATTTCTCCAAGAGCAGGGTCATCAGAAGTAATAGTTAAAGTATACTCTTGGCCAGGAATCACGTAAGGATCTATTAAAACCCAGTCTCCTTGACAAGTGCTTGTTGTGAAGTTCCAGTCTGAACATTTGTATAATCTTCTCCCAATTGGGTAAAAAGTTACTGTTGCATTTGTAAAATTTATTGCTGTTGGATCTATTGCAAAAGTTCTTGGAAACTTATATTTGCTGAAATTAGTATGCCCATCAATATCTATAAGTTTTCTTGCTATATTGTTTGTTAAATTAAAATTCTCAAGGTAAATTGACCCAATACTTTGATTTGGCGCTAGTTCTGGCATTATTGTTATATTATAAAAACCATCATCAACTGTGAAATAATGTTCTACATCTGTATTATTATAAATCTCTGATCCCTCTTGTTCAAAAACGATGGTTGTATTTAGATCATTCCACTCTGAATCTTTTATTTTAGTATAAATATCTGCTTTAGATGCATTTAGATGAAATGTGATATTTTCGCTTGAACCAACATGTCCACCATCATCAGTACAATTAATATATATGCTAAAAGTTCCTTCTGCAGCAACATTTCTATTAAATATCTGTGAAACATTTTTCCAGATAGTATCATCTGTTTCAAGAATAGTATGAGTTAACCCATTAATCAAAGAACAATTAGAGACATTTTCATTATCACTAACATTATACACAACATAAAAAGTTCCATTTCCATGTTGAGAATCATTAGTTGGCCATTTAATTGTAACATTTGGATCTGAAGATAAAACCTGAACTTGTAAATTTGGCCAAGGTATTTCATTACCTACGTTAGTTGAAGTATCATTAGCAAAAGTTGTATTAATTGTTAAATTTCCCCCAAATTCTCCAGCACCAAGATCTAAAGAATAGATATCATCTCCTGCTCCTCCTGCACAAGAACCTGTATCAGAAAAGAAGGAAGAATTTCCTACAGTTCCTTTTGGAGAAGTTATTTGGGCCCATACTTTATCTACTGTTCCAGGATCAGTTACTGTAACATTAATACAGATAGTATCACTAACATTTACAAGAGTTGCATTAACTGCTGTATTTGAAATCTGGGGAGGAGTCTGGTCTGCCCATGTTTCTTTTAAATTGATATGTGAAGGATAACTGGAAGAATCATTGAAGAATAAGTTTACTCCAGGAGCTTTGTTTTTATCTAAAGTTAATCCCATTGCTAAATATCTTCCTAAGGTAATATTATATTCACCAACAGATGTACATGAAGGGCTCACCATTATTGGGATTGCAGAGTAGCAATCAAGGGTTAAACCAGTAACAAAACAAACTGCTGTTTTATCTGCACAAGAAGAATCTGCACAATCATAAACATTGAACTCCTTTAATATGACTTTTGCTCCTCCAGCTGTTCCTGTTCTATTACACCAAACCTCTACATCAAAAGTCTGGATTGGGAGAGTTGTATTTACAGTATAAGCAGATCTAACCCAAATTGCTTCTTCACCATCATTTAAGATGGTTCTTTGTGCTATTGCAGAACCTTGGGTTAATTGCAAAGATCCTGCTATTCCAGGACCTGTTCCAGAATCTCCTTGAAGATAGTATTGCCTGTTATTTGTTGGATCTGAGACAATAACATCCCATATATCACTTGTTTGATTTCCTAGTTCTGAGAAAAAGTAATATTTAGTAGGGGGAAGAGTTCTCTCAGGACTAGATATTATATATGATCTTTCTATTGTGTTTGTTGCACTTTCAATAAACCATGATATTTTATTATAAGTATCATTATATTCTTCTATTGTTCCGTTATTAGAATTCGTTACTTGCCATTCATTACTATAATAATCTGAGAAAGTTATATTTTGTAAAGTTCCTTCAAACTCTGCTGTTATTATCATATTAACCTCAGTTAAAGGAGGAACTTTATGTTGACCACATCTATGACAATCTAATCTTCTTTTGAAAGAAATTTCTTCAAAGGAAGGAGGTTCTTCTCCGAAAACTAGAATTTCAGTTTCGTTTCCAACAGCTAATTCAAAATATTCGTTGTTGTAGTTATAAACAATAAGGGTTACAAATTCGTTTTGTAAAGAAATTTCTTTATCTAAATTAAAATCAACACTTCCATTAACTCTAATTTTTTGAGCTTCAGGAGAATCATGATAAAAAATAACAAATAAATTATTTTCTTCTAAAAAACTAGAATTGATAAATACATCAAAATTAGGATCATCTTGTATTTTCCTATATTGAGTGTAATTTACTCTTTCTTCTATAATTTCTTCTACTTCATAGATCTCATAACTAATTGAATTTAAAAAACCAGTTGAGTTCTCTACTTCAAATCTTAAAGTATACTCTTCTTTGTTTAGATCTAAACCTTCTAAATTACATGTATCAACACAAATATCAGAAAATTTGATGGTTCTTATTTTTATTGTCTCTTTAATTTCTTCAATCTCTTCAGTTATGTTTTCTTCTTCTAATACTGGTTCTTCGCTGATTTCTTCTGTTATGTTTTCTTCTAGAGTTATATTGGTTTCATTTTCTGAAGTTATGTTTTGTTCAGTGATGTTCTCTTCAATAGTAATATTGCTTTCTTCTGTTATGTTTTCTTCTTCTAATATTGGTCCTTCACTAATATTTTCAGCTGGGATTTCTTCTTCTAATACTGGTTCTTTGCTGATTTCTTCTGTTATGTTTTTTCCTTCTGCTTCTTCTTTAGGGGGAGGGGTTTCTACTATTTCTTCAGGAGAGGGCTCTACTGGTTCCTCTTCAGGAGTTTCTTCTGCTTGTATGGATTCCTCTTCAGGGGCAGAAAAATCTTCTTTAGGAACTGTTTCTTTCTCAACTGGAACCTCAACTTCAGTTACAGTTTGTTCTACTGTTCCTTGTGTTTCTGTTGCTTCTCCTTCTAAAACAGAGAGGCCAGTAATAAATCCTCCCTGGTTTTCACTAATCGTTTCATTTAGTTGAGAACTATTAAGGATTAATTTATCTCCTAAATAAATCCTTACAGAACCCTCTCCAATAAGAGTCAGTTCTCCTGATACTCTTGCGCTTTTTAATTGACCATGATTTTCTAAAACCCATTGATAGGATGTCAGATTTGTGAAATTAAGATTAAGATCATCTTGATATGTTACTGAAGTTCGAATAGTTAATCCAGTAAGATCTACTATTTGTGGACCTAAAAATAAAAAGAGAATTAAGAGGATAACAGCAAGGGGAATGAGTATTTTTAAAGTATTTTGAAAACTTTTTTCCTTTTCTACTTTTATTTTAGGAAGTCTTTTAATTTGGAGTATCTCTCTTTTAATGACTCCAGAGATTTCTCTCTCGCTAGAATGATTTTTACTTATCTTTCTGAGTTTAACTAACTCCTTTTTTCTGCCCCTGAAATCCATACTTAATTTGTGTGTACTTTTATACTTATAAAGCTTTCTAATAGATACTTAATATTGTTAGTTAATACTTAATATGTGTGTATAAATAGGTTATATGAACAAACCGTTAATTTTAAAAGCCAAATTTCATTGGTTTCTCTATGGAAAAGCAAAGTAAACTGTGGGGGGGTGTTCATCACTCCAATTAGATTTTCTAGCTTTGCTTATATTACAAAGGTTTTTAATTCTCAAGAATTTGAAGTTAAATATGGCGGTAATAGCGTAATGGTAGCGCGTACGGTTGTGGTCCGTGAGGCCTGGGTTCAATTCCCGGTTACCGCCCTTTTCAAAAGAGAATGGAATCTGTAAAGGGTTTTAGAGATATTCTTGGTGTTGAAGCACTAAAGAGAATTAAGGTTAAAGAGATCATTGAAAAATGGTTTAGATTATATGGCTTTAGCCCTATTGAGACCCCAATAATTGAGTATGAAAAGATTGTAAAAGGGGATAATTTACAAGATGAAGCTGTAAGTAATATTTTCAAGTTAAAAGATAGAGGAAAAAGAGCCCTAGCTTTAAGATATGAGTTTACTTTTCAATTAGCAAGATTGTTGAAACAAAACCCTAATTTAAAATTGCCTTTTAGGAGATATCAGATTGGTTCTGTTTTTAGAGATGAACCTGTTGCTAAAGGAAGATATAGAGAATTTACACAATGTGATATTGATATTATTGGTGATTCTTCAATAAAAGCTGATGCTGAAGTTTTGGCAGTTGTTAATGATATTTTCAAAGAATTAAAAATTGAAGTTAAAATTAGAATTAATAACAAAAAATTATTAGATGATTTATTAACAAGATTTGGGATTTCAGATAAAGAAAAAGTTTTGAGAGAATTAGATAAACTGGATAAGTTAACAAGACAAGAAATTGAAAAAAATATTTCTTCAGTAACTGGGAATAAGAAAGCTAAGAAAATTTTAGATTTCATTAAAAAAGATTTAAGTTTTTTTACAGAAGAGGAATTCAAAGGTTCAGATGAAGTAAAAGAATTAATAAAATTATGTAAAGATTATGGATTTAATGTTGAATTTGATGCTTCTTTAGCAAGGGGTTTAAGTTATTACACTGGAAATGTTTTTGAAATAAATTCAAAACAATACAAATTCTCATTAGTTGGTGGAGGAAGATTTGATGATTCTGTTGGAAGATTATTAAATAAACAGATTCCTGCTGTTGGTTTGTCTTTTGGTTTAGATAGGATAACTGGAATAGCTAAAGTTGATAGTGATAGAGTTAAATGTATTGTAATATCAATAAATCAGGATAAAGAATCTATTAAAATTGTAAAAGAATTAAGAAAAAATAATATTTCTTGTTTTATTATGGATAAAATCTCAAAAGCTTTAGAATATGCAAATAAAGAAAAGATCCCTTATGTTGTTTTCATTGGTTCTGAAGAAATAAAAAAGAAAAAGTTTAAACTAAGGGATATGAAAACTGGAAAAGAGAGATTTCTCACATCAAAGCAGTTAACTCTTATCTGAATGAAGGGTTAGCAGACTTTACTAAAGCGATTATACCCCCAATCAATCCTAAGATTGGACCAACAACAAATCCTCCTGGTGGTGCTATTATTGCTATTATTGAAAATATTAATAATACCAAACCCACTCCTAAGAAATTTTTCTTTAAAGTTGCTGCTGAAAGTAAAAGGATTAAACCGCAAGCAATATTTATCAACCCTAGATCTCCGAAACTAAACCATGTAAATGCTTCTAAACTCCATGAAAAAAGACTTCCTAGCAACCACAGAATCCCTGCAAGCAATGTTACTATTCCTCCTGCAATTCCTAAGACATGAACCTCTGTAACTGGGTTTACATGCCTCTGTGTTGATGTAAATGCTCTTCTTTTAACTGGTGCTGGTTTTACTGTCTTTCTTCGTTTTCTAGTAGTTCTCCTCTTTTTTCTTCTGGTTCTTCTTACCATGTTTAAAATAAGAATTGGTAATTTAAAAATGTTTTTAGATTTTTATTGCTTCGTTAATCTCTTGGGTGGAGATAGCACATCCCTTGAACTTTAATGCATAAAGTAAAGCTTCTCTAACTTTAGTTTTGGTTGCTTGAAACTCAAGAATTTTCTTATTCAGAGCTAAGAAAGCCAATTCACTTGATCGTATTATGTTAATATCTTTAAAAAATTTAAAATTATCTTTAACTGGTTGTATTTTTTTAGATAATTTCTTTTCTAAAAGATCTTTTAATTTATCTGGTGCTTCACATAGCATTCTAGTGGTTCGTTCATCAATAACAATTGCTTTCTTTTGTTCATTAAAACTTCTATATGCTGCAATACAAGATGCTTCTCCCCTATGTAAAAGATTAATAAATTTTCCATCTGCTTTAAAAGTTTTATTTGCCATATCTAAAAATTTCCTGAAATTAAATTTCTTGTTGTAGATTTTCAGAATTCCCTTATCAATTAATTTTTTTACCATAAGTGCTTCTAACATGAATCTTTTAGTGTTCAGTGAGTAATCTATAACTTCTGCTTTTATATCTGGGGTAATATAAAATTCTCCCTTGAATTCTTTTTTTAAAGGTTCTAAAATGTATAGAAGATCATTTAATGCTAAAGAGATTATTGAAGATGAGTCAAAGAATAAGGCTTTCATTTGAATAAAGATTGTGCTAGTTTAATTCTGTCTCTAACAGTTCTTGTGACACTTAGACGAATATCTGCAATTCCAGTTCTTCCAACATATTCTGCTAATTCCCATTGAGTTATTCCTAGAAGTTTTGCTGTTTCTGCTCTTGAAATTCCATGTTCATATATTCTAGAAGCTTTACTAATAGCAGCTTTTCTAAAAACTTCTTTGATATACTCTTTAAGTTTAGAACTAATATTTTCTATTTCTCCTCTAATGCCCATTAAATTATTCCTGAATCTTTTCATATCCCCTTTTTCCAGATAAGTGATTGTTTTATCCAAATAACTTAAACAAGATTTTATGAAAGGTTTCCAATCAGGATAATGTCTGTAATTTTCTCTTTCAACAATCTTACTTAAAGCATAAATAGTAACAGCTAATGCAATTGCATCGGGATCTTGATAAACAGAAGCTGTGTGAATTGTTTGATTAGATAATGTCCTTAACATAGTCATATCTCTTGCTTTCAAAGTTTTGATTGTCTTTTTTAGAACTCTTAATGTATGCTCTTTTTCAATCATTATTTTATAAGAATTCTTTTGTTTATAAGACTTTTTGTGTCTCTTGAATAAATTTAAAAATTGATTAATCTTTAGTATTTTATGAAAAAGAAGGAGATAGGAATAACAGCTGAAAAAGATGAATTTTCAGAATGGTTTGTTCAGTTAATTCAAAAAGCAGAACTAATTGAATACTCTAATGTCTCTGGATGTTATATTCTTAGACCAAGATGTTATTTTATATGGGAACAAGTTATGAAGTATTTTGATGATAAGATAAAAAAAGATGGTGTGAAGAATGCTTATTTTCCTTTATTAGTTTCAGAATCTAATTTAGCAAAAGAAAAAGAGCATGTTGAAGGATTTAATCCTGAAGTTGCTTGGGTCACTCAAACAGGGAACACAAAATTAAAAGAAAGGTTAGCGATTAGACCAACTTCTGAAAGTAGTATGTATCCTGCTTATGCTAAATGGATAAGATCATGGAGAGATTTACCATTAAGATTAAACCAGTGGAATAATGTTGTTAGGTGGGAATTTAAGAATCCTATTCCTTTGATTAGATTTAGAGAATTCTTATGGCAAGAGGGACATTCTGCTTTTGCAACTGAAAAAGAAGCTATCCAAGAAGTTGAAAAAATATTGGATTATTATGTTGATGTTTACAAAGATATATTTGCAATTCCTGTAATTAAAGGAGTTAAAACAGATAAAGAAAAATTTGCAGGTGCAGATAAGACATTAACTACAGAAGTTTTTTTACCTTCTAGAAAATGTGCTCAGGCTGGAACATCTCATAATCTTGGACAAAACTTTGCAAAAGCTTTTGATATTAAGTTTAAAGATGAAAATGGAAAAGAGAGATATGTATGGCAGAATTCTTGGGGATTATCAGCTAGAAGTATTGGAATTGCAATAATGATGCATTCTGATAGCAAAGGATTAGTGGTTTCTCCAAAAGTCGCTGAAACTCAAGTTGTAATTGTTCCTATTTACAAAAAAGATAAGAAACAAGTTGTTTCTGAAGCTAAAAAGATTAAGTTAGGTAAAGTTAGAGTTGAGATTGATGATAGAGATGTTAGTCCTGGTTTCAAATTCAATGACTGGGAAATGAAAGGAATTCCAATAAGATTAGAATTAGGACCTAAAGACATTAAGTTAAAACAAGTTGTTCTAGTTAGAAGAGATACTGGAAAAAAAGAATTTGTTAAGATTAAAGATGTTGCTAAAAAAGTTGAGAAAGTTTTAGAGGATATTCATAATAATCTCTATAATAAAGCTAAAAGACATCTGAAAAACAACACTGTTCTTGCTAAAAATATATCTGATGTTGTTAAAAGTATTAAAAACAAGAAATTAGTGAAAACAGAATGGTGCGGAAATCAGAAATGTGAAGATTGGATAAAAACAAAAACTGGTGGAGCAAAGATTATTTGTAAGATTAATGAAAAACCTAAAGGAAAATGTTGTTATTGTGGTAAAAAATCTAATTCTGTAGTTTATATTGCTAAGAGTTATTAAGATGAAATTAGGAGTTTTATTTTCAGGAGGGAAAGATTCTACTTATTCTGGATTCTTATATAAAAAAGAATTAGTTTGTTTGATTTCAATTCTTTCTGAAAATCCTGATAGTTATATGTTTCAACAAGTTTCTAAAGATAAAATAGAAAAAATTGCTAAAAAAATTGGTTTGCCGATTATTTTTCAGAAAACTAAAGGTGAAAAAGAAGAAGAACTTGTTGATTTAGAAAAAGCTATTCAAAATGCTAAAGAAAAATTCAAAATTGATGGAATTGTAACTGGTGCTGTTGCTTCCAATTACCAAAAATTAAGAATTCAGAAGATTTGTGATAAATTAAAATTAAAATGTTTTAATCCTATTTGGAGGATAAGTGCAGAAGAATATTGGAAAAAATTAATTTCTAATAATTTTAAGGTAAGAATCGTTAAAGTTGCTGCAGATGGATTAGATAATTCCTGGGTTGGAAGAATTATTGATGATGAAAACTTGGAAGGATTAAAGAAGTTAAGTGAGAAGTTCAGATTTGATCTAAGATTTGAGGGAGGAGAAGCTGAAACAGAAGTTGTTGATTGTCCTCTGTTTAAACATTAATTTTTTCTATTTCTTTGATATTTTTTGTTTTTATTAACTTTAATCTTAGTTTTTTTGCTCCAGCTCTTCTTTTTGTAAATGAAATTGCTTGCCTTTTTAGTCTTGTAAAAGAGAATTTGTATTTTTTAGCTAGTTTAAGATAATCTTTGAATCCCAAATTAGATTTCTTCTTAGTTAATTTAGCGAAGATGTTTGGATCTCCTATAGCTCTCCTTCCAATCATTATATAATCAAATTTTTTTAATAGAGATTTATAGTTTGTTTCATTAACATTTCCTGAATAGATTATAGGAACTTTAACAGATTTCTTTAATTTCAAAGCAAAATCTAGATCAGGAGTTCCAGAATAACCTTGATTAGCTTTTCTTGGATGGATTCCAATTGCATCAACGTATTTTTCTGCTATTTTAGCTATTTTTAATGCATATTTTGATTTTCTTAGTTTAATTGTTATTGGTTTTTTAGTTGATTTCCTCATTATTTGTAGAATTTTTTCAATAGTTTTTAGTTTAGATTGTATAAAATATCCGAACCTTTGTTTTCTAGCTGTTGGTGCTGGACATCCAAGGTTATAGTCAAATAAAGTTACTTTATTTTCATATTTTTTTATGAATTCTTTTACCCCTCTTGTTGATGTAGAGAATAATTGTAGTGCTGGTTTATCATCCATTTCCCATTTCTGTTTTGTTAATGGAGTAATCATTCCAGTATAAGTTAATCCACAGCCAGCTTTTTTACATAATAATCTAAATGCTATGTCATTAATCTCAGCCATTGGAGCTAAGAAAATTCTGTTCTTACATGGAATTTTCATAGTTAAGATTAGAAGTTAAAATTTATAAGTTTTGCAGCATACGTTCTAAAATGAAAATCATAGCACAAGGAGCTGAAGCAATTCTGATTAGAAAAGGGAATTCTTTGATTAAGGATAGAATAAAAAAGGGTTATAGACATAAAAATCTAGATTTAATGCTAAGAAAAAGAAGAACAAAGAGAGAATCTCGATTATTAGAGAAGACTTCTAAGATGGTTGATGTCCCAAAAATCAAAAAAACATCAGAATTTCAGATAGAAATGGAATTTTTATCTGGAAAAAAACTAAGTGAATGGTTAGATAAATTACCTAAAACAGAAGCTTTCAGAATTTGTAAAGAAATAGGGAAAAATCTGGCAATCTTACATAAAAATAACATAATTCATGGAGACTTAACTACTAGTAATATGATTCTGAGAAACAGGAAAGTTTATTTCATAGATTTTGGTTTAGGATTTCATTCAGCGAGGGTAGAAGATAAAGCTGTGGACTTATATTTGTTAGCTCAAGCTTTGAAATCGAAACATTTTAAAAGCTGGCAAAACTACTTAAAAGAAGTAATAAAAACATACAGAAAAGGTAATGAAAACGTGTTAAAACAACTGAAAAAAGTTGAGACAAGAGGGAGATACAAGAGTAAAAATGGGACGAATTAAGTCAACAGCAATCAAGAGAAAAGCTAGAAAACTGGTAGAAGAAAAGCCAGAAGTTTTTGACAAAGATTTTGAAAAAACAAAGAAGATTCTAAAAGATATTATGGGATCTGATAAAAAAACTAGGAATAAGATTGCTGGTTATGTGACAAGATTAAAGAAGAAATGCTAAACTATAAACGGAGGTAAAAATGGCAGACAATGACGAAAACACCATCTTCATCGGTGGTAAACCATTCATGAACTACGTTACAGGAGTTGTAATGCAATTTACAACCAAGGGAGCAAAAGAAGTTACAATAAAAGCTAGAGGAAAGTTTATCAGTAGAGCTGTAGATGTTGCTGAAGTTGCTACAAGGAGATTCTTGAAAGAACACGGTATTGAGATAAAGGACATAAAAATCAACAGTGAAGAATTCAAGAACAAAGAAGGTAAGAACGTTAACGTAAGTACAATGGATATTGTTTTAGTGAAGAAATAAATTTTATTTCTTTTTCTTTTCTTTTTTTAAATGATAAGTTTTTAAAATATAGCTTATTAGTCTGAATAAGGCTGTGTAACTCAGTGGTTAGAGTGCTGCTCTCATAAGGCAGATGTCGCGGGTTCAACTCCCGCCACAGCCACTTAAAGAAAGAAATAAAGAAGAAGATAAATGATTGAAATTTAAATTAAGTAAAGAATGATTATTTCTTTTTTTTCTTAGTAGATACACCTTTTTTATTTTTTTTACAAGACATTTTAGAGACCTCCTTTTTGCAGTAAAATTTGCTGAATTTTGATTTAATTTAAGTATTTAAACTCTTGGATTAACTAACCAGGGACTAAATTTTCTTAAAGAATGTTTAAAAAGAATTTGGGCATAACAAATTAAAATTTGGAGGTCAAAAAATGGCAGAATATGGGGATGATTGGGATGACGAAGAAGGGGAAGAAGATGAAGAGAAGAAGAAACGTGATGAAGAGGAAGAAAATTGGGATGATGAAGAGGACTAAAAAATCTGTCTAAAAACTTCTGATAACCCTAAATTTAAAAAAGTTTAAATTTTCTTTTTTTCTTTATTTTTTATGAAAAAAGGGGTTTTGATCTTTATATTAGCGGTTATTCTAATTAGTTCTGGTTGTGTAACTCAACAAACAACTAGAGAATCTTTTGAAAAAGGTCTGGTAACTGAAGTTATTGATGGAGATACTTTGACAATACAAGGAGGAGATAGAGTTAGGTTATTGGGAATAGATACTCCTGAAAAAAATGAACAATTTTATTTAGAAGCTAAAGAGTTCTTAGAATCTAGAGTTTTGTTTAAAGAAATAGAATTAGAACGAGATATTGAAAATAAGGATAGGTATGATAGGTTATTGAGATGGGTTTGGTTAGATGGTTCTTTAGTTAATGCTGAGATTGTTGGAGAAGGATTAGCTATTGCAAAATTCTATAATGAAGATGAAAAATATCAAAATATGATTTCTCAAGCTGAACAGCAAGCTATTGAAGCTAAGAAAGGTATTTGGAAACAGATAGGAGAGCCAATAACTAAGAGTTCTGGATGTGTTTATTTGGCATGTTCTAAAGAAGATAACTATGCTGCAAGTAAGAATTCGAATAAATATCATAAATGTGGTTGTCAATGGGCCCAGAAAATTAAGAAAGAGAATTTGATTTGTTTTGAAACAAAGGAAGAAGCTGAATTGAGAGGTTATGAAACATGTTCTAGTTGTGATTAATGCCCCTACTAGGATTTGAACCCAGATCTCACGGTCCGTAGCCGCGTGTTCTATCCGTTGAACTACAGAGGCAAAAAGGATAAGTATCTTGATTTTAAAACCTTATATCCTGAAAAATGTTACTACTTTAGAAATAATAATCTTTATAAATTGATAGAACTAAGGTGAGATATGGCTGAGGGAATTGATCAAAGAGAACTTAATCAGAAAATTTTTGATGCTTTGGGTCCTGCTGCGGCAGGATTTTATCAAAGATCTGTATTAGATGTTGATGGAGAAGTTTTGACTATCTGTGTTCCTGAAGCAATAATGATTCATGGAGAAAAAAACCACATAGATAAAGTGCTTGGTGCTGTAAAAGATTTGGGAATTAAAACAGTCAGATATGAAGATGGTGGAAGAAGAGTTCTTGAAAATACCCACATGTCTAGACTTTTATGGGAGGCTGATAGAGTTTGGGGAGAAGGAGGAGATTCAAGAAGTCCTTCTAAATTGGAACAAAGAGTTGCCAAGATAGAAGGAATGAGAAATCAATTAGATTCGAGACATACATTTAGAGATATGCTAGTTTCACGACATAATGGCGTTGCTGCCGGAATGGCAAAGAGTTATTGTTCTAAAAGAGAGATTCTTTTCCCGGTATTATTCCTACATGGAGACTCTGGACTTGGAAAGACATATTTAGTACAGGCCATAGGACATAGGATTTTAGATAATGAAATTGCGGCATTAACTCCTGGAAACAGAAGAAAATTAAAAAGTAGAAGACCACGTTTAGTCTATACAACTGCGGGTAATTTGATAAGAAGAACTAAACAAAGATTTGATACAAGAACTTCAGATACTCAGAAAGAAGCTGCCCAAAGATTCTTAGATGGGGTTTATAATGCTAATATTTTAATTTTAGAGGATGTTCAACGTTTTGGATTAAGAAATCCGGGTTATACTATTGAACAAGCTGTTGAGGCAATAAAAGAGATAAGTTCTACTCCAAGAAATGGTATTGTTATTGTAACAAGCCAACAAAAATTAGATGATGTTTTTGATCGTCCTTCACTCCACCAAAGAGAGCTAATAAACTTGGTTTCTCCATTGGCAGTCCCAATAGCTCCTTTAAGTAGGGTTGTAACTGGGAGAGATAGTGAAAGAGCGGGAATTTTTTATGAATTACTAAAGAGGAGGTTACGGGGAAAAGATAGGACAACAGTTTGGAGGATGGCTGAAGATGGAGAGATGTCTCTTCCACTAGAACAAGCACTTCTATCAACAGATAATTATCGTGCAATTGGAGGACTAGTTGAAGATGTTGTTTGGAGAAGAAAAAAAGGAAGACAGAATATATATGATGCAATAATCTCTGCTGCAAGAAATAGACCACAAAGAGATACCGACATGCACCCAGGAGTTGAGGAAATGTTTAACTTAGCATATGGTTTAGCGCGTGCTAGAAGGGGAGGGGAATTTACTTCAGAACAGTTTAGAGCATGCTATGATGCTGATGTGGCTGAGATAAGACAGATGGCAATGGCTGCAACAGTGATGGGATATAAAGGAGATGTATCAGAAACAGATGTCGGATTAAGGTTTGGGGATGATGCTATTCATGCAGTTAGACAGTTTAGAGGGTTAGTTCCAGAAGAAAATAGAAGGGATTCTTCCCAAAGTATTTTTTTCAGGATGTATGGTACAAGACCAGAAGATCTACCCTAGAATAAAGTCTTTTGCTCTTCTAACATTGCTTTCCCATATTCTCCATCATATCCTGGCTTAACTTTAATTTTCCCCTCTCTATTTTTTATTATTGTTGAAGTAATTTTTTCTGAAACAACTTTTATTAACTGTTCTTCTGGAGTGTTAAGTAGAATATCAAATTCATTTCCAAATTTCATTATCAAATGATTATATTCTTTCCAAACTTTTTGCGTTGAAATTGAAGTCTCAAGAACTAGTGAGATTAATTCATGTAATGGAAGTAAAGAATGAAAAGGTTTTGGATTTTCAGGTTTAAATCCTTCTTCTCTATCTGCTAATTCTTCTACTCTGTTTAAAACTCCGATTGTTAATTGTTTATTACACCTAGGACATGTATTATTTCTTTTTTTAGAATCTTGAGGTGAACAAGAGAATTTACAAAATCTATGTCCGTCAAAATGATACTTTCCATAGCCAGGATCTACTTCTATTGTTCCTGCTAATCCTTGTTTTGTTCTTATTGCATTTATTAGATTTTTATAAGTTAATTCTGGTAATTCAAAGATAGTTGATTCTCTTCCTATTCTCCATGGCCAGAAACTATGTAGATCTGAGAATGATAAAATAGAGTATTTATCTAATTGGGAAAGTCTCCAGTTCATAGGGGGATCTGAGCTTAATCCTGTTTCTAAGGAATAAATATGTTTAACTTGATCTTCAAATGCTTCTTCAAAAGAATTAAATCCTGATTTAGATCCGAGTAAACCAAACCATGGTGTCCAGATATGTGCTGGAATGATTTCTATTTGATCTGAAATTGATTTTAAAGATTCTGTAACTTCTATTGCATTTAATCCAAATATTGGTCTTCCATCATAATCTAATCTTCCTTTTTTTGCAAAATAATCTATGATTTGATCTACTATTTCAAAAGAAGGAGCTAATAGGACTAAATGAACTCTTCTTCCTTTATTTCCTTGAGAATACATTAATGAAACTTCTGTTTGTAAAACAAATGGAAAGTTATTTTCTGTTTTTAGAATTCCTGTTCCATCTTCCTTTAGATCTCTTTTTAGTTCTTGGTTCCATTCTGGATGTGTGAAATCTCCTGTTCCTATAAGTCCTAGTCCTTTTACTTTTGCCCATTTTTCTAGATTAGGGATATTTAATTCATTAGAAGTTGCTCTTGCAAATCTAGAATGAACATGTAGATCAGATATCAGCCTCATTTTAATTATATTCTGTAAAACAAGGATTAAACTGCAATATTCTTTAAATATTCTTTGGTGTTAAGAGAGTAAAATGCCACTTCCAGATGTATTAAAGGTTGTTAATAATAGTAGAGTTTTAAACTGGTGGGCAGAAAGAACAGATCTTGAGAGATTTGCTAGTATAACTAAAGAGCATTTGGCTAAGGGTTATGAATTAGATCCAGAAACAGGTATTTTAATAAAAAAAGTTAGTCCTCTGGTTGTTGATAGATGTTATACTCTTCCATCAGATATTGAAAAAATGATGCATGGAAGCAGAGGAATTTCTGTTTTAGAAGGGAGTGGAGTTTTATTCATAAATACGAAAGAGTTTGATGATTTGGCTGGTTCTTTTAATGCCCTCGTCCCTGGAGAAGAAAGGA
Organism: archaeon; assembly: GCA_020343435.1. Classification (GTDB taxonomy): domain Archaea; phylum Nanobdellota; class Nanobdellia; order Pacearchaeales; family UBA284. The sequence goes on along the minus strand of CP070794.1, from coordinate 630,451 downwards.
CATTTGACCCATATAAAAAACATGGTTGGTGCCCAACTAGAGAGGCAGGTTATCTCACCCTTAAATTAGAATATAAAAGCTCTCCTGTAGAAACTTCAAGAGCAAGGCGTTTTAATGATTTTGTCCCATGGGCAAATGGATGGCCATTTCACAAACCAGGTATTAGAACTTAAGATAAAGAATTATAGACAGTCATATAACCTTTCATTGTTAAATCTGTAGTCTCCTTAAGAACTGCTGCAGCAAACTTACCTTCATTGATCTTATTTTTAGTTGCTTGAATCACATCTTCTGATTCATATATACCAACCATTGTTTCTTGGTCAGATGTTAGAATTACATCTTGAAGAGCACTGGAAGTAGGAACATGAATAACTCTTCCCCTATTTGTTGTAAAGTTAAATTCTTTGTTAAGATCAGACATTCTTATTGTTAGTAAAGGAACTTCTCCATTTAATGGATTTTTATGGATTTTATAGTACCCTAATTCTGTTAAGATGTAGGTTAAGTGAGTATGATCTAATTGTACAAGCGTTCCATTAACCATTTCATTTAATAATGCTGGTTTTTCTAATTCTGGTTTACTAACTGCTGGGTTTAAAATTATAAAATAGAATGATAAGATTAAGATAATTATTATAATCACTACCATCAACCAAGCTTTAATCTTTCTTTTTGGTTTTGCTTGTTTGACCTCTTTTTTCATAGGTATTCAAATAAAATCTATTTTAAAAAGCTTTTTAACTTGTATAAGACTGTAAAATTTATGCCCGGGTCGCGTAATGGTATCGCAACGGCCTGGAAAGCCGTGCCCTCCGGGGCATCCAGGTTCGATTCCTGGTCCGGGCGTTTCTATTTCACCTGACTTTTAAAAAGAATTTTTTTCCTGACTTTAAATAAATAAGTAAAGTTCTCTACAATTGTAAAAATAGCAATTAATGCGAAAATTGCTATTCCAATCAACGCAATAAGATCAAAGGAAGTTATTGGGGTAATACCTAAAAATTTTCCTTCTGAAAGAACATATGGATAGATATATTTGGAAAAAGGAGTGCATATACAATAGATAACAAAACCTAACCTAAGTTCCACTGGCCCAAATTTTCCATAAGCTATTCTAAACTTCCCTGTAGCATAAGCCATTAAAAAAACATTCATAGATATTATGAAGTAAACAACAACTAATAGGAGCGCTAAAGGAAGTTGCATTAGGGGGGATAATCCTAATCCTAACATAACCAAAAAGAATCCTAATTGATCGAACATCCTATCTGTAAAAAATCCATGGCCAGTTGCTTCTTTTTTATATCTAGCCACTTCTCCATCAAATTCATCTGCAAAACAATTGATAAGAATTGCTGCAGCTGCACCGAAAAGCCAATATTCACTAAATTGAGTTAAATAGAAACATAAGCCAGCAAATACTGAAGAAATTAATCCAAGAATACTCAAAAAATTTGGAGAAAAGACATTTGCTAGTTTTGGAGTCCACTTTTTTTTAAGTTTATCTTTTAATTTTCTTGTTATACTATCATCAATCTTGTTTTCTATTTTATACATCTTCTTGAAAATTAAGATTTCTTCTTTTTAGGAGGGGTTCCATTGAAACTATCTGTAAATTTCTTAATTTCTTGTTCTATATATTCTCCACTCAGGAATTTTCCAACATCACTTTTCCTCAAGTTTTGTATGAACTCTAATTTATCAAAAGCTTCAGCTATAGTCATTTCCTTATATGTTTTCTTATCGACTTTATTAAAGTGTCTAATATTAACAACAAATCCTATGATGATCATGTAAGTGAAGAGTCCCAGACATATGAGAGCTATAAGATCTAGGAAAGTGAATGCTGTAGCTCCTAGGAAAAAGATGGTTCCACTCGCAGGTATGAAAAAGAATAGAATTAAACTAAATACAAAGAATACTATCCTTCCTTCTGTCCCTCCTAATCCACCATATCCAATTCTATAACTTGCTTGAGTATATGCTGCTATAGAAGTCATAACATTGAGTAGTAAGAAACATATAACTAAAGCTAAAGCAAGAGTCATACTCAGATAAGGAGATAATCCCAATCCCACAATCATGAATACAAATACAAAAGCGTCTAAAACATGATCTATATAATAACCATATCTTGGTCTCTGAATCTTTCTGTATCTTGCAACTTCTCCGTCAAAACTATCCCCAATCCAATTGGTGAATAGAAATAAACAAACAAATAGGAGCCAAATTTTGCTAAAATTTGTTAGATAAAAACATAGACCAATTAATGCAGCAGAAATAATAGAGATTGCAGTTAATCTATCTGGAGTTAAGAATAAGGGAAATTTTTTCACCCAGTTTTCAATTATTTTTCTTTCAGTTCTATAAAAGATTCCTCCAGACCGTGATACATCAGCCTTTTTGATTTTTTCCTTAAGTTTCTTATCAGACTTCTTAGGCATCTATGAAAGAAAAGATCACCCTTTTTTAATGTTTCTAAAGTCTAAGATTAAAGAGGGATTTTCTCGAGATAAACCTGGGCAAGCTGTGTTAACCCATGACTTAATTTCTGGAAAGTTTTCTAGTTGATTAAGGTCAAAATTATCTGTTAAAAAGATATAAGATTTCTTTTTCTTTTTTTCAAATTGTTTTTTTAGATTAAAAGCTTCTGATAAATTATTTTGTCCTGATTTTGTAGATACAATAATCCCAATTTTATCTTCTGATAAGAATTTAACATGAGCTGCTTTTTGTTTTTGTTTAATTTTTTTAACTTCATCCCAATTAAATTCATAAAAATCCAGTGTTGAAGGATTAAAGATGAATATTGGTTTTTGATTTTTCAATTCTAATGCCAAAGCAAGAGTATGAAACCTACCAGAACCAATGTAAAGATAAACATCTACTTTATTTTGTAAAGTTAGTCCTGATTTAACATCACAACCAAGAATTAATCCTTTTTTGTCTACAAAAACAGATTTTCCTTCTCTTCTCAAAACAGATCTAAATTGATTAATCAAGTAGGAGAATTGAATTGTAGATATAATCCCTATTTTTTTAGGAAGTTTTCTAGATATTTTCTGAATAATAGAATCTGAGATAGAAACATTGCTCTGTGTAGGGACAAAAAGAACTTTCATCTGCTTATTTCTCTTCTTTTGGTGCTGGAATTGGTCCACCACGTGAGATCTCTACAAAAGAAGGTGTTGCTACAATAACATTATCTCCAAAACCAGCTATGCTTCCTTCTAAAGCATCTACTGTTTTCTTGAGTTTTGCTATTGCTCTTTTAAGTTCAACAACATCCTTGTTTTTCAAAGGTTTGATATCAATCAAAGCTATAGCATATCCTTCTCTTAAGATATCTAATACTTTGCTAGTGTCTTCAAATGTTTTAAGAACAAATGGTTTTAATATAATTTTGCCTTTTTTTGTGTCTCTTCCAGTCTCTATTTCAATATATTCAGCTGTCTCTGGTGTCTTTTCTGATCCGAAAATTTTTTTGAAAAATGGCATCTTAAATTGTCTTAATCCCTCCCACTTTATAAACTTTTTGTTACTTTTTTTCAACCTTTGTTTTCTTCAATATTTCCGACCTTATCTTGATAATTTTTTGTTTTAGATCTTCTTCTTGCTTTTCTAGAGCCTTCATCCTCAAATCTAGGACTTGAGACTTCTTTTTTAAGTCTTCTGTAACCTTTTTTTTATCTGTTTTAACCATAACTGAACCAACAACTTTGAAAACTTCCTCATTTTTCACATTTTTTAGTTCTTCTAGTGCATTATTTGTCTCAACTAGCTCCATTTGGAATACTTGTTTTTGCAATGTGATATTTTGCATGTTTTGTTCAGCAAGTTGTAGTTGTTCCATAGGATTTTGAATTGTCATTTTAAATTGCTTTTACCTTTTTAATTGCTTTTCTTGGTTTGAAGAAAACCTTTGCACCACAATATGGACAAGAAAACCTTGTTTTTAGGACTTTATCTGAGATTTGTTTTCCACAAAAAAAGCATTTGTATACAACCATTTTTTAATTATCTGTTTAAATTTTTTAAATGTTTAGGAAATAAGCATCTCCTGTGAATTTTCTTTTGCATGAGTTACAAGACCATATTCCTTTTGCTAATCTTTTTACTGTTTTTTTCTTACAGAAAGGGCATTTTTGAGTTTTTCTTTGTTTTGATTCTATTGCCTTTAATCTTCCTTTTACTCTTACACCATATCTTGGACCGAATCGGCCTGTTGATTTTGTCTTTTTTGTCCTTGCCATGTTGTCTTGATCAAAAGATAGTTTATAAAGGTTAGGATTTAGATGTAATTTCCTTGATTTCTTGTTTAACAGCCTCTTTATCTTTAGTTTCTTTGTACCCTTCTATTCTGCCTAAGAGCTTGCCATCTTTGAAAAATAATAGGGATGGAAGTTCTTTAATTTCATATTTTTCTAGCAAAGAATTATCTTTTAATTCTACTTTTTTGTACTTAATATCTATTCCTTCAAATAGATCTTTGATTGGAATTGAGTCTAATAAACATTGTATAGAATCATCGTTGAATAATTCTGCCACGGTTAGTTTATTTGATTGTACAACTTCAGAATCAAAATTCTCACTAGTTGTTAAGTAGTAATCGTGAATTGGTTGTGCTCCATATCTATCTACAAATAAGTCAGATGTTTTTCTTGGATCTTCTTCTATTTCTTTCTTAATTCTTTCATATTCTTCATCTGTTTTAGCTAATCTAATAGCTCCAACAGGGCATTCTTTAACACATTCACCACATCCGGTGCATTTTGAGTTATCTATAGCAATTGTTTTCTTTTCCTTGTCCCAGTAGATAGCTCCGCTTTTGCAAGCTGTGATTCCTCCACATTCTTTTGCATTATCGCAAATCTTGAAATTGATTAATACTGGCATTTTTCAACATGGGGCTGCCCGGATTTGAACCGGGGTCGTAAGGTCCCAAACCTTAAATGCTAGACCAAGCTACACCACAGCCCCGTAGAAAATTAAAGGATTATTGGTTTAAAAGGTTTATTTAGAAGGTTTCGGCTCCTCTTTTTTTTCAGCTGCTGGTTCTGAGCCAGCTGCTTTTGCTTCTTCTGCTTTAGCTTTCTTTTCAGCTATCTCTTTCTCTATTTTTACTTGTTCTTTCTTAACTTCTTCAAAATCTTCAGCTAATTTCTTAAGCTTTTCAGGAGAAGCTTGTTCAGACCCTTTATTGATTATATCATCAAATTTTCCTTGATCAACTTCTCCCATGATCTCAGAAGGTTCTTTGCTTTCTACTAATGCTCCCAAAGCAACACATGATCCTAGAACAGTTTTAACAGCAGATTTTAAACCATGAACTAACATATCTTTCTCTTTGATTTTAGCTACTTTAATCACCATTTCTAGGGGGATATTAGCTACTTTTAATTTTCTAGCTAATGGAGAAGCTTTTTTGATTCCAATTTCTTTTTTCAATAATTCAGCTGCTGGAGGTGTTAAAACCTCTGTTGAGATACTTTTGGTTTTTCCATCAATATTAAGGATTACAGGAACTTTCATTCCTTTGTTATCTTTAGTTGCAGCATTAACTTGGGAGATTACTTTCCCCATATTTACTCCCAAAGGACCCAGTTTTTGACTTAGAGCTGGACCTGGTTTCATTGCTCCTGCTTGGACTAATAGTTTTATTTTCATTTTATTTCAACAGTTGTGTTTATTGCTTGCCCTGGTAATCCAGGATTAAAAACAGCTCTTAATTTAAATTGACCATGGGTAGATGTGATCTTTCCTTTGATCTCCTTTCCTTTTGGAGATTTCCAAGTTACTTCTTTGCCCACAAAAGTCTTTGCTTTTTTCAAATCTTTTACGCTTTCTACCTCTATAATAAAGTGCCTAGGCTTTTGTGTTTTTTTTCCTGATCTAAAAGATCTAACTATTCCTTTCATTTTAGAAGATAATCTCGAACTCTTTAAAAAGGTTTTTGAGAGCAGAAATCAACTCTGGAGTTATCTTTTTGTAAGTTGGTTTTGCCAGATATTTCTTAAGTTCTGTTTGATCAGAGTTTGTGACTGATTTTCCAACGATTTTTTTAATTTCGCTTTGATTAATATCGGGGATTACAAAAGCTGCTTTGTCGAATATAAATAATTGTCCTTGTTTTTTAACATTCTTTCCATTTACTTTTGTGATATAAACAATATCTGTTTTACTTTTTTGAACAGCAAGATGCTCCTTTCTTTGAATATATTCTAATAATGCTGAAGATAATTCATAAGTTGATCTTCTTAATCTTGCTAAATCATGTTTGGTTGCTTTTTTAGCAATACTTTTCTTAACAACTTCGTTGATTTCTTGCAATAATCTTAGATTTCTTGGTGCAATCTTTTTCTTATCTATTAATTCTTTTTTGAATTTCTCTGCTATTTTGGTTTTAGGGACTTTTCCAGTTATATGGGTAATTAAATCTAAAACTTGTTTGAATTGTTCTTTAACATTTTTATCAGCTATTTTTTCTTCAATTTGTTTCATTAATTTTTTTAATCTAGCAATATAATCTGTAACATCTGCTAAGAATTCATCAATTTGTTTTCCTGTGACTCTATAAGCAAAATCGTGTTCATATGTAGAGTAAGTTTTAACAATTTTTTCTAAAATTTTAACATATTTTTCCTCTAGTAACTTTTCTTTTTTTACTAAAACATCTCTCATCACTTTTGCAGTTTCCTTGTGTGTTGGTGGAGCTAGCCCATATAACATTAAAACAGCTTGGCTTGGGGTTATTACTCCCCACCAAATATCTTCTAATACTATATCTGTTAATTTTCTTTTAACATTTTCAGAAACTTTTTCACCCATACTCATGAAAAGATCAATTGCTTCAGGAGATGGTTTAATTTTTCCCATCTTTAATAATAATTTCCAAGGCATGAATGCTCCTTTATCAAAAAGTGGAACTCCGTCTCTGATTAATGTAAATATAACTGGGTGAGCATCTTTTACAGCTTCCCAAAAATCAGTTAAAATATAGATCTGAACATTAAGTTTGTTTTTAATTCCAGCTTCTTCTCCAGCTTGGATAGCATAATTCCAGATAATTGCTCTTAATTTATCTCTTAGTTCATAACGAGACATTCTTTTAACATCAGTATCATCAATAACAATATAGACATCAACATCAGATGTTTTCTTAGCATTTCCTCTTACAAGAGATCCTGCAATAACATAACTTGTTACATATCTCTCAAACTTACCTAAACACATTCTTTTATGAATTGTTGCTAATCTCAATGATGCTAAAAATCCTTCTTTATCATGTAAAGGGAAAGATAAAGCAATACCATCAACTAAAGGGTATTTTCCATCTAAACAACAATCCCAAACACTTGCACGAGTTCTTACAGAAACCCATATCTTTGGGGCAAAATCTTTAACAAGTTTTATAGCTTCTGCTTTAACATTGTTAATTTCTTTAAATTTATCATCTGGTAAAAGAATTAGTAAATGAACATAATTTTCTTTAGGATTTTCTTTTACTATGTTTTCATCTTCTTCAATGTCTCTAGCAGCCCATGGAGGAAGAATACTCACAGTATCAATATAAGAGAATTTTTTGAGTAGTTGTTTTTTAACTTGTTGTAATTTTTGCCTTGTTTTTTCTATTTCTTTCTTAACTTCTTCTGGAATTTGTTGTTCTAAGTCCTTTAAATTTGGGGCTTTTTGGGGAATAACTCCATTATAAGCATTATTTGGAATGTCCTGTTTCTTTGATTTTGGCATGGTTGAAAAGAGCAAGAAAGCTTTTTAAAGTTTTACGCTGTCTTCAGTTTGAGGGCCTGTGGTCTAGTGGTTATGACGCCACCCTTACAAGGTGGAGGTCGCTGGTTCAATCCCAGCCAGGCCCATTAGGAAGATGTTTATCAAAAAAATATTTGAAAATAGGGTTGATGAATCTGTGCATAATCAGTTTACTAAATTTGGAAAGGGGACTTTTAATGGTAGAGCAATTGTTACAATGAGAATAACTCCTTCCAAAGTTAGACTTGTCACTAGTTTTGATATGACTTTCGATTTAATTGAATTTATTATTGATTTGGTTGATAAAGTTAAAGTTAAAGGGAAGGTTTTATCAAGGAATAAACTTAATTTAGAAAATGAGAAAAAAGGGAGGGTTTATGAATATTCTTTAGATAAAGAATTAAGTAGTAAAGAAATTAAAGATATTCTTGAAAAATGTTATTTTCCTCTATTAAATTGTGAGGCAGAGGGTATTAAACTAAAGATTGGACAACGATTACCCAAACCAGGAAAAGATGAATTGGGAGAAAATTTCTCTGTTTTAGATCTTGACTTAAAATATAAAGATAAAGCGAAACGGGTTTTCTTTTGGGATATTCTCGATTTTAAAAAAGCAAAGTCAAGACATACATTTGAAATAACAGAGATTATTATGCCAAAAGGGGAAAAAGATTTTGCTAAAATAAGAATTCTAGCAAAAAGAAAAGGAAAAATTATCAGAAAACTTGAAATTGATGGTAAAAAATCAGATAAAGAATCTGATTTTGTAGCTTAAAATGAAAAAAGTTATTGTGATTCATGGTTGGGAAGGGACTCCAGAAACAGAATGGTTGCCTTGGATAAAAAAAGAACTAGAATCTAAAGGATTTGAAGTTACTGTGCCAGAAATGCCAGAGACTGATGAACCTGTAATTGAAGCTTGGTTATCTAAATTAGAAGAAGTTGTTGGAACTCCTGATAAGAACACTTATTTTATTGCGCATTCAATAGGATGTCAAACAGTTTTAAGATTTCTAGAAAAACTTTCTGAAGATATTAGGATTGGTGGTTGTGTTTTTGTAGCGCCATGGTTTAATTTAACTGAAGCTTCTTTTGAGGAAGAAGGTTATGAAGAAATCGCCAGGCCATGGTTGGAAACTCCAATAGGTTTTGAAAAGGTCCTAAAACATACTCAAAAGATTATATGTATTTTCTCGGATGATGATCCTTACATTCCCCTCTCAGATTCTGAACTTTTCAAAGAAAAATTAGGGGCCAAAGTAATCATAAAACATGGGGGAGGTCACTTTAATGAAGAAGTTGGAACTAAAGAATTACCAGTACTTTTAGAAGAATTTCTGAAGATTTCTAGTTAAACAGCAAGGTTTATAAATCAATTTTTACTCGGTATTCTAAGGTTCAAGGTACGGGTGGAAGAATGCTATTAAAAGGAAAAACAAAGATAAGAAATGGGAAAGATACACAAGCCAAGAGCAGGAAGTTTGCAGATTTGGCCAAGAAAAAGAGCTTCTAAACTTTTACCTAGCGTGAACTGGATTCCCTTAGAACAAAAACATTCTGATAAAAAACTTTTGGGATTTGTTGGTTATCGTGTCGGTATGTTAAGAGTTCTTGCTCGTGATTTAACTGCTGATTCTTTAACAAAAAATAGACAGATTATTATCCCCACCACAGTTGTTGAAGTTCCTCCAATAAAAATTATTTCTGTGAGATTTTATAAAAAAGATGATAAAGGTTTTAATGTTTCTACTGAAGTTTTAGCCCCAAACTTAGATAAAGAATTAAAAAAGAAATTAAAAGTTCCTAAGAAAAAAGAAGGCAAAAAATTAGATGATTTTGAAAAAAGATTAGAAGAGTTTGATGATCTTAGAATAATTATTCATACTGTTGCTAAGAAAACTAAAAAGAAGAAAACTCCTGATTTTGCAGAAATAGGATTAGGAGGATCAATAAAAGAAAAGTTTGAATTTGTTAAAGCTAATCTAGGAAAAGAATTAGAATTTAGAAACTTCTTTGAAAAAGGATCTTTGGTAGATGTTAAAGCTTTAACTAAAGGAAAAGGGTTTGTAGGACCAGTAAAAAGATTTGGAATTGGATTAAAAGATCACAAATCTGAAAAAGGGAGAAGAAGACCAGGGAGTCTTGCTCCATGGAATCCTTCAAGAGTAACTTTCAGAGCTCCACAAGCAGGACAATTAGGAATGTTCACAAGACAATCTTATAATAAAAAAATATTAGATTTTGGATTAGGAGAAGAGTTACATAAGAATGTTAAAGGATTCAAAGGTTATGGGAACGTTAATACAACATATCTTTTGATTAGAGGTTCTGTCCAAGGCTCTGTTAAACGACCAATTATATTTACTTATCCACTAAGGGAATCTAAGAAAACTAAAAAGAAAAATTTTGAGATTGTTAAAATACTACAATGAAAGCTAAAATAAATCCAGGAAATAAAGAAATTGCATTGCCTAAGTTTTTTGAACAAAAAATTAGAGATGATCTTATCTTTAGAGCTTATGTTTCAAGTTTAAAACACCAACCTTATGGAGCATATATCTTAGCAGGAAAACAATCTTCTGCAGGAAAACAAAGACATAGAAGAGGAAAATGGAAAACATTAGCTGGAAGAGGAGTTTCAAGAATTCCTAGAAAGTTCATAATTAAGAGAGGAGAACAGTATTACTGGATTGGAACATTTATTCCAGGTGTTGTTGGTGGAAGAAGGGCACACCCCCCAAAGGCAATAAGAAAATCCTTAAAGATAAATAAAAAAGAAAAAGAATTGGCATTAAAATGCGCAATTGCTGCAACTGCTGATAAAAAATGTGTTCAAAAGAAGTATGAAAAGAAGAAAATAACTTGTGTTTTGCCATTAGTAATTAGTTCTGATGAATTAAAAAAGAAGAATAAAGAGATAAAGAAATTTTTAGAAGATTTAACTAAGATAAAAGTAGAAAGAGTTAGAAAAGTAAGACCTGGAAAAGGAAAGATGAGGGGAAGGAAATACAAAAAAAGTTATTCTTTATTATTAATAACTGGAAATAATGAGAAAAATAAACTAAATAACTATGGAATTGAGACTGTAAAAGCTGGAAAAGTTTCAGTAAAAGAACTTGCTTCAGGAGGAATTCCAGGAAGATTAACAGTTTATTCTGAACAAGCTATTCAAGATTTAGATAAAAGAATAAATAAAATTAAGGAAGAGAAAAAATGATTTGTGTAGATATTGAAACAAGTGGAACAGGATATAACAGAGCAGGAATCCTTGAAATAGGGGCTGTTGATTTGGAGAATCCTAAAAACATCTTTCGCGAAAAAGCGAGATTAAGCGATGAAGACGGAATATTTAACAAGACCAACTTAGTTGATCCTAGAAAAGTCACAGAAATTTTAGGGATGACTGAAGAAGAGATGAGAGACCCAAAAAAACAATCTGAAAAAGAAATGTTAGAACATTTTGCGGAATGGATTAAAACAGTTAGAATAAAAAACTTTGTTTGTCAAAATCCCCAGTTTGATTATTCTTTCTTCTGGGCAAAATTTGAAAAATATGGTTTGGAAGTTCCATTTTATCATAGATGTATGGATATTGATACAATGGCTCTAATGAAATATTTTGAAGTTCATGGAAAATTTTTAACTAATAAAGATTATACAGATATGGGGTTAAGACACATATTAGAATTTGTGGGGATGTCTGAGTATCCTAAAAGAAAAACACACAACGCATTGGAAGATGCTAAACTTGAAGCAGAATGTTTCTCTCGTTTAATGTATGGTAAAAACTTATTTGAAGAGTTTAATAAATTCCAAATTCCAGACTATTTGAAAAAATGATATTGTTAGAACCTGTAACATCAGAAAAAGTATTGAGAATGATTGAATTGGAGAATAAAATCGTTTTTGTAGTTAAAAGAAATGCTAAGAAGAAAGAGATTAAAGAAGAATTAGAAAAAACTTTCAAATCAAAAGTGGAAAGTATGAATACTTACATCAAAGATAATAAAAAAATTGCAATGATCAAACTAAAAAAAGGATCTCCAGCAATTGAGATTGCAACTAAACTCGGAATTATGTAAAAATGGGAAAAAGGATCATACAACAAGCACGAGGAAAAGGAAGTTCAAGATATAGATCTAAGAAAAGATCATTCAGAATAGGATTACAATATCCTGATTTAGGTAAAACTGGTTCTGCAGAAGTGTTAAAATTAATAAATATAACAGGATATAGCGCCCCAATTGCTAAGATTATGTTTAATGGAAAAGTTTACTATAATATTGCTGCCCAAAATTTACAAGAAGGTCAAAAAATCATAATTGGACAAGGAACTGAGGGGGGGAATATTGTTCAATTAAAAGACCTTCCAATTGGAACCATGGTTTTTAACATAGAATCTTTTCCAGGAAGTAACGGAAAGTTAGTAAGAACAAGTGGAATAGCTGCAAGAATCATAAAGAAAGATAAAAATTTAATAACAGTTTTAATGCCCTCAAAAAGAGAGAAGAAAATGAATCCAAAAATTAGAGTAACTGTTGGAACAATTGCTGGTGCAGGAAGAAGAGAAAAACCATTTGTTAAAGCTGGAAGTAGATATCATAAAATGAGGTCTGTTGGAGCAAGAGTTTATCCAAGATCTTCTGCAGTTAAGATGAATGCTACCGATCATCCTTTTGGTTCAGGAAGAGGAAAAAGAATTAAAAGTAAAATTGCAAAGAGAAATGCTCCTCCAGGAGCTAAAGTTGGTCATTTAAGACCAAGAAAAACTGGAAAGAAAAAGTAAAATGGCAAAAGAAATAAAATTCAGAGGAAAAAGTCTTGAAGAATTAAAGAAAATGGACTTAAGAGAATTTGCAAATCTCTTAAAATCAAGAGAAAGAAGATCATTAATAAGAAATGTTGATGTTTTTGAGAATTTCCTAAAAAGAATTCAAAAGAAGATAGATAAGAAGAAACCAATTAAAACTCATTTAAGAGATCTTATAATCATCCCAAGAATGGTTGGGTTAACTATCAAGGTTCATAGTGGTAAAAGTTTTGTTGATGTTAAAATATCTGAACAAATGTTAGGACATAGATTAGGAGAGTTTGTTCCAACAAGAGGCCAAGTTAAACACGGTGCTCCAGGTATTGGAGCTACAAGAAGTACATCCTTCTTGTCTGTTAAATAAAAATGACTGAAGAAAAGAAAAAACCAGAAAAAGTTGAGAAAAAAGAACAAATTAAAGAGAAGAAAGAAATAAAACCAGAAACTGAAAAGAAAACAGAAACAAAACCTGTTGAAAAAAAGGAAGAGAAACCAAAACCAACTAGTGAAGAAAAACCAGCAGAGGAAAAGAAAGAAGAGAAGAAACCTGAACCAAAGAAAATACCCCCAAAAGGAGAAAGAAAAGCAAGTGTTCACTTCAAAAATATTCCAATCTCAACAAAACACTCAATTGCTATTTGTAGATTCATCAAACATAAAAATCCACAAGAATGTATAACATTATTGGAAAAAGTTATAGCAAAAAGATTGCCAATTCCAATGAAAGGGGAGATCCCACACAGAAAACATAAAGTTAAAGGAAAACCAGCAGGAAGATATCCTGTTAAAGCTTCAAGATATTTCATAAAAGCATTAAAGAATTTAATTGGAAATGCTAAATTTAAATTATTGGCAGTTGATAAAATGTATATCACACTAGCAAAGGCAAATCTAGCTAATAGACCAAGAAGAGGAACAAGATTAGCTTATGGCCCTAAACAATTTAAAAGAACTCATTTCATAATTGAAGCAAAAGAAAAATGATTGAAAAAAAATTCATAGAATCCAAGAAACAAGAATTTGAAATAAAAGAATTCATAAAGAAGAAATTTGGAAAAGGAAAAATCAGCGAAGTAAGGATAGAAAGAACTCCTGTTGGTGAAAAGATTGTGATTACAACAACAAGAAGAGGAATTGTTATTGGAAGAGCTGGAGAAAATATCCAGGGACTAACAACAATATTAAAAAGAAGATTCAAATTAGAAAATCCTCAGATAGAGGTTCTTGAAGTAGAAAATCCTGAATTTGATGCTGCAACAATCGCAGATAGGATTGCGGTTGCATTAGAAAGATTCGGACAATTAAGTTTCAAGTTGATTGCATATAGAGAATTAGATAGGTTAATGAAAGCTGGAGCCTTGGGAGCTGAAATAAGGTTAAGTGGAAGATTACCAAGTGAAAGAGCAAAATCACATAGATTTGCATTCGGTTATTTGAAAAAGACTGGGGAAAGCAGATTCATTGTAAATAAAAAACTTGCAATAGCAAAAACAAAACCAGGAGTTGTTGGAGTAAAAGTTTCAATAGTTCCTAGAGATACTAAAATCCCGGATAAAATTGATATAGATTATACTAAAATAAAGGAAGAAATCAAAGAAGAAATAAAAAAAGAAGAAAAAAAGAAAAATGGCCGTAATAAGAAAAAGTGAAATAAGACATTTGAATAAAGAAGAACTAGAAGAAAGGTTAAAACAATTAAAGTTTGAAATCTTAAAAACAAAAGCCAAGGGTGGTCAAGCAACAGCTGGTACTAAAAGAATCAAAGAAATTAAAAAAACAATAGCCAGAATTCATGCTAAGCTTAAAGATATAAAATAAGATGGATATATGTCCTAAATGTGGTTTGCCGAAAGAAACTTGCATTTGTGGAGAACTAGAAAAAAGCCAACAGAAAATAAAAATTTCTGTTGCAGAGAGAAAGTACAGAAAGAAAGTAACCATTATTGATGGAATAACGCAGGATACAAAAAAAGTTGCAAAGCAACTTAAAGAAGAGCTTGCCTGTGGAGGAACAGTGAAAGACAAGAGAATCGAGTTACAAGGAGAACATGTGAAGAAAGTGATAGAAAAACTCCAAAAGCTTGGATTCAATAAGGAAACCATAGAAAGATAAGAAAATGGAAAAGAAAACAAAGAAAGAAAGTCCTTGTAGGGATAAAAATTGCCCATTTCATGGCAAACTTAGCGCAAGAGGGAGAACATTCAAAGGAAACATCATAAAGATTATTGGAAGTAGGGCAGCAATAGGGTTTGAAAGATCTCTTTACTATCCAAAATATGATAGATATGCAAAAGCAAAAACCAAATTACATGCCCATATCCCAGAATGTATGCTTAAGCAATTGAAAGTGGGAAATATAATAAAAATAACAGAATGTAGACCTTTAAGCAAAATTGTACATTTTGTTGTAACAGAAAAAATAAAATGAAAGCGTTAAAAGCAAGGATAATAAAAAGCTTGAACCTGGGGGCAACAGTTGATGTCGCTGATAACAGCGGAGCAAAAAAAGCCAGGATCATAGCAGTAAAAAAAGGAAAAAGTAGAAAAGGTAGACAGATTGCTTGTGGTGTTGGTGCATTAGTGAAGGTTTCGGTAAAAGAGGGGAATAAAGATGTAAGAAAACAGGTTTTTTGGGCAGTTGTAGTAAGACAAAAGAAACCATATAGGAGATTAACAGGAGAAAGAATATGTTTTGAGAGTAATGCTGTTGTATTATTGAAAGATACTGCAGGAAATCCTAAAGGAACCCAAACTAAAGGGCCTGTAGCTAGAGAAGTTACAGATAGATGGCCATTTATAGCTAAAATTGCAGGAGTGATTGTTTAAAATGAGATTATTTTCAAAAGCATGGAAATCAAGTAAGAACAAGAAAAAGCAAAGAAAGTATAGACACAAAGCTGATAATAAAACAAGACATAAGTTAGTCAAAGTAAATTTGGATAAAGATTTAAGATCAAAATATAAAATAAGAAGTGTTGAACCAAGAAAAGGCGATCTTGTTAAGATTATGGTTGGGAGATTCAGAAAGAGGGAAGGAAAAATAGCAAAAGTTGATCTAAAAAAATATAGAATAAATATTGAAGGAATTCAGATATCTAAAAAAGATGGAACTAAAGTAAATGTTCATTTTGATGCTTCAAATTTACAAATAAAAGAATTAAATTTAGATGATAATAAGCGATTGAAGAAAACACGGGGATAAAATGCACATAAAAAGGATAACAATGCCCAAACCTTGGCCAATAGCAAGGAAAGAAAAGAATTTCATAGTAGCACAAAGGCCAGGAAAGATAAAAGAAAGAAGTGTTGCTCTGGTTGTGTTCCTGAGAGACTTACTAAAAGAAGTTAGCACGTTTAGAGAAGCAAAAAAAGCAATTAAAGCAGGACATGTGGAGGTTAATGGTAAAATTGTGAAAGATGAAAAGTTTCCGGTAGCATTATTTGATAGAATTTTCATAAAAGAATTGAAGAAACACTTTACTCTTCATTTGGATGAAAGAGGAAAATTAAAAGTTAAGGGGATAGATACTAAAAGATATGGATTAAGACCAACAAAAGTTATTGGAAAAAGAATTCTGAAGAAAAAAAAGATGCAACTTAATTTTGAAGAAGGATATAACTTAATTTTAAAAGAAAATAAGATCAAAGTTGGAGATAGTTTACTATTAGACATAAAAAATAAGAAAATAGGAAAGGTTTTACCTTTAGAAAAAGGAGCAACAGCATTTTTGATAAAAGGTAAGAATGCTGGAAAGTATGGAAAAGTTACAAATGTTAAAGATAAAAAAGTTAAAATTAAATTGGATGATGAAGAGAAAGAGATGTCATCTGAAAACCTATATGTTGTAGAAGAAAATGAGTTCAAATAAAATGTTTCAGTTAGAATTGGATAAAGTAGTTTTACATTGTTCTACTGCTGACCAGCAAAAATTAGAGAGGTATATGAATTTGCTAAAGTTGATCTCAGGTAAAAAACCAATCAAAACAAAAGCAAGAAAAAGAATCCCTACATTCAAAGTCAGACCAGGATTACCAATAGGATGTAAAGTCACATTAAGAAAAGCTGATGCTGCAAGAGTTTTGAAAACAGTGTTGACTGGTATCACAGAGCTTGAAGAAGATAATTTTGGAGAAGGGTATCTAAATTTCGGAATTAAAGAGTACATTGAAATTCAAGCAATAGAATTCAGGAGAGATATTGGAATTCTAGGATTTGATGTCACAGCAGTTTTAGCTAGAAAAGGATTTAAGATTGATGAAAGAAAGAGAAAGAGAAGTAAAATTGGAAATAAACATAAAATAAGTCAAGAAGAAACTATTGAATTTTTCAAGCAAAATTTTGAGGTTAAATTAAAATGACTGCAAGTGATTGGAAAAAAATACTCAAACAATTAAATGCAAAGCCAGCTGTTAAAGAGAAATTCCTAAAGTTTTGTAAACCAAAAGAGAGGAAAATTGGAATTGCTGCAAGAAAATGTGGAAGATGTGGGAGATTTGGAGCACATATTAGTAAATATGGATTACATCTATGTAGACATTGCTTTAGAGAAATAGCTGAAAGTCTTGGCTTTAAAAAATATAGTTAAAATGGTAGTAAAAGATTGGGTTTCAAGTGTTTTGAATGATTTAATGAATTGTAAAAAGGCTGGAAAGATGGAAACTTCTGTTCCAGTTAGTTCTAAACTATTGTTAAACATATTAAAAATCATGAAGAAAGAAGGGTATATTAAAGAAATTAAGACAGAAAAAGAAAAGTTTGATAGGATTAAGATTAGTATTGGAAAGTTAAATGAATGTCAAGCAATAAAACCAAGATTTTTTGTAAAGAAAAATGAATTTGAGAAGTATATTAGAAGATTCTTACCAGCAAGAGATGTTGGGATAATCATTGTTTCAACAAGTAAAGGTCTAATGACTCATCATGAAGCTATAGAAAAAGGATTAGGAGGATCCTTGGTTGCTTATTGTTTTTAAAATGAAGAAAGATCTAGAAAAAGTTATAGATATTCCTGAGGGGATACAGGCAAGGATAGATGGAGGTTTCATAAATTTGAAAGGGCCTCTTGGAGAAGATAAAAGAAAAATTAAGTTAGATGGAATTAAAATCAGTTTTGAAGATAAGAAGATTATTCTTAAAAAAGGAAAGGCAAATAAAAAAGATAAAAAATTAATGAATAGTTTAGCTTCTCATATTGCTAATCTAATTAAAGGTGTTCAAAAGAAATATGAGTATGTTTTAGAGATATGTTCTGTACATTTCCCAATGAATGTTAAAGCTGAGAAAGATAAACTTGTTATTAAAAATTTCCTTGGAGAAAGAAAAGAGAAAACTATTGATATAATGCCAGAGATTGAAATAGAAGTTAAAGGAAATCATGTTTATGTTAGATCAATTAATAAGGAAAAAGCAGGATTGCAAGCTTCAATTATTGAAAAAATTTCAAGGATAGTTGAAAAAGATAGGAGAGTATTTCAAGATGGGATTTGGATTGTAAAAAAGGAGAAAGGAAGGCACGATGGAAACTAAAAAGCTATTAAAACAAAGGAGAAAGGTAAAGAAGAGAAAACCTAAGTTCTTGAGAAAAGATAGTAAAAAAATCTCAAAAATAGGGAAGAAAAGAAAGAAAAAGCAGAAGTGGAGAAGACCAAGAGGAAGAGATAATAAAATAAGAGAAAAACAAGGGGGCTATTCAAGACAACCTTCAATTGGTTGGGGATCCCCAAAGAAGATTAAAGGATTTATTGGAGAAACTCTAATTAAAAAAGTGTCTTCCATTGAAGAACTAAAAAGAATTAAAGATGGCGAAAAAATTATTTTAGCTAAACTCGGAAAGAAGAAAAAAATCGAAATAATCAAGAAAGCTCTTGAAAAGAAAATAAAAATTTTAAACATAAAAACTGAAAAATATATCAAAAAATGAAAACTTTCCAAGCACAAAAGCAAATGGCAGCAAGAGTAATGAAAGTTGGAGTAAACAAAGTTTATTTTGATCCTGAAAGAATGGATGACATTAAAGAAGCTGTAACTAAACAAGATATAGTAACACTAATCAAAGATAAGGCAATAAAAAAGAGGCCCATTAGAGGAGTTAAAAAAAGAGCGCATAAAAAGAAGTTGGAAAGAAAGAAGAAGGGGCGTAGACGGGGAGTTGGAAAAGTTAGAAAGAGAGTAAACAAAAGAAAACAAACTTATGTTAAAAAAATAAGAAAGATAAGAGATTATCTTCAAAAGGTTAAACCATTAATCCCTAAAGAAGAATTTCTTAAGATTAAGAAATTAATCAAAGGAGGGTATATAACTGAGATAAAAGATATAAAAACTAAGATAGGAAAATGAGAATAAGAAGAGCTAAAAGAAGAAGAGAAAACAAAACAGACTATAAGGCTAGATTTAATCTTCTTAAGTCTAACTTACCAAGATTGGTGGTTAGAAAAACAAACAAGTATATCATTGCACACATTGTAGAAAGTAAAGAAGCACAAGATAAAACTGTCGCATATTTCAATTCAAAAGGTTTGAAGAAATATTCTTGGCCAATTACATTCAAAAATCTTGCTGCTGCGTATCTAACCGGGTTTGTTTTAGGAAAGAAATACAAAAAAACTGGGAAGGTAATTTTAGATTTAGGATTACAAAGATCAACTAAAGGATCTAGGATTTATGCTGTGGTTAAGGGAATAAAAGATGCTGGTGTTGGTATCTTATGTGAAGAAAAAATACTTCCAACAGACCAAAGAGTATACATGGAATATAAGAATAAAAAAATAAAAGAGATTATTGAGACTATAAAGAAGGAGTTAGGAAAAAATGGTTGATAGAAAAGAAAGAGAAAAGAAGGAAAGAGAAAGAGCACTAGCAGAATGGTCCCCAAAAACAAAGCTTGGAAAAGACGTTGTAGCTGGAAAAATAAAGAAAATAGAGGATATTTTAGGACATAACTTAAAAGTATTCGAATCAGAAGTTGTAGATTACTTATTACCTAATCTTGAATCAGATATTATTAGGATAGGTCAAGCAAAAGGTAAGTTTGGAGGAGGAAAGAGAAGACCATGGAGACAAACCCAGAAAAAAACTTCTGAAGGAAATGTACCTACTTTTGGTTGTATGGCTGTTGTTGGAGATAGAAAAGGTCATCTTGGATTAGGATATGGAAGGTCTAAAGAAACAGTTCCTGCAAAACAAAAAGCAATTAGAAAAGCTAAGTTAAATATATTAAGTTTAAATCTTGGCTGTGGTAGTTTTGATTGTATATGTAATGAAAAACACAGTATACCAATAAAAGTTGAAGGAAAAGTTGGGAGTGTTAAGATGATTTTAATCCCAGCTCCAAAAGGAACAGGATTAGTTGCAGATGATGAATGTAAGAAGATATTAAGATTGGCTGGAATCAAGGATGTTTATACCAAGTCCTATGGACAAACAAAAACTAAAATAAATATGATCAAGGCCTGCATGGTTGCACTTAAAAAACTTTCAGAATATGTATTGGAAAAATGAGTAAGATAGCTGTAATAAGAATTAGGGGATTGGTTGGAATAAGAAAAGATATAGCTGAAACTCTAAATAAATTAAGATTAAGAAAAAAATTTGTTTGTATTATATTAGAAGAAACACCAGAAAACATGGGTATGATCCAAAAAGTTGAAAATTTTGTTGCTTATGAAAAGATTAATGAATCTACTTTGAAAGAACTGATATTAAAACGAGGTAGATTTCCCGGAGATAAGAAATTAAAAGGTGCTGGGAATAAATTAGATGAATTTGTAAAAGAATTTGTTGCTAATAAAAAGAAATTAAAAGATTTTGGAATAAAACCATTTTTTAGATTACATCCTCCATTAAGAGGATTCAAGAAAAGTATAAAATTAAGATATCCAAAAGGGATTCTTGGAAAAAATGAAAAAATAAATGAATTAATTAAAAGGATGCTATGAAAAGAAAAAGATCAAAACGTTCAAGATTAAGAGGAAATAGACGAGGATATCATGGACATAAATTCAAGTCTAGAGGAAAAGGAAGTACTGGTGGAAAAGGGAATGCAGGTACTGGAAAAATGGCTGGACATAAAAGAACTTATGTTTTGAAATATCATAAAGATTACTTAGGAAAACATGGATTTAAGTCTAAAAAAGTAAAATTTAAAGTTATTAATTTAAACAGAATAAAAGAAAAAGTTCAAGATTTTTTAAAAAGAGGTATTGCAAAAAAAGAAGGGAAAGAAGTACAAATCACTTTGAAAAATTATAAAATTTTAGCTTCCGGTGATTTGGGATCAGGATTTTTGATAAAAGCCACAGAATTTTCAAAAAAAGCTAAAGAAAAAATAAAATCTGCTGGAAGCAAAACTGAAAAACTATAAAATGTCTTTTTTGAGAGGACTCATGAAGTTCTTGCCTGAAGTAAAGGCACCTAAAGAAAAAAAATTAAGTTTCAATATACGACTTAAGTGGACATTGATTATTCTTGTTGCATTCTTTATACTTTCTGCCATTCCTTTATATGGTCTTGCTTCAAATGCATTGGCAAACTTTGAATATCTCTCAATTATTCTTGGAGCAAGTTTTGGAAGTTTAATGTCGTTGGGTATTGGCCCAATTGTTACAGCATCTATTATTCTACAGCTTTTAGTAGGTTCAAAATTATTGAATATAGATACTAAAACAAAAGAAGGAAAGAGATATTTCCAAGGTTTACAGAAATTGTTAGCTATTCTTTTCACAGTATTTGAAGCATTCGTTTACATTATGATGGGTGGTTTAACAGCTGCACCAGGAATGGGGACAATCTTATTTATCCAATTGCTCATCGGTGGATTCTTAATTATTTTAATGGATGAAGTGGTAAGTAAATGGGGTTTTGGATCTGGAGTTGGTCTATTCATTGTTGGGGGGGTAGCATCACAGTTATGTACGAGAGCATTTGCATTTATTGGACCTGCAAAAACGATTCAACCAATTGGAAAAGTTCCAGTATTCTTTGTATCTCTAATCAATGCAAATACTGTTGGAGCATTGGCTGCATTTGTTGCGATTGCAGTTACAGTCTTAATATTCTTAATTGTAGTTTATACTCAAAGTATCAAAGTTGAGATACCCTTATCATTTGGGAGGATTAGGGGTATGGGAATACGTTGGCCATTGCCGTTCTTTTACACAAGTAACATTCCAGTTATACTTACTGCAGCTCTGCACGCGAATGTCACGTTGTTCGCAACCCTTGCTGAAAGATGGGCTGGGCACGCGACGTGGTTAGGAAGCTTTAGTGCGAACGGGGTTCCAGTTTCAGGACTAGCATTCTGGTTCTCAGCACCGCCAGGAGGATTAATAGAACATTTGATTAAAGGGTCTTTTGCGCCGATTATGCTGGCGCAGTCTGGGATATATATCCTGTTTATGATAGCAGGATCTATCTTATTTGCAATATTTTGGATGAAAACATCAGGAATGGATGCAAGAAGCCAGGCAGATCAATTAGTTTCAAGTGGATTACAAGTTCCGGGATTTAGAAGAGATCCTAGAGTTATAGAGTCTTTGCTTTCAAGATATATCATGCCATTAACAATTATGGGAGGAGCGGCAGTAGGATTGCTTGCAGCTGGAGCAGATATCCTCGGAGCATTAGTTAGAGGTACAGGCATCTTGCTTGCAGTTATGATATTATATAGGATGTATGAAGAAATCGCACAACAACACGCAATGGACATGAGTCCTGCAGCAAGAAAGTTTATTAATGCTTAAATTTAACTTATAACATAACAAAATGGGTTTTATTACAACTTTTGCGCAGAATAGCACATTACTTAGCATTGTTATTTTCTCGTTGATAATTACATTCTTTTTAACTTTACTTTACAAATGGTTAACAGATCAGAAAAAAGTTAAAGCAATGAATGAAAGACAGAAAGAGTTACGTAAACAAATGAAAGAGAATAGGAGTAATCCACAAAAAATGATGGAAATCCAAAAAGAAATGATGCAGCAAAGTGCAGAACAAATGAAATTATCAATGAAACCAATGTTAGTTAGTTTTGTACCAATTATAATTGTTTTAGGATTGCTTGATAAATTGTACAGAGGATTGGAAGTTGGAACAGTAATGAGATTGCCTATTTTAGGAAACCTTAATTGGTTCTGGACATATGTAGTATTTAGTGTTATATTCAGTTTAGTTCTAAAAAAAGTTTTAAAGGCTTAAAAATGAAAGAGAATTTAAATCAGAGAATAATAGAATTTCAGATGTTTGAAATGCAGCTTAATGAGCTTGCACAACAAAAAGAGATTGTAGAAAAACAGATGACTGAACTAAGAAATCTTGAATTATCTTTAGACCAAGTTGGTGAGATGAAACCACAAACAGAGATGTTTAGTATTGTTGGACAAGATACTTTTGTAAGATCTGAGTTAAAAGATACTAAAAAAGTTTTAGTTAATGTGGGTTCTAAGATTTTTGTTAATAAAGGATTAGAGGAAGTTAAGAAAAGTATTGAGAATAGGCTTCATAAAATAGAGTTTATTCAGCAAGAATTAAATAAAAAAGCTGAAAAAATTCTTGAGAAATTAAGAAAAATTGGTGAAGAAATCAAAGCTTGTTCTTAGATAAAAGTTTTGAGAGATCTGCAACAGATTTGATTATAAAATCTGCTCCAGCTCTTTTTAATCCTCTTTTACTAACTTGCCCTGTTAAAACACCCACAGAGATTGCTTTCGCTTTTTTGGCTGAGATTATATCATATGTTGAATCTCCCACATGAATGTCTGATTTAACATGCAAAAGGTGTTCTACTTTAATAATCCCATCTGGAAAAGGTTTTGGTTTTTTTAGTTGATCTCCTAAAAGGATAAAATCAAAAATTTTTTTAGGTATTTTTGATTTTTTTAGAAATAAGTTTACCTCATTTTTAGCAGCATTAGTAATCAATGCTAGTTTATAGTTTCTTTTTAATATAAAAAGGGTTTTTTTAGCTCCAGGTATTGGTCTCATTAAATTTGAATGCTTTTTTAGGATTGGTTTTCTTTCTATTCTAATCTTTTCTCTTAATTTTTTAGAAAGATTGGGGTATAAAGCATTGATCAAATCTCTTCCGTGTCTTCCATCAATTAATTTTCTTAATTTTGATTTGTGGGGAACTTTGAGATTATTTTTTTTAAGAACTTCAAGATAAGATGCCATATGGCTTGAAATAGTATCAACCAAAGTTTGATCTAAATCAAAGGAAATAAGTCTCTTCATTTTGAAAAGATAAATGGGTATGTTTTTTCTAATTCGCTAACAAATGTTGCGGGTTCTAGAACTCCCAATTCTGATATAATTGATGTTACTAACTCTGCAGGTATTTCTTCAAATACAACATTACTAATCTTAAGTTTAGATGGTTTCTTTGGCCAGACTTCTGTTACTTTTCTTGATTCAAGTTTTTCTATTTCTCCTAAAACAGTTTTTGGATCGAATTTCCATGAAAAAGTACAAGCATAACGTGGGATATCATATTTGTGAGCTATTTCTGCCATCATTTTATTTCCGATTTTATTTATTATTGCCCCTTCGGAGGTTATAGCATCTACCCCGAATATGAAAAGATCGGCCCCTTTTAATGCTGAAGTTGCAGCAGAATCTATAAACATTGTAACAGGGATGTTTACCTTTAAAAGATCTTTAGCAGTTATTCTTCCTTGAAAATTTGGACGAGTTTCTGTGTTATAGACTTTGAATTTTTTTCCTTGTTTTTTTGCTTCTTTAAGAATAGATATTACAGTTGTGCTATGACAATGAGTAAAGATAGTCATTCCATTTTGTATTTTTCTAGCTCCAATTTTAATAATTTTTTTTCTAGCATTATCCATTATTTTAAGAGTGTCTTCTGTTCCCTCACGAATATCTTGGAAAGAAGTAGTATATTTTAAACAGTTTCTTAAACAAGGTTCTGTTGGTCTTATGGCTGAGAGTTTTCTTATGGCTTGAGGATCACTCCTGATTAATAATGCTTTAAGAGCAGCTTTTGCAACAGATTCTGCTCCTTGAATTTTAAGAGATTGTATATCTTTACATATTTTATCAAAACCACTTTTTTTCATGATATTAATAAAAAACTGGATCTTTTAAATTTGTTGTTTTAGAGTGTAAAAATAAAGTTTAAAAGAGGTTGAAGCCTTATAATAAAATGCTTGAAACGCTGATTAATCCAAAAAAAGCGGAGAGAAAACCTTGGGAGATGTTTTTTGTTGGGTTTGTGTATGCAGCTATTGCTATACTTCTAGCTAACTTTTTATTCTTGAATAATGTTGCTTTAAAACCCTATACTAGTTTATTTGTTTTGATATTTACTGTTATGTTCTCTCTACCTTTCATGTATTATATCATTAAGTTAGAAGAAAAGAAAGAAGAGAAGATGAGTAGTGAGAGGGGAATATTGAAAGAACATGGAAAAGCAATAATGGCTTTGGTTTTTCTTTTCATAGGTTTTGTTGCAGCATTTTCAGTTATCTATCTTGCTTTGCCAGCAGATGTTGCTAATACTAATTTTGAATCTCAGATAAGGACGTTTTGCATGGTCAATAATCGGGGCAGCATAGAAGAATGTGTGAATAGTGTAACTGGAAAATCTTATCTTACTGTGCATAGTATAAAACAAGGAATGTCTTATGTATCTTCTATTCTTGCAACAAATCTAACAGTATTTGTTAATTGTCTCATATTTTCGTTGATATTTGGAGCGGGGGCGATATTCATCTTAGCTTGGAATGCTAGTGTCATCTCTGCAGCGATAGGGATTTTCGCAAGGGATAGCAGTTATGGATTATTTGGAGGATTCACGAGGTATATGGTACATGGAATCCCGGAAATAGCTGGATTTTTTGTAGCGGCGTTGGCGGGAGGCATAATCGGGGCAGCAGTAATAAGACATAAAGTGGAAAAAAGAAAGTTTTTACATATTTTACATGATTCAATGGATCTAATAATTATTGGGATAGTTATTTTGATTTTAGCGGCATTTATAGAAGTCTTTTTAACTCCAGTACTCGCTGGATTCTTATAAAATGGCAAAATCTAAACTAGTTAAAAACACATTTACACTATGGGGTTGGTCAAGTTTTGCTGGATTAGCTAGTGCATTATTTTATATTCTAATGGCTCGTTTTTTAAGTGTTGAATCATATAGTTTATTATATTCTTTAATTGCTTTTAGTTATATTCTAACAATTCCTCAAGAGACTATTAGAACTGTTTTATCAAGATTTTCTACCAAGTTCTTAGGAAAAGGGCAGAAAGGTAAGATCCATTTCTTATTTTCGAAATTTTTGAAACAGATGCTTTTGATAGGAGTTATTGTATTCGTGATTTTTCTTTTATTGATTCCATATCTCAAAACTTTGTTCAAAACAACTTCGCTGCCCCTAATGCTAATTGGAATTGCGCTTATTTTCGCATTTATTTTACCAATAGTTTGGGGGATTTTACAAGGAACTTTTAGATTTAAACAACTTGGGATAAATAACTCTGCAGAGATGTTCTTTAAGTTAGGAATTGCTGTTCTATTGGTTTTACTTCTTCCGGGACCATGGAAGGTTATTGGAGCAATAGCAGCGATTCCAGCTTCTATTCTATTATCTTTTTTAGTTGGATTGATTCCTATAAAAGATATTCTAAAAACGAAGCCAGTTAAAGTTCCTGGAGAAAAAGTATCTAAATACGTTGTGGCATCATTGGCTCTATTTTCATTAATTGCTGCTCTACATTCTATAGATGTTATACTTGCTCGTTATTTTTTCACTGAAACAGTTTCAGGATGGTATGCTGGTTTATCTATGATTGCCAAATCTCTGTTCTTTATTGCTATGAATGCTAAGAGGGTTATGTTACCTTCAATAGTTAAGGAAGAGAAAAATCAAAAAAAATCGAGAAAATTATTGGGTAAAACTGCCCTTATGATCTGTGGACTTTTTGCTTTATTTTTAGTGATCTCTATATTTTTCCCAAAAGTATGGATTAGTGTTTTCTTAGGATCTAAATATCTTGATGTTGCTCCAATACTTAAATATATAATTCTAGCATTTAGTTTCTTCTCCTTATCAACTTTAATGGTCTTTTATAATTTATCTATTAATAAAAATAAGAAAATAAGTATTAGAATTCTAGCATCAGCAGTATTCATGCAAGTGGCTCTTTTATTAATTTTCCACTCCACATTAATGCAGTATATCACTATGATCTTAATAGTCAATATTTTCATGTTTGTGACGTTGCTGATTGTTAGTCTACGAAAGCAATGATTTATAATAACAAAAGATATAAAGGGTGTATAGCTTAAAATAAAAAATGGAAGAAACTACTCAAAATATTAAAATTGAAGAACCAAGAACAGAGGAAATTCAAGAAAAACCTGTTGAAATTAAAAAAGAGGAACCTAAGAAAGTTATTGTTGAATCTAAACCTCAAAAGAAAGGTGCTATTAAGCCCAAATGGCCATTGATAATCTTGATTATATTATTGGCAATAATCGCTCTTGCTTTTTTTATAAGAATCTCTAATGTTTCTGGATTAAAAGATGTTACAACTGGAAATTATACGCTTGGACCAGATTTGGATCCATTCTGGTATACGCGAATTGCTGAAGAAATATCAACTCATGGATCTCCTTTGAATCCAGATATGATGAGAGCTGCGCCATTGGGAGTAGAGGCGTCGTATAATCTTCATTCATATCTTATTGCGGGATTCCACAAAATAACATCAATATTTAGTCCAAATATACAGTTTAAGTTATCTGCGATTTTATTTCCTGCAGTTTTTTTTTGTTTAGCGATAGTTTTCTTTTTCTTATTTTCAAGAAGAGTTTTTGCTAAATTCCTTGATAAAACGAAAACAAATATTGCTGCTTTAGTTTCTACGGCTTTTTTTGCAATTATCCCAGATATGTTACATAGAACCATCGCGGGAATTCCAGAACACGAATCTTCAGGCATATTCTTTTTATTCTTAGCACTTTATTTCTTTGTTTTAGGTTGGGATTCTAAGGGTAAAAAGGCAATGATCTTTTCAGTAATCGCTGGAATTGCTACAGGATTAATGATGTCTTCATGGGCTGGAGGAAGCAAGTATATCTTCATGATTGTAGGATTGGCAATGCTCATAGCTTTCTTGTTTGGGAAAATAAGGAAAAAAGAATTTATGGTTTACATTATGTGGTTTATTTTAAGCCTTATTACAATTGCAGCCATAGATCCTGCGTTTAGTTTGAATGCTGCTTTAAAGAGTATGTCTGATGTTGGGTTCTGTTTCATAATCTTAATACTCATGATTATTGATAAAATTCTGTTTGAAACGAAGATTAAAGAGAAATTAAAGAATATAAAACTACCGAGAAGCATAGTGAGCATAATCATATCAGTTATTGTCGCTTTTATAGTTGCTCTTATTATTAATCCCTCACTAATTGGAAGTTTATTTTCAGAAATAACCTCTAGATTAGTTCATCCTTTTGGTACTGGTAGAATTGGTTTGACTGTTGCTGAAAATAGAGCTCCTTACTTGGTTGAACTCTTAGCAAGCTTTTCAAAAACTGTTTTCTGGCTATTCTTCATTGGAGTTATCTTATTATTCTACTCAGCAATACAACATTTTAAGAATAAGAAATTAAGGACAGGTCTTTTAATCACATTCTTCATATTTTTAGTGTTCTTATTGTTCTCAAGACATTCTCCAGGAAGTGTGTTTAATGGAGAAAATGGTTTTAGTAAGTTCTTGTATTTTGCGGGGCCAATAATTTTTATTGTTTATTTATTATATGCCTACATAAAATCTTACATAGAAGGATCTGATGATTTCAAAAATATAAAATTCGGTTACTTGCTTTTAATTTCAGCAATTTTCTGGACAATAATTTCAATAAGGGGAGGGATAAGATTATTCTTCATAATAAGTCCTTTTATGATTTTAGCATTTTCATTCCTGCCGATTAAATTATTTACATTTGCAAAATCAAAAGATGAATTAAGAAAGATTGTTGTGTGGTGTTTAGTAATAGTTATTGCTATTCTATTAATAATTACATTTATCAATTATGAACAAAGAACTGCAAACAGTGCTAAATTTACTATTCCAGGTGCTTATAATCAACAATGGCAAAGAGCAATGTCTTGGGTTAGAGAAAACACAACTGAAGATTCTATTTTTGCACATTGGTGGGATTATGGATACTGGGTACAGAGTATAGGAGAACGACCAACAATTCTTGATGGGGGCCATGCAGGCCATGGAGGATTCTGGAATTATCTTATGGCAAGATATGTTTTAACGACGCCTGAAGAAAAAGATGCTTTAGAATTTTTATATGCTCACAATACTAGTTATCTTTTGATAGATTCCACTGATATTGGAAAAGCTAGTGCTTATAGTAGCATTGGTTCTGATGAAACTGGGTGGGATAGGTATACATGGATAGGAACTTTTGTTATGGATCCAAAACAAACACAAGAAACAAGAGATGAGAAAAAATATGCTTATCTGGGTGGAACACTGTTGGATGCTGATTTTAAGTATATGGGGCAAATATTCCCAAAACAAAAAGCTGGGATTCCTGCATTTATAATGACTACAGATCAAGATAACAATATTAAAATGGTGGAAGCTGTGTTGATATATAATGAACAGCAATATATGATTCCAGTAAGATACGTTTATATTAATAATGATTTATTTGATTTAACTGGAAATAAAACTAATGTTTTTGAAGGGTGTTTCTATATTGTGCCCAGTGTTGATCAACAAGGATTAAATAACTTCGGGGCTTCGATGTATCTCTCTGAAAAAACAATGAATGCTTTATGGGCAAAACTATATCTTTTTAATGATTCAGAAAACTTTGAATTAGGGTATAAAGAACCTGCTCCTGTTGTTGCAGAACTAAAAGCAAATTATAATCTTGATGTTGGTGATTTAATATTTGCTGGTGGTCAAATGAACGGGCCAATAAAGATATGGAAGGTTGATTATCCTTCTAATTTTGAAGTTCCTGAAGAAACAATTAAACGTTACTTAAGCAGAGAAAGTGATCTGCCATTCCCATTATGGTAAATGTGCTTATAAACGGATTAATATTAGTAATTTGTTTAGTTGTTGCTTTTTTACTTAGTTTTGATTTTACCAAAAACTGGATTGGGATGGCTAGAAGGAATGGAATACTTGGTAAAGATATGAACAAGTATGATAAAAGAGAGGTTTCTGATTTTGGGGGGATGATGCCCATAGTTGCAATCATAACTGCTATTTTTGTTTACATATTCTTTAATACTTTTGTTTTTAAGAATTCTTCACAATCTACAGAACTTTTTGTTATAATAATTACAGTAATCGTAGCTTCATTAATTGGATTCTTTAATGATGTTTTAAGTATGAAAGTTACTAAAGATAAAGAAATATTTGCTGAATTTTTAGGTAGAAAAGGAAGAGGGATTGGGGGTTGGAAGAGAATGTTATTCACATTGCCAGCAGCAATCCCATTAGTTGTTATGAATGCTGGTATTGATATTATTAGTTTGCCTATTCTTGGACAAGTTTGGATTGGATTAGCTTATCCTTTAGTAGTTGTTACAATAGCTGTTGTTGGGGCAACAAATGGATTTAATCTTTTAGCAGGATATAATGGATTAGAAACAGGGTTTGGGATAATAATGTTTGCTGGTTTTGGTGTTTTAGCTTTAGCAACAGGACAACCTTGGTTAGCTTTGATTGCTGCAATTGCAATTTTAGCTTTAATTGGATTTTTGATATTTAATAAATTCCCAGCGAAAGTTTTCCCAGGAGATAGTTTAACGTTTGGGATTGGTGCGCTTGTAGCTTGTTTTGCTGTTTTTGGTAATATGGAACAATTCGCGTTATTCCTATTTATACCATTTATAATTGAAGGATTTTTAAAATGGAGAAGTAAGTTTAAAGCTCAAAACTTTGGAAGACCAACAAAAGATGGATATTTAGAACCAAAATCTAAGAAGATATATAGTTTAACACATTTCTTTTTAAGATTTATTAAGAAGATAAAACCAAATCACAAGGTTAGGGAAACTGATGTTGTTTGGGCATTATGGACGTTAGAGATACTCCTTGTAATTATTGGAATTCTACTTGTTATTTAATTTCCTTTTCTTTTTGAAGAAACCCACAAAAGCTCCCCACCCTAAAAAGAAGTTTCTTATAAGGATTATGAAAGGAGCTAAGATCGCTAATTCTGGATCTCCTTTTATTTTAAGTACAGTTCTTAGAGAACAAGCTATGCTAGCAATTAGGAATCCTAAAAAAACGTATAATAAAACTGTATTAAATGATATTAAAAAGAAGATTAAGAATAGAAAGGCTAATCCTAAAAGAGCTAATTCAAAATAATCTTTTAAGGGGGTAAAGGAATGTCTAAATATTTTATTAGAATGTTTCATGTACAGATCTGCTCTCCAGAATCCTGTTGTTGATTTTTGTTTTATGTATTTTGTTAGGGCGCTTCTATGGAAATGCCCTACTTTTGCTTCTGGTTTAAAGATTAGTTTCCCATATTTATGCATTTTAAAAGAAAGTTCTGTATCTTCTCCTGCTGGTTTTTTGAAAGATTCATCAAACCCTTTTGTTTTTAAGAAAATTTTTCTCCTATATGCTGCAGAATATGTAGAGATAAAATCAATTTCTTTTTGTTTTTTTAATTTTTTATATCTTTCAAGAATCTCAAAATGAATTAATCTTGAAATTATACTTTTTTTATTAAGGTTTTTTCCATAAGATCCTGAGACTCCCACAACTTTTTTATTTTTGAATGGGGAAGTAATATTTTTTATCCAATTTTTCTCAGGAACACAATCAGCATCTGTAAATAATATGAATTCCCCTTTTGCTTTTTTAGCACCAAAGTTTCTAGCAACTGCTGGCCCTTTATTTTTTTGAGAAAAATATCTGATAAGTTTACTTTTTTTGAAATTTTTTTTGATAGCTTCTCCTGTTTTATCAGTAGATCCATCATCAATAACAATAATCTCATATTTTGATCTATAATTTTGCTTAATCAAAGAATTTAGACATTTGATTAGAGTATCTTTAGAATTATATGTGGGGATTATTACTGAAACTTTCATTTTTTAAGTAAAACTTTTTTCATATAGGGGAAAAAGGTTTTTCCAGATTTAAGTGTTCTCTTTGCTTCTTGAGGATTTGAGATTATTTGGGCTATTTTTGGGATGAGATAAGATGCTCTTAAATAGAAATTCTTTCTAGCAAGGTCGCATAAGGCCACAAGCTCTTTATTTGATAATCCTGACCTTGAAACAACTGTGTTGTGATGTCCTTCCTTTGTTAACCATTTAGAATAATCTTCTGTTTTGATATATTTTTGTTTTTTTGCCCATTCATAAGCAGCTGTTCCTGGATAAACCATTAAAGGATAGAATTGAGCAGTGTCCGGATTAAGTTTTTTTGCAAATTCTATTGTTCTTTGGATATCTTCTTTAGTTTCTCCAGGTAATCCTAAAATAAAACATCCATTAACAAGTAGTTTTGCTTTTCTTATATTTTTAATAAATATGTTTTGTATATGTTTGCTAGTTCCTTTTCCAATAGCATCTAAAGATTTTTGTTCAACACTCTCAAAACCAACACATAAAAGTCTTGCTCCTGCTCTTTTCATTATTTTAAGGGTTTCTAAATCTGTGTCTACACGAGCATTACATGACCAGTTTAATTTTACTTTTTTCTTTATTAAAAGTTTACATATTTTGATTGTTCTTCTCTTTAATGCTGGAAAAGTTTCATCTTCAATCATGATTTCTTTAACAAAAGGTAGTTCTTTTTTTATGAATTGAAACTCTTTAACAACATTCTCTGGACTTCTTGGCCTATATGATCCCTTAAATGGGGAATTACAGAAAGTACAGTTGTGGGGACATCCTCTTGCAGTTAGAATTGTTACTTGTGGCCATCTTAAGGAAGAATAGAAATATTTCTTGATTCCTTCTTTTCCAAAATGTTTTTTATAAACTTTAGAAACAAAAGGTAATTTATCTATATCTCTTAAAAGAGGTCTTGGTTTATTATGAGTTATTTTATTTTTTCTTTTAAAAGATAATCCTAAGATTTTATTTAAAGATTTTTTATCTTTTATCGCTATTGCAAGATCTCTTACAGTGTATTCATATTCTCCCCTACATATTGAATCAACTATGCCTGCCTCTTTTAGAGTTTCTGCTGGCAAGGCTGTTGCATGAACCCCCAATAAATTAACATGAGATTTTGGAAGTGCTCTTTTTATTTTTTTAGCTATAGAAATATCATTCTTTATACTTGGTGTACTTGTTTCTATAACTATCAGATCTGGATTGAATTTTTTTACTTCTTTGATAGTTTCTTCATGAGAAAGGTTGTTTACAACAGCATCAAGTAACTTGGTATCAAAGTCTAATTCATCTAAGATTCCTGTAGTATAAGCTAAAAAATAAGGATAGTATAGTGTTCCACTCTTAGTTACACAGGGAGATCTACTTTGCCTAGAGTAATAAGGTAGATAGGGGGGGTTCAATAACAAAACTTTCATATGCCTAATTATTAAATTTAACTTATAAATTTATTGATCTGGAGGCTATATTTGATTTTTTTAACTATTATTATACAGAGACCACAAGATTTATATTTATCTTTAATTTTGGTAAAAACAATGAAAATTGAATGCATTCCTCCAACAGGTATAAAAAAATATCCTAAAATAGAGAGAATTCTTAGAAATCTTAAAAATAGAGAAAAAATAAATATGATTTTAGATGGTGGAGGAACAGATTACTCTTATTATTTTCTTAAGAAAATTTTTCCAAAATCTAAGATTATTTCTTTGAATTTGAATAAAAAAGAAATGGCGAATGTTCACAACCCATTTATTGGATCTGTTGAAAATTTATCTAAAAAATTTAAGAAAGGTTATTTTGATTTGATTTTTCTATGTGATACTTTAGAACATTTATTTTCTCCTGAAAAATTTATAGAGGGAGCGAGACACTGCTTAAAAGAAGGGGGCCATTTATTAATTAGTACTCCAAACTTGGCTTCAATTTACAATCGTTTTTTTATTTTGCTTGGGTTTTCTCCAAGCAACTATCATTCAACAGGTGGCCCTTGTATTGGTAATCCATTTATGAGGGAGAGGTTTGGTGGAGAACATAAAAGTGTTTTTACTTATTCGGGATTAAAACATTGGATGCAAATAAATAGATTTGAGATAGTTGCCCTAGATGGTTTTGATTATGGTAATGTGAAAAGAACATCTCGGGAGGAGGGTGGAAGATATAAAAAAATAAGAAAGTTGATTAATGATCTTGTTCCTTTATCTATGAAAGAAG
The DNA here is from genome assembly GCA_020343435.1 of archaeon. Classification (GTDB taxonomy): domain Archaea; phylum Nanobdellota; class Nanobdellia; order Pacearchaeales; family UBA284. The sequence continues at coordinate 596,513 of CP070794.1, read as the reverse complement.
GGATTATTATCTTGTGCAAGAAAGAATAATTAAATTTTTGTTATAGTTCCTTTTTACCATTTTCTAAATCTTTTAAAAAATGATTTACCAAATAAAAAATCTTTGCTTTTTTATTTGGAAACTTTGGTCTGAATTTCTTTGCTTTTTTGATATATCCTGGTAATTTGTTTAGATCTCTACAAGCTAAAACTTGTTTGCTTTTTTCTAATTCTTTAATTATCTCCATTTGATGATTATCACAGACTTCTCCATGTTCTGGTAAACGTGGGATTGTGATTATTTTTCTTTTGAACCTTATAGCAGACAAAAGAGAACCAGTACCAGCATGACATAATATGATATCTGCTTTTTTCATATAATCATTCCACCTATTCCTATCCATAACTTTGAAGTATTTTGTTTTTTTAGGAATATAATTAGAATAACCTATGTTCATAACTACTTTTTCTTTTATTTTTCTAGAACCAACTAATTGATCTATCTTTTTTATTAATCTGTTAAATCCTGTTTTATCTGTTCCAACTGTTACAAATATCATATTAAAAGACCTCCATACTTTGCTTTTTTGTATACTTTCAATAAAGGTTTCCATTGAACAATGAAAAGATCTGAGAAAGGATAAAGAATTTTTCCTGTTTGGGATGGTGAGGTAATTCTTGAAGAGGTCTCTATATAGATCAGCTTTGTTTTGAATAGTTTAGATAAAACTCCGATAATAGCTGAAATCTGTCCTCCTGTAGAGATTATTACATCTGGTTTTTCTTTACTGAGTATTTTAAGAGATTTGAAGAATATTTTCAAAAGTTTTAGAGGATTTCTTCTTGGGTCTTGTGTTAAATGTTGGGTATATTTTAAGCTCTTTAGATGTCTATCATCAAAAGTAAAGAAAGATATATCATGTCCTTTCAAGTGTTTACATAATCCAAGTATCTCTTCTACATGTCCACCAGATGCTGCTACTAAAAGGATCTTCATAATCCTGGAAATTGGTTGAAATTTATAAAGTTATCCAGTTATACCATAATCTTTAATAATTCTATGATGTAAGTAGAGATATGAGAGTCTTGTTTATAGGAGAGAAAATAAGGGGAGATATTGGAGAAGGAATAAGTAATTATGAAGTTGGACTTATAGATGGATTCAAGAAGTTAATTGATATTGGGGTAATAGATACATATTCTGAAGTTGGAATAAAAGGTTATGATAGGGATTTTATTAAAAAAATAGTGTATCTTTTCTTAAATGCGATTAGAAGACTTATCAAAAATCCTGAGAAGATAAGAAAAGGTTATAAAAATTATCAAAAAAAAGGTTTTTCTCCAGATTTAATTCATTATCTTAATCCAAGTTTAGTTCCTCTCTCTCCTATTAAGAATAAAAAAAGTGTTGTAACATTTTATGATCTTTTTCCAGTTACTAGTCCTAGAAGGATGCTGAGTAGAGGTTATGCTAGAATGCAGAAAAAGCTTTTTAGCAAAGCTGTTAAGAAAGTTGATCACATTATTTCAATATCTGAACAAACTAAAAAGGATTTAATTAAATATCTAAAGGTTCCTGAAAGGAAGATTACTGTAATTCCTATTTCTATCAAAGAAGAATTTGTTAAAACCAAAGTCAAGAATCATAAAAAAAAGAGAGAATTTATTATTGGCTTTCTTACTTCTATTGTTCCAAGTAAGAGACCAGATTTGGCTATTAAGATCTTTAATAAAGTAAATGAAAAATTACCAAATTCTAAATTAGAAATATATGGTAAAGTTCGAAGGAATGCCTTTATTGAAAAGATTAAAAAAATGTCTCATGGTAAGGTTTATTTCAAAGGGTTTGTGAAAGAAACTGAAAGGCTCAAAGTTATGGGAGGCTTTGATATGTTTATTTATCCGAGTGAAGTTGATGGATTTGGATTGCCAATCATAGAAGCAGCAGCGTTAGGTATTCCTGTTATCACAATGCAAGATGCTCACATCCCAAAAGAAGTTGTTAAATCTAGTATCATAGCGAAAGATATCTCTGATGCTTCAAAAAAGATGATTAATTTATTAAAAAACACTAAGAAAAGGAATTCTTTTGCTAAAAAAATAGCAAAAAATACTAGAAAAGAATTTTCTTGGAATAAAACAATAAATGAAACTAAGAAAGTTTATGAGGAGATATTAAAATGAAGATTGGGTTAGTTAGTGATGCTATAGATTTGAAAAGAAAAACTGGGATTAGTTTCTATGTTTACCATTTAATAAAAAATATTCTGAATTTGAATAAGAAAAATCAATTTTTCCTTTTGCATTCTGAAAAAAATGATGAAAAATTGTATAAAAAAGCTAAAGAGGTTATCATTCCCTATTCTCTTTTTGGAAAGAAAACAAGTTTAAGGAATTTATTTCATCTCTCTAAATTTGTAAAAAGATTAAATCTAGATATTTTACATGAATTCAACGTATTTATGCCATTTATGGTAAAAAATAATACAAAAAGAATTATGACTGTTTATGATTTGTCCCCAATTGTTTTACCACACACTCATTTAAAAAGGAGTTCTATCTATTATAGACTTTTTCTAAAAAGAGTTTTAAGAAAAGCTAATGCTATTATTGCCATTTCTCAAAATACTAAAAGAGATCTGATCAGATACTTCAGAATTCATGGAAAAAAGGTCTATGTAATTTACCCTGGAAGAGATGAATCTTTCAAAATAATAAAAAATAAAAATATTAAAGAAAAAATTAAGAAAAAATATAATCTCCCTGATAAATTTATATTAGATGTATCCACAATAGAACCTAGAAAGAACCTTTCTTGTTTGATTAAAGCTTATTCTTTAATTTCTGATAAAATTGATGAAAAATTAGTTATTGTTGGTGGATATGGTTGGAGAAATGAAAAAGAAAGGGTTGATAAGTTGATTAAAAAATTGAAAATTAGGGATAAAGTTAAGATTATTGGATATGCTGAAGGTAAAGATATGCCTATGATTTTTAATTTATGTGAAATTTTTGTCTTTACTTCTATTTATGAGGGTTTTGGTTTACCATTGTTAGAAGCTATGGCTTGTGGAAAACCTGTTCTTTGTGGAAAGAATTCTAGTTTGAAAGAAGTTGTTGGTAATGCTGGATTAGAGATAAATGAAAAAAATCCAAAAGATGTTGCAAATAAAATAGAAAAAATTCTAAAGAGTAGTAAGATGAGAAAAGAATTATCTAAAAAATCTTTAAAACAATCTAAAAAATTCTCTTGGAAGAAATCTGCTTTAGAACTTCTGAAAATCTATAGTTCTATCTGATAAGTTTTATTAGTTTAAGATCATCAACAGTTGCTCCTTTTATTAAAACCATTACTAAGAAGTAAACTGCTATTGCTACTATGATTGAAATTATCCCCCAGAATAGATTTAGAGATGTAAAGTTAACAAAACATAATAAAACAAAAACCATGATTATTGATGCTATAACTGGTTTTATTATTGACATTGGTTTTGAAAGTAATTTTAGATTTGTTTTTGTGAGTACAGCAAGAATAATTAGATAGAATACTCTTCCAATTACCACTGCTAAGGCTGCTCCGATTAATCCATGTTGTGGGGATATCCTAATAAATGGAGGGATTATTAAGAAGCTTAGAACAATTATTAAAACTAAGGAAAAGAATGCTAGAAGAGCTGGTGTTTTTGTCTTTTCTTTTGCAGTAAAGACCATTGCAAAGAAATTGGTGATTGGTGTTTCTATTACAATAAATGCTAATAGTGCTGCAGTAATTGTTAATTGTGTTGTGTAAGCTGTTGGAACATATACTGCTCCAAAGATTACTCTGATAATCCAAGGAATCATTATCGCCAATCCTAGAGCTAGGGGTATAGAAAATAGACAGATGTAATGGAACGTTTTTTGGAATAACGTTTTTAGATTTCTTCCTTGTAGTTGTGTGAAAACTGGAAGTAGAACTCCTGAGAAAGTTATTGCTAAAGCTGCTGTAGAAATTATTGTAAAAATCGCTCCATAATAACCAATAAACTGAGATTTTAAAAATGCTCCTAAGATGAAAGTATCAATTCTTGTTAATATCATTAAAGAAATTGCTGATAAAGTCATCCAACTAAAGAAGCTCAGTAATCTTCTTCTTTCAACAGGAAGAGTTTTGCCTTTTAAGAGATACTTATCCTCTTTAGCTAAAATAAGGTACATCACTAAAATCGTTAAACCTATTGCAATGGATAAGGTTATGAATACTGAACTAACTGATTTGAAGAAGTACAAGAAAATAAAGATTAATGCTATTCTTGAAACTTGGAATATTATTTCAGATGTTACAACATGTTTTATCTTTTGTAATGCTACGAATATTGAAAGGATTACTTGTTGTATTGAGTTAACAATTAAGTAAATGGCTCCAATTTGGAGTGGTAATTGTAGTAAAGGTTTGCTAAATACTCCTATAGCTATTTGTTTTGAAAATATAAATAAGAGGATTGATATAGCAAAAGTAAAAAGAATTCTAATTGTGAATAAGAATTTCAACCTAGACCTTGCTTCTTGTTTTCCATTTTTCTTACCTAAGGAATCTGCTATAAATCTGATAATTGTTGTATTAATTCCTAGTTCTGTAATTGTTGCCAGAGTTAATATTAAAGCTAATGCAAGAGTGTATATACCAAATAATTCTGGGAATAGAAGTCTTGCTACTATGATTGTGAAGATAAATCCTCCAAATTTGCTTACAAGAATCGCAAAAGAGTTGTAAACAGAATTTTTAACAACCTTTTGTTTTAATAAATCTCGCTTATGTTTTTCAAGATCATATGCCATATTAATTTAATACAAAATGGGTTTTTATATTCTTTACTATCGGATATAATAAACTAAACAAAACTTTAAATATGTGTTTTATTAAGCATGGTTAAGGGGACCATAAGATGTTAGGCAATTTAAAGGCAATTTACAACTATAGAAGAACTTTGAGATATCTCTTGAAAAAACAGGGGCCAGTTGGTTTGTTTAAGTTCCTTTATATTAAATCTTTTATAATGGCTGGAGGAGAGGGTACTTCTAATTTTTTGGGAAAGTATCTGGTAGAACCTTGGTTTAAGTTATTCCCAAGATTTGCTGTAAATAATTTTGTTCCTATGCCTTCTACATTTGAAATTGAGGTAAGTAACAAATGTAATAAAAAATGTGTTATTTGTGAACATACTTATTGGAAAGAACCAAGTAGAGATGTTACTTTTGAAGAATTTAAGGAATTGGTTGATCAATTCCCTAATTTGAAATGGGTTAATTTAACAGGAGAAGGTGATGCTTTCTTAAATCCAGATTATATTAAGATGATTGCTTATTTGAAAAAGAAGCATAAACTACCAATATATCTTGTAGAGAGTTTTGATTTGCTAAATAAAGAAACTTCTAAGAAGGTTATTAAATTGGGTGTGGATGGAATTTGGGTCTCTTGGGATTCTTCTAATAAAAAGACTTATGAAAAGATAAAAAGAGGATGTAAATGGGATAGAAGTTTAAAAAATCTTAAAGATTTGATTGAACTAAAGAAAGAAATGAAATCCCCTATCCCAGAATTATGTTTCAGATTTATTGTTACAAAATTAAATGTTCATGAAATGCCTGATTTTATTGATTTTATCGCTGGATTAGGAGATAGAGAATCTTTAGGGGATGGGTATAGGGTAGAATTTGCTGGTTTATTGTGTTTTAAAGAAGTTGAACATCTTTATGTTGATAAAATTCCTGATGAAATCAGAAATGAGGTTTTGAAAAGAGCAGAGAAACATGGAATTAGGGTTGCTTTTGCACATAGTAGTAAAGAAGAACTTCCCCCATTACATGAATGTAGAGCTTGGGCAGAACCATATATTATGATGGGGGGATATGTAATGCCTTGTTGTGCTGTTTTGATGAGTAATAAAAGAGATTTCTTAAGAAAATATGCTTTTGGTAATATTTATGAAACTCCATTTAAAAAAATATGGAACTCTAAAAGATATAGGAAGTTTAGAGAGATGATTACTCTTAAAAATAAGAAGGTCCCGATTCTTTGTGAGGGATGTAGAGCTTATAACACTACAGTTAGAGAAAAGAAATATGGAGTTGCTGAAAAAATATAAAATGAGAATCTTAATTGTTCATTCTGGCATGTATGTTTATGGGGGTGCTGAACATCTTATTGTTAGGCTAGCTAATTATATGACAAAAAAAGGGATTAAGAATGGTATATTAACAACAGAGATTCCTGATCAGATGAGGAAAGATTTAGATGACACTGAGATTATTGTTGAAAAAAAAGATAGATTACCTTTTGATTTTGGAGAGATCCTTGCTTTGAATAAAGGAGTCAGGAAAAATTCTCATAAATATGATGTTTTGAATATCCATAATTATCCTGCTGAATATTCTTTATTATTTAATAAAAAACCTTCTGTTTGGATGTGTAATGAACCTGCTGTTTTTTTAAGATTGAAGTTAGCCAAATCTCTTTTTTCAAGGATTAAGAACTCTATTTTGTTGAAAATAGGTAAATGCTTGGCCAAGGAGAAAATTAACAGAGTGGTTGTTGCTGATGAATATAATTATAAAAGATTTAAGAAAATTTATGATAAAAATCCTAATAGAATAGCACCTTATGGGATAGATTATCCTTTCTTTTCTAAAAGAATTAAAAAGAAAAAATCAAAGGATTTTACAGTTCTACATGTTGGAATGTTAAATCCTTTTAAGAATCAGATAGAAACCCTGAAAACTTTAAATAAAATTAAAGATAAGATTCCTAAATTAAAAATTATATTTGCTGGGTGGGGAGAGGACAAAGATAAATCTGTTTTAGATGATTATATTAAGAAAAATAAATTAGAAAAATTTGTTAGCTTTACAGGCCATGTAGATAGATCTAAAGTTAGAGGGCTATATAATTCATGTGATGTTCTTTTGCATCCTGTTAAGGCACAGGGGGGATGGTTGGCTCCTTTTGAAGCTCTTTGCGCTTCTTTACCCATAATTGTTTCTGATGAGATGACTGCTTCCCCAATGATCAGAAAAGAAGGTGTTGGAACTGTAACTAAAGATTTTGTTAAATCAATTTTAGATGTTTATAAGAATTCTAAAAAACATAAGAAAATAGCTGAAAAAGGGAAGAAATTTGTCAGGGAAAAATTAAGTTGGGATAGATTTAGTGAAGGGATTGTTCAAGAGTGTAGAAAAGTTATTAGTAATTAGTTCCTTTTTCTTTATTAAACCAATCTAAGAATCTTTCTCCAGTTCTTCTTACAGGACCATACATCTTTGGTTCTAATTTTTCCAAAAGTTCTCTTGTTTTTTCTAAAGGAACTCTGAAAGTATATGCTTCTCCAACTCTTTCAGAAGGCAATCCTGCTTCGAATTTTTTGAGATCATCTGTACTTGTTATGACTGAACCAGTTTCACTTAAATCTGCTCTTACAACATAAGACAATAAAGGGTCTATCATCCCGCTTCCATGGACAAATGGAGCTATATCCAAAAATTGGTTTCTTGGTAAGGAGTATTCTAATCTATGTTGTTCTATAGCCCTTGCTATTGCTTCTTCATCATCTACTTTGAAAACTTCTTCTGCAACTTCATTAAGTGCTGTTGTTGCAGGATGAACATCATAGACACAGAATCCTGCTGGAATTTGTAATTTTCCTGGAGCACCAATGTTACCCCCTCTTATCTGCATTGAATAGAGTTCTCCATCATGAACATGTACAAAAACACTAGTTAATGGACCAACTAAATCTTCTTTCTCTTCTCTAGCTCCAATTGCTTCCATCAAACTTCCTTTACCATATGAAGGAAACTGTAAAGGAACTGAAGAAATACTTAATACTCTTGAATCAGGGTCATAAGTAATCCTCTTGGTTCCCAATTGTAAATGAGATCCTTCGCTGATTAATCTAGCTTTCTTTAATCTTTCCATTATTGCTGTGGCCTCTGTAGCACCTTCTGTAAATGTCAAATCGAGTGAAGAGGGAGAGTGTACTGCATCACATAATTCATTCATAGCAGCTTCATCGAAGTTAGCACGTTGGTATGTTATTACATCGCTCATGTTACTTTAGGGATTTCTCTAATTTATAAAAATTGTGGTTTTGTATTAATTCCCTAGTAACTACTTCAAAGATATTGTTTTATTGTAGAAATTTATTTAAATGATGAGATATGCCTTATGTTATGAAGGTTTTAGTTACTGGTGGGTGTGGTTTTTTAGGAAGCCACATCTGTGAGATGTACCAAAAAAAAGGTTGGGAAGTTATTGCTTATGATAATCTTACAAAGCATGAATTCAAAAGAAACGTTTATATGAAACCTGAAGCAAGATACTTCAATAAAGATTTTCTTGAAAAACTTGGAGTTAAGATTGCTGTTGAAGATATCAGAGATAAGGAAACTATGATTAAATTTGCAGAGGGATGTGATTTTATTTGTCATACTGCAGCACAACCAACAATGACTATGAGTTGGGAAGATCCTGAACTAGATTTTTCAACAAATGTTAGGGGAACTTTTAATGTTCTAGAAGCTGCAAGAAAATGGGATATTCCAATTGTATCATGTAATTCTATACATTGTTATGGACCTGATAAGATTAACTCTGAATTAAAAGAAGAAGAAACAAGGTATGTAAGAGATCCTGCAGCAATCGATGAAAGCGAAGCTCTTTTGCAGGGGGTTGTGACCCCATTACATGCTTCAAAATCTTCTGCTGAACATTATGTCCAATGTTTTATTGATACTTACAAATTAAAGGCTGCAAGTTTCAGATTAACTGGTATTTATGGTCCTAATCAGTTTGGTGGAGAAGACCATGGTTGGGTTGCTAATTTCGCTATTAGGAATGTTTTAGGGATGCCTTTAACAATTTTTGGGACAGGAAAACAATTAAGAGATGTTTTATATGCCACAGATGTTGCAAAGGCATTTGATGCTTTCTTTAATAATCAAAAACCTGGGATCTATAACATTGGTGGTGGAGAGAAAACAATGATTTCACTGATTGAATGTATTAAAATGATAGATGAAATATCTGGAAAGAAATCTGAAGTAAAGTTTGATAAAGATAGATTTGGAGATTTAAGATACTGGGTTTCTGATACCAATAAGGCTAAGAGGGAATTGAAATGGGAGCCAGAAGTGCTTCCAAAAGAGGGTGTAACTAAAATTGTTGAATGGATAAAAGCAAATAGAAATCTTTTTCATTAAAAAATGAAAGCATTAATTCTTGCAGGTGGGAGAGGTAAAAGGATAGATCCACTTACAGATGGGGGAAATAAGTGTTTAATAGAGATAAATGGTAAAAGATTAATTGAACATAATTTAGATATGTTTGTTAATATTCCTGAAATTAGTGAAATAGTCATGGTTGTTGGTCATAGAGCTGAAGATTTGATAAATAGGTTTGGAATTGAATATAAAGGTAAAAAAATAAAATATGTAATACAACCAGAACAAAGGGGGGTTGTTAATGCAATGGAAGTTGCAAGAGAAGCCTTAGAGGGACAAGATTTTGTTTTGGGAATGGGGGACCAAGTTATAACTGGACCAAAAATTCATGAAATGATAAAAGATTTCAATGAGAAAAAATTGTTTTCTTCTTGCGGAGTTATCAAAGAAGAAGATCACAGTAAGATTGGAAGAACTTATTCTTTGATGTGTGATCCTGAATGGAAAATTCATAGATTAGTTGAAAAACCAAAAAATCCTACTGGAAATTTACAAGGAACTGGTTTTTGTGTGTTTAGTTTTGATTTATTTAATTATCTTGATAGGACTCCTACCAATCCAATAAGAGGAGAAAAAGAAATGGTTGATTTGATTCAAGCAGCTATAGATGATAATAAACATGTTAGGGCTTTTTTTGTTGCTGACAAGTATACTAATATTAACACAGAAACTGATTTACTTTATGCAAGAAGTATTATGAAAGAAGCTTTTAGTTAATTCTAGAATGAAAATCTTACTTGTTAATTTAAAAACAGGATATTTCTCAGGGTTTCCATTATCAATAGCATATATTTCTTCTTATTTGAAAGATAAAGGTTACAAAAATGTTGTTGGGGTTGATTTGGGGGTAGAACCAGAAGAGAAGTTGTATAAAGAAATCTCTAATACTGATGTTATAGGTTTTAGTGTTATGAGTAAATCTTTCTTAGGTTTGAAAAGAATTGTTAAGAGGATTAAAGAGATAAATCCTGAAATAAAGATTGTTGCTGGCGGGCCCCATGCAACTTTGATGCCAGATGATTTTTTCAAAAATCAATTAGCAGAGATTGTGGTTATTGGAGAAGGTGAAGAAACAATGTTTGAATTAATTCAAGTTTTTGAAGGAAAAATGAATTTAAAAGATGTTAAAGGAATAGCTTATCTTGAAAAAGGTAAGATGAAAGTTACTAAATCAAGGCCCTGGATTCAAGATTTAGATTCTCTACCTTTTCCAGATAGAGATATTGTAGATATAGAAAAATATAATCAGGGGATTTATCAAAAAATGTTTGGTAAATTAAGTATTCCAATTCTAGGTTCTAGATCTTGTCCTTATAACTGTGCTAATTGTATGCCTGCTTTAAGAAAAATTGCTGGTACTTATAGACAAAGATCTCCTGAAAACTTAAAAGAAGAATTAAAAGAATTGATAAAAAGATATGGAATAAGAAAATTTGATTTCTCAGATAATGAAGTTTCAACTGATAGAGAATGGTTAAGTAAAGTTTGTGATGTTATGAAAGAATTAAATATAACCTGGACAGGAGGATGTAGGATAAATACTATGGATTCTGAAATTCTTAAAAAAATGAGAGAATCTGGTTGTGATCTCATATTTTTTGGTATAGAGAGTGGATCACAGAGAGTTCTTAATGAAGTAATAGGAAAGAATTTTACATTACAAAAAGCAAGAGATACTGTTAATGAAGCTCAAAAACTTGGAATAAGAACCTGTTGTTCATTTATGATTTGTATTCCTGGAGAGAAAAAAGAAGAGATTGATGATACAATTAATTTTGCATTATCTCTTAATTCTGAAAAAGTGTTTATGAATATAGCTAATTCTGTTCCGCATACAAGATTTCATTTTAATTTTGAAAAACATAATCCTGGTTTAGATATCTATAATTATGATTTTCATGGTTATAGAACAGAAAATTGGGATGAAACTTATCCTGAACAAGTTAAGAAAAAAATCATGAAAAGATTTGAAAAAGAGGGATATATAAGATATTCTAGAAATTGGATAGATACAACAATGGTTTTTTATAATCTAAAAAAACAAGGGTTTTTAGCAACAGTTTTCAGAGAAGTGGCCCACTTTCTCAAGAATAGGGATATGTTTCATATAAATAATGCTATAAAACGATTAGTTAAATAGCTATTTCTTCACAACTAGTTTTAAGATCTCTCCAAATGCTGGTCGTGTTATAAGAACTCCGATTGTGATTCCAATTAAGGTTGTTACTGCAAATCCTCTTAATAATCCTGCACCTGCCCACATCAAAGGAATCATTGCTACAAATGTGGTTGCATAAGCTGCTAAAATAATAAAGAATGCTCTCTTAATACGCTCTTTGATGCTATACTGGCGAGATTTTGATTCATCTAACATAACAATCTGATCATCAACACCCGTACCGATTGCTGCTATAATTCCTGCAATACTTGGGAGATCAATATTCCATCTAATTAATGCTGCAATTCCTAAAATTAAGAATAATTCTGAAACTAAAGTTATGATAACTGGAATAAAGAACTTGATTTTTCTATATCTTATATAGATAATAACCAAAACTGCTAAGAAAACTGCCAGTGCTGCTATAATAATATTTCTTAAGAATTCTTTTCCTAAAGCTGGAGAAATGAAATCTAGTTTATCTACTTCAAGTTTTACTGGTAAACTTCCTGTAATAAGAACTGTTTGAAGTTCTTTCATATCTGCTTCTGCAGCATCATAAGCTTCTTGTTTTGTTTTTCCAACTCCTGATCCAGAAATAGCTACTTCTGTTGTTTCTTTACCTTTCAAATCTGAAGAAATACGTAAAGTACTAACTAGGACATCATCTAAATATAATTCTAGAGATTCGTTAAGATAAGAGCTTCCTTCTGTAATATTCTCTTCTAAATCTTTTGTCATCTCTGCATGTCTTTTTGCTGCTTCACTGCTCAGATGAACTCCGAAATTAAAAGTACATGCTGCTCCTTGTTCTGTATCAAAACACTCTTTGATATAAGCACAACTTGCATCATCTCTACAAACAAAAGTAATATCATTATTTCCTCCTACAAAAACAGTTTGGTTTGCTATCTTAGCTTCAAATTTTCCTTGTTTTGAAACTAAATCTTTCAATTCTTTGGGAGTTGCTCCTGCTAATTCTACTACTAAATAAGATTCTCCTGAGATATCTTTTGCTTTTCTTACATTAACATCAGTTATACCATAAACATTAAGTCTGTATCTCACTGTTGAGAGTAATTTTTCAAATTCTTGTTCTGAGATTGGTTCTACAGGTTTTACTATTGCTCTTGCCCCTCCTTGAAGATCTAAACCTGTTGCAATTCTTGTTCCTGAAATCTCTTTTAATGTTAATCCTAAATCCTCTGAAGTTAAGAAAATGTACTCTTGTTTGTTGGTTTTTATTTCTACCCTTAAAGAAGGTTCAACTTCTAATTTAATTTCTATAAAAGAGTTATCTTCTAAAGAATAACTATTAATTGTAGTTACTTCCATATCTAATTCTAATCCTACTTCTTGCGCATTTCCATAAACATCTGTTATTGTTTGGTTTTCCACTACAAAATCCAGAGTTTTAGATTCATACTTGAAAGTTCCTTCATCTGTTTTTACAGTTATATCTACTGGATCTAATGTTATAGACCCAACAAAATTAAAATAATCTGTTAATGTTTCTAATTCAATTCCATTAATTTGTTGTAATACTTCTCCTGTTTTCATTCCTGCTAATGCTGCTGCAGAATTGGGATTTACTTCTTTAATTTGTAATCCACTTGTGAAAGATAATGGATTTATGATTACTAATGCAAATATGATTATGAAAACTATTAATAACCAAATTTTCCATGATAATTTTGCCATTTTAAGTTATTTTCTTTTTTTCACAGTACCATTTAAGTATTGAAGCATTACCTAACCATGTTGAAAATAGATCAATTAATAATCCTGCTGATAGTATGAAGAAGATTTGTTTTAATACTGGAGATGTTACAAATAAGTAAGCTACAAAAACAGCAATTAAACTTGTTAGAGTCATTGTAATTCCTGTTTTGAAAGCTGATTTTATTCTTTGATTTAGATGTCCTTCTCTTCTTTTGATAACTTTTGTTGTTAACATAACATCTGTATCAATTGAATAACCGATTAACATTAGAAGTGCTGCTATTCCTGCTGTTGATAAACTAAATCCAAAGATATTTGCTAAAGCTAATGCTCCAAGGATATCTGTTACAGCTGCTAACATAATAGCTAAGAAAGGAACTATTTTTCTGAAGATTAATAGAACCACAATTGCCATGAATAAAAAAGCTATTAACACTGCTGTTATTAATTGTTGATAGAAGCTTTCACTTAGATTAGAACTTACTACTTCTATACTTGAATTTTCTTCTGTTATTTCTATAGATAAAATATCTTCTAATTCTTGTTCAAGCAAGGTTTCATTTATTTGAGATTCAAAAGATAATCCTATTTGTTTTCCTGAAGAAATATCTTGTAATCGTTTTATTTGAATTGATTGTCCTAAGTTACTTTCCAAGGTTGCTGTTAGTTCTACTATATCAAATTGTTCCTGGGTATAAACTGTAATTACTGTTCCTCCTGTTAAAGATACATCTTTTTTCATGTAATCTCCTGTTGTTGAGTATTGGATTGCTAGTTGAGTTACTGCTAAAGCAAGAATTATAATTGAAATGATTAATAGGATCTTGTATTTTTTATTATACCAGGCACCACTCATGAATCTTGGTCCTTTTGGTTTGGGTTGTTTTACCTCTATTTTCTTTGGTTCTGGCTTTTTTTCTTGAACTGGTTCTGGTTTAGGTTCAGGTTTTGGCTCTGGTTGTGGCTGTGGTTCAGGTTGTTTTTCCTGAACTTCTGGATGAGTTTCTTGTGATTTTTCTTCGGTGTTTTCCATCAATAATTGTTGCAGAAATAGTTTTAAATACTTTTGGGAAAAGCTTGTAAAAAAGGTTTACAAATATTTATAAAGTTGGGAACCCTAAATAAGTATGCCATTTAAAGATGTTGAAAAAAGAAGGGAGTATAGAAGGAAATGGTATTCTAAAAATAGAGAATCTGAGATAGCCCATGTTAAGAGAAGAAGAAAAGAAATAAGAAAATGGTGTATGGACCATAAATCAGAACTTAAATGTTCTAAATGTGGAGAGGATCATCCTGCAACATTAGAATTCCACCACAAAAAGGGGAAGAAAGATAAAAGTATTGCTTATATGTCTTATTTTGGATATTCTATCAAACGAATAAAAAAAGAAATGGATAAATGTGTGGTTTTATGTTCAAATTGTCACAAAAAAGAGCACCACAAGAATAGATAACATTTAAAAATCTTTTAGATCTATTCAAGTTATGCGCCGGTAGTATAATGGTTAGTACATCAGCCTTCCAATAATACAGAAGAAAGCTGATTATCTGGGTTCGAGTCCCAGCCGGCGCATGTCAGAAAATGAGGGTAGGAAAGGATATTTGGAAAGAGTGTATTCCATGCAAGGGTTTGTGTTGTAAGTGGGAGACTGTTCTATTAACCCAGGGGGAGATAGATAGAATTGCCAAAAAAGTGGGTAAAAAGGATTTCTACAAAAAAAAGAAAAAGTATTGGGTTTTAAAACAAGATAAAGATGGTCTTTGCATATTTTATAATAGAAAAAGGCATAGATGCAATATACATAAAGTTAGGCCTTTTGATTGTGAAGTCTTTCCATTCGATATAGAATATTATAAAGGAAGACTTATATGGTTTCTTTGGACTTTTTGTCCTGTTGTAAAGAAACAAAAACTATCTAAGAAAAAGTTTGATTTATTTTTGAATAATATTGAATTGTTTGAAAGCAAAATATTGAAGGAGTTCACAGAAAAAGAATTAATAAAATATTCTACTTTTTATGATCCAAATTTGGAAGAAGGTAAAACATGGAAGATAATAAGAGATGTTAAATTATTAAAATGAAGAGGTGGTTTTTCAACAAAGCTCTAAGAATTCTACTTATTACAAATGGTTTAATTTTAATTGCAGGAGCTATGTTAGGACCTATTTTTGCTATATTTGCAGAACAAGTTGGTGGAAATATTCTGGAAGCTGGAATTGCTGGTGGATTATTTGCTTTAGCTGCTGGAGTTACTACACTAATATCTGGAAAATACGCTGATAAGATGAGAAGAGATGAAAAGATTATTATTTGGGGTTATGTTTTAATGGGTGCTGGCTTTGTTTTGTATATTTTTGTAAATTCTGTATGGTTTCTTTTTGCTGTTCAGATTGTTGTAGGAATTGGAGAAGCTATTTATTCTCCTGCTTTTGATGCTCTTTATAGCAGACATATTACTGTAAAAAAAGCAGGTAGAGAGTGGGGACTATGGGAAAGTATGAACTACTTTACAGCTGCTGGTGGAGCTGCTCTTGGTGGTTTTATTGCTTCTAGATTTGGATTTCATCCATTATTTGTAATAATGGCTGCACTTTGTTTTGGGAGTGCTATTTATCTTTTACAGCTGAAGAAAAATGTTTTGTAAAATAATATAAAGTTTGATATTCTAGTTTTGATATGAAAATCATAGGAATCGATCTTGCTGGAGTTGAAAAACGACAAACAGGATTTGCAATTAATAATGGTTTTAATACTAAGACAAAGGTCCTTTACACAGATGATGATATTATAGAAGAAGTAGAGAGATCTGGTTCTAAATTGGTTACAATAGATTCTCCATTGGGATATCCTAAAGGAAGATGTTGTTTAGATTACAACTGTAAATGTAGAAAATATGGTTGTATGAGGGTTGGAGAGAAACAAATGGTTAAGATTGGGATTAGAATCTTTCCATGTGGTTTTGGAGGAATGCAAAAATTAACTAATCGTGGAATTAAACTAAGGAAACTATTTGAGAAAAAAGGTTACGAAGTTATTGAAACATATCCTGGTTCTGCCCAAGATCTGTTAGGAATTCCAAGAAAGAAAAAGGGGATAGAAATTTTGAGAAAAGCTCTCAAGGAGTATGGCTTTAAAGGAGACATAGAAAAAAAAGAAATAACAGATCATGAATTAGATGCTATTACTTCTGCTTTAGTTGGAAAACTTTACAAAAAAGGAGCTTATATTGCTCTGGGGATAAAAGAAGAGGCGCAAATCATAACTGCTAAGCCAAAAAATAAAGAAACATTAAAAAAATTAAAAGAATTAGGATTAATATGAAAGATATTCTAACGGGCCCGACAGGATTTGAACCTGCGACCCCTTGCTTAGGAGGCAAGTGCTCTATCCAACTGAGCTACGGGCCCACAATGAGAAACAGGATTATTTCTTTTAATATCTTACTATAAACAAGTTTTAAAAAAGAAGGTTCATTAATATTTAGATGGCTAAAAACAGGTGGATAATCTGGGTAGTTATCATTGTTGTAATCGTTTTGTTATTAGTTACTTTTTTAGGAGGATTTGTAAGTGAGGAAGATAGAGGTTTAAAACAAAGGATCACTGTGGACCATTTATTTGTAAATTCCTTTTTAAAACAAGATTATCGTTCAGGATTTGGAAGTTTTGAAATAGAGGATGTTGATCTCTATGGAAGTATTTTAGAAGTAAGCCACACAAGGTGGGAAGTTAATGGAGTAATTTTTGAATTTATTGAGACCCCAAGTAATTCTGGTGGTGGGGGAAATTTTTATTATGGAAGTTATAGTCTAACAATCACTTCCCCAGATAACAGATTTTTAGATACAGACAGTTTTGCATTTTTAGAGTGTGATAGCTTTGAAACTAGCAAAGAAAATGAGTATACCCTTTCTGTTGATAAAGAAAATGGTACTATTATAACTTTTTCATATGGGGGCAATCCTAATTCTCCATATTATGACCAGATGATTGAAGAAAAATTAGAAGAGATAATGGTATATCTTTCTCTATTAGATTTTCTTCCTGGAAACTGTACTACTTCTTAAGATAAATTTCTACCATATCTTGGTCTTTTAGAACATGATTTAATCCTGCTCTTTGACCTTGGAACCTTGCGCTTGGTCCCCAAAGTAAAGCATAATTAAAATCCTTAAGAAAATCTTTATGAACTTTTTTTGCTAGATCTTTAATTGTAGATCCTTTTTCTAAAATCATTGGTTCTGCTCTTTTTTTGAATCTCTCTTTTGTGAATATTCTTACTAACCCAAGGTTTTCAAAGATTTCTTTTTTTAGATTGAGAATACCTTCCCTAGTTTTACAAGAAACTGCTATTTTAGTATTGTTTAGATTAAAAAGGTCTAATTTATTTTGAACTATTAAATAATTCTTTATTTTAAATTTACTTAAAGTTTCCTTAGCTTGTTTTAATTCTTCTTTACTTGTGATAAGAAATATGACTAAGTCAGCAGATCTTGAAAAAGATAGGGATTCTAGATCTGATTTTTCTATAGCTGGTATTTCTATGGTTTGTATTTTACAACCACCATAATCATAAACTCCTTGTTCTGGGCTTATTGTTGTAAAAGGAATGTCTGTTACAACTGGGTGAGCATTTGTTAAGATAGCTAATAATGAAGATTTCCCTGAGTTTGTGAATCCTAGAATACAGACAGTTGCATCTGCTTCTTTTTTTAATGCATTTTTTGTTGATTTTGCTTTTCTGCTTTCTTTTTCATTAACATATTTTAGTTTTGCTAATCTTCTTTTCAGGTCTTTTCTTAAGTTTTCAGCTCCCTTATGTTTTGGAGCTAAAGAAATCATTTTCTTTAGTGCTAGAATTTTCTTTTGTTTTGTATCTGCTAATATGTATTCTTGCTCTGCCTTTTGGAAATGAGGCGATTGATTTGTTGAAGCCATTTTATGCAGGAGACAGGATTCGAACCTGCGTAGGCACTAAGCCAACGGATCTTGAGTCCGTCTCGTTTGACCGCTCCGACACTCCTGCGTAATTTGGAGAAGGATAATCTATTATAAAAGCTTTCGTTTAAGAGAAAACTTTAAAAGGTAAAATCTATTGTCCAAATTGAAGGCGGTCATAGTAAGTAGGAAACACCCGTTCCCTTTCCGAACACGGAAGTTAAGCTGCTTACGTTGCTGGCTGTACTCTCAGATCGAGGGGAAACCTTCAAGCTGCCTTCGCTTTTTAATAAATGAGAGTTAGAGTTTCTGAAGAAGTTAAGAAAGAAGTTAATGATTTATTTGAAAAAGCTTTTTCTAATGAAAAGAATTCTTCTAAGTTGATTAAAAAAGCTAGAAAAATAGCTAAACATGTTAATTATAGGATTCCTGCTAAGTTCAGAGATAGGTTCTGTCATAAATGTAATTCTATTTTGAGAGGAAAAACTAGGTTAAGTAAAGGAAAAATCTCTGTAGAGTGTTCAGAATGTAAGCAAAGAACTAGGAAAAAGTTTAGAACTTCTTGAATTTAGAGACTAATTCTAGTAAATCTGTGTGTCCTAAGAATACTGCTCTGCAACAGTATCTTTCTAAACCTAAATCATCTAGGACTTTTTTAGGATTTTCTCCTTTTTTTACTCTTTCCTTGAATTTTTCCCATAGATGAGCAATAGGTTTTCCACATGAAAAACATCTTACTGGAATTATCATTATATTAAAGGTAAAATAACGATATTTAAAACTTTGCATAGCAAGGTATTTAAAGAGTAAATGGAGCTTAAAATTAAGAGGTGATCGGCCTCAGAACCGAATTCTGAGATAAATGACGATGATATTAAAATCAATAAAAAACGATGCAGTGGCTTATGGTTTCACTGCTGGCTACTATTTAGAAGCAGGATCTATTGAAAAAGAAGCTGCTGAAGAAGGGATATTTGGAAGAGTAACTGAAAGAAGAGAATTTGAGACAAGTGGAGATTTCGGAAAAGAATTAGAGGGAATCTTAGAGGAAACCATCCCTCCAGAGGTCTTTTCTCAGGGTCAGGAAGCAATTCGTTGTTTCTTAAAGGATTTAGGAGTTAGGATAAATGGAAAAATGTATGTATATAGTATAAAAATTGGAAAAAAATCTGGATGAAAAAAACTTAAAAATGAAACAAGCAATTCAACTAGATAAAGTTTGTAAAACTTATGGAAAGGGACATACAGCAGTTCAAGCTGTAAAAAATGCTATTCTTACAGTTAAAGAAGGTGATTTTTTAGCTGTTGTTGGTCCATCAGGATCTGGAAAAAGTACATTAATGAATTTAATAGGGGCGTTAGATGTTCCTGAATGTGGAAGAATTCTATTAGAAGGTTTAGATATCTCTCATATGACTGAATCTGAATTAGCTCAAACAAGAGGGAAGACAATAGGATTTGTATTCCAACAATTTAACTTAATTCAAACATTATCTGCAAAAGAAAATGTTATGTTACCAATGTTATTTCAAGGATATTCTGCTGGAGAAAGATCTGATAGAGCTGAACTGGTATTAAAACAAGTTGGATTGGGACATAGAATGCATCATAAACCTGGAGAATTAAGTGGAGGAGAACAACAAAGAGTTGCTATTGCAAGAGCTTTAGCAAATGATCCTAAGATTATATTGGCTGATGAACCTACTGGAAATTTAGATTCTAAAACAGGAAAAGATATTTTAAAACTATTACAGGATTTGAACAAAAAAGGAAAAACAATTATTATAATTACACATGATCAATCTATCGCCAAAAAAGCTAAAAAGATAGTTCATATTAAAGACGGAGTTGTAAAATGAAAGGAAAATATACTTTAAGAGATAAGATGAGAGCTTTGGGAGAGTGGGTGGAAAGAACACCTTTGATAGAGAAGATTAGGGGAGCTACTGAAACAGCTAGATATATCTCTCATAGAGCAAGAGAGGGTCTGACAAGATTTGTTGAAGGATCTAATATTAGGAAACCTGAAAAATGGCTTCCAGCTAGTTTGGTTCCTGTTTATTATAGGTGGCGTGCTGGTAGGAAAGATGAATAAAACAATCTTATTAATGATGTTGTTAGCAGTTTTTCTAGTCCCAACTGTGGCAGCAGATGGATTAGATGTTTCTTTAACTTATGATCCTTATCCAGTCCATCCCGGAGATTTAGTTGATTTAGAATTTGAAGTAACTAATCATCAATTTGCTTTATTAGAGAATATTTCATTTGAATTAGATGTTGGAAATGATTTTACCTTAGCATCTGGAAAAGATAGATTCATTTCTTCACTTGAACCAGGAGAAACTAAAACTATTGCATATAAAATTTATGTAGATGGTTCAGCAAGGGAAGGAATTGAAGAAGTAAGTCTAGAGTACAAGCTTGGAGATGATTCTTTTAAAGAAGATTTTGAGATAACTATTGCGCCAAGACAAGTTTATCTGCAAGTTACTGATGTTATAACAAATCCTGAAAAAGTAGCACCAGGAGATCAAGCTGATATTAAAATAAAAGTAAAAAATACTGCTGAATCAGAAATAAAAGAAATTATTCTAAAATTAGCAATAGAAGAATTACCTTTTGCACCTGAAAGTGTAACTGAAAGGAGAATTGATGAATTAAATGATGGTGAAGAAAGACAAGTAAGTTTCACTGTGGATGTTCTTTCAACTGCAGAGATTCAAATTTACAAAATACCATTACTAATCTCTTACTCTGATGCTTATGGGAATTCTTATCAAAAAAGTGATACAATCTCATTAGAAGTTTTTGAAGAACCTGATATTGCTATAACTATTGAAGAAAACAATTTAGTTATTGGAATGAATTCTAAGATAGAAGTTAAGATACTGAATAAAGGATTGGCTGAAGTTAATTTTGCTGAGATTAGATTACTAGATTCTCCTGATTATGATTTCAAAAAAGGATATGAATATATTGGGAACATAGAATCTGATGACTATGAGGTTGTAGAATTTGAAATTCTTCCTAAAAAAGAGAGAATATCTTTGCAATTTGAATTAGAATATAAAGATTCTTCTAATAAAGAATATAGAGATTATGAAACATTTAATGTTAAGGTCTACACAATTAGAGAAGCTCAAGCTCTTGGTCTGGTTCCTAGATTTCCTTGGGCTCTAATTGTAATTATAATTATTATTGTTTTCCTAATTATTTTCTTTAGTGCTAAGAAGAGAAGAAGAAAAAGATTACAACAAATGAATAATTCATAATGATAATAGATTATTTTAATCTGTCTTTTAAAAATCTAAGAAACAGAAGAACAAGAAGTTTTCTAACAATTCTAGGAATTTTTATTGGAATAGCTGCTGTTGTTGCTTTAATTTCCATAGGACAGGGATTAGAATCTTCTGTAGCTGAACAATTTGAGAATCTGGGAAAAGATAAGGTAATCATCCAGAGTAAATCCCTGGGACCACCAGGATCAGCTTCAGGTCAATCATTATTATTAACAACAAGAGATATGGAAGTTGTTGAAAAGACGAAAGGAGTTTTTGGAGTTGTAGGAATTGTGTTTAAAACAGGAGTTATAAAGTATAGAGATGAATTAGAAATTGCTTTTATATCTGGTGTGGACCCGAGAGATGATATGAGATTTGAAGAAGTTCAGGCTTTTAAGATTGAAGAAGGAAGATTTCTAAAACCAGATGATAAATACAAGGCTGTTGTTGGTTATGGTCATGTTTCTGGGGGATTATGGGAAAAGCCAGTAGATCTTGGTAAGAAAATAGAGATTGAGGGGGTTGAGTTTAGAGTTGTTGGAGTTTTAGAAAGTACTGGAAATCCTTATGATGATGAGTCTGTTCTAATTTCTAAAGAAGTTATGAGAGATATTATGAATTTGGGAGAAGAAGAGACACAACTTTATGCTAAAGTTATTCAAGGAGAAGATCCTGTTGAAATTGCTGAGAGAATTGCAAGGGAGTTAAGAAGGTTTAGAGATGAAAAAGAAGGTGAAGAAACATTTACTGTTCAGACTGCAGAACAATTATTTGAGAGTTTTCAGAATATTTTGGGTATTTTACAAGCTGTATTGATTGGTATTGCTGCAATCTCTCTTTTAGTTGGTGGAATTGGGATTATGAACACAATGTATACTTCTGTTTTAGAAAGAACTAGAGAAATTGGGATTATGAAATCTATTGGAGCAAAGAATTCTAATATTCTAAGTATATTTTTAATTGAAGCTGGAATGCTTGGATTAGTTGGTGGGTTAATTGGAGTTGCTATAGGAATTGGATTAGGAAAAATGGCTCAAGCAATTGCATATGGTGCTTTAGGAAGTTCTTTATTACAAGTTTCATTCCCAGCATGGTTAATAATAGGAGCATTAGTGTTCTCTTTTGTTGTTGGATGTGTTGCTGGAACATTACCAGCTGTGAGAGCTTCAAGATTGAAACCAGTAGAAGCTCTAAGATACGAATAATTTTATAAAGAATTTTGATTTATTATTTACATGGCAGAATTAATTGCTTTTGTTCCTGCATTGATTTTAGCTATCATAGCAATAATTTTGGGGATTCTTATAATTGCATTTCCAAAATTACTAAGATGGTTAATAGGGATATATCTAATAATTGTAGGAATAGTTATCATTCTTGGGATTGTTGTGTAGAACTATTTTTTTACAAAAAGATTGTAAAATACTGCTACTAGCAACCCGAAGATGAAACAATCTATTATCCAGAAGATTACTGCTAAGAAATTAGTAGTTCCTGGGATAAAACCAGCATAAAACTTAGTTATCCATACTAAACCCCCTGGAAAAAAAGCTAGGAATATTGTAAAAATTAAGGCAGCTACAACAAATCCTAACCCTAGTGCTAATGGTTTTAGTCTTTGGTGTTTAGGTTTTGGCATTTTTATCTATATGATTTTTGTCTTTTAGCTCTTGCTTTTGAATCATTAGGTTTACAAGCTTCTTTTCTTCTTGTATCTGCAACAAGTAATCCTCTGTCATAAGCTAAAAATGTTTTTCTTAATTCTGCTTTTTTAAAATAAGCTATGATTGCTCGTGCAATAGCAAGTCTTGAAGCTTCAACTTGAGATTCAGCTCCGCTTCCTCTAACATTAACAAGGATGTCGACTGTTTTTAATTGATCTTTTAAGGTTTTTCTTGCTAAAATAAATGGTTCTTTTAGAGCTAATTGTTGGAACTGATTAAAGCATGAAAGAGATTTTTTATTTATAGTCACTTTTCCTGTTCCTGGTTTTATTGTTGCTTTAGCAATAGCTGTTTTTCTTTTACCTGAAACAACTATGTTTTTTGTTTTTATTTTTTTCATTTTTGTCTTACTAATTGACTTAATCTTTCTAAGGTTATTGTTTTAGTTTTTATTGGTTTTTCAAACTTTTTCATTTCTTTATCTTTATATTTTGTTGGGATTCCTAAAAAACATTTAATTCTTTTGTATGCTTCTCTTCCCTTTGTTCTTTTCCATGGAAGCATTCCTCTTATGATTCTTCTTAAAATCATTTCAGCTCTTTTAGGAATATTTGGTCCTTTTTGAACTCCAACACCTAATCGTGATTTTTGAAGGTGTCTTGCTAAAACTAATTTTGGATTTCCTGTTATTATTGCTTTTTCTGAATTAAGAATTATTATTTTATTACCTTCTAATGCTTTTTTTGCTGCAAAAACAGCTAATCTTCCTACCACAGCATTTGTTGCATCTAAAATTATTTCCATTTTATAATATTAACTTAAATTGTTTAGAAGATTTTACAAATTCATGTATTGGTTTGAATACTGACCCTGATTTTTTTAGAGAATTTAGTGCAGATTCTGAAACTCTGAATGATGTTAAAGTTATTTTATGGTTTAATTCTCCTTTTCCTAGCACTTTTCCTGGAACAAACACTGTTTCTCCTCCTTTACTATGTTTATTGATTTTATCTAGATTAACTGTTATAGCTTTTCTTCTTGGTAAGGATAAATATTTAGCTAAAGTTAGTAATTCTGGTTTTTTCTTAAGTAAGAATATTAATTCTTTAAGCTCAGAATTCTTCTTATGAGCTGCTTTGTTTATCTTTGTTTTACTTGCCATTTTAATGTCTGTTATCCAAGGTTTTTAAAGGTTATGCGGGAGACAGGATTCGAACCTGCGTAGGGACTAACCCAATGCGGCCTTAACGCATCCCGTTTGACCGCTCCGGCACTCCCGCATGATATTATTAAAGAAAAAATATATTTAAACCTTATTTCACAGCTTTTGTTAAGGTCTTTAGATTAGCATCTAAAGCTTTTACTGATTCTGAGAATATTTTCTTTGGTTCCAGTTGACCAAAACTTTCAATATTAAATAAGAAATCTGTTTCACTTGGTTTCATTGAGATAGCATCTTTGAGATCTTTACAAAGATCTACACATGCTTCACACATATCACAGTTTAGAGAATTGATTGTTATTCCTTTGTCTTTAAGTTTAATTACTCCTTTTGGGCAGATTTCTATGCATTTACCACAAGCATCACATCCTTTTATTGTGATTTCAGGTAATGCATTAAACCAAGTTAATCCTGTTGAGAATTTTGCATGTTCTTTTGCTGTCTCTAAGATTGCTTCAGCTGATAATTCTAATTCTTGATCTTTTTCTAGAAGAACTATTGGGATTTCTTTTAATGCTATTTCTGCTCCCCTACCTTTTAATTCTGATGTATAAACTGTTTTTGATCCTTTTGCTTTTAATTTGAAACTTGCTGTGCATTTTAAGCATCCTTTTCCTTTACAAGTACATTTGGATCTTAATGTAAATGTTTTTGGAGCTTTTAATGGAACTAATCCTAGTCTATGAGCTAAGAATTCATCATATAATGCAGAATCATTTTTATAAAATTCAACAGTATCAACTGCTAAAACAGGAATCTCTGAAACACTTCTTCTTAAAGCATTTGCAAAACTAAAATCAATTCCTCTGACAATAAAAGTAGCTTTTCCTGATGTTGATTTTATTTTTTCTATTTTCATGGTCTTCTTCCTCTCTTTCCACCCTTAGCTTTTGGTCCTCCTCTTGCCATAGGGGTGGTAGCTGTTATATTTAAAATTTTCAGTCCACCTTTTGCTAATGTTTTTATTGCTGCATTAGCTCCTGGACCAGGTGTGGGGGATAATTTCCCTCCTCTTCCTCGAACTCTAACAAATATGCTTTTGATTCCCAATTCTTTAGCTTTTTCAGCTGCTTTTTTAGCTACAAACATTGCTACAGTTGGATTTGCTTTTAATCTAGAGTGTTTTGTTACTTGTCCGCCTGTTACGGTTGCTAAAGTATTTCCTGCAGAATCTGTTAAATGAACTACAGTATTGTTGTATGTAGCTAAAATGTTTGCTATTGCAGTTATTTCTTTCTTATCAACCATTTTTTAATGCTATTTTTGATTCTTCTTCAACTTTAATTATTCTTCCTGGAACATTACAGATGCTTTTTCCTATTTTAACTTTTTTATGAGTTATTAATTGTCTTGCTTGTTTTACTGATTTGGATAGTTTCTTCTTTAAAACAACTGTTTGAAATCTTCTGTCTAAGATTTTTTCTTTTGTTAAAGCTAAAACATCGTCGATATTTGCATCTTTTTCTATTAATCCCAATTTATTAAGATGTTTTAGGAATTCTTCTTGTTTTTCAGGATTAAGAATTAATTTTTTTGCTTCATTTCTGAATTTTTTTAGTTTTGCTTCTGCTGTCCAGATCTCTCTCCTGTTTTTTAATCCATATTTTTTTAATAAATTCTTTTCTTCTGAGATTCTTGTTGAATCATATGGACGTTTTGGTCTTGCATATCGTTTTCTTGATCTTTTTGGGTCTCCCATTTTTATTTCTTACTTGATGTTTTTGGTTTTTTAACTCCTATTGTCCTTGCTTTCTTTTTAGATCTGAAATGAGATCTTGTTCTTTGTCCTCTTACTGGCCTTCCTAACCAGTGTCTGTACCCTTTGTAAGATTTTATCTTTTTTAATCTTCTAATATCAAATTCTTTTTTCAAATCAAGATCTGTAGTGATTAAATGAGAAGCTTCTCCTGTTTCAACATCATTTCTTCTGTTAAGAAGCCATTTTGGTAGCTTAGGATTCTTAATAAAATCCATTACTTTTTTTATTTCAGCGTCTGATAAAGTTCCTATTTTCTTTTTTTTATCTAACTTTAAAAGATAGCATAAAGCATTTGAAAAAGTCCAAGAAACTCCTTTGATTTTAGTTAATCCAGGATAAACAGGCATATTTCCAGGTATATCTGTTCCAAAAATTCTCACTATGTCTTTTCCTTTTTCTGTCATCTTAACCTGCAAATAATCTGTGCCTTACTTCTTGAGTTAGCTCTTCTAAAAGCCGTCTCTCAATAACTTTTTTAGGGTCTGGCATGTTTTTAAGTCTTTGCTTTAAGTCTTCGAAGTCCTTAAATGGTTGTTTTTCCCTTTCTTCTATGATTAAATCTGTGTATTTCTTTCCCAAACCAGGTAAAAGTTCTAGTTGGTGTATTCTTCTATTGATTGCTTCACAGGTGTTAAAGAATTCTGTGAATTTTTCCTCTTGTTCTGCCACTGTTTTCTCTACAAAATCTCTTAGTTGAAGTTTAGCTGTCTCTGTTAGTTTGTCTTTTCTTAATCTTCCTCTTATGAAATAAATTTTTTCCCTTTTATCAGGGCCAATGTAAACTTCTTCTTTAAGATCTAGTTTTATAGAACGTCTTGGAATAAGTTCAAGAAGAGTAAAGTGTTGTAAACCTACAGCTTGTGCTACAGGTCCTCTCCTTCCTTCGAGAGGATAGCCGTTTGGTAGGAAGTCTAGGATGATAGCTTTTTCTTCTTTCATTTTCTACCTTTTCATTTAGCTGTTTTGTGTTTTTTAACAACTTCAAGTATTTTTGTGATCTCATCTTGTTTTAGTGAAATTTCTGATCCTGTAAGGATTTTCCTTAAATCTTCTGTATCCTCAGGCATCAAGTCTATGATTTTTACGATATCTTTTGGTTTCAAACTGAATATCTTCAGATCTGATAATTCTTTTTCCATTTCTTTAGCTTTTTTAGGTGTTAATTTTGTGAATTTCTTGATAAATCCAAGTAAAGCTTTTGCTCTTTCTGATTCTTCTTTGGATAAGATCTCTTTAACTTCAGCTAAAGAGACTGGTTTTGTTTCTTTTATCATTTTATTGCTTTTAGGTGTGGACTGGTTGTTATTACTCTCTTAATGACTCTTCCATTTAAAAATTTCACTACATAAGCATTACCTTGTTTCTTTTCTATGGTTCCTGTCATGCCTTGGAATCGTTTAAAAAAACGTCCTTTTTGTTCTGATAAGTCGATAACTAGGGCTACTCTATCCCCTGGTTTGTACTCTTTAAAGTACTTACTAAGTCTTTTCTTCCCCTTATCCTTTACACGCTTTCTTGCTAACATTTTATTTCCTTATCTTATGTTTTACTTCACTTAATAGTCTTTCCATTACCTTATCTAAAGCCTTGTATAAGTTCTTATCACTTATCTTTGCTAGTATTGGTCTTCCCTTAGCTCTAGACAAATTCACTGTCAATTCATGCATAAAATGCTTGGCATGTTTATGCTGTTTTAAGTTGATTCTTAGCAAACTATAGTCTATTTTTAGTTTTTTAAGTCTTTTGACTAGGATCTCATTGATGGATTTAAGCTCTGATTCATCTAATCCTTCAAACCCAATTAAAGCTATTTCAGGCATTTTTTAAGAAGTCTGTTATCTTTTAAAAAGGTTACTTAAACAGTCTTTTTAATGTATCTAAAGTGTAATGGATTGTGGCTAGGGCCTGGTCTCTTGAAGGCTCTAAAGGTATCTGTTTTTTATGAACACTGTGAATTCTTAGTTGATTAATTAAAGAAATTTGATTAGATAATCCTGGATCAAAATGGAATCCTTCTGCTTTGATTCTTTTGATTAAGTTTCCTAAAGTTAAATCTGGTGCTTTTTCTAGCATATCTTTGTTAGTGATATCATAATATTTCCTGTGGAGTGCTATTTCAAGGATTTTAGCACATAACATTAGAACAGATCTATAACAGTTATTATTATAACACATTTCTGCTTCTGTTAAATTAGACTTAACTTCTGGCTCAATTACTTTTGGAATTAAAGGTAATTTGAATTTCATTAATTTTTTTGGAGCTTCTGGGATATTCTTGTACAGATCTTTTAGTAATATCTTAGATTTTTCTAAACTTTGTGGAGACTTTTGTTGAATTAGTTTATTTATTTCTCTAAATTTCTTAAAAGTTGGGCTAGATTCCTGAATTTGTCTTGTTAAGAAAGATTCTTTTATTTTTTTAGTTAGATTATCAAGCTCTCTTCCATAATATTTTTCTTGTGTTTTTTGATAATCAAATGCTTTTTTTATTTTTGGGCTTTTTACAAATAGTTTTTTCTTCTGAATAATCTCAATTTTATCAATAAGTTCATTTACCTCTCTCATCTTCTATTTTTTTACATGAATCTAAATAAACACAGTAATTACATCTCCACTCTTCTAAATCTTCTGGGATAATTGGAGGTTTGTTTTCGTCAGCATGTTTCTTTATGCCTTTGAATCCAGTTAACAATTCATTAACTAGTTTTTCATCATAATGAATAACATATTCTTTTAGTTCTTGATTATCTTTATTTTCATAGATTAGAACCCCTTTCTTTAACTTAAAATAATGCAAATATAGTTGTAATTGTAAAACATGGTCTTTTTCTGGTTTAGTATTCTTAAATTTGAAGCTATTTATGCTTTTGATCTCTAAAATTGCTGGTTCATTATCTAAAGTTATGATCGCATCAGCTCTTCCATGTATGAATTCATTATCTGGGATCTGGATTTCTACTGCTTTTACTAATCCCAAGGAAAATAATGCTCCCATAATCCTCATATGAGTATAATCTCCATGCTCAAAGATTCGCATAACTCTAGCAGTTATTGGTTTTTTGGGGTAATTTTTCAAAGAAAACCAGACAGCTCTAGGGCATTTTCCAGCATCACTTATGTAGAATGCTACCTTTTCCTTGTCCTTTTCCTTACTAGAGTAAAACTCGTTAATTAGTTCCTTTAACATAAAAAAAAGAAGAAAGAAAAGTATATATGTTTTTCCTCAAAATTTTAGTCTTGAGTTTCTTCTATTTTCTCTTCTTGTGTTTCTTCCGGTTTTTCCTCAGCTTTTTCAGCAGGTTGCTCGTCTTTCCTAGGCTCTATTCCCTTACTTTTAAGGAAACAGGCTTTACATAATACCTTTGAGCCTTCTCTTGGCTTAAAAGGTACTGTATCCTTCTTACCGCACTCTGCGCATGTTATTTCTGTAGGTTGTCTTGGAAAGAAACGCTTTTTCTTGAATTGCATTTATTCCTCCTAACTTAAGAAGTCATATCTAACTCCTTTAACAAGTGTAGAAAAAGCTAATTTATAAATCTTGCTCTAAAGCATCTAAAGGATTGGGTACTTTTTTGAGTTCTTCTGTTGAAACATGGGTATAAATCTGTGTAGTTTGTAGGTTTTCATGTCCTAAAAGGGTTTGAATCTTTCTAATATCTGTTCCCAAATCTAGTAAATGAGTAGCATAAGAGTGTCTTAAGGTGTGTGGGGTTACTTTTTTGGTTAATCCTGCTTTTGCTGCTGTTTTTTTTATTATTTTTTGTAGATTCCTTGTTGTTAGAGCTTTTGTTTTTGAAAATAAGAACTGGTGTTCTTTTTTTTCTAAGTAAGATTTAAGTTCTAAAGATAAAGCTTCTGGTAACAAGAATAATCTGTCTTTTTTCCCTTTACCTTTCCTTATTTTTCCAATTCTATCATCAAAATTAATATCCTCTACTTTAAGATTTACTGCTTCTGAAACTCTCAAACCAGTTGCATAAAGAAATTTTATCATTAATTTTGATTTTTTTGTTTCTGCTGCAGCAATTAATGATTTCATTTCTTGTTTTGTTAAGAATTCTGGTAATCTTCTTTCTTTTTTGGGTAATTTAACAGTTAATTCTTGTTTTAATATTTCTGTAAAAAAGAATTTTAGGGATGCTGCAGCTAAAGCAACAGTACTTGAAGATTTTGAATCTATTAGCGACGCTAAATAAGATTTTACATCTTGAGAATTCATTTGTTCTTTGTTGTGATGATTGTAGAATTTATTTACAAACCATGAATAGTTTGTGATAGTTTTATCAGAGAATCCTCTAAGTTTTAGTTCTGTTTCTAAAGTTTTGAGAGCTTCCTCTTTTTTCATAGAATTTTAAAGCGAACTTGTTATTTAAATTTTGTTAGTATTTCCATTTCATAGCCCATTCTTCCATGCTCTCAAGTATATTAATAAAATCTTTGCCAGCAATAGTTAAAGAATACTCTGATTTTATTGGAACTACTGAATTATCTACTCTTTTTTTTATTAGCTTCTCTTTTTCTAATCTTTTTAGTTTAGTTGAAAGGGTTTTGGAAGTTATGTTTCCAAGGCTCTTTTTAAGTTCAGAGAATCTTTTCCATTTTGATTGACTACCATATATCTCCAATAAGATTAAAGAGGTCCATTTTTCTCCAATAAATCCTATTTTTTTATGGTAGAGTATTTCTTTTTTCATAGTATCCTTGGGGAAACTATCCAATATTTAAATAGATATACCTTCTAGAGTTTATTTTTAAAGTTGAAAAATGGATGAATTTGAAAAGGCAAGGGAATTGAATTTTCCAAAGCAAAAGATTCCTTTAAGTTGGCCTAGAACTGTAGAAAGTTTATGTCCTGTTTGTTTAAAACACCTAGATGCTAAAATCTATGAAAAAGACAATAAAGTTTTTATGGAGAAAACATGTAAAGAACATGGTTCAATTAAGGAATGTTTAAGTGATGATGCTGTTTTCTTTAAAAGAAACGAGATGCTTACTTTTGAAGATGGTTATGGTCAAGAAAAGCCAATAACTAAATACAAATCTTGTCCAGAGTCTTGTGGATTATGTGATCATCATATTGGGACTCCTTGTTTAATAAATATTGATTTAACAAATAGATGTAATATGCGGTGTCCTGTTTGTTTTGCTAACTCAAATTCAGCAGGTTATGTTTATGAACCTACCTTAGAACAGGTTAAAGGAATGATAAAAGTAGTTCGTGGCTTGCGGCCAGTTGCTGCTGTTGCAGTACAGTTCTCTGGTGGAGAACCAACCTTGTCTCCTATATGGTTTGATGCTCTAAGAGCTGCTAAAAAAATGGGGATTTCTTATCTTCAAGCAGCAAGCAATGGTATTAAATTTGCAAAAGATCCTGAATTTACTAAAAAGAGTGCAGAAGCTGGATTAAATGTTGTTTATTTACAATTTGATGGGACAAATAATGAAGCATATAAATATACTAGAAGAATATCCAATCTTTGGGAAATAAAAAAGAAAGCTGTTGAAGAGATTGGTAAAGCTGGAATGACTATATGTTTAGTTACAACTGTTGTGAGGGGAGAGACAGATAAAAATATTGGAGATATTATCCAGTTTGCAATAGATACTGATTGTGTTACTTCTATTAGTTTGCAGCCTGTTTCTTTTACAGGAAGAATGGATCCTAAAGAAAGACTGGCTAAGAGATTTACATTAACAGATTTAGCAACTGAAGCTGAAAAACAAACTAAAGGATTAATAAAAAAATATGATTGGTTCCCAATGAGTATAGCTAGTCCATTTTCAAGATTATTAGATGTTTTAAACCCAGAAAAAACAAAACATATGATCACAACTCCTCATGCTCACTGTGGTTTGGGAACTTATCTTTGTGTTAATAAAAAAACTAAGGAAGCAGTTCCTATTTCTAAGTTCTTAAATGTTGAAGGAGTAATGAAATATATTGATGACTTATCAAGGAAATTAAAAGGAAAAAGTAAATTAGTTAGAGGAATAAATGTTGTGAAAGCTTTCCTTGGTTTAAAAAAATATTTCAGAAAAGATAAAGCTCCAAAAGGGATGGGTTTTGGAGAATTTGTTAAATTTATGCGTAGTTTTACAGGTGCCAAAGAAAAAGAAAAATTTGGAAAAAATCCTTGGAAGATGGTATTTGTTGCTTCTATGCACTTCTTAGATAATTACAATTATGAAATTGATAGGGTTAGAAGATGTGGTATTTACTTCCCATCTCCAGAAGGAAGATTATATTCTTTTTGTACTTATAATGTTGGACCTTACTACAGAGCTTATGTAGAAAAAAAGTTTTCTATACCCCTAAAAGAATGGATTAAAAAACGTACAAAGGAAGGGGTAACTAAAGGATTTTATGAAGGTAAGGTTTAAAGTTAAGTTTTTATAATTCTTTTTACTAATTTTAAAATGATCTTAACTAAGTTAAATAAAAGTGATTTTGAAAAGATTTTAGATTGGTATTCTATTGGCAGATATAGATCTCATAAACATATCCCTTATGCTTTAAGTAACACTATTTATTTGTTAAGGACTAGTAAGGGAAAATTTATTTTGAAAGTTTTTGAATGTAACATAAAGCATGTAAGATATCAGATAAGAATAATTGAATCCTTGAAAAAGTTAGTTCCTGTAGCCCAAGATATAGAAACTAGAGATAAAAAGATTATCTTTCCTTACAAGAAAAAGTATCTAGTAATTCAAAAATTTGCAGAAGGCAAACATCCTAAAACGTTTTCTATGACTTTGATAAAAGATTGTGCAGATAAATTTGCTTTAATGAATAAGAGATTATCTAAATTAAGATTTAGAAGTAAAGATTATTGGGGGCCGTATCATCAGTTTAAGAAAAAGAAAACTGTTGAAAAATTTAGGGATTTTAAATTACAAAAAAACTTTGATGAAATTGTTGAAAAGATTAGAACCTTAGATAGGAAGAAAATTAGAAGATCGATTATACATGCAGATTTAACTGTGAGTAATATTTTAGTTAAGGGAAATAAACTGACAGCAATCCTAGATTTTGATGATGCACATACAGATTTTTTAGTTCATGATATTGCCACATTCATGGGAAAAGTTTTAGTTGGAAAGAATAAAGTATTAGAGAAAAAGATGAAGGTTTTCTTGAAAACATTTCAAAATAGAATAAAATTAAATTCTGAAGAAAAAAAAGCTTGTTATTATTTTATGATGTACAGAATATTGAAATCTGTAAGATATGCTGTTGGATCTTTAAAAAAAAACCCCGATCGTAAAAAATTTATTAATAGATGGTTTGATAAAAGAAGCAAGGTCTTTAACATATTAAAAAAATACCCCATAGAAAAATTTTTAAAATTATTTTAAAATGAAAAGAATTGTTTTATTATCTTGTGTTAGTACAAAACTAAAATATCGAGCTAAAACAAAAGATCTGTATATTAGCCCTTATTTTAAATTTAGTTTGAGATATGCTAGAAAGTTAAGTCCAGATAAAATCTTTATATTATCTGCTAAACATGGTTTACTAAATTTAGATGATGAAATAGAACCATATAATTTAACTCTTAATAAAATGCTTCTTAAGAAAAGAAAAGAATGGGCTAATAAGGTATTAAACCAATTAAGAAAGGTTGTCGATTTTCAGAAAGATGAAGTAATCTTTCTTACTGGAAAAAGATATAGAGAACTATTAACTCCCTTTATCAGAAATTATAAAGAACCCCTAAAAGGTCTTGGTTTTGGGAAAATTTTAAAATTTTTAAAAGAAAATTCAAAATGAGTAAAGTTTGTGAAAGATTACATGAGATTTTTAATGAAATGAAAAGATTTTATTTTCCTTTTAATGAAAATGAAATTCCTCTAAATGGAATCTATATTTTATTTGAAAAAGGAGAAAAAATAAATGGTTTTGATAGAATTGTTAGGATAGGGACACATACTGGAAAAGATCAACTAAGATCTAGATTAAAACAACATTTTCTAAATGAGAATAAAGATAGAAGTATCTTTAGAAAAAACATTGGAAGGGCTCTGTTAAATAAAGAAAAAGATCCTTTTCTTAAGTTCTGGGAATTGGATTTAACTACTAGAGAAAACAAAGAAAAGTTCTCTAACTTAATTGATTTTGGAAAACAAAGACAGATTGAGAAAAGAGTTTCGAGATATATCCAAGAGAATTTTAGTTTTGTTGTCTTTGAAATTAAAAATAAAGAAAAAAGACTAGAATTAGAATCTAAAATAATTTCAACAGTTTCTTTATGTAAGAAATGCAAACCTTCTAAAAACTGGTTAGGATTATTCTCTCCTAAAGAAAAAATTAGAGAATCTGGATTATGGTTGGTCAATGAATTATATAAAGAACCTTTGAAAGAAGATGGCTTGAAAGTGCTAGAAAATCTTAAAAAGACTAGAAGATAGGTATAATCATGTCTAAAAAAGAGGATTCAAAGATATTTGCATTTTTAACAGCTCTTTTAAGTATAATAGGGTTTGTTGTTGCAATTATTGCTTGGAGAAAAGATAGGTATGTTATGTTTTATGCTAAACAAAGTTTAGTTATCTTTATTGCTTATGTTGTTGTTATGATATTAAAACTCTTATTGAATTTAATTCCAATTTTGGGAACAGCAATTTTTATTATATTAATAATAATTATTGTATTATCTTGGTTGATGAGTTGGATTTATGCGCTATCAGGAGATAAAAAATATGCTTGGTTCTTAGGTAGATGGTCCAAGGGAATAAAACTATGAAATATATTGAATTAATAATTTTGCTTTGTGGAATTCTTTTAATAGCAGGATGTGTTGTTGAAATTGTGACTAATTTTGAAGAGTGTGTTGAAGCAGGTTATCCTGTAACAGAATCTCATCCTCGACAATGTAGAACAGATACTGGAGAAGTTTTTGTTGAAGAGCTTGTTGGTGGACAAAGGGATGAATATGGTTGTTTGAATCCTGCAGGTTATTCTTATAATGCAACTCTTAAAGTTTGTTTAAGAGAATGGGAGATTGACGAACCATTTAGAGATGCTATTAGTATAGCTAGAGAGTATGTTTTACAATATGTAAGTAATTATGGATTAACTGTGGTAAATATAATTGCTTATAGATGTCCTGGGTGTTATGATGTTGAGTTTGAAAGACTTGAACAAAAAATTATGATTTATATGGGAGAGTTGAATGTGACCGATTCTAAATTTTATTGTTCTCCTGAAAGTAGAGATGCTGAAGTTTGTTATGCTCTATATGCTCCTGTTTGTGGTTATAATGGAACAAGAAAAATAGATAATTACTCTAACGATTGTAATGCTTGTGGAGATGAAATGGTTGAATACTACAAACCAGGGAAATGTGAATAAATTTAAAAACAAATCATTTCTAAAGAATTAATTTTGGTAAGTTAAAATGAGAATTTGGGATATTCATGTGAAAAATCTTTGTAGACAACATCTACTTGGGGAACATAATGAGCTTCATGCTATGTGGAGTATAATAACCAAAGATCTTAAAGGGTTCTGTAATCACCCTGAAACTAAAAGATGGAGAGGAAAATTAAAAGCTCTTTACAAAAAACATGAAGAGATAATTAATGAGATGGAAAGAAGAGGGTATAATCACAAATCTTGTTTAGATAAGAAAAAAGCTAGGGGGAAATCTTTTCAAGATTACAAATGGCAATCTGTTAAAAAACAGAAAGAGCTTTTAAAGAAAAGATGTAAGTTCTGTAAAGTTTAAATAAATTAATTTCATTAAATTAGTATGAAAAAGATATTATTACTTTTAATTTTATTTGTATTATGCATTTCTTTTGTATCCTCTCATCAGCCAAGATTTGTTGAAAATAATCCTTCTGTTCAGGAACCTTATGAAATAAATAATCCAGAAGTTTCACAAGCATTTTATTCTGCTTTGAATGGACAAGAAGAGTACTTTATGATTAGGTCTGATAAAGATTTTCAATTATATGTTCAAGTTTTACAGCCAGTTATTCCTTGTTCTTCTGGGGAGTGTATTGAAGAACAGAATATTTATTCTTTTGAAATAATTTCTGGAGATTATTCTTTGGTTATTAATGGAAGTTTAGCTTCTTGGGGAGAATATTTTGAAGAATTCGCAGGAGATTATTATTTGGAGGGTCCAGAATATACTGAGATAGTTGGTTCGGGAACATACATCATTAAAGTTTTTAATGAAGAAAATCAAAATTATGGAAAATATGTTCTTGTTGTTGGTAAAAAGGAGGAATTCCCTCTTGGGGAGGCAATAAATGCAATAATATCAATGCCTAAACTAAAAAGATATTTTGGAAAATCTGTTCTTTTATCTTTCTGGAATATGATTGGTTTATTCCTACTCATCGGATTGATTATTCTAGCTGGTATCATAATCGCAATAATTTTTATAGCTAAAGCAATAAAGAAAAGAATAAAAAGGGAGGGTTCTAAAAGAAATAATGGCTAAACTTAATGTTTTAACTTTTGTTCTTGCATTTGTTATAATATTTATTGTGGCATTTTTGGGGAGTGTTTTCACATCTCAGGGAACCTCTACTCAATGGTATGAGAGTATTAAGCCTTCTATTACCCCTCCTAATTTTGTTTTTCCTATAGCTTGGACTATTTTATTTATTTTAATTGCATTAGCACTATACTTTGCTTGGATTAATGCTAAAGAGAAGGATAAATTAAAAATAGGGATAGTTTTTGGGATTAATTTTGTTCTTAATGTTTTATGGAGTTATCTTTATTTTGGATTAAGAAATGTTAGAGGAGCTTTTATTGAGATAATTATTTTATGGTTCTCTATTTTAGCTATGATTTTGGTTGTAAGAAAAGTTGATAAGAAATCTGCTTGGATGCTTGTTCCTTACTTAGTTTGGGTTACTTTTGCTGCTGTTTTGAATTATCTAAGTTTCGCTTAAACACAATAATTCTTTTAAACTAAAAACCTTACCAAATAATATGCACAGAGGGAACTACCTTATTGCTAATCCAACTGACGATCTTGAACAAACTATTTTTGAAAAGTATTGTGGTCTATATTCTCGGGTTTGGCCTATGCCCCCAGAACAAGCAAGACATCATCTTGTTGAAGTAATTACTGGTTATGATGGAGGAATGTGTAGAGCTCCCTTGTTTGAAGGGGAGATTTGGAGATGTGATATCCCTTATTTTTTGTGGGATGTTTTAAGCGCCCAAGCACAATGGGAAGAGGATATTGCAAGTAGAAGAGCTATAGCTAATTTAAGAGAGACGTTTAGTTTTGGAGAACTTTGGGATGAAGAAGAATGAATTTTTAGTTAAGTAGATAAATTGGTTTGGTTGGTTGTATTAATTTTTTCAACACTATCACAAAGATTATTGTTATTTGCATCCATGCAGCAACCATCTCCATGATCCATTAATGGAGGCTCGCAATCTGTTGGTGCAGATCTTAAAAGAAGCAATAGTATGATGACTAAGATTACTATTAAGATAATTTTCCAAGTTTTTGGGGTTTTTTTAGTATTTTCTCTCATTTTTTAGATTAGTAGGTTGTCTTTTAAAAACATTAACTTTATAAACTCCTATGGGTAGGAGGGATTATGTTAGTTAAATTTCGTGAAAAGTATTCGTGTTAAGAGCTTATTCTTAATTTAGATTATATAAAAGATCAGGAGGATAAAAATGAAGTTATATGTAGGAAATTTACCTTTTAGTGTTGACGATGAAGGTTTGAAAAAGATTTTCGAAGGTTATGAAGTTAGTGAAGCTACTTTGATCAAAGACAAGTTTTCAGGAAGATCAAAGGGTTTCGGATTTGTAACTATAGATGATGATAAGGCTGCTAAAAAAGCTATATCAGACTTTAATGGAAAATCTGTAGATGGTAGAGAAATTAAGGTTTCTGAAGCAAAGCCTATGGGAGATAGACCTAAGAGAGAATTTAATAGAAGAAGATTTTAGTTTCTTTTTCTTTTTTTCTTTTTTTTAGTTAATTTTATAAATAGGGTATAGTTAATAATTTTAGAGGTGGTTAGCCTCAGCAAATTCTGGGGAGTGAAGATGAGATTAAAAGGCCAAAACAGAATTTATTTTTCAAATGGGATGTTGGTTTCAACAGGAATAGAAGGCATAGCACAGCTCGATCTTGAAGAAGGGTTTCGAACTTTTGTAGATGATTATCAATTAACAACTATTGAAGAAGAGGTTGGGGATAAAAGAGGGCAATATGTTGGGTCTGTTCAAAGAATGAGACCAACTCCTCATAAAAAGGGTATGGCTGTGATCTATACACCCTCTCCAGCAGGTATATGGTCTTGTCAATTGCCAAACAAATACTCCCAAATCTCCTGTTGTGGGGTTGGAAGGACTCCAAGAGAATTGTTAGAAGCTCTTGAAGAAATATTAAGATTAGAACGTGTTCCTCCTTCTTGTAGTCATCATGACAGATTAGAAACTGCATTTAGAAATTTGGTTGGTGCCATTAATGCTCAATTGATGAGAGTCCTTCCTCATACAAGAAAGGCTGCGATAAAAAAAGATATAATTGCTACAGGGGCTGCAAATTTAGGGAGAATTTCTTTAGAGGGAGAAGATAGTGGAGAAGATGACTTTATGATTCGAGTTCCTAAAGGATAACTTTAAATTCTTCTTTTTGTTGAGATTAAAATGAGAGCTAAGCAGATAATCTCTTTGATTATTGTAATAATTCTAGTTCTTAATATGATTTTTATAGGTTTTAAAATAATCTCTCCATTATTATTTTTAATAATTCTTATTATTGCTGCGATTATTGCATTTTGGATAATGCCTAAGGTGAAAGGTTAACCTAGTTTTGGATCAAGATCATCTTCAATATCATAACCATGCCAAGGATTTCTACAAGATGCGCAACGGGTTCTATCAACTTCTTTAGTTCTTAGTTCAGAATCATGAATTAATCTTCTAAGTGCTTCTGGGGGGTCTGTGGTTATTACTCCTTCGTCAGTTCTTATTCTTACTTTTGTATCTTGTACTCTAGTTAAGGAAGAATGAGGATCTTCATAGCTTTGTTTTCCTAATTCTTCTGCATCTTGGATTATTCCTGCAGCTTTTAATCTTTTAACAGTTATTCCAAAAGGATGTGCATCTTCTTCATCTATTGTTGGAAGAAAACCCAAAGTGTTTGTAATGGATTCTAAAAGACCTCTTCTTTCTTCTTGAGGCATTAAAACTGGATCAGAAGACATTGCTGCAATTCTATAATTCATTTTATAAGTAGCTAGTTGTCTTAAAGCTAAGAAAGGTAATTCAAAAGCTTTTCTATCTACACCAGTTTTTCTTTCTAAAGCTTCTGGGGTTCCTGCTTTAAAAGAAAGTCTTACATAAACATAATCTCCAAATTCTCTTAATGCTTTAATGAAACTTGGATCGTTTCCTAATAAAAAACCGTTTGTTTCAAGTAAGAAAGATGCAAATTCTTGCTTAAAACCTACTTCTGGAGTTGGAGTAGAATCATATTTTGTTTTAAGTAAATCTATTAAAGAAAGCAAATGGTCTTTTCCTATTGTAGGTTCACATCCTGAGATCCTTGCTGTATTAGCTAACATTAATCTTCCAAATTCGTTAGAAGAAACCTCTACAAGTTTATCATAAACTTGTTGTGGAGTATGGAAAGTTCCATATTTTGTAGGATCATCTCTTGAAGGATTTATCCAACAAAAAACACATCTTGAATTACAACCGGTTCCACGAGCAGTTGCTATTTGGCCATAATAGTTTTCAGCTCTGAAAATATTATATTTTCTTTTATTTCCGTCAACAGCTTTTGCTTCTGTTTCTTTTGCAAGTGCTATGGGATCAAAAGGCATAACTTTAGAATTCTTTCTTAAGTTTTAAGGATTGTTGTGTTACATTAAATTTATAAATGTATTAATTATCCCTTGGATCTGAACCAAGACTAAAATTTAAAATAACAATAGAGGATCTTGAAAGATTTCTTTCTGCAAAATCTTTTTGTTCTTCTGTTACCATACCTAATCTTTTTTCATCTAAAAATAATCTCAGTATATATCTTGGAGAAAGATCAAATTTAATCTCTGGGTCTACATTTAATTCTAATCTTCCAGGATCTTGTCTACGCAATTCTTCAAGAACTTCTGGGATTATAGGGTTATTGCTTTTTGTCACTAAAGCAATTTCTGGTTGTGTAGGAAAAAGTATTTGATATGCTCCATTGTATATACCTTCTTGCCAAAATGCTGTGATGGGTTTTGGTGTAGGACTACATATTTGAGTATATCTTCTCTCACGAGCAAGTATTTGATGGGCTAAATGCTTATAATTTGGTTCTAATATCATTTTTTCCACTCAGAACTCTATCTGAGGTTTTTATCACCTCTAAATTATTCATTTTTATTTGTTTAAATAATTAACTGAAAAGATAATTATCTTTATACTGGTGCTAATCTTTTATTACCATTAGGCTCTTGTTCCTCTTTGAGAAGTTGGAATAACAAATCCCTTTCTCCAGGTCTAAAATACTCATAAGTACTCACTACCTCTCCAATATTAACACCTTCTTTTGGACCATAATCTGCTATACTTCGCTTTACTATCCTTGCAAGATCTTCAATTTGACATGGTTCTGTAGGATAATGCCCTTCTACAATTAAGCCGTTTTTTTTAACTATTAACTCATATTGCCAGTATCCTAAATGGCCTTTTCCAACTATCTTTATTGATAACCCATGGGTCCTTCTTTGTCTTTCTTGTCCTTTTTGATCAGATTCAACAACATACCAATTCCCTGGTCTAACTATATCAACATCCCGCAATGATTCGTCTATCCCATTATAAAATACCATTGTTCCCCTTCTAGGCGGTTCTTGAGTTTCTCTTTCTCTGATTTTCCTTTTGAAGTATATCTTACGACCACCTTCTCTTTCTTCTTTTGGTCTTCCACTTGGGTCTCCTTGGCTATCTTTTCCTCCATCTAATACTGCATATGGTGCCATATTTCAACAATTATTTTCAAATTTAAAAGGATTATTGTGATTCAGGAGATTCTTGTGGTTGTTGAAAATATTCTGCAACTGCTGTTCTTACATCGTCCCACAATTTTATTGCTTTCTCACCATGCGCTTTAAGAGGCATCCCAGGAAGGGTAGGGAATACTAATCTATCAGCTATTGTTCCATCTCCTCTTTCTTCCGGGGGGATTGTAAGAAAAAAAGTTCCTACACAAGCCAATTCTTCATTATGCATTGCTCCTGCTTCAACTATCACAAAATCATATTGTGGTTCTGGAATAGAATCTGGATCTGTTTTATCTGGTTTTATTCTTTTTCTTTGTTCAACAGTATAACCCATCTCTAAACCGGTCCTTTGAGCAACATAACCCAACATTCTTTCAGCTTCAGTCCAACTTATTGGCTTACCAAACTTTATTGTTGCCCTTTCTGTTACTTCATCAAGATCCATTTTCATTTAATCTCTTTAATGTTTTTAATAATTATTGTAATTAGCGAAACACTTAAATCTTTTAGAATTCTTGAGATCTGATGAGAGTTGGTAATGTATTTTTTGAAAAAGTAAAAACTTTTGAAGAGTTTAAGAAGTTTATAGATCAGTTAAACTTACAAGGAGATACTTTTATTATAAAACCTAATTGGGTAGAAGCTTCTAAAGGACATTTTACAGAAGCCACACCATTAGAATGGATTCTCAGATGTTTAAATGGAAGAAAAATAGTTATTGAAAGCCATACTGCTTGGAGAAACAAACCACTACTAGAAAAAGGAGAAGAGTTAGTTGATGAAAAGAATATGGATGATAAAAAAGATTTTCTAAGAGAACAGGATAAATGGTTTCTTGAATCTACTGGTATAAAAGATGTTTTTAAAAAATATAATGTAGAATATGTTAATATTACTGAAGAATGTTGGAAAAATGAAGTAGTTGATCCTAAAATCATTCAAGAGTTGGTGGAAAAGAAATTTTCTCCTGTAAAACATAAAGAATTATATGCAACTGTTCCTAAAAAACTCTGGAATTTAAAAAATCCTTTTTTTATTGATTTTGCAAAAATTAAAACTGCTGATGTGGGGATGACTCTATCTACTAAAAATCTCTTTGGTTTGATTCCTGACCCAAAAAGATCCCCAAGATATCATGATCATGAAATGAAAATTCTTCCTTTTTCAGTTTTAGATATGAATAAAATTTACCGTGCTCTTTTTAATTCTGTTTTTATTAATGAGGGGATATTTAGAGCAATAGATGGTCCCGCCCCTTTAAATGGAAGATTAAAAGAAAATCTTAATTTGATTGTTGGAGGCAAGAATTCTATTGATGTTGATTTAGTTACTGCAAAACTTGTTGGAATTGACCCACAGGTTTTATTAGATAAACTGTTAAATGTTACTAAAGATGTATTTGGTTCTGAAGTTGATTTGAGCCAAGTTCCTGAAGGTTTTGCTGATAAGTTGGATTACAAAAAATGAATAAAATTTTGTTTTGGATTTGTATAGTTCTTCTAGCTATAGGGATTACTAATTTAATTTTATTTTTATTAAGATTTTTAAGGTAATAAAAAAATAGAGAGTTTAGTTCTATTCTTTAAATAAACCAGCATCAACTGCAGCTTCCAAACTTGCCTTGATATTCTGTCTTTGTTGTTCTGCTGCCTCAGGAGACGTAACTTCTCTGATGCTTGGAATTCCAATCTTTTCATCAAGTAACCCAGCTCCAGCAATAGCATCTCTAATTATATCGCCGGTGCTTCTCTCTAGTTCAGATAGATCATCAACTCCACCTAACTCACATAATCCTTTCTTAGTGTCTTGAAACAAAGAAGTAACATTATCTACCATTTGATAAAGTCCTGGTAAACGTGCTTGAACATATGATTGAACTCTTGGGACTGCAGAGTAAGCAGTAGCTATCAAAGCTCCTGTAATTCCTAGACCATATAATATTCTTTTCATTTTAATCATAATTCTGTGAGAAATAGAGTTTATAAATGTTACTATTAAGTGATAACAATAAGAAAAGTTATGGTTGGTATACTGGTGCTGGACGTTTTGTACCTTGGGTTTCTCGCATAAGACCAGTTCTGTGCCCAAGAATATGGAAATGAATTGCTTGAATTAAAGCTGCTCTTGGAAAGTCTGTTTCTCTTTCTCCATGAGTGCGGGGATTCACTACTCTCGCTTTGCCTAACCTCCCAAGTTCTTCTGGTTGGACTATTCTATAAACAAACCTTCCTTTTGCTAAGTAAGGAGGTTGTTCAGTTATATCTACTCTTTCTTCGCCAGTAGCTGGGTCTTTGAAAGGAATTAAAAACGCGTATTTTGGTTCTAGTCCTCTTAATAATCTATCACTTTCTTCTCTAGCTATAGTACAGATACTGTTTGGATTTCTTACATAATCCCCTTCTCCCATATTATTTTAACTACATTTGAATTTATAATAATTGTTGTGATAAAAGTTGTTTTGTAGTTAACTTTAAATTTGTAATAATTCTTAGGAATACATGGATCAAAATAAAGGCAATAAATTTATGTTCTTTTTTGGACTAGCATTTATGATAGCTGCAGTAGTTCTTTTTATTGGAGATTTTATGGGAGAAAGTACTTTTCCTATATTTCTTGTGATTTTAGGGATTGTTTTTATAGGATCTTCAAAGTTTAGGTTGCTAAAGGTTAAATAAAAAATGAATCAAATTTTATTTTGGATTTGCATAGTTCTTATAGTTATAGGAATTGCTAATCTAATTCGATTTTTATTAGGTGTCTTATTAAAAA
This sequence comes from archaeon, assembly GCA_020343435.1. Classification (GTDB taxonomy): domain Archaea; phylum Nanobdellota; class Nanobdellia; order Pacearchaeales; family UBA284. The sequence continues at coordinate 552,775 of CP070794.1, read as the reverse complement.
GAAAAAATTTTAGATTAATTCATCTTTTAAAGAAAGATCTAAATACTAACTATACTTGAAAAAAAGATGGTAAGAGGTAATTTTTTAGGAGCAGCTATTCTTGTGATTATTTATACAGTTTATGTATTATTCAAACTTCCAACTCTATCAAAAGCATCAGGAATATTTTTGCTTGTGGTTCTTAATGCATTGCTTATAATTCTTATGTATTTTGCATTTAAAGAATCTAGAAAATAAAATCACCATCCATCATAAAGATTCCTTTTAAAACCAACTTCTCTTTCTCTAGCTCTTCTACTAGCGAAATGACTTGTTAGATCTATACTGTATTTATTTTTAAGAACCCCTGCTAATGCTCTATTTTCAAGTCTAAATCTAGTGACATTTGTTCCAGGAATACTGTTTAGATAATCTAGCAATTCTTCTTTTGAAAATTGTTCCCAAAATGCTCTAGTAACTCTAGAATGTTCTGAACGATATCTGTCAAGTCTCAGTCTAATAATTGCTGGTCTTACTCCTGTACTCTCTGGTTCTTCAAATCTTTTTGTTCTATAACTAGAATCAAAAGATCCTTTATCTCTTCTTATGATTCTATGCATATCTCTTCTAATTTTATCTCTCTCTTTTTTACTTACTATTTTAGGTCTTTGTAACTTATATGTCTGTTCAAGAAAGGAAATAGCAGCTTCAAGTTTAGGTCTTATCTTAGATCCTTCTGGACAACTATTTAATTGACCTGTTAAAGTGTTTAAATGAGCTGAAGGCTCAGGACTATATCCATTATTAAGTATTCTCTCAGCTAATTGTTGATGCCCCCCGCCAGTTCTCATGTTACCTTGATCCTCTATTAATTTTTAAAGATTATTGTGCTAAATAAATCTCAATAAAATTTATATAGTCCCTTAAAATCATAAGATTGGGGGTGTTGGTCCTCAGACCTTATTCTGAATTAAAATGGCAACACCCACAACAGAACAGTATGATGTGGAAAGTGTGATGGATGTAGTCTATCAAAGAATTTATGGTTTAGATCTTTCTAAATGTACTTTAATTAAGAGTCCTGCAAGGGGTTTTAGTACTTTAGAAATTCTAATTTCTCCAGGAGAATATATTCCTTTACCACAATTTGTTGAAAAGTCTGCACAAATAATCACTTTAGATCATATGAGTACAAAAGATAGGGCAGAAGAAATTGTTAAGAGAATGAATGAGCAAAAGCCCCTTCCTTTTGAAGTTAAACAAGCTTATTTAAAAAATTATGTTGAAATGCTTAGATTTTGGTTTACTATTCACCATAATGATAGAGTAGTTGGAGCTTCAGATACATATAGAGTATACAATGGATTTCCTGGATATATTGATATTGCAAAATTAGTAAAAAATCCTCAAAAAGAAATAGATTCTTTAAATGAAAGGTTAGTTAGTGGCCAATATGCTTTTACTCCAGGAAAAGCTCAAGTTGTTGGTAAGTCACGTCTTAGATTACTCAACGATTTTTTAGCAAAGCACCCAATAAGAGATGTTGAAATTTCTACAAAGATTGATCCTGATCATTCTTAGATAAAAATAAATCAATTAACCGCAATAATGCTTTTAAATTTGGGAAGTATTGTTAAAGCATGAGTGAAGAAAGTTCTATGAGAGTAATTGAAGAAGGTTCTGCTGATATAAATTATTTAAAAGAGAGGAAACAATATTACGAGAAAGTAATAAGAAGAATTAAAAATGCTGCTTTAGTGAGTCTTGTATCAGCGGGTTTAGCTGGACTTGCAGCTGTAGTTTTTTCAGTTGTACCCATTATTCAGGATGCGGGATTATCTAGACAGTATAATGGTGGATACATTACTGAAGTGGAAAGAGATGAAATGCAGGAGAAAGGCCATAGGACAACTACACAAGGAGCATTTACTATTCTTGGTTTAGGTATTCTTGGATTCGGAGGTTATGTTGGGGGGATGTGCGCAGTTGGACGTTATGAAAGGCGATGGAGAGAAATTGTGGAACAAATACGAGAACAACAATCTTCTGGTTAAACCTTTTCTTAATCACAATAATTTTTATAAGTTAAAGAATAATTGTTGAAAGATGGATAAAAGTGGATCAACTGCAACAGATAGAACAGCTTTTGTAATCCCTGGAAATGTAATCCCAAGAAGAGCTCCTTTAGAAGATACTCGTTCTAGATCTGATAAACTTTTTGATAAACTAACAGATACTGTTTTTTATGGTCCTAATGATAATTTAGTTAGTAGAACAATACAAAGTGATGGTTTGTTATTGGTACCTGGAGCATTCTTATGGGAAGCGCATAGAGAGAGAAGAGAACATGGGTATAAAGCATGGGCTTATTGGACTAGTGCTGGGATCTCAGAAACTATAAAACTCGGTGCATACATTTTTATGGGAGTTGTGGGGTATGGTATTGGAACTATTCTTAACTATATTATATCTTAGTTAAGTTTAAATCTCTAAGAATTCTTAGAGGTAGATGAAAACGGGCAGGATTATACTTATTATTGTTATTGCTATTATTGTATTCTGGTTTGCTTATGTAGGTATTCGGATAGCTATAAGTTCTACACAATGTGCTGGATGGAATAGGAATAGAGATAATTGCAATATTCAATGTTCTATAAAGTCTGATTGTGTAAAATCAGCTTGTGGGTGTATAAACAAAGATGAAAGTTGTAGTAGTGCTAAATGGACTTTTTTGGGGCCAGTATATTATACTTATTTACGTGTAGATTTCAATTGTAGTTGTGTTGAAAATAAATGTGTTATTCAAGAGAGAGATGAAAGATAAAAGAAGTAGAAAAATTGCATTTCTTGCTCATTGTCTTATAAATCAGAATTCTAAAGTTCAGGGTGTTGCGAATTTTCCTGCAATGATTGACCCTTTAATAAATTTATTAAAAAAGCATAAAATTGGGATTATTCAAATTCCTTGTCCTGAACAAGCAGAATTAGGTATTGGAAGGCCATTAGGAGATGATACAAAACAGAGGTATGATACTTTAAGTTATAGAAAAACTTGCTCTAAAATTAGTGATGATTTGATTAAAAAAATAAAAGATTATCAAAAAAATAATTACAAAATTACTTTTATTTTGGGAGTTAATGGAAGTCCTAGTTGTGGTGTGGATGTTACTCCAGTAAGAAAAGGATCTATTTCGGTTTTATCTAAAGAAAAAGGAGTATTTTTTGAAATTTTAATTAAAAAACTTGGGAAAAATAAAATTAAAATTCCTATTTTCGGAATTCCTGAAACTAGAAAAGTCGGGAATCTGAAAGAAACTTTGAAAAAAATTGAAAAAATTGTTTGAAAGAAAGTTCTATAAAGTTCTTAAAATTGTAGAGATAGAGGTGATAGGCCTCAGACCTTATTCTGAATTAAAATGAAAAAATATTCCCCAATGATGACAAGTAGAATAGTAAGAGCATTTAGAGATAGAAATGTTGGGATTTATGATACTGGCATGACTATGACCAAAGAAGGAGGAAAATGTACTATGGATGATGTTGTTGAGCCAGGCCATATAGAGGGTATATTAAAAAGGGATAAAGTTTATGCTCTTTTAAAAAGAAAAGAAAAGGGAGATACAGTTGATGATCTTAAAAGAAATCTATATAGTCTTCTTCGTGCTTTGAATGGGGAGATCCCAACAATGGTGATTAAAGGAAACCGTGTGCCTGTTCCAGCATTTACATTAAATGATAGTTATGTTGGAAATTTGGTTAGAGGGCACGGAGGGATTGCTTATGAAGATTTCTTAGAAGGAATAAGAACCTACCCAGATTTTAATGATGTTCAGCAATATGTAGAACAACTTAGAAGAGAAGGATACAGACAGGACAGGGTGGATACTGAATTTGGAATTGATATGAAGGTGGTCTTAGTAATGCCTGTTCCATTTTGGGGAGAAGGAAGAACACAGAGTCCTAATTAATTTATGCTCTTTCTTTAGTTAACCTTTTAAGTGTTAGTGAATAAATTCTTCTATGAAACTATCAAAAAAAGAGATCTTAGAAGTTGCTAAACAATTTGATCTCGGAAAGATGTTGAATTACAAACTTATTGAAGGAGGTTTAGCTAATTATAATTATATTCTTAAAACTAATAAAGGAAAATTCATAATTAGAATTGTTGGAGACACTACCCGATATAAAGTAGAGCATTTGAAACTGCAATTTAGAGTATTATATTTTCTAAATGAGAGTGGTTTTCCTTATTCTGTTCCTTATCCTCTTAAAACAAGGGATTCTAAGAACATTTTAAAGTTTGGTAATAAAAAAGTCTGGGTTTATAGAATGCTTAGAGGAAATAACAGAAAAAAAGCTAATCTAATACAGATGAAACAGATGGCAAAAGCTTTAGCTATTTATCATAAATACATTAAAAATATTAAAGAGAAACCAACTAAAGACATCTCTATTCAAAGAGTTCTAAGAGGTTTTAGAAAAATGAAAAATATTAAAGAGAAAACTGAAGAAGATAGATTAGCTTTACAATACAGAGATTATTTTAAAGATCTTTTTAAGAAAATAAAGATTGATGTTCCAGAAAATAGATTGTTTATTCATAGTGATTTTGATCCAAGTAATGTTATGTTTTATAATGGAAAGTTAGATGGGATTATTGATTTTGATGAAACAAACTATGCCCCAAGAGTTGTGGATGTTGCTGTTTCAATAAGAGATTTAGCTTGTGCTAATGGCAGAGTAGATGTTAAGAAAGCTAAGATATTTTTAAGAGAGTATGAAAAAGTTAGTAAATTAAGTAAAAAAGAGAAGAAAGCAATTATTCCTATTATCTTGTTTTGTAATATTGATTTCTTTTTATGGGCTTATGTTTCTATGAAGAAAATGCCACAAGATAGGAAGAAATACATGAAAGAGATGATAGTGTTAACTAAGAATATGCTTAAGAAATCAGTTAAGTTTTAGTAAATCTAGATAAGAAACTGAGATTAAATCTTTTTCTGAAATCTTAAATAAATTCTTGAAAAAATTACATTGTTCAATTAATTTCTCCTTACCAATATTACCTTTCTCATCTCTTGCTTCGATTTCAAGAAAAGTTCCTAACTCTTTAATCTTATCTATATGGAATTTAATATTATCAATGAAATAAATCTCTCTTTTTTTAGTTACTACCCCTAGAACCCCTAAAGATTTAGTTAAAACATCTTTTAGAGAAGATTTAGGATCAAAACTAAAGAATATAACATTTGACTGTTTTGGACCAGTTTCTTCTTCTCTTTGATAATAAATTAAATCATTTTCGATTTTTCCTTCTCTTAGTTTTAATTTTCCTTTACTAACTTTAAAATAAGTATCAATTTGGTGGTCTTCTCCTTTAAAATCTGCATTTTTTACTTTTAGAATAGTTCTTATTTGCTCGGGATTAGTTATCTTTGCTTTGATTTCTATATTTATGTGTACCATAGTTACTTTAGCCTATTAAGATATTAAAATGTTTTTCTTTAGAAAATTCTATAAAGTTCGGATTATTGTGAAAAGGATGGCTAAGGGAGAAGAAAAATGATTGATGGGCACTATCATATCAAATTTTTAGATAAATCAAAAGAAATGCTTAACCCAGAGGAACTGATCGATGTTAGAAAACAAACGCGTGACCTAAAGTGTATAAGAGGCAACTTTTTAGATTATATTATTGAAATGGAGTTAATAATAAATATCTTAATTGAAAATTTTATGTTACATAAAAAATCGAATTTAAGGAACGTTTTTCGAAATAATATATTAAACAATAGGGGAGTTAGCCTTGGGCAGAGGATAGAACTATTATGTGAAATAATAAAAGAGAAGAAAGGTATTAAGGAACTAGAATTAAAACAATTAAAGAAACATCTGACTTCTTTAAGAGATGAAAGAAATAGGTGGGCGCATGGAGTTATTTATTTCAAACAAGAAAAAAATGGTCGGGATATAAAATTCCAATCTTATCTAAATTACCTAGATAGTCAAGGAAAAGAAAAGGAGATTATTCTAACAAATTCTTATTTTGAGGGGATAGATCTTAAATTGAAGGCTGCTCAAAAGTTCTTAGTAAAAGTATTGGTTAAAAGGAAATTTTTATCTAAAGATTTTTTATTTAAGAAGTAGTTGTTATTATGATTTAATGGATAGATATACTTAAAATTAAAGCTACAAATTGAAAGATAATCCCGATCATGAGGAACATCCAACCAATTGTATGATTAAAGTTGTTTTCTACATGTGCTTTTACTATTTCGGGATTGTTTCCTGTATAAGTAGCGCTTTCTAAAGCCATTTGATACTTATTTTTGAATAGACTATTTTTTATAAAAAAGAATGAAGCTATAGCCTGAAAAAACAAACCAATCAGAGCTACTAAAAAATAGCTCCCTTTATCTATAGTAAGAAGGTTGACCACATGTATACATCCTACAAATAACAAGGCTATAACCAGAAAGTAATACCATTTAAAGTAAAGAATTAATTTGATATATCTCTCTATTGTTCCAAACGAAGCTATGCCTACTTTTTTACATCTCTTTTTTGGGTCTCCAAATTCTTTTTTTGCTTGTTTAATATTTTTTATAAACTCTTTTATAAAGAATTTTTTCATTTTTTCTCTAATCCCCAAATCCTTTTTCTTTTAATTGATTTAAAATATCATTTCTATATTTGAAATCGTGAAGCATTTTATGGTGATTAGGGCATAACCCTATAAGATTCTTTTCAGAATTATTTTCATGTTTGCCATCTAAATGATGTAATTCAACTACTTTATCAAAACCGCAAAGAACACATTTTTCTGTAATCTTTCTATAAGTCTCAAGATCTACATTATGCCATTTTCTGTAATTATGTGCTTTGATGGCATCTAAATGATAAAGAAAATTAAAACAAGGAGTGCAATATCCTTGAGAATGGTGATACCTTTCTCTACCACATCTTTTACAGATGATTTTTTTAGGTTTCCAGGAATACTTTCTATAACACCTGTAACATAATCCTTTTGCATGATGTTCCTCTTCTTTTCCACATTTAGCACATTTGACAATTGCCATAATAATAAATTCCGTTCGCATATAAAAACTTTTATCCCAACTTTTAAATGATAACGTTCGCATATAGATTTTAGAACTACTTTTAATGTTTCTTAGACGAAGTTTTAGGGTTCTTTAGTGTATTAATGCGAACTTTAACCCCTATGCAGGAACTTTTCCTATTTAGCCTAAAAGTTTTAGGCGTTCGTTTTTTCCTTAATTAGACCTACTGTGGGATCAAAAAAATAAACTTCATCAAATAAATCCCTTGTTTGGTCGGATAGAGTGATGATTAAAATATGTTTTCTTGTTGAATCCCATTTTCTTGCTTTTTCCTTTAAATGATGCATTTTTCTGAAGATTTCTAATTCATAGTCTATTTCTTTTTTGATGATGTCTGGATTGTAAGCATTTCTCTTACGAGTTAAAGACACTATGTTGCCGCTTAAGATCTTGTTTAATTCTTTTAATTTAATCTCATGTTCTGTTTCTTGTGTAATATATTCCTCTTTCTTAAATTTATTATGAAAATCTATTCTACACCTATCATTACAGAATTTTTTAAGCCTAAAATTGGATTTTAAGTAATTATTATTTGTTTTAGGAAGAATTAATTCCTTGTTACAATGTAGACACCTCTTCATAAGGGAATAAGATTTATCATATATATAAATTTATCCTTTATTAAAAGTTTTAATTTATTTTTTTCTGATTTTCATTTTGAAATTAATAAAAAACTTTTGACAAAGTTTTTTTTAATTTTTCAGAAAAGTTTAAAAAGAAATGTTTATTAAAACTTACATGGGTTTTTTGTTTTTCGGAAAAAGGGGAGATAAATTTAAGGAAATCAGAGATTCTTTTGATGCTGTAAAAGGCGATATTTCGCATATTTCGGGCTGGATTAAACACTTACATACAAAAGATAAACACTTCGAAGAAAAGTTTGAACACCTAATGGAAGAAATTTTGCAGATTAAGGAAGATATCGACGGGATAAAGAACCCTGCATTAATGCTTAAACACCCCCCTAAACAGGAAGTGTTTAAACATAAACACCTGTTTAAACATAAACAGACAGGTGTTCAAAGTGTTCAAACACCTGTTCAAACACTTCAAAAAACACCATTTTTCAATGAAATTCTGAGTAGCCTAAGTCCATCAGAGCGATTAATTGTGTGGATTTTGTTGAATAGTGATATGAAATTAAGTTGTGAAAATGTTGCAGCACTACTTGGAAAACAAAAAAATACAGTGCGTGGTCAGATCAATTCAATAAAACAAAAAGGTAAAGAATTGATAAGTGAAGCTATTGATGGAAATAAGAAAAGATACTCTATTAGTGATGAAGTAAGAGAGAACTTACTCAAGAGTTTTAAGAAGAAGGTAAAGAGAGGTAAAAAGTTCGTTTAAGTTAGTTTAGAAATATGAAAAGTGAGGGTTAAATAGGGGTGTTTTTTACCTTAAAACATAAGAAAAGGATGTTTAAATAAGTAAAAGTGAGTGTTAGATTAAAAAGAGGTAAAAGATAAGGATAAAAAAGACACAATATATGGAAAAAAATATTATAAAAACACAATATATCCTAAATATAGTGTATAATAGAAAAGTATTCGGTTAAACGTAGAACTAGTATTCTTCAGCCCTAATTCTAGCTAAAACATCTAATGTAGCTACTTCTCTGAATTCCGACGGTATACTAAGTATAATCTGCTTATTATTAGCTTTAGTTTTGATTATACTGATTCCTTTACTAATAATCCTACCCACATAATCTCTTACAGAACTTTCAGTAAGTCTAGTTTTTTCTGCTAAATCTTTGTAAGTTATGTTTTTCTTTTTTTCACTTAACATATATAATGCAGAAAAAATTAAGAACTCTTGTTGTGTTAAATTTCTGAATTTTCGTTGGAATTCTTTAAGATCTAAAACCATGTTAGAAGTTCGCTTTAACTGTGTCGAAGATGTGTCGAAGTGTCTGTTGTCTGTCTGTCTGTCTGTCGAAACCCCTTCATTTCCTATGGAACTTTGGAAATTAAGGGCTAAATCCCTTAAATTTGTATGATTATCTGTCGAAGATGTGTCGAAGTGTCTGTCGAAGTCAGGAGATGTGTCGAAGTCCTGGTTTTCTTCTAAAACCGAATAAATATGAGAAATTTGTTGTTTTAACTCTGAAATTTCCTGGTGTAAACTAAGCATTTCTTCTTTTATTTTAGTAAATGCTTCCCTTAACCTTTCATCCATTTTTATAAAAATTTGTTCTTTTTCTCAAATAAATCTTGATAAGTGCTGTATGCTTTGTTTGAAAGCCTCCATCTTATTCTTCTACTATAATCATCTCCTTGGCTGTTCTTTTTAACAGAGATAGCTAATTCTTGGTTCTCTAGATCTAATAATAATTTTTTAGTGTACTCTTCGTCTCTAGCAAGTTCTCTAGCTACCTGAACTGTGAATAATAGCTTCGGTGAATTCTCAAATAAAAGATGCAAAATAGCCTCCTTTATCTTCTTCTCTTTTTCCTTACTGATGCGTGGCATTATTATTTAATATGTTGAAAATTTAAAAGCTTTATTGTATAATAATAGGTATAAACCGAATAACTTGTTTGTAAAATGTATAAACCAAAAGAAGATTCAGAGTTACTAAGATCTGTTGTTAAGAAGTATGCTAAAGGATCTGTGTTAGATATGGGAACAGGTTCTGGTATTATTGCTAAAGAAGCTTCTAAATATTCTAAAGATGTTCTTGCTGTAGATATTGATCCTGAATGTGTTGAATATGTAAAAAAATTAGGGATAAGAGCTATTCAATCTGATTTATTCTCTAATATTAATGAAAAGTTTGATGTTATCTTCTTTAATCCTCCTTATTTACCTTGTAAAGGTTCTGTTAAGTATAAAGACCTAGAAGGAGGTAAAAAAGGTTCTGAAGTTGTTGAAAAGTTTCTGAGAGACGCTAGAAAGCATCTGAAAGCTAATGGAAAGATACTCTTAGTATTAAGCTCTCTTACTTCTAAGAAGGATTTGTTTAAAGGATATAAGGCAAAAGTTATTGCAAAGAAGAAACTATTTTTTGAAGAGCTCTATGTTTATGCAACAATACAGATTAAGAATAATAAATATAAAGTCTGATTATGTTTCTTAGATTGAGCTAGGATGGCAGAATGGTAATGCGGCGGTCTCGAAAACCGCTGTCCTTTTGGACATGGAGGTTCGAATCCTCCTCCTAGCGTTTAGAATTATTTCTTTTCAAAAACAAATCCAGCCATTATTTTACTGCCTGGGCAAGTTCTTTTATCATCTTTAAGAAGTCTGTATCCTAAATTCTTCATTTCTTCAATTAACTCTTCTCTTTTAACTAAAATCTGTTGTCCCATCTCAGCATATCTGTTTATGGTTCCTGGAAGTTTTACAACATCTGTTACAATTGGAAGCTCTTTTGGTTGTTCTTGAGTTATAATATAAAATCTTTTAGGTTCTAATGTTGACATGGACTCCAGTGCCTTCTGCCATTCAACATGTTGCAATACCAAAACAATTAAAATCCCTTCAATCTCTTCTTTTATTTTGGTGTTCTCAATATCATCTACTTCTATTTTGTAGTTTGTTCCTGGAAATTTGTTCAATCTTTCTTTAACTTTTCCCAAAAAAGAAGAAGTAATATCTGCAAAAATGAAGTTTAAATTTTTTCCTAGTTCTGAAGGAGAAATGTAATCAAACATTTGACCAGTTCCACAGCCTTCTACTAATAAGTTAGTTTCTAGTGGAAATTCTTTAAGAAGGTCTTTTACGAATTTTGCGTTGATCTCTGCTTGACCAACATTATCCATATGCTTATCCAAGTCCTCTCCAAGAATAATTCCAGTCCATAGTTTTTCTTCATTAGGACGCATCTTTACTTCTTCTCTTTTTCTTTAACTTCTTTTACTCTTGGAAAAGGCATATGTAAGGGGATTCCAAGTTCTTCTTCTATTGTAAGAGCCTTTATAGTACATTTACTAAGAATAAAATTAAATATTCCTTGTTGAACTGATTCGTCTAACTTTTTATCTTTCCATTTATCAACAATTGTTTTGATTACTTTTGGATCTTCTAAAAATAAAAGTTCTCCTTCTATAGCTATTTCTGCTATTTTAGGAGTATAAGTTATTGAGAAATTAAAAGAAATTCTTACAGCCTCTTGTTCCTGTATTTTAATCTCTTCTTTTTTTATATCTTTGAAATCTATTTTTAGATCTACTTTTACTTGACCTGCAACAGCTTCGTGCTTTTCTGCAAATATTTTATTGAATCCAAAACCTGCTATTGGCATTTTTAAAAAGTTTAACGCATTTCTTCTTCGCTTACAACAACGAAGTCACCTATTGCTAGAATAGATGAGAATGGAATTAAAAGTTCTCCCCCTTTGCCTCTCTCTATGTTTAAAGATTGAGCATGTTGTGTTGGTGAGGAAGCTACGATGTGAATTAATTCTCCACTTCTTGTTTCAAAAGTTACATCTTTTACAAGACCTAATCTTTTACCTTCTTTTGTTACTACAAGTTTATTTAGAATGTCTCGGGCTAATTTTTTTTCATTCATTTTAATAGTTAATCTGTTTTCTTTATAAATTTTTCTGTATTTAAGTTTTTCTGTAATTTAGTGAGGGTATTGGATTTTCCTTTTGGTTTAAAAGGATTATTATAGTTGAGTTAATTAGTTTCAGTTAGTTTCGTGTCTATCATCTACAATAACGACCGCTATTTTTGGTTCTCTTTTTAGATCTTCCATTGTAATGATCCTAAAATGATCTTCAAATATTGGCAATAATAAATCTGTTCTTAGTAAAGCTTTACTTGGATCTGGATACTGGGGAATTTTGGGGCTAAAAAGAGCTGTTTGGTTTCCTTCGTGTAAAATCATTCTTGTGAATAATACTTCATTAGCTCTCCCTGCTTTTGGAGACCCATGATAAACTGCTAATAATCCCTCATAAGTTGGATCTACCTCTAAAGATGGTCCAAGACTTTTAGTAATACCATAAGCATCTCTCCATGTTTGCCTTTGGTTAGGAATTGGAACAAAAAAATAAGAATGGTCCCCGACCTCAAATGTTTCTGCTGGGTTTTCTCTTTCAATTTGGTACCAGATTGGTCTTTCTCCATGAGGAATTCTATATGTTGTCCAGCCGTGGCTTTCTATAATTTGTTTTAATTCTTTACTTTGTGGAAAAACTTTTGGAAGTCCAAACATAATTAAGAGTGTTTCATTATATATTTATAAAATTAATGAAAATTAGTCTCACCCCCTTGTTTCCTGTAGAAACATTTATAAAGAATTCTTCTCCTCGGTCTTTTTATTTTTATTTATAAATATTTATATATTATATTATATATATTATATTATTATATAGGTTCTATAAGAAATTAAGGTTAATAGAGTATTTCATGAAGAAGCACAAATCGACGGTGTTTACTTCCACAGGAAATGAAGGTCTGAGTGTGGTTTCTTTAGAACATAAATATTTTTAAAGATAAGATCTATTTAAAAATCATGGTGAAGAAAAAAGAGGATATCAAGGAGGTTGATGAAATTTTTGATTCTTTTGTAAAACAAAGCATCTTTCAAAATAAGATAACTCTTCAATCTAATTATAATCCTGAGGATATCCCTCATAGAAAAAGGCAGATTGCACAGGTAGCATCAATAATAGCACCTAGTTTAAGGTTAGAAAGACCCTCAAACCTATTCTTATATGGATTAACTGGAACAGGAAAAACCCTAGTAACCCAGTATGTTAGAAATCAGTTATTGAAAAAAGCAGATAAATTAGGGGTTTCTTTGTTAATGCCTTATGTTAATTGTAAATTAAGAAAAGTAGCTGATACAGAATACCGAATACTTGCTGAATTAATCCACAAATTAGGAGGAAAAGTCCCAGCCACTGGTTTACCAACAGACCAGTTATATAAAAAATTCATAGATATAGTAGATGTTCAAAAGCAAATCTTAATAGTTATCTTAGATGAAATAGACCAAGCAGTAAAAAGGATTGGGGATGAATTCTTATACAACTTCACAAGACTAAACACAGAGTTAACTAAAGCACAGATCACTGTTGTGGGAATTTCAAATGATTTAAAATTCTTAGATACTCTAGATCCAAGAGTTAAATCCTCTTTATCAGAAGAAGAAATATTATTTGCCCCATATAATGCATTACAATTACAGGATATTCTAAAGAAAAGAGCTAAAGAAGCATTTAAAGAAAAAGTAGTAGATGGAGGGGTTATAGAAAAATGTTCAGCATTAGCAGCTAGAGAACATGGGGATGCAAGAAGAGCCCTAGATTTATTAAGAATTGCAGGAGAACTAGTTGAAAGAGATAGTAAAGAAAAAATAAGCTTAGATTATGTTGATAGAGCTAAAGATAAGATAGAATCTGATAAATTATTAATTGCTGTTGAAACTCAACCTAAACAATTTCAATTAGCATTCCTTTCTGTAATTCAGTTACTAAGAAGAATTAAGAGAGAAAAGAAAGAAGAAAAAATCTTTACAGGAGATGTTTATAATTTATACCGTGATCTTTGTAAGAAAACACGGACAGAAATCCTTACTCAGCGACGTATTAGTGATATAATTGCAGAGTTTGATATGCAAGGATTAATCAACGCAAAGGTCATAAGTAAGGGTCGATATGGACGGACCCGGGAGATAAGATTAGATTTACCTGAAAACCTTGTGGACAGGATTAATCTTATCTTAATGGATTCATTAAGTTTATGATGAAGTTTATTCAAGAATTAATGGCTAAGGGTTACTTAATTGAGCCTTCAATTTTGAAAGAAGAAGCTGTAGGGATAATTAGCGCAGTAGATGACTCTATCTTATCTAATTTAATCTTAGAACTTAATCCACCAAAACATATTACCAAGGAATTTTTGGTTTCACATATCCCTAAAATCTTAGAAAAACTAAGAGAAGACCCTTTTGATAAATTCAAAGAAGTATTAGAATGCTTATCTGGAAAATATATTAAAGATATAAAAGAAGAAATTGAAGAAAAGAGAGAAGAAATCTTATCTACAAGAAAAGTAGAGATTATAGAAGAGTATGACACAAAACCTAAAAAAATTACTGTTGAAGATTTTGTAACAAACCTCAGAGATAGATATCAATTTTTCAAAGCTTTGTTGCAAGATAGGGGGTTAGAAGGTTTAACAAGTATAGGAAAGATCTATGGGAATAGACGAAGCGTTTCTATTATAGGTCTAGTAACCCTCAAGAGACACACTAAAAATAAAAATTTATTATTAGAAATAGAAGACCCTACTGGAAAGATTCCAGTGGTTGTTAATAGGAATAGAAAAGAGTTATTTGATATAGCAGAAGACTTAGCTTTAGATGAAGTTATTGCAATAAAAGCTTCTGGAACTCAAGAAATTTTATTTGCTAATGATCTCATCTTCCCAGACATCGGTTTAAGAGAGATAAAAAAGGCTCAAGAAGAAGAATATGCTATCTTTACTGCAGATTTACATTTTGGTTCTGATAAATTCTTAGAAAAAAGTTTTCTTAAATTTATTTCATGGCTTAATGGAGAGATTGGTAATGAAAAACAAAAAGAACTATCTAAAAAAATAAAATATCTTTTTATTGTTGGAGATTTAGCAGATAGTGTTGGAGTTTATCCTGCTCAAGAAAAAGAATTACTAATCAAAGATATCTATGAACAGTATGATAAAATTGCTGAAATAATAAGTAAGATCAGGAAAGATATAACTATAATTATTTGTCCAGGTAATCATGATGCTGTTAGATTAATAGAACCTCAGCCTATTTTTGATCCAAAAATTGCTCCAAGATTATATGGATTAGATAACACAATTATCACTACAAACCCTTGCATAATCAATATTGGAAAAACAGATAGCTTTGAGGGATTTAATGTTTTGCTCTATCATGGTAGATCTGTAGATTATTATATGGATGCTATAGACTCTTTGAGATTATCTAATGCAAAACTAAATCCTGAAACAGTTTTAAAATTCTTGTTAAAGAAAAGGCATCTAGCACCAACTCATGCTTCAACTACAGCACTTCCGGAACTCTATGATTTCCTATCTATAAGAAAAATCCCAGATATTGTTGTTACAGGTCATATGCATAGAAGTGGAATTATCAATTATAATGGTGTTTTAGGTATATCTTGTTCTTGTTGGCAATCTAAAACAGGATATCAAGAAAAATTAGGTCATGAACCAGATCCAGGAAAAGTTTGTTTATTTAATCTTAAAACAAGAAAAATAAATGTGTTAGATTTTAGTTAAAATGTCTTTACAAAACTATTTCAAAGAGATAGAAGAAAAAGTTCATCAAGAATATGATTTAGCAACAGAAGCAAGAAAAAAAGGATTAGATCCTAAACCCAATGTGGAAATCGACCTAACAACAACATTAGCTCAAAGAGCACTGGGTGTTGTGAGTTTAAAATATCCACAGATAAAAAATGAACAAATTGAAAAGAGATTTAAAGAGCTAGAAAAACAGTATGGTTTCTTAGATCCTGCAGTAGCATTCAAAATTGCCGAGGAAGTTGCTAAAGAAAGATTTTGTAAATTTAAAGATCTTTTAGAAGGAATAGATGCTGGGATATGTATCGGGCTAGCTTATTTGACTATGGGCGTGGTTATTTCTCCCTTAGAAGGGTATACTCACCTTAAGTTAAAAAAAACAAAAGACGGAAGGGATTATCTCGCAGTTTATTACTCTGGACCCATAAGATCTGCTGGAGCCACTGCTGGAGCCATTTCATTAGTCTTAGCAGACTATCTAAGAGAAACTTTTGGTTATGCTAAGTATGATCCTACAGATATTGAAATTCGTAGAGCTGCTACAGAAATTCATGATTATCATGAAAGGATTACTAATTTACAGTATATAGCTTCTGAAGAAGAGATACACTTTCTAATAAAAAATTGTCCTGTCCAAATAGATGGGCTAGCTTCTGAAAATAGAGAGGTAAGTAACTATAAAGATCTTGACAGAGTCGAAACCAATAGATTAAGAAGTGGTTATAGTTTAGTTGTTTCTGAACAATTAGCACAGAAAGCTAAAAAAGTTGTACCAAGAATTAAGAAGTTGAGAGAAAGAGGATTTAAATTATCTGATTGGGATTTTTTAGAAGATTTTGTAAACTTTCAAAAGAGACTAATCGCACAAAAAACATCCGAAGAAACAGGAACTTACATTCAAGATGCTGTAGCTGGTCGTCCTATTTTTGGTCATCCTTCTAGGAGCGGAGCATTTAGATTACGTTATGGAAGAGCAAGAACAAGCGGTTATAGTTCTCTTGCTATCAGTTCTTCAACTATGAAAATTTTGAGTGATTTTATCGCTTCAGCAACACAATTAAAGTTAGAAAAACCAACTAAAGGTACAGCAATAGGTTTGTGTGATTCTATTGATGGTCCTATAATAAAATTGAAAGATGGTTCTGTTGTTTATGTTGGAACAAGAGAAGCAGCAGAAAAATACGTTAAAGATATAGATGAGATTCTATATGTTGGAGATATGTTAGTAAGTTATGGTGATTTTTATGATAGAAACCATAATTTGTTACCTCCAGGATATGTACCAGAATGGTGGAGAATTCAAGTTAAAGAAACTTTGAAATACAAACCCAATGAAGAAATAGAAAAATTATTCAAAGAGAAAATAACTTTAGATAATGCTAAAAAAATAAGCGAAGTTCTCAATATTCCATTACATCCAGAATTCATATTTTTTTGGAGTCAAGTTAAAAGAGAGAATTTTATAGCTTTTCTAGATTGGTTATCTGAATCAAAGATTGTTGAAGGAAAATTACTCTTACCTTATGAAACCTTAAATAGAGAAAAATATGCAAATGCTAAAAGAGCTTTAGAAATAGCAGGAGTTGAACACCAAGTTACTACTGCTAATGTTGTTTTAGAAAAGACAACATGGAACTCTTTGTTCTTAAACTTAGGATTAGAAAGTGATCTTATAGAAAAAGCTAAAGAATTAGCAAGACAATTTGAAAAATCTGATGATTCTATCTTAGAATTCATAAACAAGAACTCAAAATTTAAAATCAAAGATAAAGCAGGGACCTTTATTGGCTCTAGAATGGGAAGACCTGAAAAAGCAAAACCTCGAGAATTAACTGGATCTCCAAATAGTTTATTTCCTATTGGAGAAGAGGGAGGAAGAATGAGAAGTCTTCAAACTGCAGTTGAGGTTGGAACAGTAAAAGCAGATTTTCCAATCTATTATTGTGAAGAATGTAAAAAAGAAAGTGTTTATCCTATTTGTGATTTTTGTGGAAAAGAAAACAAAAAATTATTCTATTGCTCTAAATGTACTAAAAAAATAGATACTAATTTCTGTAATTTACATGGAAAAGGCCAAACTTATTCTACCCAGAGAATTAATATCAAAGATTATTTTAAAAACGCTTTAGAAAGAGCAAATAAAACTTATGAGTTTATTACTATTAACCCCAAACTTGTTAAGGGAGTTAGAGGAACTTCTAATGAAAATCACACCCCAGAACATTTATGCAAAGGAATTTTAAGAGCAGCATTTGGTTTAGCTGTAAATAAAGATGGATCTATGCGTTTTGATTGTAGTGAAGTTCCTATCACACATTTTAAACCTAAAGAAGTTAGAGTTAGTATAGATAAATTAAAAGAATTAGGTTATACTCAAGATTATGAAGGTAAAGAATTAACTAATGACGATCAGATTTTAGAAATAAAACCTTGTGATATTATTTTACCATGTGCAAAAGATTCTTTAGATATTCCTGCAGATGATTTTTTCTTCAGAGCAACTAAGTTTTTAGATGCATTACTTGTTAATTTCTATGGATTAAAACCATATTATAATTTAGAAACCAAAGAGGATTTAGCAGGACATTATGTTATTGGAATTGCACCACACAATGCAGCAGGCATTGCAGCAAGAATAGTTGGATTTTCAGATACTCAAGGATTTTTAGCTTCTCCTTTTATTCACGGAGCTGTTAGAAGAGATTGTGATGGGGATGAAGCAGGAATGATGTTGTTATTAGATGCTTTTTTAAATTTTTCAAGAGAATTCTTACCTATACACAGGGGAGGAACTCAAGATTCACCTGTTGTTTTAAATTCTAGATTAAGATCAAATGAAGTTGATGAAATGGTTTATAATATAGATACTGTTAAAGAGTATCCTTTAGAATTATATATGGCTGCTGAGAAAGGAATGCACCCCAAAGATGTTGAGATTTCAAGAATTGAGGATAGAATGGGGCAAGGAGATAGAACCTTTGAAGGATTATGGTTTACTCATCACACTTCTAATATTAATTCTGGAACTAATTGTAGTGCTTACAAAACTTTAGCAACAATGCCTGAAAAAGTTGAAAGGCAGATGGATTTAGCTAGGAAATTAAGAGCAGTAAATACAAGTGATGTTGCAAGATTAGTGATTGATAGACATTTTGTTAGAGATATTAAAGGAAATTTTCATAAATTTACAAGACAACAGTTCAGATGCGTTAAATGTAATGAAAAATATAGGAGACCTCCTTTAGCTGGAAAATGTTTGAGATGTGGAGGAAGAATTATTTTTACAATAGCAGAGGGTTCTATTAAAAAATATTTAGAACCTGCAATTAGATTAGCAGAAGAATTTAATATTTCTCCTTATACAAAACAGAGTTTAATGTTAGTTAAACAAAGTATTGAAAGTGTGTTTGGGGTT
Source organism: archaeon (assembly GCA_020343435.1). GTDB lineage: Archaea > Nanobdellota > Nanobdellia > Pacearchaeales > UBA284. The sequence goes on along the minus strand of CP070794.1, from coordinate 533,991 downwards.
GAGAAAGAAAAACAAGAGAAATTAGATAAATGGTTTAAAAAATGTACGGAGTAATATGATTATTTTTAAGTATAAAATTATTTAAAGGCAAGAGAATAGTAAACATCTTATGGCTGGCATATGTGGGGTTGTTTTAAAAGAAGGAAATTGTGTTAATGATTTACGATTAGGAACTTTTTATTTACAGCACCGAGCCCAAGATTATTGTGGTTTGGCATTTTTTTATAATGGAAAATTGACAGTTAAAACACATAAGGGTTTAATTAGGCAGCAGTTTCCCATTAGTGAATTAATAGATATACAAGCAAATATGGGTATTGGTTGCGTTACTACAGACAGGCAGCCAGTCTCTGAATTATCTAAAGTAGGAAGTATGATTCTTGCATTTGACGGAAATGTAAGTAATTATGAAAATCTTAAGAATGATTTACTGAAAGATGGTTCTAGTTTTTCAGGATACAAATCTCCAGAAGAAATTGTAGATACAGTTTTAATTGCAAAAGTAATATCTAAAGAGGCAAGTTTTGTTGATGGTATTAAAAAACTTTTACAAGTCATGAAAGGAGATTTTGCTATAATTGCTTTAACAGAGAAAGGAATATATGCAGCAAGAGGTTATGGAAGGAAACCTTTAGTTTTAGGTCAAAAAAATGAAGGTTTTGCAATTTCTTCAGAGAGTAATTCTTTTGAAAATACTGGTTTTAAAGTTTTAAGAGATGTTGAACCTGGAGAAATTGTTTTTATAACCAACGAAGGTATAAACACAGTTGCAAAAATAAATTTACCTTTTGTAAGATATGGTACTTTTGAATGGATATATACAGCACACCCAGCTTCAATCATAGATGGAAGACAAGTTTCAGGGGTTAGAGCAAAAATGGGAAAAGCTTTAGCAAGAAGATATCCTATTAACGCTGATATTGTTTCCCCAATTCCAAATTCTGGAAGGTGGCACGCCATAGGTTTTGCTCAAGGATCTAAATCACCTTATTCTGAAGTTTTTGTTAGGTATGATTATTCTGATAGGAGTTATACCCCTAGTCAACAGAGTGTAAGAGATGAAGAAGCTAGAACTAAATTAATTCCTATAAAATCTGCTATAGAAGGTAAAAAGATAATTTTAGTAGATGATAGTATTGTTAGGGGGACTCAGATGTTCAATAGAGTTAAGATTCTTAGGCAATATGGAGCTAAAGAAGTTCATGCTGTGATTGCTTTTCCTCCTTTAATGCATGCTTGTCCATATGGTAAAACTACTAGAAAAGATAAAGATTGTGCTGCAAGAAGGATGACTATAGAAAATTTAAGAAAAGAATTAATGTTAGATAGTTTAAATTATGGGACTGTTGAAGATTTAGAAGAAGCAACTGGTTTTTCTAAAGATAAACTTTGTTTAGAGTGTATTTAAACAATATTCCAAATTATAACTGGAATAAGTAAAGAACCCATCATAAATATTTTCTTAACACCAATAATGCTTGTTGCGATTCCTATAGCTGTTCCTATCAATAAAATAAAAAGACCAGCCCACCCACTTATTATAGGCGTTATTGCGACTAAGAATATTAAAATTAGTAAAGATAATTTTTTGTAATCTGTTTTCATAACTTTTTTTGAGAAGAATCTTGCCCAGAAAAGAGCTACAAATAAAGCAATACAACCTGCTATCAAACCCACAATAAGAAATATCCATAATTGATTCATTGTTAATGCTGGTAAGAACTTCCCAACAAAAACAGCAATTCCTGTTCTGGGTTTGTTGATAGAATATAGAGCAACAAAACTAAGAAACATTACAATTGTATTAATGGCCCCAACTAAAACTAAAAAAGATTTTTCAGTTAATTTTTTTATTCCACTAGATATAACTGCTGCTGTAGCACTTCCAACACCAGGTAAAAAAGAAACTAAAGATCCAGATAATATGCTCAATCCTAAAGCATCTTTTATTTCTTTTTTCTTTATAGGGATATCTTTTATTTTTTGTTTAGGAACCTTAACTTTTTGTAAAAAACTCACAGTTAGTAAAGAGGAACCAAACAAACCAGTAAATAACGGAAATAAAGGTTGTTTAACTAATACAAAATTCAATGAAGCAAAACCAAGGATTCCAGATAACATAAAAATAACTAGCGCCCAAATCTTCTGTTTTTCTTTTAATATTAAGAATCCAGATATAAATATTAAAAGAAAAGGGATTGCTTTATAGAGGTAAGGATAAAATAAGGGGGAAGCAACAATAAATGCTGGAGAAATTGCCAGAGCGATCAATAAACCAAAAAAAGAACCTATTAAAGTTAATTTAACTGCCCCATATCCCTTTCCTTTCAGCAAATAGCGATGTCCCGGAAGGATACTAAGAGCAGTATCCTCATTCGGAGCTCCAAGAAAAACACTTGGAATAAAATCTATAAAAGTATGAGTTATAGCCATAGAAATAATAAAAGTTACCAAAATAAGAGGGGTTGTGTATTGCAATAAAAAAGCAGAAGAAAAGAATAATAACAATGCCACAAGATTAATATGAATTCCAGGAATTAATCCAGTTATTGTTCCTGCAATTATTCCTAAAACAATGGCAAGTATTATTAGAAGCATCTTATCTTTCTAGCTATGATCTGGATTTGTCCTTCATATTCTGAAACTGTTCCAGTAACTTCAGCGTTATCTGATAACTCAATTTCATCATAGAAAACAACGCTTATAGAATCTGTATAATCTTGAACTGTAAATAATGTTAATTTCCCCATTTCAGTTGAAATTTCTTTAGAATTAGTGACTTCACCAGTTATTTTAACCCATTGGTCCAACATTCTTTCATTTATATTTGAAATTGCAGTTGAATCAGGTTCTACATTGTTAACAAGAATTATTAGGATAAATAATCCAACTAGTGCAACAATTAAAGAAAGTTTTAGCAACTTCCTAGTTTTCATTTTTTAGAGTAAGTAGATATTATTTTTATACCTTTCTTTAGAAACATTTTTAATCATAGTTTTTTTATTTAACTCATGGTTAAGAAAAAATATAATCTTACTCTTGTTCTTAGTGGAGGAGGAGCTAGAGGGATGTGCCATATTGGCGTTCTAAAAGTTTTAGATAGAATAAATATTGTTCCTGATTTAATTGTTGGAGTTTCTGCTGGGGCAATGGTTGGAGGGATGTATTCTGCTGGAAAACTTTATGCTTTTGAAGAGGAATTAACTCATAAAACAAAAAAACAACTAAAAAGAATTTTATCATTTTGGCCTTCTAAAGGAGGATTAATCCAAACAAAAAAATTAGAGAAAGAGTACAGAAAGATGCTTGGGGATATAAAAATAGAAGATCTTCCCAAGGGGTTCGTTGCTGGGACTGTAGATCTCTTATCTGGTAAAAGAGTAATGTTGGATAAAGGAAATTTAGTTCAAGCAATCCTAGCAAGCACAGCAATTCCAATAATCTTTCCTCCTGTCCACAAAGATGATATGCTTTTGGTAGATGGAGGAGTTGATAATCCTCTTCCTATTGATGAGGGATTTAGATTAGCAAAAAAAGTAATTGCTGTCAATGTTACAAGGCCAGTATCCCAAATTCCTAAAAAGAAAAAATATGGTTTTATGGATATATTCGAAAGATCTATGGATATAATCCAGAATCACATATCTGAAAACGCATTAAAAAAATATAAGAAAAATCTAGTTGTTTTAAGACCAAAAATAAATATGTCTACTTTAGAATTTGATATGACTAAAGAAGCTATAAAAATAGGAGAAGAGTTAACTATAAGAAAAATAAAAGAAATATCAGATTTAGCTAAAAAATAATTACTTTTTTTCTATTTTAGTTCCACATTCAGGACAAAACTTTTCATCACCTGTAAGAGTAACCTTACAATTTGGACATTCAGGAGGCCTAGTTTCTATAACTGGGGTGTAATGTGATCTGCCTGTAAGAATTTTTCCAAAAGCTTGTACAACTTTTGGGTCATTCATATACCTTCTTAAGTCTCTGCAGCTACCTGTCATCTTTTTACCTCCTTTTCTGTCCCTTAACCTTAGAGTTCTCTTACTAAATACATATTAAATGATTTTTTAAATGTTTCTAAAAATAAAAAAAAGAAAAAGAATAAAACTTTTTCCCCGAAAGCCTTGTTATAATAACTCACTTTTCTTTTAAATACATTCTTGAACTTTAAAATACAATTCTTGAAATATATATTATAGTATCTTCTTAGAAAAGAATTTAAATTTACCTTCGTTTCTTAGAGGATGATTGTAAAAGTTCCTTTAATTCATGGTTTAAGTAGAACTAAAGGGTGTGAATTAGCTCCAGATTTGGTTGAAAAAGCCCTAAAAAAAGGATTTCATCAAATTAGAGTAGATAATTTTGATGTGGAGAGTTCACAATCTAGGATTTTTAGGAAATCTATGAATATTTTTAAGATAAATAAAAGGAATATCTTTCTTGGGGGAGATCATTCTATTTCTTTTCCTTTAACTAAGGCCTTTTTTAAGATAAATAAAAATTCTTGTTTAGTTATCTTAGATTCTCATGCAGATTCTATGCCTTACATAAAAGAACCAACACATGAAGAATGGTTAAGAGCATTGTTAAATCATAAAAAAATTCCAGTTTTCTTAATTGGGCCTAATAAAATATTCAAAAAAGAAAAACAATTCCTGATGAAAAAAAGAGTTAAAATAATCAGAGTTTCAGAATTTATTAAAGATAAGAATTTAATTAAACAAATTCAAAAATTTAAAAATATTTACTTAAGTTTAGATATGGATATTTTTTCTCAGAAACATTTCGATGCAGTAACATATCCTAGAAAAAAAGGATTGAATTTTAATCAAGTTTGTAGTTTCATAAAAGAATTAAAACCCAAAGTTTTAGATATTGTAGAATTTAACCCTAAGAAAGATAAAAATAATAAAAACCTTAAATTTTTAGTTAAACTGATAAAATGCGTTGCTTTATAGCTATTGATTTGCCATCTGAAATTAAGGATTTTCTATTTAATCTAAGAGGTAAAATAGGATTAGTTAATGCTAAATTTGTAGAAAGAAGAAATTTACATTTAACTCTAAAGTTCTTTGGAGAAATAGATGACCTTAAAGTTAAGCAGATTCAAGAAAAGATTCAAGAACTTAAATTCAAAAAATTTAATGTTAGTTTGGGAAACATTGGGTTCTTTCCAGATAAAAACTATATCAGGGTTCTCTGGGTTTCTTTAGAACCAAGTTCAGAAATTAAGAGACTTTACGATGAAATAAATTCTGTTTTATCTGGGATTAAAACCAAAGAAGAAGATTCTAAGAGTCATATAACTCTAGCTAGGATTAAAACAATCAAAGATAAGCCAAAATTCTTAGATTCTGTGAGCAAAATAAAAATAAAGAAGAAATCTTTTGTAGTAGATTCAATTAAATTAAAGAAATCTGTTTTAACAAACAAAGGGCCCCTTTATTCAGATCTTTTAGAGATTCCTTTACAATCCTAACATCTCTTTTAGCTTTTCTTCATTAAATCCAACAATGAATTTTCCATCTATCTCTATAACAGGAACTCCCATTTGTCCTGTCTTATCCACCATTTCTTGGGCTGCGATTTCATCTATTGAAACATCTATATCTTCAAATTCTATATTATTTTTCTTCAAAAAGTCTTTAGCCACACAGCACCATGGACATGTTGGTGTTGAATAGACTCTTACTTCATGTTCTGCCATTTTATCTTCTTGTTTTTTTAACTTTTAAATTTATGCTTGTCTAAAATCAGAGAAATCTTTTTGTTTTTTCTGTAATCCGTTTTTGAAATCTTCCAACGCTTCATGCATTTTTTTCTCTTTATAATGTGCTGCCCAGTGATAAGATTCATCTCTTGTTCCTTTAGTCATTAGAATTACCAACTTACCTGGTTTTAATCTAGCTGTTCTTCCTCTCCTCTGGATTTTCCTTATAGCAGAAGGAACAGGTTCATAGAAAACAACCATATTAACTTCAGGGATATCTAACCCTTCTTCACCAATACTTGTTGAGACAAGCATATTTATTTTATTATCTTTAAACTTTTGTAATATTTGTTGTTGTTCTTTTTGAGATAATCCATCTAATCTTCCTGAAGCTTGCCCAATAAAAACATTTGATTTAAATCCTGCAGAAGTTAGTTCTTTATTTATCTTATTAACACTATCTCTGTACTGGGAGAAAACTATTGCCTTAAAACCTTCTTTAAATTCCTCTTTAATAAGTTCTTTTAACCTTTCTAATTTAGGATGTTCAAAATCTGTATTTTTTAGACTTATTGCTAATAAATAAGCTTCTTGGAACTCTTTACTGTTCACTAACCGGACTACCCCTTTACTTTGTTTTTTTCTAGCCTGATCGTATAATCCTTGTAGATAATAATTTAATGTTTCAACTGTTTGTGTTTCTAGTAGTTCTAATGCATGTTGTATCTTTATTGCCTGAGCACATATTGAGACAGCTCTTAAAATATTGAAATGTTTGTTTCCTGTTGTTATTTTTCTCATCAAATTCTTTTGTAAATCTAATAAAGTTATTTTATTGACTCTTTGGAATAAGAATTTTCTTTTCTTTAATTCATCAATCTTCTTATCATAAATCTTTTTTAGAAAAGACCTAATAGCTTTTAATTCTGGAGGGAATTCTACTTTTATTATATCTGTAGTTAATTCTTGTAAATAAGGTTTAACATCTTCGCTAAAACGGGTTCTTATTTCAACATCCTTTATATCAAGATTCTTACATATCTCTCTTATCTTTTCTTTTTCTGAAGATGGAGAAGCTGTTAGTCCTAATAATCTAGAATTCTTTGCTTGATCTATGTATTTTTTAGCAACAAATGTATAACTGTAATTCTTCAAACATCTGTGTGCTTCATCCTCAATTAGTAAAGATACCTCTTTAAGATCTATTAAATGGTTTTTTAGATCGTTTTGAATACATTGTGGTGTTGAGAAGATTATCTGAGCATTTTTCCATATTTCTTTTCTTTTTTTAGAATTAATTTTTCCTGTAAATATATGCATATTTTCAAAATCAGAATCTTTTTTGAAAGAATGATAGTGCTGTTCTACTAATGGTCTGGTTGGAGCAAGAAAGAGGATTTTAGATCCAGGAAATTTGTTCACCCTTTCTTTTGCTAGCATTAAAGCTATTAAGGTTTTTCCTAAACCTGTTGGAAGTACAACTAAACAATTCTTCTTTGTACAAGTTTCAAATATCCTTTTCTGATACTCTCTTGGTGTTAATTTCATTATTTGAGAAATAGGTTAGACTTTATATCTCTTTTCGTATTTTTTTAGCTATTTCTTTCATTTCTTTTTCTGGGATCTTTATGACTTCTTTTTCTAGTTTCTTTGTAGGATCTATATCTTTGTATATTGGGACTAAATGGATATGTGCATGTTCTACTCCTAATCCATATACTATATAAGAGATTGTTTCTGGTTTGAATACTTTTTGGAGTATTTTAGAAAGATTTCTTACAGTTTCCCAGTATTTTCCATAGGGTTCGTAATCCTCAACACACCGAACATGTTTCTTTGGGATAAGCAATGTATGCCCCGGACTTAATGGACTAACATCTAAGAATGCTATGAATCTCTCATCTTCATAGATCTTATAGCAAGGAATCTCACCATTTACAATCTTACAAAAGATACAATCCATTTTTAGAATTAGCCTATATACATTAATTTTGGTTCTGAATCTTCAGCTTGTTCTAATTCCTCTTCAAAATTCTCTCTTATTTTCTTAGGCATACTTTCTCAAAGTATTTTTACTATTTAAATCTTGTTCTATAACTTGTGTCTAAACGTAGTTTCATAAACTTTAAAAACACCAATACCCTTATATAAAACAATTAAAGGAGGTTAAAAAATGCCATTTGGATTAGTCGAAGTAGCAGTAATTTTGATATTGGTCGGATGGTTACTACAGTTATTGCTAGGAAAAGGTAAGTTGAACGTGATCTTTGTGATCTTGTTCTTTATTGCTGCAATTCTATTTATAATTGCATCAGTAGGTAACACACTATGGATGGTTCTATGGATCATTATCGCAATTCTGGCTATTTTGAGCGCATTTGTAGGCGGGAAATAAGCCTATAATCTTTGATTCTTATTTTTCTTTTTTCTTTTTTTAATAATTAATTCTTAGAATTAAATGGACCTGCCGCGATTCGAACGCGGGTCACACCCTAGCCAAGGGCGTATAATACCATTATACTACAGGCCCACATGAGAATTAAATTTTAAGGTCTTTTAACTTTTTTGCTAGATCTGTTATTTTTACTCTAATCTGTTTTAGATCATCTCTAAATCTAAGAGTTACTGTCTTATCTTTTAGAGTTTGGCCATCTACAGTAATACAGAAAGGAGTTCCTATCTCGTCCTGTCTCCTATACCTTCTTCCAATAGAACCAGATTCATCATAAAAACAATCAAATTCTTCATTTAATTGATTAAATATCTCTTTAGCTACTTTTGGCATCCCTTCTTTATTTACTAAAGGGAATATTGCTACAAAAACAGGAGCTAATTTTGGTTTAAATGAAAATAATGTTCTTTCATTTTTCTTATCTTCTTTGTAATTTAGTTCTAATAAAGCATAAAGTATCCTATCTATCCCTGCAGAGAGTTCAAATACATTTGGAAGGACTCTCTTTCCAGTTTTTTCATCCACAACATCTAGTTTTTGTTTTGAAATCCTTCCATGGCCTTTCAAATCATAATCAGACCTATGATTACAAGCCACTAATTCTAACCATCCAGTAGATGTCAGAACTTCAAAATCCCATGTTTCTTTTGAATAGAATGGCTTGTCTTTATCTTCTAGTTTTCTAAACCTCATTTCTTTTTCTGAAATCCCTAATTTTTCATGAAACTCTTTAAGCAAGACCAAGTAATGAGCAATCAAATTACTGATTATTATCTTTTTCTTTACTGCTTCCTTAACTGAAATTCTTTGGACTTTATTTTTAATATGAAAATTTAATTTAGTTTCTTTAAGCTTGAAATCATTTTCAGTTTCAGGATTAAAGAATACTTCTATTTCTGCTTGGTTAAACTCCCTGGTTCTAAGAAGATTTTGTCTTGGAGATATTTCGTTTCTAAAGACTTTTCCTGTTTGTGCTATCCCAAAGGGCAAATTTTTCCTAGAAGTTTTAAAGATTCTTGGAAAACTTGTGAAGATAGATTGGCAAGATTCTCCACGAAGATATGCCTCCTTTCTTTCAGTTCCAATCCCCAGAGGGAACATTAGGTTCCATATTCCAGTCTTACTAAATTCAGATTTACATTTTGGACATTTAATCTTATTCTTTTTAATTAATTTATCATATTCATCCATGGAAAGTTTTTCCGGAACTTCTTTCTTAGTCCTTTCTTGAATTAGTTGATCTGCTCTTATTTTGAACTTACATTTTTTACATGTAATTAATGGATCATTAAAACTTGTTAGATGTCCAGAAGCAACAAAAACAGATTTTGGAAGAATTTGACATCCATCTATTTCAATCATCCCTTCTTTGTTAACAAGCTCTTTTCTCCATATCCTTATTATATTCTCTTTGAGAGCCCTCCCATTTGGACCATAATCAAAAAAACCTGCTTGTTTATCTGAATAATTCTCTGCTGATGGCCAAAAAAAACCTCTTTTCAAAGCCACATCCATTATTTTATCTAATTTGTTTTCCATGGTTCAATAAAATTTAGAATTTATTTAAACCTTTTTATTAAACTCCAAACACAAATCTAAGAACATATAATGCTGTTCCTGCTGCCAGAGGAATTATTAAGTTATCATCTGCCTCTCCTTCCCCTAATTTTATAGCTACAGATTCAGACAACATTCCGATTACTGCAGCAACTCCTGCATAAGCTACTGGAACAAATAATAATGCCACAAAGAAAGATACCACTAATCCAACTATAGAACCTTTAAAGTTTTTGAATAATCTTTTAGATTTTCTCACTAAAAGTTTTCTTGTAAGATTAGCAATAGAATCTCCAAAAGTTAGAACAACTATGGCAGCGAGAGCAATGTCTATTGGAAACAGTTTTACAGCAATTAAACAACCTGCTAAAAAGAAAATAAATCCTTTACCTGGAAATTTCTTTTCATCCTCTTTCCCAATTGTGGAAAGGAAATAGTTCACTCCAGGAATCTTCCATTTCCTAGAAAGGAGAGATAAAAGGACAGCAATTAAAAAAATTCCAAATAAAATTATTAAACTTAATGGTCTAGGAACTAAAAGTAAGCCGACTATTACTGCAGCTCCAATAATCATATGTAAAACTTGTCTTAAAACTTGATGTTCCATTTTTCTACAATTAAACCAATACCATACCCTATTATAAATCCTGCCATTACATCACTTGGGTAATGGATTTGGAAATATACTCTTGTAAATACTAAAAGTATTGCAAAAGTAAACCAAACAATTCTAACTATTTTATTCTTTAAGAATGGAAAAGTAGAGAATATCACTGTTGCATGTCCTGAAGGGAAAGATTTGAGATCTTGCCCGAGTGGTCTAACTCTTCCTACAACATTTTTTAAGATAAGAGTAATTACGCTGACTATAATAAAAGATATAATAAACCGTGGGAACAATTTATCTTTATTCTTGATAATAATAAAAAACATTATCACTATTATCCATATCTCTAGGTATGGTTCTGTTTGGATGAGCAATAGTGCTGAGAAAAAAGAATCTAATGCTGAAAATCTGATAGATTCAATCAAAGTTAATATAGTTCTGTCTATTGCAAGGAATAAGATCATTGCTATGCCTGCAAAAATCACTGGTAACCATTTCTTCATGATTCTTGGAAAGAACAACTATATAAATAAATTTTGTCTTTCTTAATTATGGAAAGGATGGGTTGGTCTGTTTTAAGGTATATCTTAGCTATAATAGCTGTTTTATTCTCAGCAACTTTTTATTTTATCTTTAAACCATTAACTATCTGGTTATCGTATGGAATATTATCTTTGTTTTTTACCAAAGTAATGGTTGCTGGAAACCTTATTTTTGTTAACCAAGTATCTGTAGAGATAATTCCTGCTTGTGTTGGAGGAAGTGCTTATTTATTGTTGGTTTTGTTAAATCTATTAACTCCTAATCTTAAATTCATTAAACGAATTTGGATCTTTTTATTGGCTTCAACAATGTTCTTAGTTCTAAATTTAATAAGGTTAAATATCTCAATAGCTTTTTTAGAAGCTGGAAATAACTTGTTTTTCAAAACTCATATTGTTTTTTGGTATGTCAGTATAGCTTTTGTTGTTTTAATATGGTTCTTGTGTATTAAGATTTTTAAGATAAAAGATGTTCCAGTTTATTCAGATATAAAAAGAATTCTTAAATCAGTGAAAAAACACCGATAGAAGCAAGAGTTACTATTACTGCAGCAATAGTTATCCCTATAGAGATTGCTAAAATAGATTTCTTTTCATTTAATCCCAAAATCCATGCAACTAGACTTCCTGTCCAAGCACCTGTAACTGGTAAAGGAACTGCAACAAAAAGAACTAATGCCATAAATCCATATTTTTCTACTTTTTTAGTAATTTTTTTCTTACTTAATTTTTGGATTATTCCATGTTCTCTTAAGGATTTTTTAAAGACCTTAGTATAAATCTTATCTAATGCAAAGAAAACAAAAGGAGCAACTAAAAGATTAATAGCTAAACATGCGATAAATGCAATAAAAGGATTAACATTAGAAGCTATTGCCAAGGGTATAGCTAACCTGAGCTCTGAAATCGGGACAAAACTCAAGATCATGCTCAGGATGAGTGCATTCATCTTTAGCCAAATAGAGCAGCTAAACCTTCAGCAGCCTCTTCAGCAGATTTCTCTTTTTCCTTTGGAGCGGTATCTTCTTTCTTTTCTCCCTTTGATGCTGCTCCCCCACTTGGTGCAGGCATTGTTGCAGCTTCACTTAATACTTTGTCAATGTCAACATCTTTCAAACTAGCTATAACGCTCTTTACCTTAGTTTCATCTACTTGGGCTCCTGTTGCTTCTACAACTTTCTTCAAGTTTTCTTCATTAACTTCTTTTCCTAGTTTGTGCAAAAGCAAGGCACCATATATGTATTCCATTTTTTTCAATCCAGTTTAGTTTTTTAAATTTTTTGATAGCATATCTACCTCGTTAGAGGCCTTTGCTAATATGAATTTAACTGTGTCTTTACAAAGATATTCTATTTTCATAGCTAATCCTAGAGCTTCAGATGAAAACTCTTTTAATTTTTCAAGAGCAACTTCAGGATCTACGTTAATATCTAAATATATCTTTGAATTTGTTGAATCATAAGCAGCTCTTGGAAGAACTCCAACAGAGAATGGAGTTATATCTAATGTTGAAAGTAATTCTGCCATTGGTTGGGTTATTGTTTCTCCTTTTTTAGCAATAACTTTTTTTTCTTTTATAGCGATCTTTCCCCCTTCAACGCCCGCCTTTATTCCAAATTGACTTAGTTGAGAGATTGCAGGACCTGCTGGTAAATCTGTTGGTCCGGCCTCAACCACAATTTCTTCAGGTGCTTTTTGACCAGCTTTTGCTTTTGCTGGTTGTTTTCCTTTATTGAGATCTGCTGAGATTTCAAATGCATCTTTATCTGAGAATAGGATTGCAAAATTTCCATCTGTTTTTTCATTTAACTTATCTATTCCTTTCTTTTCAGAAGTTATTTTATTTAAGGCCCTTGTTAATATTGTCTTCTTAATAACCTTTAATCTTGCTATGTCTTTCAATTCTTTTTTAGCTCTTTGGAATTGTAGTGAAGGTACATTTTCAATAGAAACTATCATTACTGTTTTAGAGTTCTTTATATCATTAATTAGTTCTTCTAATAATTTTTTCTTTTGTTCATTTACTTTTTTCATTTTTTAACTTGTATAGCTGGACCCATAGTAAATTTTAGCATAACATTTTTTACATTTAGTTCTTTTTTAGGCAATTTTTCAACAATATCTTTAAAAACTCTTTCTAAATTTTGAATTAATTCTTCATCTGTTTTACTCTCTTTTCCCACAGCTAATTTTATACTCTTTTCTTTAGTTCTTGTTTTCACAATATTTTTTAGTTTATTTACTGCGTTTTGTATGGCTTCTGTACTCTCTTGAGATACAACTCCACCAATTTTTGGATCAGGCATCTTTCCTATTGCTCCAAGAACTTTTCCAAACTTTTTAGCTACAAGAGGCATTAGTTTAGCATTAGCAATAAAGAAATCCATCTCTTTTGACATCTTCTTCATTTCTTTTAGATCAAATTTATCTATCTCATTTTTACTAATAACTCTTTCAAGAACATCAGATTTTATTGAGGATTCTAAAAAAGCACACACCTTAACTTTCTTATAAGTATTAGGTAATGAAACAACAATCCCTACTGCATCCTTTTTTATATCAAAACTCTTAAGATTAAGAATTAGATCTAAAGTTTGATCAAAGTTTCTTTTCTTTGTCTTTTCTCTTAGTTCTTTCAAAGCTTCTTTAAATTTCATTTTTACCTCCTACCTTAAAGTAGTCTTAACGGTAATTAGTTTAAATAAAATCCCTTTTTAAAGGTTTTTATTTATCAAACTCTTCTAGATACTCTTTTATCCTTTGGGTTATACTAGAGAGATAAAACTTTTCTATCTTTTCATCAAACAAATCTGAGAATTTAGACCATTCAGTAATAGAATATTTATTTGCTTTTTTTTCAACAAGAAAAATATTCCTTAATTTTTTTAATTGTCTTCTTATGTTAGATTCTGCAATCCCTTTTAGTTCTAAATTATTATCTTCTCTTGATTTTATAGCTAAATCTTTTATTTCATCAGAAGTTAATTCTTTTTTATCTTTAGCAGCTTTTTTTAAAACTAACAAAACATCCACCACAATATCTCTAGAGTCTCCTGGTTGTAATAAACCCAAACTTAAACAAACCTTTTTAGCTAAGTCCCTTTCTTTTAAATCATAAGGTTTTTCATATTTTCTTAACGTTATTTCCCCAAGAGAGTCCTCTTTCATGCATATTAGAACCTAATAATCCTTATAAATTCTATGTCATTATTTTGAATAATGGAATTTATTGGTTTGATCTCTACAGGAAAAGGCACTTGGGGACAAGTTGCAGGGTTAGTTAAAAGAGGGAGTTGGGATAAAGTTATCCTTGTATGCCCGGAGTTTGCTAAACAAAGAATAAAACAATTTGATTTTGCAAAATATTCAGAATTATATTTTTTTAATTTTGATAAAACAGTTAAAGAACTAGTTGGAGAAATCAGAGAAAAACTTAAAGATAAGATTAAAGGAATAGAAGTAGCTTTGAATATTGCTTCTGGTTCAGGTAAGGAACACATAGCTTTGATCTCAGCTTTATTAAAGATACCTGTAGGAGTTAAGTTTGTAGTATTAACACGGGAAGGAATCACAGAATTATAAAAATAAAAAAAGAAAAAAATAAAAATAAGAAATTTAGACTTTTACCTTCGCTTCTTTCTTTTCTTTGCTTTCTTTTTGGTTTTCTTCTTTCTTTTTGGCATTGTAACCTCTTTTAAAATATTTTTTATGTAATCTTAAACAAATTTTTCTTTAAATACTTTTCTATTTTTTACAATTTTTTCTTTTCACAATATT
>CP070794.1:512896-519240 GCA_020343435.1 archaeon | reverse complement strand
TTTTTCATTCCTTCAACCCAACGTTTAAGGAATCCTTTAACCCCTTCTTGTTTTATGCTTCCGAGTATTGTATTTGGTCTTTTGTTTAAGTTTTTTGATTTCATTTTCTAATTCTTTAAATCGTTCTTCTTCATCTTTATTAAAAATACTCTGTCTATTAAAATAAATAAATATGATAAATATTCCAATACATAACCATACTGCTTTACCTGTTGGGATATCTACTACTGGAGGATTTGTGAATGCTATTGCCCATCCTATTATTAAAATTATAAATATAAAATTATAAACATAACTAAATATTTTTACAAATTTATTAAATTTAATTTTCTTCTTCTTCAATTTCAATTACCTCCCTCACATTTTTACAATAACATCTCCCTTCTTTGAAATTATAAAATCTTAAACTATTTTCTAAACATTTTTCTTTACATAATTCTAGAGTAAATTCTCCTTGTGGAATTGTTGTGTTTGATTCTTGGGATTGATTAAAATAATTATTTGTTTCTATATTTTCTTTAACTGCACCCCATATTCCAAGTCCAACTGCAATAATCACAGCAAACGTAGCTAGATTTATTATAATACTAGATAATTGTTTTCTTGGTTTTTTCTTAACCTTTTTTTTCATTTTTAAATAAAAAAATAAAAATAAAAAAATTTATTCTGTTGTTGGCACAGGTGTTATTGGTGCTAATTGGGTTAACTCAATAAATGGTATTGCTCCACCTGTTACAGTAGGTAATATTCCATCCCATTTTTCAATAGCTAATCTTTGAACTTCTATCTGCCTGAGTTTTATTAGATCTGAAGTAATCTCTTGTTTCTGTAATCTCAAAGCTTCAGCTTCTGCTTGAGCTTGAGTAATCTTCTGTTCTTTCTCAATTTTAATTCTCTCTAGATCTCTTTCAGCTTTCAATTTCAATTGTTCTGCTGTTACTTTTTGTTCAATAGCTTTATCAAATTCTTCACTAAACTGGAAGTTGACTATATTAAAGTCATCAACCATAATGAAATATTTTCCTAATCTTTCTTTTAGGGCTTCTTGTATTCCTGTTCTTACTTCAGGACGTCTTGTAATAAGTTCTTCTGCTGTAAATCTAGCTGTAACAGCTTTTACACTCTCCTGAATCGCTGGATCAATAATTCTTTCCCTATATGCCTTACCAATTTCTTGATAAAGTTTAGGAACTTCTTCAGGACTCAAATGAAAGTTTAAAGCTATTGTTGTTTGCACATCTTGCAAATCTCTACTAGCACTATCTGCATTAGTTTCTATTTTTTGGGTTCTTACTTCCATTCTTTTTATAGATTGGACAAATGGGATCACAAGATGTGCTCCTTCTCCTTTAGCTCCAATACTTGGTTTTCCAAAAGTAAGTAAAACTCCCCTATGTCCAGCTCCTATCACATTAAAAGAAGCTAGGAATAATATAACTAAAATTACTATCCATACAACTGTACCAGACACTTTGGTTTTTTTCTTTTCTTTCTTCATCATCGGTTTGCCTCCTTTCATTCTAAATTTTATGCCTCCTATTTAATAGAATTTTTTAGGATTTATTTCAATCCAGGTTTTATGTTTTGGATTTTCTTTATGACCTTCGTATACTGCAGCGAACCAAGATACCATTATAAAGCAAAATAAAACTAATAAATACCATTTTTCACCATTAAGGAGATTAATTCCCCACCCCAACATAATTATTGCAAAACATATAATGACAAAAAGGATAGGTCTAAAAATATCCTCAATTGAAGTTTTCCTTGTTTCCTTAAAATATCTAAGTTTTACGAAATTTCTTCTAGGTCTTCTATGAGTAAATCTATATCTTCTTTTCGTGTTCTGTCTATTATACGAATGTTTCATTTTAAATATCCCTCGAATTTAAATAAGCACCTATTATAGACAAAGCAAATCCTAGAATAATACTCATAATTATAAGGGTTACACCACTCTTAGTTAATTCTCTATATTCCTCAACAAAACATTGTTGACCAACAATTTCATTACCATATCTATCATAGCATTTATCATAATGCTCAGGAATAGTATCCCACTCCCAAATAAGTGCTGAAAAACCTAAAACTAAAAAAACAACAATAGCACTAGCAAAGATAATACCTCCAATTCTCATTTTACCTTCCTCCAATAAACCTTTCTTTCAGTTTCAGTTAAAACAGTAACTAAAGCCATAACCCCTATCGTAAGAATGGCGACATAAGCAGTAATATTATTAAGTATAATCCCTATAATAGATAAACTTGTGATTATACCTAAAAAGGGTAGCATTGCAGATTCTCTTATCCCTAAAGGATCTTCCCATTCAACTATTTTCTCAAATCTTTGTTCTTTCATTCTATCTTCTCCAGATGTTTATCTATGGTTTCAAACATATCCTTCAGATTTTGCTTGAAATCATTGTACAGGGGTCTTAACTCAGCTCTAATAGCATGAATATACTCCCTCTGCTTTGTTATCTGATCCTCCCTTTCTCTCTTATTAATAAGTAAGATAATAAGGATTACAATAACAACTACACAAACCAGTATTACCATTGAGGTGATTTCCATTTTATTTTGACTCCTTTTTCTTCTGTTCAGCTATAGCTCGTTCTAACATTACTCCTAAATCATATTTCAGTATAGCTAAGGGATCAAGCATTTTTCATTTCTTTTAGATTAGCTTTTATAATTACGATCTGGGATTCTATGATTAGAATCCTATCTCTTATCTCTTGGATTTGTTTTTGAATTTTTTCGATTTCCATTATGAGTTTGAGGGGTCAGAGTGGAAAGAGGTTATGGACGTTTTAAGTTAAAATGAACGATGTATGGATAATCCTCCATACTGGAACGCATGGGTAAAAGAGGTGATCAAAGAGGAGATCTTCCACCAAGATCTGAACTTGGAAAACCACACGTTTTCCCATAACCAATTCTGACCTTTCCTCCTTATTTAGAGTGTTCAAATTTACTAGCTGGGACAAAATCCTTTTTTCCAGATCTTTCTTCTTTGTCCTTTGAATGGAATATCTTTAAATCAGGTTCTTTGGATTGTTTCTTGAACTTGTTATTAAAAGCTACAAACTTCAAGCTTCCAAGCTGTATGTTCCAGTATTCCAATTCACCTTTTTTGTTTTTCCATATCCCTCCTACACTTTTTGCCATTTTTACCTCCTATGATTTAACATGAACTCTTGCTTTAATTTCATTATATCTTTTAAGATAACTATCCCTCATTCTTACTCTCTGGTCAGCTGGAAGTTGGTGTATTCCAGGTAATGTTAAGAATCTATCTATATAACTTAAAAAATCTTTTTCATAATCTATAAAATCCTCTTCTCTCCCTTCTTCTTTAGCATCTTCTAATCTATCCATTAAATTTTCTAAAGGTCTATATCTTATCATTTTAATTCATCTCCTGCGAGTTTATCTATATTATTTAACACTTCAATCTTCCTAATTCCTAATGTTGATGCGTAATGTTTATCCCTATCTAAAACACTTTCTTTCAATCTCTTAATGAACTCTTTTACGTATTTTGTTGCAATAGCACCCTGAAGGTAAGGGAAATGTTCTTCTATCTTCTCACTTAAATTGAATCCTTCTTTCATTTTAATACCTCATCAAATATATCTTGTTTAAATTTATTATAAATCAATGCGATTTTACACTGTTCACAGCATGGAGCAAACTCATCGCATTCTTTTCCAAACTCTTTTTGCCATATTTTATCTATTTTCCCAAAAAATCTTTCTAAATCCTCATAATCAGTTAATTCTTTTTTCATCCTATTGCCTCCAATCCCAACTCTTTCCAAGAGCTATTTTTAGGTTTAATTCTTACAAACACAACCCTATCTATTCTATTAGTTTTAGCGTCTCTCTCTGTTAGGATTTTCCATCCATTCCTATACACCATTGTTATTTTGGGTTTCATTTATACCTCCCCTTATGGCTATACCACTCTTTCCAATAGCACTCCCTGCAAACGAGTTTACCCGAGATGCCGGCTGTAGCTCTGTCTTTTCTACATAGTTGGCAGATTTTTCTTAGTTTTGCTATCGGATTGTTTTGGGATTTTCAGACCATTTCTATTTATGAAGTATTTTATCTTCTTTAATTTTTGTTTAAGTTCTTTAAATATGTCAGATGTTTCAAATGCATCTGGATATTCATTTCTTAAAAATTTATTATCAACTTCATCAATTATCTTTTCAACTTCTGCGAGGGTTTCTATTTTTTCTATTTCTTTCATAATTTTATCTGCCTCCATTATTTTAAGGAGTTCCACAGGAAGTAGGGGTGCTACTTACTGACGGTGAAGTCAGATTTCCTGTGGAACTATGATGGTGATTTTTCTTTAAAAACTTAAGAGCTTCTTCCAAAAACTTAATACCTATCTCTTTAGGAAGATAGATCTCAACTGTTTCATAATCAGAATTACATGGTTCAAGAGTAGGTTTGATTCTCCTATCTCTAAGAAGCTCAAAACCCATTTCTTCACCATATTTACTATATCCTACCCTTACCCAGATTTTAGGATTCCCTGTAACTGTGAGCTTTTTCCCAGTCATTGACATCACAGCTTTTGAGGTTATGTTAGAATAAGCTGTAAAATATTTTCTTCCATGATTATCTTCATTTATTGTAAAGTGGGGTTTCTTAGGATAATTCTTCATTTTACACCCCCCAACTCTTCAATACTCCTAATAGTTTCAATAGAGATGATAGATTGCCTACCAAACTTATTATAGAAATAAACAGAACCAGACCTGCTAACAGATTGGATAACTCCCTTTCTTGGACGCCCCTCCCCAATAATCCAGATCAAGACATCTTTTCCTTCAAACTTTTTCACATCCTCTTTTGTTATCATCTTCCAAAGGTTTTTTAACCTCGTTTTTTTTATCTTTCCAAGGTCAGCGGAAAAAAAGTTCTATCCTCCTCAGGGGTGAGCTTTTTCTAAAGCTGACCTATTTTAGTAAGGTTTTTAAACCCTCACTCTATTCTTTTCCATTAAAAAGAGTAAAATGGAATTTTGTCCTAAATGCTCCACTTTTCTCCTGTTAATGAATATAATAGTATTTAAATAATTTACGCTTATTTCCTCTTTTTCTTTTTTATAATCTTAAAATCGTGGTTATTAATCTCAACAATATCTCCCTTTTCAATCCCATAAGCTAATCTTTCTTCTTTACTAAATGTGATTCCTAAAGTTCCTCCACCACCGATGTCTTTTATTATTTTCCTCATTTTCTATACTTTCCTATAATTTCCCATACTTTATAAACTTTTCGCTTTAAACCGAAAACTATATAAATAGATATTACTATTTTAAAATGGTAAAATGTATAAAAAACTACCCTATTTTCCGAGTAAACAAGAAGTAGATAAAATCTTTAAAATACTTAGAAGTAGATGGGATAAAAATAGGTCTTGGAAATATAATGTTTGGCAGAAAGCGAGAGATAAATTAATCTTATATTGTAACTTTTATATGGGAATGAGAATCCTGGAGATCTCTGGTGTTAATATATCAAATATTGACTTCAAAACAAAAACCATCAAAATAACTACAGAGTTTGCTAAATTTGGTAAAGAGAGAACATTACCTCTTCCCCCAATAATTTGGTTGCATTTTTTGGCATATATCAAGAAATACAACTCTAAATTTCCTGAGGGATATTTGTTTTATGTATCTTCTGGAAGAAGATTATCCACAAGAGCTATAAGAGCGATGTTTAAAAAACTCTTAAAAAAAGCTGGATTGTATGAATATTACCAAGTACCTACAGATGGAAACTATAAGAAATTTAGAACTAAACTCCACTTTCACAGTGGAAGGCATTACTTTGCTTCTATGATCTATGAGAAAACTCAAGACCCTTTTGCGGTATCTCTTTGGTTAGGTCATAAAAATCCTGAATCAAGTTGGGTATATGTTCATGCGAATATGCATGTAAAAAAACACATTATGAATAAAGTATTTAAATGTATGAACCTTAGAACCTAAGTTGAAGATGAAACAAAAAAACCCTTGGAAAACAATAGGTATTATTTTTATAATTCTTTTTGTAGCTGAAACAGCATTTTTCTTTTATGTTAATAGTGTTGCTGAAGAAGTCATTGAACAACAAGAGAATTGTCAAGTTAAATGTTATGATTTAGAAACAGAATCTTATCATTTTGATACTTCTACACATACTTGTTATTGTTTTACTAATAACTATGTGGTTCATACGGAAATCATAGAATAAAAAAGAAAAAAAGAACTAGAATAAACCAAGCTTTACAGTATCAATCATACAAGAAATAAAACTATCTTCGTTTCTTTCTTCG
>CP070794.1:488250-512796 GCA_020343435.1 archaeon | reverse complement strand
TTAATCTTAGGAATTTTCATATTCTTATTTTTAATGTCTTTAGCTGCTTTAACTAAATCAAGAAAATGATATACTTAATCGGATTAGGTTTAGATTTGAAAGATATAAGCTTGAAAGCTCTGGAAACTATTAAGAAATGTAAGAAAATTTATTTAGATAACTATACTAGTAAATTTCCTTATTCTGTCAAAGATCTAGAGAAAATAATTAAGAAAAAGGTAATACTTGCAAATAGGAATCTAATAGAGTCAGATCAATTACTAAAAGAGAAAAATATAGCAATTCTTGTTTATGGAGATCCTTTATCCGCTACAACACATATTAATTTTTTAAGAGATACTAAAACAAAAGTAATTCATGCCTCCTCAATTATAACTGCTGTTGCTGAATCTGAGTTATCTTTGTATAAATTTGGAAAAATAACTTCCTTACCTGAATGGAAAGAGAATTTTAGACCCACTTCTTTTATTGATATTATAAAAAAGAATTTTTCAATTGGAGCACATACCTTACTATTGGTTGATATTGGGATGTCTTCTGAAAAAGCTTTAGATCAATTGGAACAAGTAGCAAAGAATTTTATTAAAGAGATTATTATTATTTCAAGAGCTGGAACTAAAGATCAGAAGATCTTTAGAGGAAGTATTAGTAAATTAAAGAATTCTAAGATAAAAGAACCTTTTTGTATAATCATCCCTTCTAGATTAAGTTATGGGGAATCTAAGCAGTAGCAGGGATGGGTTCTGATGTTCTATCTAATAATTTAATGGAAAGGGTACCTCTTTTTAAAGCATAGGTCAATCTTGTTCTAAAATGTGTGTCTGAACAACCCCCCCCAGAGTTACTATGTGTAGAACAGCGTTCTTTTGCAACAACCTCGATTAATGTTTTTCTCCCATTTTCACGGCAAGTCATACCCTCTGGAGAGAAAGCTTCAAATCTGCTCTTCTCTGGGCCAGAAAAAAAGAAATTACCTCCAATTAGAACTAATTTTTCATCTCCAATAATTGCTCTTTTTATTCGTCCTGCTTGATTGTCTCGTACACGTAAATATACTCTATCTGAACAATCATTTGTTTCTAGAGTTACTCTATATCTCCCTTTATCCCCAGTGTTGTAGGTATATAATACACGATTCTCTTCATCAAGCATGTCGTTGCAAACTAAAGAAGCTTTTTAAGTATTTTGGTTTGAGAATTTAGCCAGTTAATTTTCCTATCCCTAAACCAACCACATATCCTCCAAGCATTTCAGCAATACACAAACCAGTTTTAATCCCTGTTTTCCATGCTAGTCTCCATCCCAATCTATCTGTCCTCTCTAGTTGATCAATTCTTTTTTCAGTTCTTTCTTCTGGAGTATCTAGGTGATAACCCAATTCTCTAATATTTTCCACACCTTCTCTTCTAGCATCTCTGTATCCTCCAGGATTAATATTTCTTGCTCTATCGCTAATTCTCTTCTCTGCAGCAGCGTTTATAGCTCCAAGAAGTGTGGATATCCCCCCTTTGATATAAAGGTATGTTGGATTTACAGAAACTCCTCTAGAATCCATAAATCCTTTATAAAACCCTGAAGCGAAATTTGCAACATGATCAAGATTACTTGCCCATCTTCGTACTCTATGCATTGGGGCGCTCTTCAGTTTCCTCATCGTTTCCCTTATTGGTTCATATACTTGATGCATATATCTCTTTTTGTAAGAATCTTTTTAAATCTTTCTTTTTGTTGCTACTCCAAAATTAATGTATTCTTCTAAAATATTTGTCTAACATATGCACCTTTCTAGAATACTTTTTTCTAAGATAAATACCATAAACAACTCCTGCTACCAATCCTCCAAGATGTGCTGTATTTCCTATTGGTAATCCTGCTGCTATACTTGCTATCCACATTACAACCAAAGCAATAACAACTCCAATCCATAGAGGAATTGCTACAGGAATAAACATAACATAAACTGGAACTCTTGGAGTTATAATTGCAAGAATTCCTGCTAAGCAGAATATTGCTCCTGATGCTCCTACTGCTGGAATTAGAGCTTGGGAAGCTGAGGCTAAAAATACAAAGAATGCTGCTGAAACTATCCCCCCAATTATAAATGCCCAGAATAATCTCTTTTTTCCAATAAGTCTTTCTAAGAAATTTCCTAGGAAATACAAACTAAGCATATTTACAAATAAATGTAAGAAACTTGCATGAACAAAGATATTTGTTATCATTGTCCATAATCTTTGTCCTGCTAAAATTGCTGCTGGTTGAACAGCTACTAAATAAAAGAATTCTTCTCCCAGAGCTCCTACTAGAGCAATTATAGCTATAAACACAGCTATATTAATAATAATCAGAAGCATAGTGAGGTTAAATCCCCTTTTTCTAGTATACATTTTACCTTCTCTTTTTCTTCTTTGACCTCTTTTTAGGTTTCTTAGCCTTTTTCTTAACCTTCTTCTTAGGTTTTTTCTTAACTCGTTTCTTCACTTTTCTTTTGACTTTTTTCTTTCTTTTCTTATGTTTCTTTTTCTTCTTAAATTTTCTTCTAATTTTCTTTTTAATTCTCTTCTTACCTCTTCTCTTGACTTTTCTAGGTTTCTTCTTCTCTTTCTTTTCAATTTTAGGCTCTAGTTCTTTGAGATAATGATTTATTGTTTCAAGTTCTTTTTTAAGATACTCAACTCTTGTTTCAATCTCTTTTATTTTTTTCTTTTCATCTGCTAATTGTAAAAGTTCTCCACATTCTGGACAAGAGAATTCATAATGCATTGCTGTTTCTGTTGAAAGCTCAATACAATCATTTGGACAAGAGTAATATTGTCTTACTTTTCTAGAATGAATTAATTTTTCTAGAGTATTTCTCTCTTGTATTTTTATTTTCTTTAAAGCTTCTAAAGCCTTGTATGTTTCTAGAGTCCAGAAATAAGTGTACCACCCCTTTTTCTTATCTTTTTTTCTTGTATAAGTTAAAATGTTAAAGTTAAGCATTTTATAGAGAATATTTCTAACTTGGTTAATTGTTAGTTTTAATTTGTCTGCTAATTTGAATTCATTAACATTTCTTTTCTCGAATAAAAGGACTGCTATATTCTCATTATTTTTTCCTGCAACTCTTTTTACTAATTCTTTTATCAATTCAAAGATTTTTTGTTTATCTTTTTTATTCATTTTTTTGTTGTAACACTAGAATGACGAGAAAGGTATTTATACACTCTCATTTTTTCAAACATTGTTAAAAAGAGAGTTCATATGTTTTTAAATTTTTCCAAGTAAAATGTTTAGTAAAAAGAAAAAAAAGAATTTGGTTCCAGAACCTCCAGACTATGGTCCTGAGGATTTTGGAGTAGATGTAATCCAACCAAAGGTAGAAGAATTAAAACAAGTTAAAGATTCTGCTGCACAGAGCTTAGGTCCAACTCCAGATATGTTCAGACAGAGATCATTTAAAGATGCATTTAAACATAGTCCTGAGAAACCTGTTTTTATTAAAGTAGAAAATTTTAAGCAAATTGTTGAGACAATTATTGGTGTTGAGAAGAAACTAGATGAATTAGAACAGATTATCTCTAAACTTCAGGATTTGAAGCAAGCTGAAGAAGAGAAAATGAATACTTGGCAGACAGAGATTCAAGATATCAAGGATAAATTAAATATTCTTGAAGAGAATTTTTCTGAGAAGGTCTAAAATGTCTGTTTTTATTAAGGTATTTTCTGGAGAAGTTTATGAAGCTAAACAACATGTTAAAGAAATGAAATCAAAATTACTAGAAGTTTCAAGTAAAACTAGAAGTTATCTTACTTCAGTAGATAAATATGGTAAGAAATTAATGAGAGCATCTAATCTTTTAACAGAATTGAGAGAAGATGTTTTTAAAGTTAGAGCTTGGTTACCCTCTGTTCCTGAAACAATTATTCCCAAATCTAAGACTGTTATAAGAGAATTTAATAAAGAGCATTCTGAAGAATTAACAAAATTAAAAAAACTTATTAAAGATATCTGATTATTTTCTCCCTTCTAAAGATAGAAATGCCTTAATTTGATTTGCAGTTTCTTCCGCTTCTTCTCCTAAAGAATCTTCATAACCTTCAATTTCGTTTTTTATTATGTACTTATCATAAACTCCTCTAAGAAATTTACTTATTGCATAAGATTCCCACTTATCCTCATAATCTAAAACTAGGAAGCTATCTATCTTAATTTCAATATCTGCCTTATTCTTTTTGATCTTTACACCATCTTCAGTTACTTCTACATCTGTCATCTTTTTAATCTTAAACTCTATCGTAATCCCCATCTTTACATAATCATTTACTTTTCTTGAACAAGCCCATTCTATCCCAATTTCTTTTCCAGTTGGTTTTATTTTTTCAGAGTATTTCCCTTCAACTATTGTATATTGTAAAGATCTTAACCAATCATAGAGAAAACTGTATATTTCTTTGAAATCAAAGATTCCAGAATGAACTACTTTTGTTGTTAAAACATTTCTTTTCTCAGACATTTTCCTCTTTTATTATAAGAATTCTAGGGCATTTAAATATTTTGTCAAATGCGCTAGCTGGGATTCGAACCCAGGTCACAACGTTGGCAACGTCATATACTAACCACTATACTACTAGCGCTTAATATTACTAGAAAAAAAGAGTTTAAAATTCTTTTTCTTAGTCTTTCTCCTCTTTCTCTAGCTTTAAGGCATTAGCTAATTCAGAATTTACAAATCTCCCAATATCATTAAACTCACCATTATGCTCACTCTTAACTCCCTAGAAACCTCTTTGATAAGCTCTTGAAAAAAACCCTTTAAATGAAGCAACTCTCATTATGCTTTTGATTGCATTAGCCGTTCCATAAAGATTTTCTCCCCCTCTCCGTCTGTATCTGTCTAAGATATCTTGAGCATCATGTCTCCCTTGTTCTCTGTAGTCTGGGAACAAAATATCTCCAAATCTCCAAAGAACTCTTAGGACCCCCGCTCTCTTACACCCCATCTTTTTGATCATTTTTAGTATTCAGGCATTCCTTGAGGCATTCCAGCTGGAGGCATTGAAGGGCCACCAATCTTTCCAGAAGCAATTACATCATCAATTCTTAGAATCATCATTGCAACTTCTGATGCAGATTTAATTGCTTGTATTTTAATTTCAAGAGGTTCAATAATCCCTCTTTCTAAAGTATTACAAATATGTCCTGAAACAGGAGCATTTGAAGAAACATCTAAACCTGTTATAGATTCTCCTTTATCATGCTTTGATTTTAATTCAGTTAAAATATCTATAGGATCCAAACCAGCATTTTCAGCTAAAGTTCTTGGAATAACTTCAAGAGATTCTGCAAAGGCATTAACAGCAAGTTGTTCTCTTCCTGAAATACTTTGAGAGAATTCTTTTAATCGTTTAGCTAATTCTATTTCTATTGCTCCACCACCTGCAACAACATACCCTTTTTCTAGAGCTACTGCAACATCTCCAATTCCATCTTTTATTGCTCTTTCAAATTCATCAATAACATGTTCTGTTCCTCCTCTTATTAAGATTGTAACAGCTTTAGGATTTCTACATCCCATAATATAAGTCATTCCTTCTCCTGGACTCTCTCTCATCTCTTTTACAGTTTCAGCATAACCTAATTCAGTTGAAGTTAATTCATTAATATTAGAAACAATTTTTCCACCAGTTGCTTTAGCTAGTTTTTCCATATCAGATTTTTTAATTCTCCTTGCTGCAAAGATTCCCTCTTTTGTTAAGAAGTATTGTGCCATATCATCAATTCCTTTTTGACAAAGAATTACATTTGCTCCTGAGACTTTTACTTTTTCAACCATATCTTTTAAGATTTTTTCTTCTTGATCTAAGAAAGCTTGAATTTGATCTGGACTTGTAATTGAGATTTTAGTATCTGTTTCAGGATTCTTAACTTCCAATGCTGTATCTATTAAAGCTATTTTAGCATCTTTGACTACTGAAGGCATATCTGAATTAACTCTTTCTTTATCTATAACAATCCCTTCAATTAATTGGGTATCTTCAATCCCCTCACCTTTTTTCTTTTCTAATTTAATATTGTCTTTATCTATACTAATCCCTTCTGGAGTTAGTTCCATAACTCTTTTTACAGATCTAACAACTATTTCAGCAAGTTTATCTTTTGCAGCTTCTGCTCCTTTTCCAGTCATTGCTGTTATTACAATTTGTCTTAGTAAATCCTCTTGTTCAGGAGAAACTTTTATTGCTAAATCTCTTGCAATGGTCTGAGCTTTTTCAGCTGCTATTCTATATCCTCTAGCTATGACAGAAGCATGGATTCTTTCATCTAAAAGTTTTTCAGCATTTTCTAATATCTTTCCTGCTATGATTACAGCAGTTGTAGTTCCATCTCCAACTTCAGATTCTTGAGTTTTTGCAATTTCAACAACCATTTTTGCAGCCGGATGTTCAATTTCCATTTCATCTAAAATTGTTACACCATCGTTTGTTACTGTTATATCTCCAACAGAATCTACTAACATTTTATCCATTCCTTTTGGACCTAATGTTGTTTTAATAGTCTCAGCAACTACTCTTGCTGCTAGAATATTATTTCTTTGTGCATCTTTTCCAATCATCCTTTGAATGTTCTCAGGTAGAACAAATACTGGTTGTTTATCTGCCATTTTATCCCTTGCCTTTTAGTAATATTGTTAGACTATTTAAAAAGTTTTCTTTTATATTCTTTATTGTACCTTAATGACATAAATTATTTAAAAGATTTTGATATTAATAAAAGATGGATACTGGGATAAAAGTTGGGGATGTAATGACTAGGAATTTTGTTTCTGTGAGTCCTAGGACTGGAATAGCTTTATGCTCTAAAGTTATGGCTAAGAAGAGAGTTGGTTCTTTAGTTGTAAAAGAAGGATCAAAACTTAGAGGAGTTATTACAGAAGGAGATATTATCAGGGCCATAGCTAAGAAAGGAAGTTTAAAGATTCCTGCTGAGAAAGTTATGAGTAGAAGAATTACTACTGTAGATCCTAGTAAGGATATTTCTCATGCTTTTAAAATTATGAAAAGGAAGAAATTAAGATGGCTTCCTGTTGTTTTTAAAGGGAGAATTGTGGGATTTTTAACTAAAAAAGATATTAATCGGATAAGACCTGCCTTAGTTGATATTATCTCTCAAAGTGTTAAAGTTGCTGAGGAAAGAGAAAAGAAGAGAAGAGTTAAGACAGTTGATAAACAGAGATATACTAGAGAAGGACCATGTCAAGAATGTGGAGTTTATGATATCTTATTTAAGACTAATGGAAAATTTCTTTGTGAAAGATGTAAAAGAAAAGGTTAATCTTTGTTAAATGCCGTTTGTCTCTTCTTCTAGTAGCCTACCTAAAACTTTTAGAGTAACCTCTAAAGAGGAATCTGTTTTACCAGGTTCTCTTAACCCCTTCATAGTCTCTATATGTTCTTTTAAAAAAGTTTTATCTCTTCCCTTGTAATAACTGTATGCCTCTTCTTGACTCTTATTTCTTCTTGTACTTCCTAAGTAAAATTTATCACCAGCAAGACTTTCTAATCCTTGCAATACTCCTCCAAATAAAACATTTCTTTGAAGCTGTAGTATGTTACTCATCCCCTCCATACGGATTCCATCTCTTTCTTGGAGCAATCTCTCTTTGTCCAAATAGGAGGCTAGATAATGGATCACCGGATTATCTCCCTCATCACCACCCCTTTTGGGTTTAGAAGTTAGTCCTACATCTGGATTACATAGTAAATATCCCAAAGCTAGGGAAACTGGCCCTAGACGGACTCTTGGGTCAATCAAAGTAAGACCATAGTTATGTTTTGGCCTACCATCAGCCTGTATAAGAGTTGAGTATGATGAACATTCTGGTGCAAATTCTTGGGATATTGATTCAGCCATCTCTTCAATTGTTGGATTATTCAATTCAAAGAATTTTGGATCTATTATTTCCATATGTCTTAATACCTTCTGTTTGATTGTCTGAGGAGTTATCCTTGGAATTGGTCCTTCCAACAACTTTTCTATTTCTGCTCTTCTTTCATCTAATCCAAGGAATCTATGCAAAACTAAAAGAGGATCTAATGAATCATAAATAGTTCTTTCTCTCTCTACTATTGCAGCTTCTGTTGAAATAACCTTTAGCCTTTCCCCTAAATCTTTTCCTGGTACAAAATCTATTAATTGCATTCCTAACCTCTTGAAGAGATCACTTTCCCCGTAGTATGCTGGAAAAGCAGAAACTTTTTGATCTCTACCATGAAATAACATCGGATCTGATAGATGTCTTGTACTAACTCTTAAAACTGAGTCTTGTAGTGGAAATTCATCCTCAATTCTTTCTAACCCTCCCATTGTTTGTACATTGTGCATCTGTCTGAGTACAACAGGGGGAGGCAAACGTCCTACTCTTGGACCTACCACATAAACTCTGTAAACTGTTGATTTGGGGTTGATACTAACATGGTCCATCTCAGCCAAATTTGTAGATCTAGTTTCAACATCATATCCCTGGTCTTTAAAAAGTCTCCTTATTTCTTTATCTACATCTTTGTAACTTGCTCCCATATTCTCCTCATACTGCTCTCTTCCTAGAGTTGTTCTGCCGTTCATTTTTTAATATGCTAAAATTTTAGATATGAAATGTAAGGTTCTTGCAGTTTCTTTCATTTGTTCACTTATCTCCCCAATTCTTTCATTTCTTGTTCCAACTGCAAACTTTTCACATTCTACTTTTGCATTCTTGGCTTCTTCAGCTACTTTTCTTGCTATTTTCTGATCTTCGTTATAATGTGCCAACATTGTATTTCTGTAAGTTTGTTCAATTAATGAAAGAAGGTTCTCCAAATTTGTTATTTGTTTTTTATTTAGTTTTATTTTATTCCATAATTTTGCAGTTCTTTTTAAACGATCTCCAATAATTTCTAGATTTAATATCATGTGATGTAAATAGTTTAGTTCTAAACTATTTTTATCAAGTTTCTTTGCGAACTTTCTATTTTTGAAACCTTTTCTAACAACCTTCCATAACAAGAAATACAAACTATTGATTTCTCTATCTGTAGCATATATTGAAGAAACCTTTTCATTTGGAATTGTTTTGTATCTTAACCCTTCTCTTAATTCTAAGAATATAGATCTAATTAAATTATCAACCCTTCTAATTATATCTTGTATCTTTACACTACCTAAATTAAGAATATTTTTGATTACTGTTAAATCTTCTGAGTTTTCTATAATCTGAAGTCCTACCAAACTTTTTATAAGTTCTTCTATTTTTGTTTTGTTTGGGTGATTTCCTTTTAGAACAATTAAAGGATAATCATCTATGTAAAAGAAATTTAATTCTCTTTTGATGGACCATAGATCCCTTTTACTTATATCCATGATTACTCTTTCAACTTCTTTTTCTTCTTCACCTTCTCTTGTTTTTAGAATCAGTTCACCATCAGAATTTGTTTCTAGAAAAATAAGGTCTCCTTTCTTTAATTTATTCTCTTTTACCCATTCTTTTGGGACTGATACAACGTAGGACGATCTTCCGAATCTTATTATCTTCCGACTTTCCATTTTCCCTAAGCCTTTGAGAGCATATACTCCAGTATATTCTTTCAGAATTCTTACAAAGTAAGCCTTTTTAAAGTTAACTTTTTTGCGTTTTTGTATATAGGGTATATGTTTTATATGCACTACGTATAAATACAGTTTTTTCCTTTCTTTATCGAGGTTATTCAAAATGAGAAGAAAATATGTCGAAGATCCTTTACAATTTGACTTTGAGGATATGGAAAGGTTTGGGGAACGTCTAGATAAGATGGAAACAACAACTACCCAATTAGTTAGAGAAGGGGTCTGTGATGAGTGTGGTATATACTGTTTAGTATATAAACAAGGTAAGAAACAACTGTGTAGTGCATGTAGGAGAAATAGTAGCCCTAAAAAGAGGTAGTTAGATTTGATAATGGTTCTCTATGAAAGTCGCAAGTCCCTCAATGTGACTTATTTTATCCTTTAATAGTAAGTGTCTTATCTTATCTTCAACTTTAATTCTATTCCTATTTAGATTTCTTTTTAGTATATGATAGAGTTTTTTACCTTCATAATCAAAATCTGTTAGGATTATACATGATTTTTCTTTTCTTTTTTCCAGAATTCCAATTATCTCTTCAATATCTTGCTGTAGCTGTTTTCCGTTTTTTAGAACAAAAATATTATTTTTTTTAAATCCTAATTCAAGTAAAGCGGCAAGATCATTTTTACCTTCAACAATTATTAGAAGATTTCTTTGTTTTATTTTTTCTAATTCTTCTAACATTTTTATGGGTCCGGCAGGACTTGAACCCGCGACACCCGGCTTAAGAGGCCGGTGCTCTAACCGACTGAGCTACGGACCCGAATTTACTAAGAAAAATAATTTTATAAACGTTTAGAATTAACCTCTTTCTCTCCACTGGTAACTACACTTAGTGCATCTGAAGAAAATTGTTTCTCCTTCATCTCCTGAACGCATTTGTACTGTGTGAGTATAAGCTTCATCATTTCCACATTTTGGACATGTTTCTTTTACCTTTGGCCAAACATTACTTGCATCTTTTTTTAGAACATTAATTTTATTTTGGTTTTCTATTTTTTCGGAAGCAATTAATTTTATTTTTTCTTTAGAAACATAACGACATTTTGGGCAAGAGAAGTGTTTGGTTTTTTTAACCAAGATTGTGCCGCATTTAGGACAAAATTCCATTTTTTAATCTTATCTTTACCTCTAATGAATTTAAAAACCTTTTGTATGCATAAGTTAACTCTTGAGTAATTAAAGAAAAAGTTTACTTGGTCACACCAACGAAAATAAGTTTTATCCAACCTAATGCAGGAATCTTTCCAATAGCTTTTCCAATGATCTGATCTTTTTCTACCTTAAGTTCTTGGATAAGCTGGCCATCATTATGATCTCCTTTTGTAGCATAAAACGTTTCTCCATCTTCTTCACCAACATAGATTATACGATGAATAACTGGCGTTGATTTACCTTGCGCTTTGAAAACGATAACCTGTCCTTTTTTATATTCTTTAGAACCTTTAACAGTAATAATGTCTCCTTTATTCATTCCATTAGTGTATGGCCAGTATTCTTTTATCTCATTCTTAGTTATGTTATTATCTAAATACCATTGTCCATGTAACTCAAACCAGTTATCAAAGGAACCTTCATGATGCATACTCCCTGATTCAACTATAACAAAAGGCATACTTGTTCCAAGAATTAATCCTGCTCCTGGAAATATTATGAATTTTATAATTAAGAATATTAAAATAATATCTATAATCCAACTTAGAAGACTATTGCTCTTCCAAAGAAAATTCCAAATTCCCATATATGAACATGGATTTTTAGTTTAAAAATGTAATCTAATTATTAAGTTTTATTTTAGAATCCTATTTCTTTTTTCGAACAATTATTCTTTCTTTTCTGTGTTTTTGTGGAATCTGAGTTCCTTTTGTAGTGTAAACTCTTACAGGAATTGTTGTTTGTCTTTTTACTGGAGCAAGATGGTATATGTCTTCATTTAATCTGGTTACTTTTAATCTATCATTTGAGCTTATACCCTTTTCAGAAGCCTCTAAAACTACCAATGTTTCTATTCTTGGACTGGGACTTATTCTTAATTCATGGTGTTCTTGTATATATCTAATGGTTGCTGCAACATCCATAGATTCAAAAGCATGTAAGTATCCTGCGTTTGGAACTTCTAATAATCTTATTCCATCACCCCTAATTGCTAAACCAAATCTGCATTGTTTAGAACTTGCCATATCAATTGCGTTTCTCAAAGAAGTAGCTAAAACGTAATAACGGTTTTCTACCATTTTGTTAATTTAATGGTAACCAGTTTATAAGTATTATTACAATAAAGTATAAAAATGAGGAATTTATAAAAGAGATATGGAACAAACATTAAAAAATTTGATGAAAGCATTTATAGGTGAATCACAAGCAAGAAACAGGTACACTTTTTATGCAAGAGAAGCACAAAAAGAAGGATTTGAACAAATAGCACAGATTTTCTTAGAAACAGCAGAAAATGAAAGAGAACATGCAAAGTGGTTGTTTAGGTTAATCAATGATATAAAGAAAAAACTTGGAGAAGAGAAATTTGAAGAAATAAAAGTTGAAGCTTTAGCTCCAACAATTTTAGGAGGGACAAAAGAGAACTTAAAATCAGCAATTAAGGGAGAGAACTATGAAAATACAACAATGTATCCAGAATTTGCAGAACAAACTGAAAAAGATGGATTACCTGAGATAGCATCAAGATTAAAAGCTATTGCTATTGCAGAAAAAAACCATGAAGAAACTTACAAAGATTTATTACAGAAAGTAGAATTTGGGACAGTTTTCAAGAAAGATCAAAAGATTTCTTGGGTTTGTAAAAAATGTGGTTATGTGCATTTTGGTACAGAACCTCCAGAAAAATGTCCTTCATGTAGTCATCCAAGAAACTATTTCCAAATTAAATCTGCGAATTACTAAAAATGGCAGAATTAAAGAGAAAAACTTTAGATGAAGCTGGAGAATTATCTATGAATATGTTTAATAAAGTTAACGAGATTTCTTAACTCCAATTCTTTTACAGTATTTTCTTATAAGACATTTAGAACAAAAAGGAGAAACAGGTTGGCATATTGTTTTTCCAAATAAGACAAATATTCCATTAAATTCTAGCCAGTATTTTTTAGGAAGGATCTTTTCTAGTTCTTTTTCAGTTTTTTCAGCTGTTTTTGTCTTTACCCAACCTAATCTATTAGGAATTCTATGGCAATGGGTATCTATTGGTAAAACTATTTGATTATAAGCAAAACATAGAACTATATTTGCTGTTTTTGGACCAATTCCTTTTATTGATAAGAGTTCTTCTTTTGTTATAGGAACTTTTCCTTTAAACCTAGTTAGTATTTCTTTAGAAACATGTTGTAGTGTTCTTGCTTTTTTCTTATAATGACCTGCTGAAAAGATTATTTTTTCTAATCTCTTTATTGGAAGTTTTAGAATCTGTTTAGGTGTTGAAGCTATTTTGAATAACTTATCAGAAACACTTTCAGTTGTATTATCTTTAGTTCTTAATGATAAAAGACAAGATATTAATATTTTGAAGGGATCTGTGTTTCTCATTCTGTTTAAAGTAGTTCTTTTTTTGTAATGTAGATGTTTTTCAAGGATTTGCATTACTTTAGAAATATCCTTCATATCATTTAATACAGAAAACTATTTAAATAAGTTTTCTAAATAATTCATATGAACACTGCAGTTAAAATCATCTTAGGAATAATCTTAGTGTTGATTGCTCTATTTGTAGCAATTGCCTTTGGTTCATGGGGTCATGCAGTAGTTGAATTCTTAAAAGGATTAGTAATCGTCTTAGTCATTGTTGTAGGACTAATTTTACTAGTTATAGGATTCAGTGAAGCATCCTCAAAATAGATGGTGGCTAACATAAAACTTTATATTTTTTCTTATTCTTAATTTTATATGCAAGAGGTGTGTATTCAATGCAGAGGAAGAGGATTCTGTGGGCATGCTTGTAAGATCTTGGCTAAGCTTAAACAGTATCAACCTAAAGTTAAATTAGAGTTCTCTGGGTCATCTCCTCCAGAGGTTTTTGTAGGTCATTATAATTATCCTAATGTTTATACAGGAGTTTTATCTCCAGCTGAGTTTGGTAATACAGAAGAATTCTCATATCCAGAATTATGGCATGAACAGAATAAGGATCTACTAGAGATATTGAACTTAAGATCAAGAATGATTTATTCTAGATTTACTTCTAATATTAAGAAATCTAATATGTTAAAAGAGAGAATGCAGGAATTAGCTCTAGCATCTAAAGCAACTGATGTTGATTTTATGTTAGCTAGAAAACCATCTATGAAACTAGAATTACATAGGCATGTTGCAATGATTGGAAGTCCTGCTCCTGTTAAGAGTATTAAAGTTGAATCTAATATTAAGGTTGAGAAGAAAATAGATTATTTAGCTAATGATACTGATGCTAAAGCTGCTGATTCAATATTAGAATTACATGATTCAGGAATTCAGGTTTCTAATGTTATTAAATTATTAACAGCTGGTTTACTTGGTTTAAAAATTCAGAGAAAATTAGTTCCAACTAGATGGGCTGTTACTGCTACAGATAGTATTATTTCAAAAGCTTTGTTAAGAAATATTAGAAATTATTCTCAATTACAAGAGTATAGATTATTTCACGCAAATTATCTTGGAAATTATTATGAGATATTAATGATTCCTGGTTGTTGGAGTTATGAAGTTATGGAAGTTGCTGATAAAGGTTATTATGGTTCTCAGAATGTAGCTACATGGCAGGATTATGAGTTTTTCAAAGAAAGGAAAACTTATCCTTCCTCTGTTATTGGAGCTTATTATGCTACTCGTTTAGCTGTTACTGAATATCTTGAAAGAATAAGAAAACAAGCAACTGTTTTAGTGTTTAGAGAGATAAGACCAGAGTATTGGGCTCCTTGTGGTGTTGGGATTTTAAGAGAGACTGTTAGAGAGGCTTTAAGTAAAAGACCAGAAGTATTTGATAATCTAGAAGCTGCAATGATTTCTATGCAAGGAAGATTAAAATTAGGTATAGAGCATTTTGTTAGTTCAAGTAAACTGATTAAAGAAAGAAAAACTCAAAGAAGTTTATTTGACTTCTAATCTTTCTTTTCTGTTTCTGGAGCTTTAATTGGGACTCTATCTCTTGCACTTTGAAGACTTGCATAAACGCTTTTGCTATCTGGTCCTTGGTCATGGTCAAAAACTTCAACTT
Source organism: archaeon (assembly GCA_020343435.1). Taxonomy (GTDB): domain Archaea; phylum Nanobdellota; class Nanobdellia; order Pacearchaeales; family UBA284. The sequence goes on along the minus strand of CP070794.1, from coordinate 497,973 downwards.
CAAAATTGTTGAGGCCACTCCCTTGCTGATCTTTTCTTAGATATATCATGCCTGCCCTCATTCCTCCAGGGGTTCTGATTGATTCTGTTGTTGCTGTTGTCCCTGCATGAATCTCAAATCCTTCGCCAATTACTGCCTCCCTGAATGGAGCATATTGTGCTCCTTCAAATGTACGTGTATTTCTTGTACCTACCATAGTTCTTTAATAGGATATCTATTTTTAAAGATTCTTGTTTTCCAGAATATAAGAAAGATTTATAAATCAGTTAAGTTGCGTTGAAATATGGGAAGAGGGATAGCAACATTGTTTGGATTAATTGGGGCAGTAGCTCTTTATGTTACTCTATGTTCTGCTATTCGTGGAAGATCTCTAAACGAAGGTTTAGCCCCAATAAGAGAGGGTTATGAAAGGAATACTGACAAAATTCCTGTCGAAGTAATGGCTTCAACAGGAGAGAATTATGGGGAAAGTTTCTCCCACATAGATACCACCTACCCTGAAGTAAGAGAAGCAGTAGATTCTTGTAGACACTTTTTAAGAATGAGAAATGAATATCTTGTGGAGAATCGTGCGACAGTCCCAGCTTCTTGGAAAGTGTATTATGCTACAGGATTAAACGGGAAAACAAAAAAAACAGTAGTAACCACTCCAGCAATAGCTTTAACCCCTTAATCATTCTTTTTCAAAACCTTTAAAAATCAAATTTTACTAAGATTCTAATGGGATTAAGAAAAGGTTCAGCATATGTTAAAATAAAAAGAGCTTATACTAGAAAAAGTAGAAAGAAAACTAAGAACTACATAAAAGCAGTTCCACAATCTAAGATCCCTAAATTTACTATGGGAGATATTCAAGCTTATAGAGAAAAAAGATTTGATTATGTTATTTATCTAGTTACCAATCAAAATATACAGATTAGAGATAATCCTATAGAGGCATGTAGACAATTAGTATTAAGACATTTAAATAATAAAGTAAAGGTATTCTATTTTTCATTATTAATTTATCCTCATCATATTCTTAGAGAGAATAAAATGTTAACTGGAGCAGGAGCAGATAGAATGCAATCAGGAATGAAACACTCTTTTGGAAAAGCAATTAATTTAGCAGCTCAAATGAAAAAAGGATCTAAGTTATTTGTTGTTTCTTGCAATAAGGATAAGTTAGAAGATGTACATAGAATTGTTGCTCTAGCTAAAGCAAAGTTACCTGGTAAATGGAGCATTGTAGAAAAGAAATTGAAATAATTCTTCACCACAATCTTTTTTAAGTAACTCTTATTCTTATTATTACAAAAGGGGAAGATGAGAGATATAATTTGGATTAAAGATATAAAAAAAGAAGATGTTCCTGTAGCAGGTGGAAAAGGAGCAAATTTAGGAGAGATGTATCAAGCAGGATTTAATGTCCCAAATGGTTTTGTTATTACAGCACAAATTTTTAAGAAATTTATAAAAGAAGCTAAGATAAAGAAAAAGATTTTTGAGATTCTAAATAGTATTGATATTGAAAACACAGCAGAACTAGATGAAAAAACAGAACAAATAAGAAAAATAATCATCAATACAGAACTGCCAGATCTGTTAGCTGTGAGAATTGTAAAAGCATATGAAGATGTTGATAAGAACGAGGAATTAGAAAAATTCAGAATGAAAGAATTACCTTTTGTGGCTGTAAGATCTTCAGCTACAACAGAGGATTTAGAAGATGCATCTTTTGCAGGACAACAAGAAACTTTTCTTAATGTTAAAGGCAAAGATCAATTATTAGAATCTGTAAAAAAATGTTGGGCTTCTCTATTTACAGCAAGAGCTGTTTATTACAGAGCTAAAAAAGGATTTGATCATAACAAAGCTTTAATTGCAGTTGTAGTTCAGAAATTTATTTTATCTGAAAAAGCAGGAGTTGTTTTTACAGTTAATCCCTTAACTAATAATAAAGATGAGATAGTTGCTGAAGCTGTTTTTGGAATGGGGCAAGGAATTGTTTCAGGATCTATAGAACCAGATCATTATGTTATTGATAAAAAAACAGGAAGAGTTAAAGAAAAAAGAATTGGATTAAAAAAATTCGCCTTTACAAGAAGCAGTGGTGGACAAACAATTAAAAAACCTTTAACAGATGCTTACAAAGATAAACAAGTTATGTATGATCATGAGATTAGAAAACTCTGGGAACAAGTTGTCAAAGTAGAGGATCACTATAACTTTCCCCAAGATATAGAATTTGTTATTGCTTCTGGCGATGTTTACATAGTTCAAACTAGAGCCATCACAACTTTGAAAAAAGAAAAGAAAAAAGAATCTCTAGATATAACCTCCACCCCAATTTTATCTGGATTACCTGCTTCACCAGGTTTTGCATTAGGATCTGTTAAAATCATCCATGATATAAAAGAATTAGCTAAGATTCAAGTAGGAGATGTTTTAGTTACAAAAATGACAAATCCAGATATGGTTGTTTCTATGCAAAAAGCAAATGCTATTGTAACAGATGAAGGAGGAGCAACTTGCCATGCAGCGATTGTTTCAAGAGAATTAGGAATTCCTTGTGTTGTTGGAACAAAAAATGCTACTGAAGTTCTAAAAGAAAATCAAGAAATAACTGTGGATGGAACTAATGGTAAAGTTTACGACGGCAAATTAGAAATACAATCTCCAGAAAAACATGAACATCGTAAACATAGAGATTCTAAAATAAAAGTAAAATGTATATGTGATCTTCCAGCAGTAGCTGAAAGAGCTAAAGATTATGATTTAGATGGTGTTGGATTAATAAGAGTAGAATTTATGATTGCAGAATCTGGAATTCATCCTGTTAAATATTTGCAAGATGGAAATTTACAAGATTATACTAATATGTTAGCTAATGGAATTGGAAAAATAGCTGATCATTTCAAAGGAAAACCTATTTGGGTAAGAACTTCTGATATAAGAACTGACGAATATAAGAGTTTAAAAGGTGCAAGTTCAGAACCTAGAGAAGATAATCCCATGTTAGGATGGCATGGAATAAGAAGATCATTAGAACAATCTAAGATTCTAAGAGCAGAATTCAAAGCTATAAAACAATTACATAAACAAGGTTACAATAATGTTGGAGTAATGATTCCTTTTTTGATTAATGTTGATGAACTAACAAGATCAAAACAAATTATGAGAGAAGTTGGATTAGAACCTGTGAAAGATGTTGATTTTGGAGTAATGATTGAAACCCCTGCTTCATGCATGATTATTGATGAGTTATGCAAAGAAGGGATCTCTTTTATTAGTTTTGGAACTAATGATTTAACTCAAACAGTTTTAGGAATTGATAGAAATAATGAACATATTGCTCATTTATATTCTGAGATGCATCCTGCTGTTTTAAGATTGATGGAAAAAGTAATTCAAAGTTGTAAGAAATATGGTGTTAAAACTTCTATTTGTGGGCAAGCTGGTTCAAGTCTTGAAATGGCAAGATTTTTAGTTAAAGAAGGCATAGATTCTATTTCTGTTAATTTAGATGCTGTTGATAAGATAAGGGGTTTATTTTGATAAGATTTATAAATATGATTTATTCTTTTCTTAAATGTCAAGAGTACCAGAAGAGTATAAACCAGATGATCCTAATCGTCCATGGGAGATTAAAACACCAGGATCAAGAACTCCTGAACCAGGGTCTCCAGGATATATAGAATATGTGAGGACAGAATTACAAAGAAGAGTTTCTCTTAGAAGAATAAGGAAAGGATTAGAGGAGGAAGATACTTCAAGAACAGGCCCAAAAGCAGATCCCAGTAGAGCTGGGAACGGGGCTTCAGGTAGTTTTCTAAAGGATTAAATTTAAAAAGGATGTTTTTTTGTTTTAAAGATGAGAGGACCAAGAATAAAGAAAGGTCTGAAATCGACGTTAAAATATATTCCCCAAGGATCTAAATTCTCTGTTGGAGGCACTGGTGCTAATGCCTTGGGAATGGATGGAAGAGGAGTAGGTTCTACTGGGGGGAAACTGCCTTATGAAGCAGGACATCATCTAGAATCTAAAATAGTAAGCCCTGAACGACAAGCAGCTGATGAAGCTGTAAGTAGAGCAGCTGCTGTTCAAAGAATTCAAGATTTACACGCAAGAAAAAGTGCTGAGAGAAAATATGGTGGGCAGGTAGATCAGCAAAGGGCATTGAGTGATCTTAGGTCAGAACATTGTGGCACAAGGCGCACTGTTAATTATTCTCTTTTTCAAAGAAAGAAAGAACCAGAACCATAATTTCTATTGGTAATGAATAAAAAAAGGTTTTTAAACTCAAGTTTAGTATTTTTTCTATGCCAAGATTTGAAGATGATTTTTTTTATGAAGCAACCCATCCTGATACTGCATGTAGGAGAACCACATGTACAGATGGAAGCTCTACATTTCGTGTTGTTTGGTATTATATCCCTTGGAGAGTAAATCCCAATAGGTTTAAAAAACAAAAAGCAAAAGAAAGAGAGCCAGGTGTTCCTTATAGCAGTGGTGGCTCTAATTCAGGTGGCCGTGTACTTCCAGGAAGGGTAGTAGGATCCTCTGTTAGACATAGAACGAAAGGTCAAGATTTTATCCGAAAATTTTAAGATTAGATTTAATTCTTAGTCTATAGTACTAATTAGTAACAAAAGCTTTTTAAAGTCAAATTTAGTATTTTTTCTATGCCAAGATTTGAAGATGTTTATGATATAGTTGGGTCTAGAAGAAGAGAATTAAATACATATAGGCCTCCCGAAAAAGAAGATATGGTATTTGATCCTCTAACTGGTATGGAAGTTCCTAAAAGTTATTGTGCAGCCAATGCAAGAGTAGGATCAGAGTTGAGTGGAGAAGAAGAAATTCCAGAAATAACTCATGAAATGGGTTCTGCCCCTGAAAAAAGAGTTAAAAGTACTGAAGAGTTGGCAGCTAGAGTAAGGGCTAAAGTGAATGTAAGGAAACTTAGCAAAGCTTTAGCAGAGAAGAGAGTTAGTTCAGGAAGGCCCGAAGAAAGATCTTTGGAAAATGCATTAAGAGTTCAGGAAGCATTAAAAAAAGCAGGACTTTAAAACTGATTTTAGAAAATGAGGATAGAAGAAGCAAAAGAAAAAGGAATCGATTTAGAAGAATTAAAACAAGAACAGAAAAAACTAGCTAAAGCTGTATCACAAAAAGATGCTTTTGATTTTTCAGTAGCTCAAAGATTTGGAGGAATAATCTCAGAAACTGTAGGAAAACAAATTGTTTCAGCTATTGTAGTTCTAAATGAGAATTTTGAAGTTATAGATCAAAAATTCTCAATCCAAAAACCTCAATTTCCTTACATCCCAGGATTTAGAGCGTATAGAGAATTAAGAGTTATGTTAGATGCTTATAATAAATTAGAAGAAAAACCAGATGTTGTTTTTGTTTTTGGTCATGGAATTTCTCATCCAAGAGGTTGTGGAATTGCAACTCATTTTGCATTAAGTATTCAAAAACCAACTATAGGAATTGCTAAGAGTTTAGTTTGTGGTGAAGAAAAAGATAATCAAGTTTATTTATTAAAAAAAATAATTGGTGAAAAAGTAGTTACAAAAGAAGGTTCAAGACCTTTTTATGTTTCAGTAGGTAATGATATTTCTTTGAAAACAGCTGTAGAGTTAACCAAAAAACAAGTTAGAGAAAATCATAAATTGCCAGAACCTTTAATTGAAGTAAGGAAGTTTGTTAAAGAAGTTAGAAAAGAAGTTGTTAAAGTCTAGTTCTTCTTGCAAATTTTAAAAGAAAACCTAGATCTTCTCCTAATCTAATAACAGAGTATCCCATAAATCCTCCAACTAAAGGAATACCTTCAGGAACAAAAAAATCAAAATCTAATTTAGGAGTTACAGTCCAAGAATCATCATTTGGATTATCTGCATCAATAGTTGCTCCAGCAGCTAAATATCCTCTATCTAAAGACCATTTATATGAACCTGATAAACTTGTAAATATCCCTTCATCATTTCCTGAGAAGTCAGCTTGAATTCCAAAACCCTCATCAACCCTATCTGCAGCTCTTGGTGGGCCTGATCTGAATGGGTGATTTCCCATAAAATTATCTCCTTTCATCCCAAATCTTATATCTCTTATATATCCTTCTTGATCATCCATTCCATCATTTGGAATTCCAAATGCAAAAGCAGGAGAGAAGTTCCAATCATCGTTTTCAGTATTATATGATCCTTCTAGTTTAAATGCCACTGGCTCTCTTTTTGTAGTATCAGGATCTGCTTTTTTTGCTACCACTGTTCCCAAGTTCTTGTCTTCTGAAAAGAAACTTATAGAGTAATCATCTGGTTTTACTCCTCCATAAATTCTCATTTTTGGAGATTCATCTGTTCTCCACACAAATCCCCCACATGCTGGAACTCCGTGTAATATATTGTTATAACTTACCCCAGCTAAAAAAGAATTTTCAATTCCTTCAGGAGTTGTTTGAAGTCCTCCAAACATTCCTAAGGTTAAGTTTTGATCTGTTAAAAAATAAGGTAACTCAGGATCTTTTAATTTTTTTTCTTTTGAAAAACCAACTCTTCCCCTAAAATTAGTTTTAGAATCTTCTGTATGTGTTCCAAGAACAGCAGAATATTGTGCTTCTCCTTTAGATCTTAATTCTGCACTAAAATCTGCATTTCCGCCATCATAAAAAGAACCAACATCCCCTTCATATTTGAATCCCAAATCCCATTTTTCAGGTTCTAATCTTAAAATTCCACACCTATATCCATCTGTAGTTAATCCAAATCTTGAATCAACAACAAACTCTGATTTTTTTACTGGCCTTAATTCTTCAATTACTCTTTTTTCAATATCAATATCTGGTTGAGAAGGATAAATCTGCAATAAAGTTAATAATGTTTCTAACACTACCATTAAAAATCTTAAACAAAATTAGTTTTTAAATCTTTAAAATAAAGTTATGATAAGTTGGTAGTAAAAACCCTTTTTAGTCTTCTTCCCACTCTAGTTTTTCAACTTTTTCCTCTTCCTTTTCTTCCCACTCAGACTCTTTAGCTTCTTCTTCACCTTCCTCCTTTTTTAATTTAAAAAATTCATTTTCTTTTTCAAAGAAAGGTCCGTATAGTTCTGCCTCTTCTTCAGCAGGGGTTTCTTTAACCTCTTCTTTTTTGGTCTCTTCTACATTTTCTCTTTCTTCTTCTCTATCTTCAGTTTCAACTTCTTCTGGTTCTTCCTCTTCTTCGCCGTACTCTTCCAAGACCGCTTCTTCTATTTCCTTAGGTTCTTCAGGCTCTTTTTTTACAAACAATAATCTTTTGATTTTTTTAGATATTTTTACCCAGAACAAGACTAAAAACACTACAATGGCTATAATTATAAGAAACAGGATTAAAGGAAGATAATTTGTTTTTTCACCAATACTAAAGTTCTGTAAAAGTTTTACTGTTTTATTATTATAATGGGCTTTTAATTCAATCTCATAATTTCCTTCTCCAAGTCTTCCAAGTTCCTCAAATATAACCTCAGATCTTACGATTTCTAACTCTTTTTCTTTATGCCAAATTACTTGTCCTTTTTTTCTAATCTCTTCCTCTAAATTAACTAATATAGGAGAATCTCTATTAGATCCTAAAATAAATGAAAAGTTAGATAGATCTCCAGCTATATTTGAAGGTAATTTAATAATATTAATGTCTACAACTGAAGTAGCTTCTTGAGAGCTTTTTACCTCAATGACCCTATATGCTGTGGTGTTGTGTCCTTGGAAATTTACTTGTACATAAAATGTATAGACCCCTTCTTCTATATCACTAGGTAGGAAAAGACTAGTTGTTTCTATTTTCTCTTCAAAACTTCCGAAATAAATAGTATCTGATCCAGAACTTGCTTTAATACCTCCCTTTTCAATCCAGAAAGTTAATATAACATCTCCACTAACATCAGCCATACCTTTTACAAGATAGGTAAAATCAAGGAATTCTGATGGAGGAACTGGTGAATCTACCCTTATTATTTTAACATCAAAAAGTTTTAAACATCTACTGTTCCAGCAAGAATAACCTTCATCACAATCACTATCTCTTTGACATTCGTACCTTCGCCCCCCTCCTGAAACAGGAGGAGGAGTACCTACATAAGCAATTGTTACTGTTCTGTTTTCACTCCAAGAACTATTTCCAGCATTATCATATACTAAACAAGCCCATAAAATTTCAGTATTAATCAAATTTTCTTTATAGAATGAGGTTTCATTTTCAGTTCCTGTTATTGTATTTGTCCCATTTTCTTCCCAAGTTCCAGAATAATTCCAGTAAAGAGTTGCATTGGCAAGTTGATAGTCATCTGTTGCATTACAACTAAAGTTAACATAATTATTTGTAGTATTACTCCCATTTTCTGGGCTGATAAGAGTTACATTAGGAGCTTCATTTATATTTACATCAAAACAATGGGTGGTTTCAGGCATGCTAGCGTTTGTATTACTTAAACTATCATTTGCATACTGGTTCCAACAAATTGTTTCTCCTGCATTTCCTAAAGTGTTAATTGTTTTGTTGCACCAACCTGAGATTCCTGTTAAAGAACATGTTGAGATGTTTTCCCAAGTTCCTGATTGGTTTGTCCTGAAAATTGCAGTATCTAAACTAATATCTTGCCAGTACACATAAACATTTACTATACTTCCTTCTCCAACACTTCCTCCAGAATCATCACCGTCATTATTGTAAGTAGGAGGAGCAGAATCAATTGTAAACATTCTAGTTGAGGTATTAGTACATTGTGATGAGTTATCACAAGCTTCACAGAGCCACGAATAAACTCCATTATTGATTATTTTACTAAAGGTATAATCTGTATTATTAATTCCACTTGTATTTGTTTCATTGTTATGCCATCCTCCTGACCAATTACCGTACAATGAAACATTAGTCAAGTTAAGATTATCATAAGCACTACAATTAAAAGTAATACTTGTAGAATTTGTGTTATAATTAGGGGCTGGCGAATTTAATGTTACAGAAGGATTATTATCTGGGGGAGCTTCTGTTAAATTAACAAAGTAAGTTACTGATTGTGAACTATAGTTCTCAGTTGCATTAAATCTAATAGTATAATTCCAATAATCTACTGAATCATAATAAGTTAGATTTTCAGTATAACTTGAACTTGTTGAATTAATAACTGTTCCATTACTTAAAAGTTCTAAAGTTCCTTCTGTTCCAGTATTTTTTGTTGCGCTTGCATTAACTGTGGTAGGAACTTGATAGGATTGGTTATCTTCTGTTCCGTTAAGGTATAAATGCAAATCTGGATTTCCTTTACTTATGTTAATCCAGTATGTTATGCTCTCTGAACTACTATAGTTTTCATTACCTGTGGTGTTTCCTTTAAAATAATAAATAATTGCAGGATAAGTTGTTATGTTTTCAACTGAAGTTGTTCCTTGATTTATCTGTGTATCGTTTCTGTATAAGGTAACTGTTAAACCTGAAATACTTACTGTAGCATTTATTTTATAGGTTGAGTTAGGATAAGTTGAACTCCAATTACTTGAAGAATCATTTATTAGTAAGTTTACTGATGTAGATGCCTTATTTATCTTCAGATAATAAGTTACTCCACTTGAATTATCTGAATAATTCTCATTTCCAGTGGAGTTAACCTTATAAGCATAACCATCTGGATTAGCTGTTAAAGTTATTATCTCAGGACTGCTTTTCTCAACATCATCTCTATATAGATAAGCTGTTCCAGCT
>CP070794.1:472629-488150 GCA_020343435.1 archaeon | reverse complement strand
GCTGATAAAACAGGATCATATTTTTTATTTAATTTTTCTTTTATTTTCTCTCTTTTCAAAAAAGTATAATTAATTAGTTCTGGGAAGATTGCTTTTTTCTTTTTATCAAAAAAGAAGTATCTTTTCTTACCTTCTAAGTCTACTTCAATATCATATTTTTGTGATTTCTTAACTTCTTGTATTGTTGAAGGATCTACATTAAAAGTAATTAATAAAGTAGTATACATTCCTGTAAAATCAAATACAACCATATTTTCATATAATCCATATCTTGGTTCTAAAACAAAAGCTCCAGGAGATTTTTCTCTTGCTCTCCTTTCTGAAATCTCATCTCTTGTTGGTCTGTTTCTAATAAATTCATTAAATTGATCTAAATGATGGATAATAAAGTTTTCTAATAAATGAGTATAACCATTTCTTGTAACTGTAAATAAAGGTTCTTGGATAAGTTTAGTTAATTCTATCATCATTGGCCAGAGTTTTTCAAATAATTTGTATGCTAAAACAGAATCTTGTAAATTGTAGAAACAGAATCGTTTTAATTCTTTAGAATTCATAGCATCTAGTTCTTGTGCTAATGTCCAAGGGTTAAAATCTATTTTTACTTTAGTTTCTCCTAATAATTCCTCAGAAACATCGTTTAGAGATAAGGTTTCTGTGTTTAAACTAGCAACAATTGCTCCTGAAACAAATTTAAAGATATCTAAATGAACTAAACCTGTGAATTTTGCTGAACTTAATGCTCCTCTAATCAGATTCATAGATGAAGAATCCCAGCTTAGATCAAAAGGAATTTTATTTAATCTAAATCTTTCTCTTAAAAAAGGTAAATCAAAACCATCTGAAAAATATCCTGTTAAAATATCTGGATTCTGTTGTTTTACATACTCTCTGAATTTTAGTAATAATGCTTTTTCATTATCTACAAACTCTATTTCTTTGGGTGCATTCTTGAATTTCTTCCAAGTTATTACTTTTTGAAAGTTTTTTCCTACTAAAGATAACATTAAAACTTTTCCTTTTTCAGGTTCAGGATCTTCTGTTTCAATATCAAATGCTAAAGCTTTTGGAGTAAATGGTAATTCTTTGATTTCAGTTATTTTCTTTGCTTTGATTATTTTAAAAGGTTGTTTTTCTTTAATATCTCCTTCAACTTTATACCAGAATAAAGGTTTGATTTTCTTTTCAGTTATATATCTTGTAATAAAATTAAGATCAACTTCTCTTGAACATTCATAATTATTATGATCTTTTATATAAGATTTGATTGCATGAGCATCTTTTGGGTTGGAAACTATTATTTTTAGAGCTGTTACTTCTTTTCCCAGATCCTTTTTCTTAACTTTCGCCACTTTTTCCACATAGCATTTTCTTCCTGCATTTTCAAAAGCAGTATTTTCTATGATTTTAATGAATTTGTCTATATTGGTTCTTTTTGTAGGAACTATGTAGAAGTAAGGTTTACAAGTATCTAGAACACAGATTTGTTCATGTTTATCTGTTTTTCCAAATATTCGGATTACTGGTTTGCCTTCTTCATCATCTATATAGTCATAATCCAGAGGTATGAACTTGAATTCCATGACAAATATAAGAGTTAGAATCTTAAAAAGTTTGTTAGTTGAGTTAAAAGGAAATGTTTAAAAATAACCACTTTTTAGTGATTATATAAAATTTAGAGAGAATGTTAGGAAGTATTGGAGACCTATAGCTATCCCAATTGCAGGTCTAGCCTCCTTATGGGTTCTTGGAAAGGTAATTGTTCCGATAGCATATAATGCAATATTAAGAAAAGCATATATGTCTAGAGTAAAGGCAGAGAGCCTACTCACAAATGGAGAGTATCATAGAGTTATTGGGGAAACTGAAAAAGGTTTTGAGTATATATGGGATGCTTACCAATTGGGAAAGAGCCTGGATAGCTTACAAAGAATTGCAGAAGATTCTTTAAATGCTGAAAGAGAAAGAAATGCTGATGCTAGAAAGCCAGATATTACAATTGATGCTCCAGAGGTAGATCCAGAATCTCTTAAAAAAGCTGTTATGAAGATGAGAAGGGAAGAAAAGTCTGGTTTGAGAAGAGTTGTTGATGAGGTTGGAAGAGAGATTGGGGTCCCAGATAATGATTAACCAAAACCTTTAAAAAGGGTGATTACTCGCTAATAGTAACAGAAAATGGGATTAGTAATCAATGTTCGTGAGAGTGGTTTGGCTGGTGATACCAAGAGGATTAGAGTTCCTCGTAAAGCTGGTGGACCAAAAGAAAGGATAGAAACAGGTGTTCTTAACGGATATCATGCAGAAGTTTTCAGGGAAATGGGAAAACAAGCTTTAGAAAGTATGAGAACAAGATACATGCCACAAAATCCTGGTGTACCTTTTGATGTTGAAGCTCATGTTGGTCCAGAACAAATGCCACACCAATCTGCAGTAGCATTAATAAATGGTATGGGGGTTGTAGATGTAGATGGAGTTATTAAAAGAGACTATAATGGTTACTTGGGAGCAATAGATTTTTCAAAAAATCCAGGATATGAGATTTCAGCCTACCAAGGTAGTGACCAAACAGAAAACATAGAATGGATGTTACAAAATCCAGATAGGAATCTCCACAAAGCAGAAGGTGTAGAAGAAGCTGCGTCAAGAGTTTTAAAATATGTTGTTAAGTTAATAAAAAAATCAACAGGGATGGATGTAGCACCTGATATTAAAGGAAGATCATTTGGGGATGATAAAAATATATGGTTTGAAGTAATTACCCCTTATGAATCTGGATTAGCTTCTGTTGTAGCAGCAAGATTGGTGGATCCGGGAGCAAAAGAGCTTAGAGTATTGCCTGGAGGAGAAGCATACCGTCCTGGAGAAGGTTTTCATATTTATGTTCCAGCCCATAAGTTTACAGGAAGGGATAGTGAAGGTCCTCCTTGGACAGAAAGCATTGATGTAGATATTGGAAACGGAACCCCAAGAAATATGGATTTTGAGAAGCTTGGGAAATTAGCTAGCTGGCAATAATTTTTTATATTTCTAATTCTATAGCAAATAATGGGATTACAAATAGGAGAGTTAGTTCCTAAGAAACCAATTTACTTAGAAAAACTAAGAGGTAAAAAGATAGCTATAGATGCCTTAAATACAATATATCAATTCTTATCAAATATAAGACAATTTGATGGAACTCCTTTAATGGATAATAGAAAGAGAATCACTTCTCATTTATCAGGATTATTCTATAGAACTATCAGATTACTTGAAATAGGAATTAAACCAATCTTTGTTTTTGATGGAAAACCTCCAATTCTAAAAAAACTAACCCTACAAAATAGAGAAGAAAGAAAAGAACAAGCACAAGTTAAGTTTGAACAAGCAAAATCAGCAGGAGATACTGCAAATATGCTAAAATACTCTAAACAAACAATAAAAGTTACTGATGAGATGGTTGATGAAAGTAAAAAAGTAATCCATGCATTGGGATTACCAGTAATTCAAGCACCAGGAGAAGGGGAAGCTCAAGCAGCATTAATATCAAAACATGATGCCCATGCAGTAATAAGTCAGGACTATGATTGTTTATTATTTGGAGCACCAAGATTAATTCAAAATCTAACATTATCTAGAAAAAAAAGAACTTCAACAGGAACTTATGTTCCTATTGAACCTGAAGTAATAGAATTAGAATCTGTTTTAAACTCATTACAAATAACTCATGATCAATTAATATGTTTAGGAATCCTTTCAGGAACTGATTTTAATCCAGGAGGGATAAAAGGAATAGGACCAAAAAAAGCATTGGACATAGTAAAACAATACAAACAACCAGTATTAATATTTGGAGCTATAGAAAAACAGATGTCTGAAGCTGGATTAGAAATGCCTTTTGATTGGAAAGAAATCTTTGAATTATTTAAGAAACCTAATGTAAATAAAGAGTATGAAATTAAATTTTCAAAAACTAATGTTAAAGAATTAAAGAATGTTCTATGTAAAGAACATGATTTTTCAGAAGACAGAGTTGATAGTGCTTTAAGAAGATTACAAGAAGCAAGAGAAGCTAATACTCAAAAAGGATTAAATGAATTTAGTTAGTAAATAATTTTTCTTTCTGTTAAAGCTACTAAAATACAGATTATTGCTAGAACAAAGATGATTACTGTATAAATTAAAGGTGATGCTGGTAACCCAGATAATTTATCTGAGATAGCCATACCAAATATTGAGAAATATCCTGCAGATTTAATTAAAGCTATCCCACTTACAACTAGGAATGCTAAACCAAATAAAAACATTAATTCTCTAATTCTCATTTTCTAAAATCCTTGTTTTTTTCCTAAGGATATTATAATCATTAGGATTCCTAAGACTATCAGTGCTATGAAGTATACTGTTGGATCAGGAGGTAACTGTTCTAGTCTCTCTGTAAAATATCCTTTGTTAATTGCCAATCCAATAAATGCTAGCACTGCTGTCACTAATCCGAAAATGACTGCTATGAAACTTGAAATGTATCTACCCATTTTTATTATATAGGTTATTTAGAATTTATAAATTTATTTGTACTTTGCTAATTCCTTTTCTATTTTTACTTTTTCATTGTATAACTCTTTCTCTTCTTTCTCTAATCTATTTATCATTAAAGTAGCACTTCCATATCTCTGAGCTATATTTCTCTGAAGTTTTCCGGGTATTACTTTGTGGTCTCTTCTTATTTGTCTTGTCCCTTCATCCAGATCTTCTATAGCACTATGTAGTTCATCCAATAAAGCGTCTATTTCTGGAATACGTTTATTAATATATCCTAATCTCTGTCTTAGAATTATTAATCTATCTGAAAGAGATTTGGATGCAAGTGCTTTGGAAAATTCTTTATCATGAGTTATTGCTCTTAAAGATTCTCCTCCTGGTTTTACATCTATATTTATCCTTTTAACATCTCTTCCAAACTTATTCATTGCCATTAAAGTTAAAACTGTTTTTCCTACTCCTATTGCTTCAAAACCTTTTCTTCCTTTTACAGGAAGTTGCATTTGTCTTCCTCTTCCAAGATCAATATAAACTTTATCTGCCCTTATGGTTGCCCATTCTATATCCATTAAATCCCCTTCACTTACTACTGGAGTTTTTGTTCTGAAATGGGTAATTTTTGGAGATCCCACAGCAGGTACAGGGGCCCATCCTTCTTTTTGGTAAGGAAGTGCTCTCATACCAACATTAACTATACAACTAAATGTTGCAACAACTTTTCCACGTTTGTTTCTACCAATTATCTTGAATTCTGATTTTCCTGGGGGTTTTATTCTGACTAGCTTAGATCCGGGAGTGTTTGGTTTTACTTTTCCAATTGCTGGTTCTATATTTACCTTTGCAACACCTGAAGATGCCCATTCTATTTTTGTTTTATCTCCAGAGAATATCTCTGTAGGATTTGCAGAAATTCTAACTGCTGCCCTAACACTGGTGAATACTGCAGTTAATTCATAATTTCTATCCATCTTCATTCTTATATTGGGAATGTTTCCAGAACTACCAATACCAACATTGTGTCCATTAATCTCCCAATGACTGAATTGTGCTGAACTATTTTTAACAGGTTCTGCTGTTACCACAACCACTTTGTTTATAGGAACAGGATAATCTATCCCTTTTGGGCTTCCTGGAGGATTTGTATTACCATGTCCCCTAATTTTTATTCTTAAGATTACTTGTCCTTCTGGTTGTGTTGGCTCTTTTTCTCCAGAAACAGTTACCACAACTTCTTTTTTTGCAGTTTTCATCTCTTTGGTGTAAGCTGTTGCAACAAATTTTGTAGTTCTAGTAAGAGTAACTGATTCATGACCTTTTCTAGGTCTATCTCCAAGTCCTGGGCTAATGATAACCCTTTCTGTATTTTTGCTTGCAACCCAGTTAAGGACAGTTTGTTCCCCTGCTTTAATGCTTGTTGGTTTTGCCCAGAATCTTAAGGCTGGTTTTAGTTTTATTCCTAGAGATAATCCTTTGAAGGTTTTATCATATGCTATTCTCTTACTCTCATCAAATGCTCCCATCTCTTTTCCTTTCTTTACAAATAATCTGATTAGCAATATTACTCCGATGGCAAGTATAATCCCCATTACTGCATTGAGGATTGTACAAGCACTAGTTGAAAATGTTCCTCTTGGGGGACATAAAGCTGAAGCACCCCAACCATACCAAGCTATTGGGATTACAAAGAATAAGAAAACTGTTGATGTTGATTTATGTTTAGATAATTGCATTAAAACTGCAATTAAAATTAAAACTACTATAATAACAATCCACCAATCAACTCTATCAAAAATCACACCATATCTAGCTATAATACTGAGACTTCCAGCAACCCCAAATATTACTGAAAAAACAATTGCCATTCCTGGACTTGCATGAAATACTTTCTTTAAAGCAACAAAACAAATTGTGAATAATATGACAAAAAGAATTGCAGCATTGATCCACTCGTTTGAGATTACAACAGTGGGTTGTGCTGATACAAACTTTATACTAAAGATAAATACAGCTACAAAAATGAAAAATAAACCTCTTTTCATGTCTAAAATAGGAGAATTATATTTAAAAATCTACCTCATCTTCTTCATTTGCTTCATATACTGTATCTTTTTTAGCTTCTCAGGATCAGTTCTTAGAAGTGAGAAAAGAACCATGAGCATAGCAACTCCTAATAATACTGCCAATGCTACATTAATAACCTTCATTAAACCTGAAGAAAATAAATAACTAATCCTCTCTTGTAAAAATACAAACCAAACAATAGGAATTGCCATAAAGATAATTATTAACATTGTATCTTCTCCGCCTTTTACAAGATGCCTTATTACAAAAATGATTAATCCTGCTATTAAGATATAAACAAAAACATCTAACTTTGGTACAATTGGACCATACTGACTAAGAATTCCAAAACTTCCTGCGATTCCTACAACTAATGCTACTATCACAGCAACACCTGCTGAACTTTTGAAGAAATCTTGTAAAACAACCCAACATCCAAAAAAGATCACTAAAAATAGAATAACCCAATTAAATAAAAAACCTCTTGTAAATTCCTGTACTGTTAATGCGCTAACATTTGGAATTATAAATATGAAAAGTAATAGTAAGAGATACTTTAAGATTTTCATGGTTCTAGTTCTAAAATTAATTTCTTTTTTTCAAGTTTCCACTTTTTTATTTTAAGAGAAATAGGAAGTACTTTTTGATAAGCTTTTTCTTTTCCTAAAGCTTTAATTTCAATACTGTTTCCTAGATGATTAATAATTATTTTTTCTTTTGTAACATCTGGAAGATCTAATTCATAAACAACTGTGTCTGCTAATCTCCTTACACTTGTTTTTGGTTCTTTTTTCTTGAGTTTTAAGAATTTTTCAGCATCTTTTTTATTAAACTCTTTGAATTTTCTTGGTTTTGGTTCAATTAATAATGGTTGTTCTTTTTTTGGTGGAACTGGGTGTTGTGGTCCCATTGGTTTTATTCTTACTACTGGTTTTCCTTCTTTAGAAGAAATATTAATTGCAAAACCTTTTGTGATTATTCTTGGTTGTCCTTGTATAGAATCTGTTTTAACATTTGCTTCTGTCATTTGTTTGTTTAATTGTTTCATCATTCCTTTTACTGGTGCTTTTAAGAAAAAGGGTAATTTCATTGCTTTCTCCATTTCTTTAAAAGGATCTTGGTATTTTTCTCCTTTTTTTATTAAAGATCCACAAAATGGGCAGAATTTATGGTTCTCTTCTACTTTTTTACCACATTTTGGACACTGTTTCTTCTTCTTAAACATATTATAAGTACTCTAAAGAGATTTATAAAAGTTTATTTATCGAGAATATTGATTTTGTTACTACTACCTAATAACATGTCTGGAAAACTTTATAAAGGGTAAAAGCTAAAGAATTCTGAAAAATGGCTAAAAAAAGGCAAAGCTTAGATGATCTTGTAAATGGTCCTGGCTTAGCCATGGTTGCGGCAAAGTATTCTGGTAGCGAAGATGAGATGAGTCAGTTAAGGTATAAATCTGCTGCTCAGATGTATATGCAATATGTTTTTAGTGATGATAAACAATCAGATGAACATGTTCAAGCAAATCATAAGGTTGACCAAGTAATTGGGAGTGGGGTCTCATTATACCTTGAGGGTATAAAACAATATTCTGTAGGAGAAGTATTCAGTGGTTTAATAAGAAAGACTCTTGGTTCAAAAGCATTAAAAGGATTGGATAATCTTGAAGCAATAAAGGGTCATTCATTAGAGGCCTATATCACAGCATCTGAGGAAGTTGCAAAAGCTAAGAAAGTTACTAAGAAGTATAAGGATGATGTTAGTGCTGAAGGAAAGAAAAAGATGAATGAAGCTAGAGAGATTATTGAAAAAAATGAACCTTATGCTAAAGTTTATGGATTTATCCATGGATACATGTTAGAAGCTTTAGAGAAAACATATCTTCCAGCCATGATGGATGGAGTTTATAGAAGACTGGGTTCTGGATTAAAAGAAGCAATAACGGAACTGCCTGGAAAGAGAGCCAAGGCTGCATAGTTTAAACTATCTTATTAACAATTTTAGCCATTTCTTGTAAAAACTTATCAGTCCTTACTTGCCATACATCAATATCTTTTGCTTTGATATCTGTTGTTTTTCCATGTAAGATATCGTGGGCAAGTTTGTAAAGTTGCTCATACCAAGTTATGTATTTTGGATCTAGAAGTTTAGAGCTAACAAATGCTTGTTTTAAACTATCCCCAATATGTTCTGTAGAAGGAGGTAATCTTTTTGCAGCAATTAAAGCTGCATGACTTGAATCAACCATTGCCCAATACATTCCTTCTAAACTGTTAAGTAAAGCTGATTTAGTTCTTAACAAATGTGTTGGAGCTCTTTGTAACATTACATAAATTGCTTCTGGTGTGCTTTTGATCTTTCCTTGAGCTAATAAAACTTTTAAGGGATTAAAGAAACCACCAAAATCAATTAAAGCTTGTCCATATCTTATAACATTAATTACAACAGGTTCTCCTCTTAAAAGTTCTTGCCACCATGTACTTAATCTTACAGTATTAACATGGAGATTTTTAGAATATGGATTTAATCTTATTATTTTAGATAATTCTTCTCTGTACCATGCAACAAGTTCTTGATCCCATTGTACTGAACAATCATCTACTAAAACAATAATATCAATATCTGAACCTTTTACATTTTTTTTCTTTGTAATAGAACCAAAAAGAATTATTGATTTGATTATTCTGCCAAACTTTTCATAAACTTTAGTTGCAAAGTCATATGAGATATCATAATCATCTTTAAGTTTTAATGTAGGTAGTTTTGGAGCTTTGGGAAGCTTACGAGTTTTCTTTTTCATTTCACCCTCTTTTTTATGATTGTTTTAAGTAATTTGAACTTTTAAATATTATTATTCCATTGGTGCGCCTGAAAATCTTTGCCCACGTCCAGGCATTGTTCCGCCAACTTCTTGAGGTAATTGTGAAAATCCTCCCCCATACATCCCAAAATGTTGTTCTGGTAAAATTCTTCCATAACCCATATTATAAGATCCTTGGATATAAGGGGTCTGATTCCAGAATGGACCTGCTGCTTGTCCTGGATAAACTTGAGATCCTAATGCTTGTAAGCTTGTTGGAAGAAGAACTCTTCCTGCTTCTTTGCCCATATTTAATATTCCACCAGATTCTATAGCATGTTTTAATTTTCCTGCTTTTTCTAAAGCTTTAAGATGTTCCTTGAATGGAACATCCCCCATTCCTAAAGGTAAATGAGAATCTTCATATCCAAAATTATCAGTTAAATGTGAGAATTTAACAAATGGTGCTATCTTTTTAGTTTCTCCAACAATATCTTCTTCATTATATCCATGTTTTTTTAATTCATGAATATGCCCAACATCCCAAGTTGCTCCAATAATTTTTTCAGCTGCTCTTTTTGCTTCAGTAGTTCCATACCCTTGTTTTTTTGCTTGTTCAACAAATTTTTTTCTTGATTCTTTAATTAGTCTTTTTAAGGATTCTGCTCTGCTAAATGGCATTGATGGATATACATTTTCTAAAGCCATAACTGGGGCTTTGTCTCCGTATTTTTTCCATGCTCCAAAAGCCACATTTCCAAATGTTTTAGCACTTTTAGGGAGCATGTAGTCTTCTATAGCAACATATTTTTCAGGAGGAACAACATTTGCTAACCCATTTAATTCTTGTAAAGCTGACCTAAAAGTTGTACTCATCTTCAGAGGATTTCCAGATTTCCTTGCTTCAACTATTTCTCCCCCAATTTCCCTTACTCTTGTTATTGCTTTTTCATAATCTTCTCTTTTACTATCATCCTCTTCATTTTTTAATGCTTTTTTGTAAGTTTCATAAACATCTCCAAAAGTATTTTGCATTTTCATAAAAACATCTTCATAAATTGGAAGAGTGGATTTTACTCTATTAACTGCTTCTTGTTGCTCTAAGGTCATTGGAACTTCTTTTTTATTTTCAGCTTCTGATAATTCTTTAAAAACAGGTGCAGCTGTTGGATAGTAGTTTAACATCTCATGATCTGCTTCAATTCTCTCTCTTTCTATTTCTACTAATTGATTATGCCAATGTGTATTGTTAATAGACTCTATCCTTTTTTCAGGAGTGTATTCCTTTATTTCAACTCCTCCTTTTCCAGTTTCTTTATCATACTCTGCTGGTAAGTATTCTTCTTTATAATGTAGTTTAGTTAATTGATTTGTATCTGTATTAACTACTCCCATTGCTGATTTTCCTTCTCCTTCTTTTTTAGGAGCCCCTTTCCAAAAGTCCATAAGTCCTCCCATCATAGAAGTATGTAATGTAACTGGAATGTTTCCTGAAGGATCCATAATGTGAGCCTTATCTATATAAGTTCTTATCTGTCTTTCTGCATTTTCTCTTTGTCCCTCTGTCCATCCTTCTTGTTGGAATCCAGAAGGTTCTATTATTGGTGCATGCATTGATGGTTCTCCTCCTGTTAATTTATGCAATTGCCTTACTTCTTCAAATAATTGTTTTGGGATATGTTCAAAAGTTCTTGGTTCTAGAACATTTACCATTACTCCTCTAACTCCTTGACTTAACCTATCTGAAGTTTCTGCAGCTATGTTTGGGGTTTGGGGATTGGTATGTAGTTGTAATGAAGAAAATGGAACTCTGTATCCCATAAATAAAGGACCATAATTTGGATCTAGTTGAGACTGAGAACCTTGATAAAAAAATTCATAACCAGTTGGTGGATTATATCCCATCTTTTTATTAAAAAATGATTCCTAATTTATAAACTTAGTGATATCCTGATGTTTTGTAAGGTTCTCTTTGTTTTTTCCCCTTCCCTTTTAGATCTTTCTTAAGATCATCTCTGTCACGTTCCATTTCATAATGTTTTACTTTTTCGTCTCCTAAAGAGCGCGTTAATTGATCATCTGTAACAAATTGAACTTTTCTATGCATTAGATTAGGATCTTCATGAAATACCCTTTCAGGTTGTCCTACAAGATCAATCTCCATTGTATCTTTATAACCTTGGGTTCTAGTTTCTTCAGTTTCTTCTCTGCCCCCCATCTCATAACTTGGTGCTGATTTTAATCCGTATTTGCTTTCTTTCTCAGATTCTTTTTTTACAGCATCTTCCCAAGTTTTTGGTTCTTCCTCTTCTTGTTTTGGTTGATCTGTTGAAATAACTTCTTCTAAGGGTTTTGGTTTTTCTACAATTTCTTTAGCAGAGAATTCTGTATCTTCTGGTTGTTCTGGTTTCTCTTCTTCCTGAGATTGCTCTAAAACTTTCTTTAATTTCTTTACATCTAACTTCTCCACTCTGGGTTTAGAGTTCTTTCCCATTCTTCATAATCCCAATCTGGTTTTTCAAAATTAGCCATATCATGGGCCTTTTTATAATTATTATAAATAGTTAAACAAGTATCAGCAGATTTTACTTCTGCAAGATGTCTCATCAAAGATTCATCATAACTGTCTCTTTTTATCTTCTTCAAAACTAATTCTGGTTTCTCTTTCTTTTTTTCTTTTTTCTTCTCTTTTTTCTTAGGTTTTTTATCTTTTAAACTAATTCCAAAAAAAGAATGGTCCTCTTTATCCTTTTCCTCTTCTTCTTCATCTTTATCTTTTCCTAAGAAGTGATCAAGATCATCCTGTAATTGTTTCAAACTCTCATCTGTAGCTCCCTGAATAAGTTTTAATGTTTCTTTCCATTTTTGTTTATCAAGTTTTTTATTAAATATTTTTAATTCTTCTTCATTTAATGTGAAAGCTTTGAAATTAACATTTGTTTTTCCTCCAAAAACATAATGTCCTTGTTGATTTCTAAAAGGAATTCCTCTAAATTCTAATTCAACTAAAACACAAGCATGATATTTTCTCCTTGGTTTATATTTTAACATTGATTTTGGTAAATCTCCTGCTTCTACTGAGCCTTTTATTTTAATTTCTTTTTTTCCTAGTAATTTTAATTCTAGAACTATTGTATTGAAAGCATTAACTAAAGTTGGATCTTTAAGATCTGTTTCTTTCATTCTTAATTGTTCTGCTGATCTTAGATAAGGTCTTACCCATGAAGAGTATAATTTTAAACTATTGACTTGACTTCTTAGATATTGTTTTTCTAAGTTATAACGAGCTCTTAATTCTTTTTCGCTTCTTTTAACCCATTCAAAGAATTCTTGTAATCTTGGTTTTAGAATTCTTTTGACTCTGTCATTAATATCCATCTTATTTACATCCCCAACAGAGTTTGCTGCCATAAAAGAATCTCTTAAAGTTGTAAAACTTAATTCATAAGACATTGCATTTATGCTTCCCCTTCCTCTTTGAATATCTACTTTATCCATCCAAATTTGTTTTAAAGCTAAAATTGCTGCATCTTTTTTCTTATTATCTTTAAAATCTTCATAAGCTTTTAATCTAATCTCAAATTCTTTTAGATCATATAATAAATTAATAACACTTTTTAGAACAGTATTAACACTTCCCATGATTTTCATAGCTTCATCTCTCATCATTGTTGCTTTGGATCTTAATTCTGAGAAGTAATTTCCTCCAACTGATGCTGCAAAATTATCTAAAAGTTTTTCTGGTTTTAGTCCTTTATCTTGCATAAAATCAAGTAGCCAGAAATAAATAGGTTCTAATTGTTCTGAGGTACTATCATAAACTAGATTACTTTCCCATAGATATCCTTCTTTTCTATTACGATCTGTAACCTCTTTTATTTCTTTTATAGCCTTATCAATATCCATATTATATAGAACAGAATTAGGTTTTTATTGATTTCGGTAGGGGTTTTTCCAAGTTCCGTCTAAGGTTTGTGCAATATATTTTAAAGCTTCTTCAGGTTTACCTTTTGCAAGATGAGATCCTAGATCTGGGTGTTCGCCAGATATAATTCTATTGATTCTTGGTTCTAATTCGTCTAATGGTTCCCCAAGTATTTGTGGATGGTTAACTATTATTGAAGCAACTGACCGCATATTTGCGTGGGTCCTTGATAAATTATACCTATCACCCATAAAATGATAGAGCTTTATAGCTCTTGGAATTTCTGCTTTAGTTAGTGCTCTTCTTGGACCCGTAGGATTGTGGGGATCTTTTATTGCACCTAACATTAATATTTCTACAACACCATCTTCTACACCCTTATCATAAAGAAATTTTTCTAAAAGTCTTTCTCTATTTAATACAAGGCTCCAGAGAACTCTAGTTACTTTGTTCATATACTTTCCATCAAAGGGCAATTTTTAAACCTTTCTTTTTTAGTCATTTTATAGGGACTACAGAGAAGAGGATTCGAAAAGGTTTAAAATCAAAGTTTCTTTGAAAATTAGATGAATGGTTTAAAGAAAGAGTGGATAAAAGGATGGCATGGAGATGAGATATCTTACTCTGGAGGTAGATATTGTCCGGGAAAACAACATAAATGCCATTACCATACCAGACCATGGAGACAGTTAATTCATTCTTTTCATTGTTATCTTGACAGAAGATGCCAATATGGAACATTAAAACAAGTTGGAGAATCCGTGGTCTCTTTTTTAAGATTTTGCTTTAATGGCGAACCTAAAACTCTAGAAGACAAAACTATTTAAAATAAGTTAAATTATATTAAAAGATGTTTAAGTTCAATAAAATTTTTAAGAAAGGAGATAAAGAAGAAAAAGAGATTACTTGGACAGGAATGCCTGGATCAGAAAGAACACCAACAAATAAAGAAACCCCAAGTACAACAACAGAGAATTCTGGATTAGGATTTGTTGGGGCTTTAGCAGGAGCAGCTGAAACATCTAATGTAAGTGAAATTGGAGATAAGTTAGAGCGAATTGAAAGAAGAGTAGATAGATTTATTGAAAGATTAGAGCTTATAGAAAGGAAGATGGGCAGAGTGGAGACCAGATTAGACTTGAAATACTAGAAAAATGAAAAAAGGTGATTCAGAATTAAAATTAAGAAAGGCTATAGGTTTCTTTTTTTTGATTATAGTTGTTGTTTTTGTTGTTGATCATATTTTTAAGTTTATTATAGCTAAGAAAGGTTGTTTCTTATTTATGTGTTTAGATTATGCTACAAATACTGGGGCTGCTTTTTCTTTATTTGCAGGAACAGCTTGGGCCAGAGTTCTATTAATTATTGTTGGAGTATTTATTTTAGTCATAGTTGCTTACTTTTATTTTAAAACAAGAGATAGATTAATGTTGAAAATAGCATTTCCTCTGATTTTTGGAGGAACCATTAGTAATTTGTTAAATAGATTATTTCTAGGATATGTTGTGGATATATTTACATTTTCTTTTTGGCACCAATTTCCAAAGTTTAATATAGCTGATGTGGCTAATTTAGTTGGAGTTATTTTGTTAATTGTTTATCTGTTAGGAAAAAATGATAAGCGAAAATAAGATTCGTGCATATACTTTGAAGAATGCAATAGAGCATGATGGAAAACCTAGATTAAATAATGTTCTTAATTATCTTTTTCATGAAGGTTTGAAAAAAGCTGATGTGAAGAGAGTGGTTCCCATAATTCAAAAATTTATAGAAGAAATAGAGATATTATCTGTTGAGGAACAAAAAAGAAGGTTTGAGAAACTTGAAAAAGAGGTTAGTCGCAGAGAAACTAGAGAAGGATTACCGGAATTACCTAATGTAAAAGGAAAAGTGATAATGAGATTTGCTCCTTCACCTTCTGGACCAATGCATATTGGACATATTGCTACTGGAATGCCTTCTTCTATTTATGTTAAAAAATATGGTGGGAAATTTATCATAAGAATTGAAGATACAAATCCTGAAAACATAGATCCTGAAGCTTACAAGATGATTAAAGAAGAATCCAAATGGATCTTTGGAAATGTTTCTGATTTTATAATCCAATCTGAGAGAATTGAAAAGTATTACAAGTTTATTGAACAACTAATTAGGAAAAAAGTAGCATATATTTGTGATTGTAATCCTGAAAAGTTTAAAGAATTGTTAAAG
>CP070794.1:461402-472529 GCA_020343435.1 archaeon | reverse complement strand
TAAGATATATACTTAAGAAACTAGTAAAATCAAAAAGTTTGTGGGATAGAAGGATTTCTATAATCTCTACTTTAGCATTTATAAAAAATGGAAAGTTTTTAGATGATGTTTTATCTATATCCCAAATTCTACTTAAAGATAAACATGACTTAATTCATAAAGCAGTTGGTTGGATGTTAAGAGAATTAGGAAAAAAAGATCTTTTAGCTTTAGAATGTTTTATTAAAAGTTATTATAAAGAATTACCAAGAACAGCATTAAGGTATGCTATTGAAAGATTTCCTGAGAAAAAAAGAAAAAAATATCTTAAAGGAGATTTCTCATGAATGGATTTATACTTTTAGATAAACCTGCAGGATTTACTAGTCATGACTGCTGTCAAAAGATTAAAGGAATTCTAAAAGCTAAGAAAACAGGACATGCAGGAACTTTAGATAAACAAGTTACTGGAGTTCTAATTATTGCAATTAATGAAGCTGTAAAATTAATGCCATTATTAGAGAGATCTGATAAAGAGTATGTTGGGACAGCTTATTTGCATAAAGATATTGGATTAAGTGATTTGAAAAAAGGAATTAATAAGTTTGTTGGAAAGATTAATCAATTGCCTCCAAGAAGATCTAGAGTTAAAAGACAAGTTAGAGAAAGAAAGATCTATGATTTTAAGATTCTAGAGAAAAAAAATCAGAAATTCAAATTCTTTGTTTCATGTGAAGCTGGGACCTACATTAGAAAACTTATTCATGATCTTGGACAAGAACTTGGAATTAATGCTAATATGGCCAAATTAAGAAGAATCAAACAAGCTGTCTTTACAGAAAAAGAATCTTGTTGTTTTAAGAACCTAAAATTAATTTCTTTAGAAGATTTTGTTAAAAGATTGAAAGTCAAAACTGTTAGAATAACTAAAGATCAAGAAAAAGAATTAAGATTAGGAAAATTTCTACCTATTAAAACTAAAGAAGAAGGATTAATTGTTGCTTTATCTAGAAATAAAGTGATAGCTTTGGTTAAGAAAAGAGGAGAATTTATTAAACCTGAAAGGGTTCTTGTAAAATGAGAGAGTTTGTTTATTTTTCATCTAAGGCAACAACTTCTGGAAATTTTAGAGATCTAAAAAAAGCAGGAAGAATGGATATTGTCTGTCATACTGTAATCATGAGCTTTTTTGTTTCTAATGCTATAAGAGGAGATGTTAAATTACATTTAATTTTCTATGGAAAACCAGATCCTCCAAGACATTTAGAGCTTCAGATTACAGAAAAAAACAGAAAATTCTTTTCAAAAAAAGATATTTCTGGATTAATCCAAAGAATGCTATATAAATATAAGAGAGGAAAAAGAATTGAAGCATTCCCTTCTTGTTTTATTGAGAAAAAATCATTTTTAGATGTGGCTCAATGGTTGGCCAAAAAGAAAACAGTATACTTTTTAGATAAAAAGGGACAAGATTTAAGGGAAGCTAGAATTGATAAGGATTCTGTATTTATTTTAGGGGACCATGAAGGGATTCCTAAGAAAGAAAAAAGAGTTCTAGAGAAATTTGCTAAGGGAATATCATTGGGAAATGTGACATATTTTGCTAGCCAATCTTTAGCTATATTACAAAATGAGTTAGATAGGAGAAGAATTTAAAAATCAGTTTCTCTTTGTTTTTTAGATGGAAAAGATCTATTTAGATTATTCAGCAACAACTCCAATGGCTAAGGAAGTTGTCAAAGCTATGGAACCTTATTTTTCTGAAAAATATGGGAATCCTAGTAGTTTGCATGCTCTTGGAAAAGAAGCAAAAGATGCTTTAGAAAAAGCAAGAAGTTCTTTAGCTAAATCTCTAAATGCTAAATCAGTGGAAATAATCTTTACAGGATGTGGAACAGAATCTAATAATCTAGCAATTAAAGGAGTAGCATTTGCAAATAGAGATAAAGGAAATCATATTATAACCAGCAATATTGAGCATCCTGCTGTTCTTAATCCTTGTAGATGGTTAGAAAAACAAGGATTCAAAGTAACTTATTTAGACGTAAATAAAGAAGGATTAGTAAATCCAAAAGATGTTGAAAAAGCAATTACAAAAGATACAATTCTAGTAACTATAATGCATGTAAATAATGAAATCGGAACAATTCAACCTTTAGCTGAAATTGGAAAGATCTGTAAAAAAAAGAAAGTTTACTTTCACACAGATGCTGTTCAAGGGTTTGGTAAACTTCCAATAGATGTTAAAAAAATGAATATTGATTTATTATCTGCATCAGCTCATAAAATTCTTGGACCAAAAGGAGTTGGATTACTATATGTTAATCATAATGTTAAAATTGAACCAATACAACATGGTGGAGGACATGAATCAGGATTAAGATCTGGAACTGAGAATGTTGCTGGAGCAGTTGGATTTGCAAAAGCTATTGAGATAGCAAAAGATATGAAAAAAGAGATGGAAAGAGAGAAAAAATTAAGAGATAAATTAATAAATTCTTTATTGAAAATAGAAGGATCAAGATTAAATGGTTCAAGAACAGAGAGATTAGCAAATAATGTTAATGTTTCATTTAAGGGAGTTGAAGGAGAAGCTCTTTTAATTAGATTAAGCCAAGAAAGATTACAAGTTTCAACTGGATCTGCTTGTTCATCTAAAAGTTTAGAACCAAGCCATGTTTTAACTGCAATAGGTTTAACCCCTGTTTTAGCTCATGGATCTCTAAGGATTACTCTGGGAAGGTACACAACAGAAGAACATATAAATCATGCTATTAATGTAATTCCTAAAGTTATAAACTCATTAAGAAAGATAAGTCCTTTTTAACATGAAAAAGAAAACAACAAAAAAGAAGGTGAAGAGAAAGATTACTAAGAATATGACTTTTCATGAGGTTATGCAGAAGTATCCTCAAGTTACTGAAGTTTTTCTAAAAAATAAGATGACTTGTTTTGGTTGTGTGATGGCAAGATACGAAACAATAGAACAAGGAGCAATAATGCATGGGATAGGGGTAAAGAGGTTTGTTGAAGAATTAAATAAAGCTGCAGCAAAGAAAAAGAAAAAATGAAAGACAATCTTTTTTCAGCTCTTATTGGAGTTATAATCTGGGCAATAATAATTATAGCAGTGTGTGTTTTTTTCTTATATCAAGCATTTTGGATTGGTCCTGTCATGGTTATTTTAGCAATACTTATCCTTCTCTCAATTAAACTATTTCATTCAGGACACCATGGTTCTACTCCCGATATCTTGTTCGGGGCAATAGATAATGGGGTTCTTGTAATCTTTGCGATTATAGGTCTAAATCTCTTTGGTCCACTGGGGGCAGTTATTGGTGGAGCGGTAGGAAATGCAGTTAGTGATGGTTTTGCAGGAGTTTTTGAGGGCCATATTTCTCAAAAACATAAAAAAACAAAATATCATAGAGATAGATCTTCAATAAGGGCCAGTTTTGGAAAGATGGCTGGCTGTCTTTTAGGTTCCGGGATTGTTTTGATTATCGCTAGACTCATAATGGTTATTGTTTAAAATGGCATTAGAATATAATAAAAAAGTTATGCAGTATTTTCTTAATCCTAAAAACGTTGGGGAAATTAAGAATCCGGATGGAGTTGGTAAAGTAGGAAACTTAACTTGTGGAGATGTAATGTGGTTATTTGTTAAAATTGAAAAGGACAAGATCAAAGATATTAAATTCAAAACATTAGGATGTGCTGCAGCAATTGCAACTTCTAGTATTATTACTGAATTAGCTAAAGGAAAAACAATAAAAGATGCATTAAAATTATCTAATAAAGATGTTGTAAAAGCATTGGGAAGTCTACCTGTTATCAAACATCATTGTTCATTATTAGCTGAAGAAGCTCTATGTGAAGCAATATATGATTATCTAAGAAAAAAGAAGAGACCAATCCCAAAATTTTTAGAAAAAAAACATCAAAAGATTAAAAAAGCCGGAAACGTATGTAAATAATAAGAGGTGATGATGGAGTTTGTAGTTTTTAAAGACGCATTTGTACAAGCATTATTATCTATTTTTGGTAAGGCTCAGGATATAGTTGTTGCTCCAGCTCAAACTCCTGAGATGTTGTGGTTACTTATTCCTTTACTAGCAGGATTATTCTTAATGGAAATTTATTTTGGCCATTATAAAAGGGAGGAGTTAGGATGGAATTCTGCTGTTTCAAACTCTTTAGTGTTATTTTTTGTAGGTATGAGTTTGTTTTCTTATCTATCCAGTCAGGGAATGTTAGCCTCAGTTTCTTTTGCAGGAGGATTAAAAGTTGCAGGAACCCAAACAATGATAATTAAATCTGGAATTGCTGCTTTTGTTGTTTTAGAAGCAGTAGTGTTGTTTATACTTAATTTCACACATGCTATCCCTAAGAAATTTGCTTTTGGGATTTCATCAGGATTATTCCTTAATTTTTTAGGAGTCATAGCTTTTATCTTAGTTCACGGAATGATTAGTTTTGATATCTTATTAATTCCAGCTATTTTCTTAATATTCTTGATTTTAGTCATAGTTCTGGGGTTCATAGAAGCAATAGAACCTTCTGATTGGCATTCACAATAAAGTTTAAATATTTCCAACTCTTAAAAGAAAAATGGTAGACTTTGATAACGGCTGTAGAGAGTGTGGGATTACTGGAGAAAAGTTATTTGATACATTAACTGATGGGAGATTAACTAAATTATGTAAAAGATGTACTATAGCTAATGATTCTATGGTTTTTGAGGAAGAGGAAAGTCCTGTCCATAAAGAGGGTAAAAAAACAGTTCTTAGACCTAAACCAAAAGAGAATTTTACATTAAATGATCTTTATGAAAGATACTGGGAGTTAAAAAAGAAAAAGAAATCTCCTGGATTAATGAAAGAAGAAGAGGTTGTTGAAGATCTAGAAACTAAGAAAGTTAAGGATTTAGAAGAAATAAAAGATGCAATTGAAGATGTTGATATTGATTTTAATACCCCTGAAACTAAAAAAATGAGTTTAAAAGATTTCTTAGGGAAAGTTACTGGAAGAGGGAAGGAAAAAGTTTAAAAGCCTATTTCTTTAGATATTTAGATGGAAGTTAATGTAATTAAATCTGGGAAGAATATGCTTGAAATAGAGTTAGATAACTTAACTATTGC
The DNA here is from genome assembly GCA_020343435.1 of archaeon. Taxonomy (GTDB): domain Archaea; phylum Nanobdellota; class Nanobdellia; order Pacearchaeales; family UBA284. The sequence goes on along the minus strand of CP070794.1, from coordinate 467,409 downwards.
AGAATTTCTAAGAAATGAATTATGGGATGATAATGCTACAGAATTAGCTGTTTGGAAAAGAAAACATCCCTCTGAAAATCCTATTTTAGTTTTAAAGACTAAGGGAAAAGGTGCTAAAAAAGTTCTTTTAGATACTATAGAAAGACTTCATAAGAAAAATACTCAAATTCTTTCTGAATTCAAAAAGGTAATAAAATGAAGAGATCAAGTAGACGTTGGAAAAAGAAGAGACAAATGCGTTGGAAATGGCAACGTAAGAGAATGAGAAGAGAGAAACGTAAGAGAAGACAGAAGAGGAAGGCAGCTGCTTAAAATGGCAGAAGTAAAAGTTCTTGTTGAAGGAGTAATGAGATTTGATGAAAATATGGTCGCAACCATTGGGTGCACCTCAACTTTAATTAAAAGCGATAAGAATATTATTGTGGATCCAGGATCTTTTGTAAACAAAGATAAATTAATAGAGGCATTATCTAAAGAAGGATTAAAACCGGAAGATATAAATTATGTAATCTTAACCCACACACACATAGATCACACTGCAAATATGATTCTTTTCAATAAATCTCCAATTGTTTTAAGATTTATTGGTGAATCAGATTACCCCGGGCAATTCCAAACAATAGATCAAGGGAAACTAAGAAGATTTGATTTAATAAAAGAAGAAATTGCAAAAGATGTTAAAATTATTGAAACTCCCGGCCATGCCATGGATTGTGTTTCTGTTCTAGTTAAAACGAACGACGGAAATATTGTCATTGCTGGAGACTGCATTCCCATAGAAAAATTTATGGATCTAAAAAATGAACCAGATCCAAGAGCTGTTCAGAACGTATCTAAGTTTAATGAATCTAGAAAAAAGATTTTAGAAATAGCCGATTATGTTATTCTTGGCCATGGTGGCATGGTTAAGGTAAAGAAATAAATAGTGTTGATTCTAATCTTTTTTATGGCTAAAACAACTAAAGGAAATTTGATTGTTAGTTTTGATCCTGTACATGAAGAAGCTGCAAAAGCAGAAATTCTAGGGATTTTGAAAGAATCAAAAAACACTGGAAAACTAGTTGGAGTATCTGAAGGGTTAGCTGAAGTTTCTGTAACAAACCCCAGGAAAGCTATCAAGGGTTTGTTAGTATTAGCTAAAAAAAATATCAACAAGTTTAGATATACTTTCAACTGGTGGCCTGTGGATAAGTGGTGTAAGTCAGATATCTCAGATATGCAAAAAGTAATCAAAGTACTACAGAAAAAAATTAAAGACAATGAAGCATGGAAACTAGACTTAATTAAAAGAAAGCTCATAAAAAACTATGGGAGTGAGTTAATTGTAAGGTTAACAGATGTTGTAGATAAGAAAAATGTTAACTTAAACAAACCACAAAAGATTCTTAGAGTAGAGATAGATGGAGAACGGGCAGCAATTTCTTTGTTAGCTCCAGAAGACCTTTTAAATGTTCCGGGTCTAAAAAAGTAACAACAAAAAATTTATAAATAACAGGGATTGTTAGGCATTAACCTTAAGGAGGTGGAAAATGCCTAGGAGAGAAATAAAAAAAGGGGATCTTAAATCAGATGAAGATTTGTTCTTAGAAGAGGAAGAAGGCCCTGGTTTGAAAGAAGAATCTGAAAAAGAAGAAGTATCTGGGTCTTATGATGAGTTGTATGCCTCTGATGAGGATGACGAAGTCTAAATTTCTTTCTTTTTCTTTATTTTTTATAAGAAAAGATTTAAAACTATCTTTTATCTCTTATTATTATGAGTAAAGATCATGAGTTTGAACTAGAAATTTTAGATTTTTGGAAGAAAAAGAAGATTTTTAATAAATTGAGAAAGAAGAATTGCGGTAGAGAAAAATTCTCTTTTATAGATGGTCCTATCACAGCTAATAATCCTATGGGAGTTCATCATGCATGGGGAAGAACATACAAAGATCTGTTTCAGAGATTCAAAGCAATGCAAGGTTTTGATCAAAGATTCCAGAATGGATTTGATTGCCAAGGATTATGGATTGAAGTTGAAGTTGAAAAAGAAAAAGGATTGAAATCTACACAAGATATTGAAAAATTTGGAATTGGAAAATTTGTTGATGCATGTAAGGATAGAACATCTAAGATGGCTAAATTAATCATAGAACAATCTATTAGACTAGGGCAATGGATGGATTGGGGAAACGACTATTTTACACACTCATTTAAAGCTAATGAGTATAAATGGGCATTTATTAAATTCTGTCATGAAAAAAAATGGCTTTACAAAGGAGTGGATGTTGTTCCTTGGTGCCCAAGGTGTTCTGCTGTACAATCTAAACATGCTTTAGCTACAGAAGGATATGAAGATAGAAAAGATAAAGCTGTTTTCTTAACTCTTCCAATCAAAGGTAAAAAAGATGAATTCTTTTTAATATGGACAACAACTCCATGGACCTTACCTGCAAATGTTGCTCTAGCTGTTCATCCAAATATAACTTATGTTAAAGCTGTAAAAAATAAGAAGATATTTATTCTTGCAGAAGCTTTAGCTGAAAAAATTCTTGGAAAGGTTAAGATCCTCGAAAAGATTAAAGGAACTGAATTAAAAGATATGAAATATGAGATGCCTTATCAAGACCTAGAAGCTCAAAAGAATTCTGTTTTAAGTGGTGGAAAATTAAATGAAACAGTTCCTGCCCCACACAAGATTATTTTATGGAAAGAAGTTTCTAAAGAAGAAGGTACTGGAATTGTTCACATTGCTCCAGGGTGTGGTCCTGAAGATTATGCTTTAGGAAAAGAAGAAAAACTTCCTGCTGTTGCTCCTTTAGATCCTGAAGGAAGATATGTTCATGGTTTTGATTGGTTAACTGGAATGCTTGCATCAGAAGCTAATCCCAAAATAATAAAAGATCTTGAAAAGAGAAAGTTCTTACTTAAAGTTGAAGATTATACTCATAGTTATCCTCACTGTACAAGATGTAGGACCCCCGTTGTTTTTAGATTAGTCCCAGAATGGTATATCTCTATGAAAGGTATAAAGAATCTTCTGATGAAGGAGAACAAAAAGATTACTTGGATTCCAGAACAAGGCCAATCTTATGAACAGAATTGGTTAGAAAATATGGGAGATTGGTTATTCTCAAGGAAAAGATATTATGGTTTAGCAATGCCTATTTGGGAATGTTCTTGTGGACATTTTGAAGTTATTGGATCTGCAAAAGAATTAAAGAAAAAAGCAGCACAGGGAATAAGTAATTTTAAAGAACATAGAAGACCAGGAATTGATAAGGTTCTATTAAAATGTCCCAAATGCAAACAATTAATACAAAGAGTTCCTGATACTGTTGATGTTTGGATGGATGCTGCACTAGTTCCTTTCTATACTTTAGACTGGTTAGAAAATAAAAAATATTTCAAAGATTGGTATCCTGCTGAACTTGTTGTTGAAAGTGGTCCTGGACAATATAGATTATGGTTCTTCTTTATGTTAATGGCTGGAGGGATCTTAGAAGGAAGAACTCCTTTCAAAAATGTTTTTACCTATGAGCTTGTTAAAGATGTAAAGGGAAGAGCAATGCATAAGTCTTGGGGAAATGCTATATGGTTCGATGAAGCTATAAAAAAACTTGGAGCAGATTTATTACGTTATACTTATGTTAAAGCAGATCCCCACCAGAATTTACATTTTGGATTTGAACTTGCAGAAAAAAATAAGAGAGCTTTTGTAATCCTTAATAATATTGCAAGATATGTGAAGGGATTGGGAGAATTTAAGGATGATAAAAAGAATTTAAGAACAGAGGACAACTGGATTTTGAGTAAGTTAAACAATTTAGTTGATAAAACAACACAATATTTGGAACAATATCAACCAGATTTATATCTTAAAGCTGTTGAAAACTTTTTCATTTTAGATTTATCAAGAACTTATATTCAGATTATTAGGGATAGAGTACAACAAGAGAGTAAAACAAGAAATGCAGCTTTAACTACATTATTCAAATGTTATTTGACAGTATTGAAGTTGTTAGCACCAACAATTCCTTTTACAACAGAAAAAATATTTCAAGATATTAGAAAAGTTTTCAATTTAAAGGAAGAATCTATACACTTATGTAATTGGCCAAAAGCAGATATGCCCATGACCAATGAAAATTTGGAAAAAGATTTTGAAAATGTTCTAAAAATTATTGAAATGGGACTGGCTTTTAGAAGCGAATCACAAATCGGATTAAAATGGCCGTTATCAGAAGCAAAAATTATTACTAAAGATTTAAAATTAGGAAAAGAATTTATTGAAGTTATAAAATCTCAGTTAAATGTTAAGAATGTTTCATTTACAAAAGGTAAAGAAAAAGAAATTAAAGTAAAATTAAATAAAGAAATAACTCCAGAATTAAAAGAGGAAGGTTACTTAAGAGAATTAATGAGATTAGTTCAGGCTGCAAGAAAAAAAGCAGGATTAAATAAACAACAAAAAATAAAATTAGGAGTTAAATCTGATGTTTTCATGAAAAAAATCATTGAAAAGAACAAAAAAGAGTTACAAGAAAAAGTTAATGCATCTTCTGTAAAGTTTTTAACTAAGAAAGAAGGATCTTTAAAATTAAAGAAAAAGATTAAAGATCAAGACATTGAAATTTATTTCTAAAATCGATTTTATCGTCGGTTAAATAGCCCCCCAAAACCGAAAAATTAACGAAACCTTTAAATACCTCCTTTCCTTAAAATCAGATAAGTTTACTATACTTAAGTTGCGAAAATGGTTGTAAAAGAAGAGTTTTTGAGCAGGCTAAGAAAAATTTTCGGTTTAAACTTATATGAAGCAAAAGTTTGGACCGCATTGCTTTCTAGAGGTGTCAGTACTGCAGGTGAACTTTCAGATATTTCTAGTGTTCCGAGGAGTAGAACTTATGACATTCTTGAGAGTTTGGAGAAAAAAGGATTTGTTGTCATGAAATTAGGCAAACCAATCGAGTTTGTAGCATTAAAACCAAACGAAGTAGTAGAAAGAGTTAAGAAAAATGTTGTAAGATACGCTCAAAAAACGGCTAAGAGACTAGATGAACTTAAAGGTACAGATGTTTTAGGAGAGTTAAGTACTTTATACACCAAAGGAGTAAAATACATAGATCCAACTGAACTTAGTGGAGCTATTAGAGGTAGGGGAAATTTGTATAACCATCTTGATATGATGATAAGGAATACAAACAAAGAATTAACACTTGTGACAACATCAGATGGTTTAAATAGAAAATTCGAGGCTTTGAAAACAGCAATAGAAAAGGCAAAGAAAAAGGGAGTTAAAGTTAAGATTGCTGCCCCAATTAATAAGAAAAACCATAAGATTGCTAAAGAGTTGGCTAAGTCAGCTGAAGTGAGAAGTTTGAATGAAAACAAAGTTAAGGCAAGATTCGCCCTATGTGATAAGAAAGAGGTAATGTTCATGGTTCTTAATGACGAAGAAGTACATCCAAACTATGATACTGCTGTATGGGTAAATAGTCCTTTTTTTGCCCAAGCACTAGACAATGTATTTTGTGAGAGTTGGTCAAAGATGACTCCTTTAAGCAAGGTTAAGGTAAAATAAAAAGAGGCCTGTTAAATGAAAAAGTCTGGAAGAAGAACAAAGAAAACTATCTCTCGAGCCAGAGCTAAGCCAGACAGTTTCTTTAAGGTTTATTTTATTTTAATAATCATTCTTGCTATCATGAGTATTGTAGATGTTTTATTCTTATCAGGAACAATACAATTTAGTTCTCTGGGGTATCATAAAGGAATTATCGTTTGGATGATAATTCTTGGGTTTTTTTATTTAGCTATGTTTATATTAAGTATTGTAGCTTTGGTTAACTTTACTAAGAAAAAACATTCTTGGTTCGTTTTCACAGTTCCAATAATATTATTAGCAGATTTCATAATTTCTATAGTTATTACTTTAGTAAATTTTAATAGTTTCTTCAATAATCAGAGTTATTATGCTCCATGGGTTATTGTTTCTACAGTAGTCGTAATGGCTGTAATATTGGTTCTTTCT
>CP070794.1:356450-461302 GCA_020343435.1 archaeon | reverse complement strand
ACAACTTGTGAATATGTCATTCACAGGAATTACAGGAGCAACCCTTGATAGAGGAAACAATAGTGCAGGAAATGGGCAAGAGCAATTGTACTATTGTATAACACCGCAACTCTCTACAACACTCATAGCTCAAGAGTATAATACAACAACACTAGGATCTTGGACAATTAAGATTACATAAGTTAAACATAATAAAAAAGAGGTAAAATGAACAAACTTAAAAACAAAAAAGTATTTTTAACTTTAGTTTTAGTTTTAGCTATGATACTAGTTACTTCAGGAATTCAAGCTTTTGGGATAACATCTCCTTACTGGGAAACCAGGCCTTTGGAAGTTGTTCCTGGACAAGAAATAGATGTTGCTTTAGAACTTCAAAACATGAGAGGAGGAAGTAATATAACTCTTAGAGCAGTGTTGGTCTCTGGAGAAGAAATAACTGAACTTACTGACCAAAACCTTGATTATTTTGTTCCTTTTGGAAGAAAAGATATTTTAGTTAATCTGCATATAACTATTCCTGAAGATGCAAAATATGGAACAGAATATAAAGTAGGAGTATCTTTTACTACCGTTCTAGAAGAAATACGAGGAGTTGTTCAAATGGGTTCTAGTATAGAAAAATATTTCCCAGTGGTTGTAACTAGACCAGGAGGAGAAGAGAAAGGATTTCCTACATGGGCAATAATCTTAATTGTAGTTATTGTAGTAGTGATACTCTTAATAATCTTCCTTTCAAAGAAAAAGAAACCAAGTAACCAACAACTACCAAAAAAAGCAAAACAAAAGTAAATTCTTTGGGATAACTTTAAATATTTAAAAGGACGTGGGGTTATATGAAAAGGGGATTACTTATAATATTTTTACTCTGTTTTGTATTCTTAATTTCCTTTAGTTCAGCTGTTACAGTTACAAGTTCTAGTATTAACACAACAGGATCTGCAATTGAGATTAGTGGAGAAGCATCTGCTCAGTCAATTAGCGCTTCAATAATAGTTATATCTGGTGAAAGAGCAGTACCTTGGGATCAAATAATGCCTCCAGAAGGAGTATTTGAACCTTACAATTCTAGTTTAGTTGGAACCCGTGTTAATAATTTTAGCATTAGATTTGTCAATATAACTATTGGCCCAACAGAGATGATAAGCTGTTTTATCAACCTATCAAATGGTTCAATAATGAACTTAAGTGAAACAGGTCTTTCCTTAACAAATGAAAATTACACTATGAACTACACAATGAATTCTTCAGACCCTATAACAGACCACCCCACTAATCACTATCTTCCTTGGATATTAAAAAACTGCACATTCACAAATTCAAGTGGTTCATATAATCAATCAACGAACAATAGCAGGATTTATGTTCATAGTCCAGTATACTGGGATTCTTCTGAAGTTACAAGAGCAATAGCATGCAGAGGAACACCAGGCACTTATTTTAATAATACAGGTAAATGCGAGTTTGCAGAAGATACATTATTTGCTTTGCAAATGAGAAATGGAAACCCAGTCAATGAGACATGTTTTAATAATCCTGGTGTAGCTTGCAGCGATAGTTACTGCAATGGAATATTTTTTCCAACATGCGACCCAATAGATTACTTTGGAGGATACTATGCTGGAATAGATGATCCAAATGGTTATGCAACCTTTAATGTTTCATTTGGTGGCTACACAACCCCTATAGCTTACACAAGATACACAAATACAAGTGGAAATTTCAAACTAAGGTTAACTGAAACTTTAGCTTCAAAAACATTTACAATTACAATATATAACTTAACTAATGTAAGTAATGCAACTGTTTATGGAAATGAAACAGGTTCAGGTACAACAACATTCACTCCTAATGGAGATGGAACCTTTAATGTAGCTCACAATAGATTAGGCAGCCCTTTTACTGGAACCTTAGATTTAACATTCAATGTATCATTTGATGCTGATTTAGATGAAAACAGATCCTTGTACTTAATCTTAGGATATGGTGTTGTTGGAAATGATGGAGACCCAGCTTATTTCAATGCCACATTTAATCCAAGTTATGGGTTTAAAAATAATAATGAATCAGAAAACACATCTGCTGCTACAGATGCTGGAGGAAGATGTGGTGATGAAGCAAATAATGATTTTGATTACTTAAATGGAATATGGCAGTATAGTTTTGACTGCTTTGATCTTGATTGCAATAACACACAAGGGGATGATTCACAGACAAATGAGTTTGGATCTGGAAAAACAGGTGTTTGTAATTATCAAACAGAAATTAACTGTACAGACGAGTTTGATAATGATTATGATTATACAAGTGGTACTGGTTATACAGATTGCCATGATTCAGATTGTTTCCAAAATGATTCAGCTTGCCCTGCTGTAGAACTTACATGTAACGATACTCTTAATAATGATTGGGATTACACTTTAGGTGAAACAGATTTTGCTGCATCAGAAAAAGTTGACAACAATGGAACAAAATATAATTCTACGTATTCATCTGATTTGATAGATTGTGAAGATCCTGACTGCAGTGGTAAGATAGGTGGTTCAGTAGGCCAATTATGTAACTGGGCTTATGAAAATAATTGTTCAGATAACTTTGACAATGATGCATTACAACTAAAAGATTGCGAAATAAGTGCTGTCTCAGGACCTACAGCAAATATCACTCCAGCTTATGCAGAGTATGACTGTGATTCTTATTGTAGACAGAATAATCTATCAGAAGAAACAGGGTCTTTATGTAATGATAACCTTGATAATGATTGGGATGCTATTTTCTTATCAGGTTATTACACAGACGAGTATTCTGTTAATAATACTAATGGTTCTGGAATAGATTGTAGATGGGGGGGTTATTTTAGTTATGGAACAAATTATAACCCAGATGAAGATTGCAACTTAACAACCTTAAGTAATGGTTATAGATGTGAATTAGGAAGAGAGATCAACTGCACAGATAGTTTTGATAATGATTATGACCAGTATGCTAGCTCAATGCCTCATGCTGGCTGGATCAACGACACATCTGGTTATGAAGCTTACTTTAATCAAACTTTCTCAAATGATACAGATTTTGATGATTATGATTGCCAGTCTCATGGACTAGCTCCTGGTAATGAATCATTGAACTCCTCATGGTGCTTTGACAATATTGACAATGACCTTGATGCATACTACTGGGCCAGTGTTTGGGTCTCTAATTCATCAACAGGTATAGATTGCAATGACACAGACTGCAATAATGTTGTAAATCCAAATAATTCAGAACAATCATGCTCTGATTATGAATATAATTCCTCAGTTCCTGGATTTAACAATCCTGGTAAATGTTCTGACACAATTGACAATGATTTAGATACAACTGTAGATTGCGCAGACACTGATTGTTTCCACCAATTTGGCATGTGCGGGATAGGTGAATGTAAAGCTTATGAAAATGTTACATGGGATTCTTGCGCAGATTCAAGTGACAATGATGGAGGTATAGGCTCAGATGGAACTGATTGCGCAGACACTGATTGTTTAGGTATGGTCGGAGATACATCAGGAGCATTATGTGAAGCAGCAGAAGTAGATTGCTCAGATAATTTTGATAATGATGCCGATGGATCAATAGATTGCAATGATTCATATTGTGTTGATGAAATAGGAGGAGTAATAAACAACACAGATGTATATTGCAGAGCTTCAGAATCAACTCTTTCAGATTGCTTTGACGGATTTGATAATGATGCAGATAATAGTACAGATTGTTATGATTATGGATGTAATACTCAATGCAACTTGACAACAATCTCAGGAACAACTCCATTAAGTTTGCCAACAAAAGATGGTCAGACTTCAATAAATTCAGCTTCTGACACATACATACTAGATCATACCTCAAGAATAAAAAATGGTTATTGGTATAATATTACATTAAAAGATACAAGCGAATCTACTCATGCACAATGGACTTTAGGAAGTGCTGTGGGTGGAATATTTAATAAATCTAAGTTCAATGTCTCAACAGCATATCTCTCTGGCCAAGATGCTGCAGACTTTGGAATTACTGAAACCCCAAATGGATTTATAGTTGAATCTACAGAAGATTTTCCTTCTGGTTACGAGCTCTCATTCTTAATAGAATCAGTTGAAGAGTTAAGTTCTTCAACCTATGAACTAATATGGGCAGAAGAAGCAGGAGAAGAGCAATTATCAACAGAAAATTACATACCATATGAAATTGTTGAAAATATCACTCCACAAGCCCAGTCTATCGAAGTAATTCCATCTTCTGGAATGTTAAGTTATAGCTCTCCAGTATATTTAAGAGCTAATATATCTGACAACAATCAATTAGGTCTTTGTGATTGGTATATTTATGGTACAGAAACCCATAATCCTTCTAATAGCACATCCTGTTTAGGAAACTTTACACCATCACAAGAAGGTACATATTATATTAATGTAACTCCTGTTGATTATTATTCAAATATTGGAACTCCTATCCAAGAAACATATCAACTTAATATACTACCAAGAGGTAATACAGTAACAGTAGATATGATGTTCCTAAACACCACTAATTCATCACTAGTCATTAATTCAACATTCAATGTAGTTGCAACAGATACTTTAGGTTCGTGTGAAATATTTGCAAAGAACTCAACCGATGAAATTTCTCTTACATCATTTGCAGCAACAGGTTCAATTTGTTATGGAACAGCTGATGTTTCCTCATTAAGTGAAGGGGTTTATTCAATTTATGCAAATGTAAATGAGACAACTGACAATAACATAATAAAAGGTAATGAAACAACATTCTTCGTCTGTAACCAAGTAAATGACAGCATCTGTAAATATGCTGATTTTAATAACAATAACTGGCCAGATTCATGTCCTGATTCAACAGCTCCAAATATTACTCTTTTAACTCCTGTAAACGACTCAACTATAACATCCTCAAATACTATAACCTTTACTTATAATGTTACAGATAATGCAGGAATTTCATACTGTGAACTTATTATAAATGACACATTAGTCCAGACTGACTATTCAATAACTAATGGTACTCAAAATAGCTTCATCCAGAATGTAAATAATGGAGCATACTTTTGGAGTGTTAATTGCAGTGATGGCCCAAATCTTGGAGAATCTGAAAAATATAATCTTACAGTTAGTGTCCAAGGAGGAACTGGCGGAGGAGGCGGAGGAGGCTTCCCAAGAGAACAACTACCCGCCTTTGTCATAAGCAGAAAACTAATCAAAACTTCTGTATTTTCGGGAGGGATCAAAAGAGAATATTTCACAATAAGAAACAATGGGTCAAATAAGATAAATACAACTCTTGATATTGCATCTATCTCAGAATTTGTGAGTTTAAGTGAAAACAATTTTGAATTAAAACCTAAAGAAACTAAGAACATTAGTGTTCAAATAACTCCCAAAGGAAATTGTGAGCCAGATATATATTTTGGAAAGATACTAGTACAATCTGGAAAGGTCATAGAAGATATCGAAATAATAATCGAAGTAGAACCCTGTAAAACTTTATTAGATGTTGAGATAGAAATACCAAAACAATTTTTAGAAGTGCATCCTGGAGATGATTTCTTTTTTATTATTCACATGCGTAAAATGTCTGGAGAAGGAATGTTAGATATAAATTTAACATACTTAGTTAAAAATTCAAAGGATCAAGTAATATTAACAAAATCAGAATCTATGGCTATAGAAACTCAATCTAGCCATTGGGGATCTTTTAAAGTTCCTAAAAACACCTATGCAGGAACCCATGTCCTTTTTGCAGAAGTGAGGTATGGAGAAGACTATGCTAGTGCCAGCACAATTTTTGAAGTTATAGAACCAAAACCAGGAGATCCTGTTGTTGCATTCGCCTTATCTGTAATCCTTTTAGCAGTAGCAGCTGTTTTATCATTCTTACTATACAAGAAACTAATAAAAAAAGAAAAGAAGAAACCTTATCGTACCTTACCTTTTCATCCAACTGAAAAGGCTTTCGAAAAATCCAGGCTTATCAAGAAATTTTTCCCCCACCATTCTTGAAGCTATTCTTTTATAACTTCTTGCAGCCTTGCTTCTTGGTTTACAGTTAACTAAAATATCTCTTAACATAATAGATTCTGGTACAGATTCATCTTCTGGAACAACACCAATTATTGGTTTTTCTAACATATAAGCTACATTTTTAACAGACATCTCTTTTCTCCCCCTTCTTCTTGTAACAACAACTCCAACAATCTTTTTCTTTAATTTCTCAGCTAATTTAATTGTTTTTAATGCATCTGTTACAGCTGGTATTTCAGGATTTGTTACAACTAATAATTCATCAGCATGTTGTATTGCCATTAAAGCCTCTTTTCCTAATCCTGCAGAAGAATCAACAATAACTAAGTCTGCTATATTCTTTAATTTTTTAACTGCCCCCCTAAACTTCTCAGGTCTTACTTTTCTTAAAGCATCTACAGAGATACTTGCAGGAACAACTTTCAGACCAGAATGATGTTCATAAACTGCTTGATTTACTCTTTTATTGCCTCTCAAAACATGATTTAATGTTGTTGGAACAACTGGGGCTCCCAGATGCAAAGAAACATTTGGTGTTGTTAAATTAGCATCAACAAGAACAACATTTTTTCCTAGAGCATGTAATGCTGCTGCAATATTTATAGAACTTACTGTTTTTCCAGTACCCCCCTTTCCTGATGTTAAAACAACTAATTTTCCTCTTTTCATATTATTATTAAAATTCTGCCCTTTAAAAACTTTTTTTATTTTCTAGCATAAACCTTTTCACAATATCTCACAAAGTCATTGAACAATTCATAAAATTTTTTCAACTTTTCCATATTAATCTCAATTTCCTTTCCAGCATCTATAACTCTAACAGCAACGTTTTTTCTAAACTCATGTTCTTTTATCTTTTCTAAGTTAGGCATTCTCCTAAAGAGTGCATAATAATCTAAAACTTTCTTAACAATAGGATCTCTATAGTATCTCCTAACTAATAACTCTTTAGCTTTTGGAGCAGATGGAACAATTGTAATAGATTTTTTCTTTTTAGATTTTTTTAATAACAAGAATATACAATGGTGAACCACCATCTCCCACCTTTTAATCAAATTTAAGATAACATCTCCGCTTTTGGTGTATTTTAGACTAACATAAAAAAGATGATCTGCCATCTTTTGTTCTCTTTTTATCTCTTTCATTAAGTTCTTCATGTTTTAAGAATTCATTAATTCTCTTTTTTAGGCATTTTAGGGAACTTGTAGAAATACGAACTTCTTTATATATTTATCGATGTCTGATACTTGTTTTTTATTTCTCTAATTAATTTTTTTAGTAATTGTATGTACTCTTTCAGATCATCTAAATTTATTGTGTCTACTTTCAGATCGTCATTCATTAACACAAGTTTATTTTTTCTTAGAAATTCAACAGAACTTTGTTCTTTTTTTCTAAAATTATCAATCATTTTTGGAATAATCTTTATTTCTTCTTCATTTAATAACTCATTAAACTTTTCAGTAACTCTACCATTATCTTTTTTCTTATCTGAAAGGATGTAAACAACTTTTTCCATACTCAACTTTAAATTCAGAAGAATTTTTTTTAAAATATTACCGTCTTGCATTAGTGGATAAGTAACATAAGTTAAATGATCTGCTGTTCTTAGAAACTTTTCAGCAATTTGTATTTGATCTAACATTAAACTTAGAAGTTTTTAGAATATAAAACAATTATGTTAATGTAAAATATGTTCTTTAAATTTAGTTAAGATCTCATCTTCATGTTCAGCTTCCTTATACTCTGCTGTTCTTTTTATTGCTTCATCTAATTGAACCCATTCAACAGAATTATGAGATACTTCTATTTCATCTGTAATCTTTTTAACTGGTTCACATCTGTAATAATAAGTTGTTTTGTTTATATCTGTCCCAGCTCTTCTAAATGTTGATTTTAATTCTCCTATTAATTCAAAAGCTTTAACTTCCCATCCTGTTTCTTCTAGAACTCCTCTTTCAACAGTTTGCTTGTCTTTCTCTCCAGATAAAGTTGTTCTTTTTGGAAGATGCCAACTCTCTTTCCCCCATTTTTCCTTAGACCTTTTTAACAATAAAACTTCTCTAGAATCTTTTTTAAAGACAATTCCTCCACATGATTTGTGTTCAGGACTTCCTTTAGTTCCATATTTCTCATAAACCATTTTTTAATTAAGATTTTAAATTTTAAGTATTTTTCTAGAATCAAACTGCTCCACCAAAAACTCTTAATAATAATTCAAAAGCTATAATTGCAATTGTTATTCCAATAATAACCTCTGGTTTTATCCTTATCTTACTATCATATTCTTCTGAATAACGCATCAATCCTCCACCCGAGGATGGTATTTTTAATTCTTCTGCCATTTGTAATAAGTAGCTAGGATTAGGCCACTTTTTGTTGGCTCTTGAAGTTTTAGCTTCAAATCAACCATACTGGCATCCTACTAAGCCTCTTCACGAGTTGCACCGACTGAGTTGCCCGTTTCATCAAATTCTCTGCTTCGTAGATCAACGCAAGTTTCATATCTCCACAGAGACTGTGTCGTTTCTGTGACAGAGCTTTGCCTCACGACAAGTTTTCTTTCGAAAACCAGCCACTTCCTCTTTCAAGGGGTGAGCGGACCTTCCTCTGCTTAATGCAGACAACCAGCTTCCTAGCTACATTCTATAAACTTGAAAATGATTTAAAAACCTTTCTAAACCAAAACTTTTTTAAATAGAGAATCTCTATAGCTTATATAAAAAAGGGGAGAATGAACAAAAAACTCTTATTGTTTTCAGTTTTCATAGTAATCTTATTCTTAGGAATATCTCTTGCAACTGCAGCTACTTTTGAACTTAATGGGACAGTTGTTGATACAAGTGGAAATCCCTTAAATGATTCTAATATTAGTATAATAACAAGAAATGAGACATGGGGGCAAGTTTATCAGAATTATACATCAACAAATGCTTCTGGTTGGTTTAATATAAGTTTAGAAGAAAATTCAAGCCATTTCTATGCAATCTCCATGACAAGAAACAATACCACAATTGGATATGTTGATTATGTTGGGAAATCTCTTCCAGCATTAGGATATGTAGAATTAGAGATGTTAGCTAATACAACCTTTTATCTACAACCTGCAGGAACAATCAATATCACAGCAGTGAATGGTTCTGGAAATGTAGCTTTTGGATATATGGTTAAAGATCAAAAATTAGGTTATGAAGTTTCTTCTTGTAGTGGAGATAACGAATCAACATTATGCTATGTTCCTAGAAATAGAAATTACTCTATTATGATATATCCTAGTCAAGGGAGTGGGACAAATTTTGTTCCAGTTAGTTATAATTGGAATAATTTTACTTCAAATTCTTCTTACAACTTGGGTGTCGGAGCAAATAATTGGACGAATTCAACTTACAATGTAACAACAAAAACTCTTAATAGGGTATTCAATATATCAGAGTCAACTATAAGGCTGTATGGTTATCTAACAAACAATGCCACTGGAGGGGCAGAATGGGATAATGATACTAACACAAAAAACCATAGTGTTATACCTTTTGTTTTAGAACCAGGGAACATGATATCAATAAGGTATGGAACACTTCCTTTTAATGCAAGTGCTTGGAATGGTTCAACAAATGAGTTTAATTCAACAAATGGATGGTATAACATCACATTACCTTTTGCACCAGCAGAAACAGTGTCTTATATCCTATATGCAACAGCATATAATGGAAGTTGGTATGGGAAATTTAGAAATATAACTTTGAATAATTCATCTTCAGACACTGAAATGAATTTCTCATTATATTCTCTTTATGGAGGGGTAGCAAATATAAGTGTTAGTGATGGTAATACTGGATCTACTAGAAACTTACCAACTGCAAAACAAACAATACATTTGGTTAACTCTACTACTAATAGCACAATGGCAAATGTTTCTGCACATATAGAAGTTACTTTTGATTATTCAAGTCATAATTGTACAACATTCACAATTATGGAAAATGTGAATCAACAAAACGCTTCTGGAGGAGTTAATTTCAGTGTTATGTTATTAAATGTAACTGGAAATAGTGTAAAGGAAATTAATATTTTTAGTAATAATTTTGCGCCAAGAAGAGTGGGACAGAAAACAGCAGCCCAATTAAACACATCAAATAATATCTCTGTTTCAGCTTTCAATCCAGTACCTATCGGAGGGAATGAAAGTGAAAAATTTGCAAGCGTAGCAATTACTCTTATCAAATCAAACTCAACTTGTGATGTCCCCAACCCTCCAAGTGATTGTATAAAAACAAACTCAAGTAGTGATCAATTCAATCCTATGGGAGCAGTTTTTGGAGGGGGAGCTTTAAGCTTTAGAATGGGACAGTTAGCTACTGGAATCATCATACATTATGTGAATGTTGATTTGATGGCTTCAGGACCACCAGATGGATTATTTGATAATAGTACAAATGAAACAAATTCAAGTGGAGTATTTGAATCAGCATTAAGATTTGGATCAAAAGGACCAACAATCTATGACTATGTCTTAATATCCATACCTTATTCAGAGACTAATAACTCTGGTTTAAATGATTCTTCACAAGTAAACATATCCATCCCTCATTTCTATGATGATGATTGGACAGTTATATGGAATACAACTAATAATGGAAGTAATGGTACATATCTCGCAGGAAATTATTCTCATTATAATACTTCTAGTTCAGTTTGGGAAACTTTGATGGGAGACAATATATGTCAAGCTACAACAACAGGAACATCTCAAATTAACACAACTTATCCTTGTCATATCGATACAACTAATAACAGAATTTGGATAAGAATTCCTCACTTCTCTGGAACAGGACCAAGTATATCTGGAAGTGTCTATGTTGATATAAGCACTCCAGAAACTCCTTCTGGTGGAGGGGGTGGTACCGGTGATGAAGAAGAAGATGAAGAGGAAGAAGAAGAAAGTGTAGCTGATACTCCTCCAACAATTGGGAGATCACCAGCAACAGTAATCCTAGAAGAAGGAGAATCTTTTAACTTCTCATTTAATGAAACCAATCACACAATCACAATATTGAATATAACAAACGATACAGTTACATTTGAAATTAGTTCTGAACCAATTACTTTAACATTAACAGTTGGAGAAACAGCATATGTTGATTTAGATGAAGACACTATAACAGATATATCAATTAAATTAGAATCTATAACAGATGGAAAAGCAACATTCTCTATAAAATCCTACTCAGAAGAAGATTCTGAAGATGGGAAAGGAAAAGGATTAACTTTAGGAAAAGGATCTTTACCATGGATAATAATTATTCTTGCTGCAGTAGCTTTTTTAGTACTAATGCTTATTGGAAAATCCCAATATCTGAAAAAGCATGGTAAGAAGTAAGAGCAATAGAATTCTAACTTTTTAAAAAACGCCGGGACCAGGATTCGAACCTGGAAAGGACAAAGTCCAACTGGCTCTCAAGGCCAGCGCCGTACCGTTGGGCCATCCCGGCTTAGAATTAAGAATACAAATTCAGTTTTAAACTTAACGTAATAGGCTAAGCAACATCCCTAAAATAAATCTTTCAGAACCTTTTATTATTTCACAATCTGTTGTTTCAATTACAATACACTCCCTATTCTCTGGATGAGTATAAACTCTATTAGCTTCTGAACCAGCTTCTACAACCAAGATTGTTGCTCCTGGAACAACCACAGAACAATTCACAACAATGCTTAATTTACCGTCTTTAATAGGGGTTGTTATAGCTCCTGTAGCCTCAGAACCCATTCTCCCAAAAAACTCTCCCAAATTCCATGCAATTAAACTAGTATCTTCACACTCCAAAGTTTCAGGTGAAAATGCAATATATGCCTTATTCCTAATCCTTGAAACCACGTTAAACGGAATTTCTTCTAATTCTGAAGGATAGTTTCTAAAATAAAACCCATAACTATTTGGAGTTCCATTAATATAAATATCTACTCCAGCAACATAAAACGTAGAATTACCCACAGTTTCATTATGGAATTTTAAACCATTATAATCCCAAATACCTGTATCAGATTTTTTAAATGTGCCAATAGCAAATAAAACTATCAGAACTACAATTACTATAACTAAAACCAATAACCAAACTTTTAATCTCTTTCTTTTAACCATCACATTACCTCAAACATTACAAATAAAGCTTTATCTGTAGCCTTTTTAAGATTGGGATTAGATCCCTCTATTGTTAAACAGCCATTTTCATATTTTAAACTTGTCGATTCACTATCTTTAATTACAATAATGGCACTTTCTTCTGAAACATCTTCACAACTTTTTATAGGTTTATCAGCACAGAAACTATCTTCAGAGTCTTCTTCTAAACAAGCAAACTGAATCCTATTTACAAGATTTTGGAAATTAACTAAAATATCATTTGCAGCTTGTCTTTCATTACCTGAATTTGCCAAAATGTAAAGATTTTTATTCACAAAACCAACATAAGTCAACCCAATAGTATTACCTGTTATGTTTTCTACTTCTTTAGGTAAAAATGTTGTATGTAAGGGAAAATCTTGTCCAAATAATTTTACAATTGTTTGCCAATAATTCTGAACTTGTACAAAAGTAAAACCATTATATTCTTCACTTTTTTCAGTAGTTCCTCCAGATAATGCCCAACCAACTGTTCCTGCAACTAGAACTACTGCAATGATTATTCCAAGAGCCATATTCCTCTTCTTTAATTTGTTGTCTCTTCTTTCTTGAGACTCTAATGGTTTCATAACTAAATTAGAAAATAATACTTTATAAATATTAAGAAAAAAAGAAAAAGAAAAAAAGAAAATAAAAAATTTCCTTCTATAGCACCTCTTCTTAAGTTAAGACGGTTGCAACCTCATCGACTGTGCTTAGCACCAAAGACTCGCCTGTTAGACCATCGATTGGTGTGGTCAATGCTTTTGCAGCTCTCTTTGTATCAATTCCTTCCCATCCAGCTACAAGTAATGCATACTTGCTACTTGAGTATGGGGATTCCATGATTTTCAATAGAGCCTTACCAGGTTCATCAACAGCAGTGGCAGTTTGCCATGCGTCAGAACTACCATATGTTGGGTAGTCTAAACCAAGTAAGTATGCTGCTACCTCATTGATACCAGATCCACCAACAACTACAAGATTTTTAGTCTTGACATCATCGATTTCAGAATCTTTTACTGCAACGCTTGAAGCAGTTGTTGTACTTGCAACAGTGCTTACAATAAATACGTTTGCATAAGATTCTCCACCTGCATAGGTCACATCAACATCATACTCATCTCCAGTCTTGTCCCAAACAACTTTTGTTCCAAGATCAGATTCTGTATAACCAACCCAGACATCGTTTTGGCTTGGATACTCAAATGGAGCTCCAGTACCTAACCAGTCTGTAGTTATAGCAGTTATAGATGTCTTATTGTCTGAAGATCTACTAACTGTTAAATTAATATCATCTCCAGTTCCTAGAGCGTCATCTTTGTTTGCTTCTTTCATCCACAATGTGTATGTTGCGGTTGCTGTGTTGTTATGGGTTGTGTTTGTGAAGTTGATATATCCTGCGGCTGAGCTACTTGAGTTCTGGAATAATTGGATTCTTAATCCTCCTTTGGTGTAAACTTCATCAAAAGTTACGCCAGTGGCTCCAGTAAAGTTAACCCACTTTAATGTAGCTGTTTTAACAATTGTTCCAATTGTTAAAGTTACATCTCCGATATTACATTCTTGTCCATCTCTTCTATTTTCACAAGAAGTTACCCATTCATCATCGTCACCATTCCAATAGTATATTGTGGTATAGTTATATGTTGCATCTCCAGTTATTGTTACTTTACATAAGTAAGACTGTGCATTATCTGTTCCGTTGTATGATGCTATAAAGTTTCTATCTCCTCCAGTATAGTTATAATCTAGAGTACTTGCATGAGTAGTTACTAACTGGTTATTACCATCTTTACCAGTTCCAATGAAATATGCAGTACTATTTAACCATATAGGGTAGATAGTTGCAGTTCCTTTTTCTAAAGGAACCTTCATTTGTATATATGTTGCACCACCATCAACAGTGACTACTTCTTCACCTGGGAAATAAAAGTCCTTAAGCATAACTTGAAGAGTTTCAAGTCCAGGGAATGTTAATGCATCACCTTCTGTTAAGAAAGCTTCATCATCTAATAGCCATCTAAGTGTCATACTTACCCAATAACCACTTGTATTGGTTAGGTAACCATATAAGTCCATCACAGAGTCGTCATTAATCTGCACAAGGTTTCCATCCTCGATTTCAATCTTACCTTTTCCTAATGCAACCTCTACACTGCTTACACCAGTATCTTTTGCAACATACATGATGTCCTTGATACCAACATAAGATCCATCACTTAATTTGTAAGATGCTCCTTCACTTAAAGTATTGGTGGTTTCACCATCAATCTTAAGTTTTACTTCAGGAGTACTTCCTACATAAAGGATCTCAACATCTTTACCTTCTATAGTTCCTGTTTCACCTTCAGTAACTATTGTGGTAGTTGCAGCGTCAAGTAATGTAATCTTATCTGTGGTTACATCACTTACATAATAACTATTGCCCATAATCTCTATGTCTGTAGTTTCAATGTTTGTTGTGCTGAAAGTTGGTGTTGTACTAAACTCAAGGGTATAGTTCAACACATTTGTATTTCCAGCTGGGTTGAAACCAAGTGTTGGTTCCTCATTATCGTAGTCAGAGTCAGAGAAATGTGTTAAGACTAATGCATTGTTGATTAAACTTAACTTTTGGGTATAGTCATAGTCAGAGTTTGCTTGGTCTGTGTAAGTTCCATCACCAAGAATTCCAGGCAATTCATCGTCTTGTAATGAAGTCTTAATATCTTGTAAGTCATCACCAAGGTTCACATTGTTTGTGGATTTTACGATTTGGTATTCCTCATCGTATTCAGTAGTTGAAGTACTGATTCCCAATGTGTTTGCAATGTCTACAACAGCAGTCTCATCCTGTGTTGCAGCGTTTGCTCCTATGACGATTGCAGTGCTAGCTGCTGGGAAGTTATCATCCCAGTTGTTTAAGCTAGCTCCCATTGCTGGTGCACCGATAAGTGCAAATGCAAATACTGCTCCCAATGCGATAGGTGCTATTCTTTTAAATAACCTCATTTTTTAACCTCCTTTCAATCGTTTTCTAATTGCGACCGCTAAGAACGATCGCTGGCCAGCTATACTAAAATTAACGAAATTTTATTTAAAAAGCTTTCCATAAACCCTAAATATAGGCTGTTTTTTCTTAATTTCATTTATAAAGGTTACGTTTCTATGAGAAAGTTACATCAAAAAAACACAATTTATAGTAGCACTTCTTTTATCTGTATCCCCATCACATATATGTTAAATTAACCTATATACTTAAAGAACATAATATTTATATACTTCTTTTTCTTCATTTTTCACGACGGAAAATGGAAAAAAGAGAAAAAAATATTTTCATATCTTTAGAACATCAAGATAAAAAACACGAATCTAGAGTCAAAAACCTCTTAGAACAGAGCGGATTGGTCGCTTGGGTTCCAGCTCTCAGAAGACTAAGGTCAGGAGTTACAAGAGGATTAAGCCAGATTAAGCAAGCTACACCCCCAGCACTGCAGCCAATAGGCATTTCAGATGTCAGATCCTTGTTTAGCAATGAAAAAGCCAGGTTATTACACTTTATCAAGACCAGGGAACCTGGATCAATTTATGAGCTAGCTAAGCTTACTGGTAGAGATTTTAAAATTGTGAGACAAGACTTAAGATTACTTGAAAAGTTCGGTTTAATCAAATTAGCTCATCAAAAAACCAAGCATAGAGAAAAATTAAAGCCCTTACTTCAAACCAGAAATCTTAATCTTTTGATTAATCTATAGCATAATAACACTTTAAACTGAGTTCTACATCCTCCTGATAAGCTCCTACAGGTATTGGAACATAAGCACTGAAATAATTACCAGATAAATTACCTCTTTCTATTATACTTGGAACAGTATAAACAGAAGAATTGAAATCTAGAGTAAATCCTTGTATAAATGCATTCTCAACTCCAGCCACAATCCCTTGTCCAAGAGTATTATCCAACAGATCCTCCATTATTTCGTTCCTCTTATCACATACATTAACTTGATTTGCACAATCTTTATCAGGAATTCTCTCACATTCTCTAATTAACTCCCTAACATTTAATGTATCTCCTGCAACTTCACAATCTGTTGTAAATAATAACATTGATTGCATAAGATCTTCAACTTGTTTTTTATGAGGATCAACATCTTTAGCTCCTTTGTTTAAAGCAAAACCTAAGAAAACAACTCCAACAACCACTAAGATAAGGATTATTATTACAAATCCCATTGTCTCTTCTTGTCCTTTTCTTTTCATAAGTTAATCCCCACAATTAATCTTGCGATTACACATTTATCTTCTGAACATAAAGGCATGAAACTAAAATAACTCTCATTTGCAAATCCTCTGTTATAAATATAATAAGTATTTTTATCAGGATAGATCTCTTCTACAACAATACTTGTAACATAGTTCGATTTCCACATTGAATCATAACTTTCTCTCAAGCTCGCGCTATTATTAAACGATTCAACTTTATCTATATCTAAACACGCAGCTTCGCTAACTCTTAAAACACTTCTAGAACATCTTAATTCTGGCATTGAAGCAACAGTTCTTGTTAATGTTATTGCTCTGTCCTCTCTTAGTTCTTCTGCAACATCTTGAACTCTTCCTAATTCAAATCTTGCAAAAAATAAGAACACCAATCCAAATAAGATTACCACAGCTACTAAAACAAATGCCATCTCTTGAATTTTGAATTGGCCTTTTTTCATTTTAAAATAAAGGACATTGTGAATTTGAATTTGAAAATTCTACACTTTGAGCTGATGAATATAAAGAACTCATCAATTGTTCAGTAATTGGGATTCTCCCTTGATTCTCTCGTAATTCTTTTATTCTTAGAACAGCTTGTTTAAAAGAATCTAAATTAACATTTGAACTACACCCCCTTGTTAACAATGCTGCTTGTTTATCTTTGTAAACATTAATTTCAAGATCTAATCTCTTTGCTAATCTTTTCACATTACAGTTATAATAATCATCATCTCTTGAGAAAATAGCTCCTAACATCAAAGCAAAATTATCTCCAGCAAAATACATTGGACTAGAACCTTGTTTTCTAACATATCCTTGAGAATATGCTCTTGAACTAGAAACTAATATATCACATCCAGCTCCTCCAAAACAAATTCTTATACCCTCTTCAGGACAATCTAATTCATCAAAAAACAAATTACTTACATTTAAGTTTTCTAATTCTTCTATTAATCTTATTGGAGCATCAATAAAACAGTAATGCTGATTTTTTGGAAAAACATATATCAGATCAGCAACTCTCCACGGTAAAATTAATGGTTTACTAATCGTATGAATTTCTTTAGATTCAAGATCATCTGCAAAAATATACTTATCATAAACTTCTTTTGGAACACCTGAATCTAAGATGATAGTATTACTGCCCAATTCATACGTATCACACTCAAATTCTAATCTAGTTTCATCAGGTAGAACAATAGGTTTTGATGTTATTGCTCCCATTGCCCCCAAATAAGCAAAAGGATTAAACAAAACTTCTAAACTATGAACTTCTTCAGTAGCTCCTTTCATTTCTTGTGTTGTTACATTTGTTGTTATAAAATAAAAAGCTAAGAATAAGATTATTGCTCCAACAATAACAGCAAATAGCCAAGAAAATTCCATTCCTTTTTTGTTTTTCATCTTACTTCATCAACATGAACATAAGGATCTCCAAAATTTTTAGTAATATTTAATTGAAGTTGCCTATTATTATCTGGAAAAAAGCATTTAGGGTTTCTTCCTGAAGGAATTTTTACACATAACTTATTTTGACAAGTAATATTCCAATTAGGATTTGCTTTATACTCCATTGCTGCTCTAAATGTCCAGTAAAAAAAGTTTTCTTCATATTCATCTATCAAATCACAAAATGAGTATCCTAGTTCATCATATGATAAATCTATATCTCTACAAGGAGCACTTTGATTGAAAAAACAAACTGCTTCAATACCTTTAGGCATATCAACTGTAATTACTTTTGCTGTTCCTCCTGCTCTACTATAAGCTTCTTCAATTTCTGTACTTATTTCATTAAAAGCAGTTCCAAATTTAGCTTGTTCAGCTCTTCCTAAGAACATTCTAATTGCAAAGAATCCAAAAACTATGACTACTGCTATAATTATTAATGTGAAAATTAACTGAAAGGGAACGCCCATAGTTTGAGCTTTTTTATCCATTTTTTCCTCTTTTTAATGAATAAAGAACTCTATTTTAAATAGGTTTTGATTAAAGAATTCTCATTTCTTTTTCTTTGTTCCTTTTGAGAGTACTGTCACAAAAGGATCAATAAGATTTCTTTTCCACATTACATCATAATACCAAGGATCTTTTTCTACAATACCATCCATATCTAATTTATGATACCCTTTTGCTACTCCTGTTTTTATTAGGTCTCTATCTTCTTGTTGCGCATATTCCCAAAGCCTTTCTTTTCTTGCTCTCAATGCCAAAACATCATCAATTTGGTCATCTAAATTATATTCTTCAACAGGTTCTGTTGGTGAAGGTTTTCTTCTAGGACCTCTACTTGGTTTTTTCCTAGTTTTTGTTGGTTTTTGGGGTTGGCCAATATACTCTTCTGGTTTAAAACCCTTTTTCCTCATACTTACTAATAGAGATCTATGCTTTGTTCTAAACTCAGTTATTGTTCCAATCCCTAAAGAGGTAGCATAATCTCCTAATTGATCTCTATCAAATTGATCATAAAAAGCTTGGCTGACACGAGAATGTGTTCTCTTATATACTCTTAGTGCTTCTGCCACATTACCTATACCTTCTTTCCTTCTTTTAGTAGGCCTTGGCCTTCTTGTCTTTCCAACTTTTTCATCTAGTACTGTTTTTGGTTTTCTAAATCTACCAATATAATCTTTTGGATCAATGCCCCTGCTTTCTAAAGCTCTTTGTAGAGACTTATGATGATCCTTTAATCCTCTTAAATTTCTTAAATTCAACAATTCTAAATAAACTATGAGCTGTTCCTCAGAGAAAGAGTCATATAGTGATTGAGGGATATATCTCCTCTTTCCTCCTGCTCTATATCTTTCAACTGCAGATGCAACAGGATCTAGTTTTTGACTTCCTCTAGATTTTCTGGTTTTTCCCATTTCTCTTTCTAATCCTCTTCTTTTTGTGGTTCTCCTCTTTTTATCATTTTCAGGGGGTCTGTCCCCCCTCCCAGGAGAGTATTTTCCTCCAAAAAGATCTTCCCATGTTGCTTCTTTTGTTTTAATAACTTTTGCATAGGCTGCTTGATACAACGCATTTTCCAATTCAGAAGGTTTTGTAGCATCTGTTTCTTGGATAGCTCTTGCAAAATCTTTCTTTGTTCTTAGATGACCATACTTTCCAGTTTTTCCAAACATTTCATATCCTCCATCATCACCTCCTCCTTCAGAGTCTATGTCTCCCAATTTAGGGATTCTTGCTCCATGTTTTATTGCAACATCCCTAGCAAATTCTCTAAGCGCATTTTTGTCACTGGGATCAATTCTCCCTCCTGTGATAGCCATTGCAACATCACTTGATGTGAAAACTCTGATCCTCCTTTCTTTGATCCCCAACCTGTCTAAAATCTCTGTAACTAGTGCCTTGCTCATCCTTTAAAGAAAAAACCCCTTAATATAAATTTTGTTACTAAAAAATATATATTTTAATTGGTAATTCAACCGAAATCTGATCCCAAAACCTTTATATATCTAAAAAATTTTCCTAATCAAGAAAAGAGAAAATGGCAATGGAAATGCAACACCAAGCAATGGGCTATGATAGAGCAGCCACTTTATTTAGTCCTGAAGGTAGGTTATTGCAAGTAGAGTATGCAGAAAAGACAGTTAGACTTGGCTCTTCTACAATAGGAATGGTTTGCAGTAATGGAACATTAATTGTAACAGATAGAAGAACAGTAGATCCTTTAATGATGCCAGAGTTCTCTATGAAAATCAATCAAATAGATGAACATGTTATCACAAGTGCTGCTGGAATTCTAAGTGATGCAAGAGTATTACTAGAAAAAGCACAGATCTTTGCTCAACAACATAGAATAACATATGAAGAACCAGCAGATGTTGAATCTATAATGAAAGAGATTGCAAATATCAAACAAGCTTATACTCAATACGGAGGAGTAAGACCTTTTGGAATAAAGATGATGGTTGCAGGAGTAAACCCAGATGACACAGCAAAATTATTTGTTAGTGAAGTTACAGGGAATTATTTTTCATACAAAGCAACAGCAATTGGAGAAAATGATGATAAAATAATTGATATGTTAAGATCATCTTACAAATCAACATTAACAATAGATCAAGGAATTAAATTAGCATTATCAATATTCAAAAAAATACTAGGAAAATCATTTAATGTTTCAAGATTTGAAGCATATTATGTAGATAAGGAGGACAAAGTAGCTAAAAGATTAGTTTCAGAAAAACTGGCAAGCTATATTAAATAATTATTAAAATGCCAAACATTATAGCACGATTAAGAATTAAGAATAAGAGTTTTGAAATTCTTGTAGATTGTGACAAAGCTGTTGATTTTAAAAAAGGAAAACTAGATAAAAGTTCTATTAACAATATCTTAGTAACAGATGAAGTTTTCACAGATAATAAAAAAGGGTTAAGAGCATCTAACGCTGATCTTAAAGACTTCTTTGGATCTGAAAATATCTCAGATATTGCTGAAAAAATAATCAAACAAGGAGAATTACAATTACCACAACAATACAGAGAAAAAGCAAGAGAACAGAAACTAAAACAAATTGTAGATTTCTTAACAAAAAATGGAATAGATCCTAGAACAAACATGCCATACACAGCAACAGTTGTTGAAACAGCAATAAAAGATGCTGGTGTAAAAATAGAAGAAAACAAAGATGCAGCATCTCAAGCTGTAGGAATAATCAAACAATTAGAATCCAAACTTCCAATTAAAATCTCAACAAAGAGGATAGTTATAACAGTTCCTCCAGAACACACTGGAAGAGTTTATTCTTTATTCCAAAAAGTTAAAAAAGAAAAAGAAGAGTGGCTAAATGACGGTTCTCTAAAATGCACAATAGAACTACCAGCAGGAATGCAAATGGACTTTTATGATAAATTAAACAACATGACTCATGGTTCAGCTGTAACCGAAGAACTTAAAAACGATTAAATTAGTTTTAACAAATGACAAAAGAAAAAACAGATAAAAAAAGAACAATAGTGGTTCCTGGAGAAGTAATTGCTTCAGGAAAAGAATTCTTACCAGGAGATGGAACACGAAGAGAAGGTAAGGATATCATAGCATTAAAATTTGGATTACTTGAAAAATCTGATAAACTAGTTAAAGTAATTCCTTTAAGCGGAGCTTATATTCCAAGAACAGGAAATACTGTTATAGGACAAGTAACTGATCTAACATTCAACGGATGGTTCATAGATGTTGGAGCCCCACATCTAGGATTCTTACCAGTAGCAGAATGTGCTGGTTATATCAATAAAAAAGATTTAGCAGAACATTATGCAATTGGAGATACTTTGGTTTGTAAGGTTAGAGCTACAAGAACTAAAAGTGTAGAATTAACAATGAAGGACCAAACTTGTAAAAAATTAAATGGAGGATTTTTAATGAGTGTTAATCCAACAAGAGTTCCAAGAGTTATTGGAAGAGCAGGAAGCATGGTTAGTACAATAAAAAATGAAACAGGATGTAGCATCATTGTAGGACAAAATGGAATGATATGGATAAAAGGAAGAGATATTCAATCAGAAATGTTAGCAAGAGATGCTATAACATTAATTGTTGAAAAACCTTTTATTGACGGTTTAACAGATCAAGTTAAAGATTTTTTAAATAAAAGAAAAAATGGCTGAAAAATTTAAAAGACCAGACGGAAGAAAACCAGAAGAAACAAGAAAGATAGAAGCAAAAGTAGGAATTATACCCAGAGCAGATGGTTCAGCATCATTCTCATTTGGGAAAAGTAAAGCAATAGCAGCAGTTTATGGTCCAAGACAATTAATCCCAAGACATCTAGAAAATCCTGAAAAAGGAGTTCTAAGATGTAATTATACTATGTTGAGTTTTTCAGTAAGTGAAAGAATGAGACCAGGACCAAGTAGAAGAAGTCAAGAAATTTCTCATGAAATCGCTAAAGCTTTAGAACCAGCAGTATTACTAGACCAGTTTCCTAATACAGTTATTGATGTTTTTATACAAATCATTGAAGCAGATGCATCCACAAGATGCGCTGCTGTAAATGCTGCATCAATGGCATTAGCAAATGCAGGAATTCCAATGAAAGAATTAATTGGATCAGTATCTGGGGGCAAATTAGGTAAAACTATTATTGTAGACCTAACAAAAGATGAAGAAGATTATAAAATAAAAGAAGAAAAAGCTGCAACAGATGTTGCTACAGCTTTCTTAGGAAGATCTGGAAAATTATCTTTATTACATATGGATGGAGATCTTAATACTAAAGAACTTAAAGAAGCTCTTGAATTATCTAAAAAAACATGTTTAAACATAGTAGAAATTCAGAAAAAAGCCTTGAAAAAGGTTAAAGAAAAATGAAATTATCAAAAATAAATAAAGAGAAAATAAGAGAATTACTGGAAAATAAAGAAAGATTAGATGGGAGAGGATTATTAGATTTTAGAGAACTATCTATTGAAACAGGAATCTCTTCAAAAGCAGAAGGTTCAGCAAGAGTAAAACTAGGAGACACAGAAGTAATTGTTGGAGTTAAAATAGATATTCTAGAACCTTATCCAGATTCTCCAGATTCTGGAGTCATGATGGTAACAGCAGAATTAAGTCCATTAGCATCAGATGAATTTGAATCTGGTCCACCAGGAATCAATGCAATAGGCTTAGCAAGATCTGTGGATAGAGCAATTAGAGAATCAAATTTCATAGATACTAAGAAATTATGCATTAAAAAAGAAGAAAAAGTTTGGGGAGTTTTCATAGACATCTATCCTACCAATGATGCAGGAAATTTAGTAGATGCAAGCGCATTAGCTGCAGTAGCAGCATTACTAGAATGCAAAATTCCAAAATTAGATGGAGAAAAAGTAAATCATGAAGAACATTCTAATAAAAAATTACCTTTAAACACCATTCCATTAACAGTAACTGCTTACAAAGTTAATGATACTTTTATTTTAGACCCAACTTCTGAAGAAGAATCTTCTTCAAAAACAAAGATAACAGCTTCAGTAACTTTTAATAAAGATGAACCAACAATTCATGGAATGATCAAAATAGGAGAAGAACCTATAGAGATAGAACAACTTTTAGATATGGTAAATAAAATATCTAAACAAGCAAAAAAATTAAAAGATAAAATATCTAAATCTAAAAAATGAAGAACTTTTCAAAAGAAGAATATACTAAATATGAAATCGCAAGAATTCTAGGAGCAAGAGCTTTACAAATAAGCGCAAATGCCCCCATCTTGTTAAAGTTAACTAAAGAACAATTAGAAGAGATGCATTATGACGCTATCAAAATAGCAGAAGCAGAACTTGAAGCAGGAATTTTGCCAATAACAATCAAAAGACCTATGCCAAAAAAAACAGGTCCAAGCCCAGAATTCAAGGAAGTAGTTGAAAAAGAAGAACCACCAATTCCTAAAAAAGAGGATAAACCAGTAGAACCCCCAGAAGAACCAGTAGAGGAATAAAAAGGTTTATATAAAAAATAACTTTATTCTAAAACATGTATATTCAAGAGGTGATTGCAAGAAAAATACCTAATTCTAAAGGCCGGGCTACAATTTCTGTAACTGTGAAAGCTAATGGAAAATCCTTTGAAGCTAGTGCTCCTGAAGGAACCTCTAAAGGAAAACATGAGGTTCAAGTTTTCTCAAAAAAAGGAATTGATTTCTCAATCTCAATGATTAATGCTTTTGGAAAAAAACTTATCAATGAAAAAACATCTTTTAATGAATTCCAGGATCTTGAAAAAATCGAAGAATTTGTAAAAAAAGCTGATAAGACAAACAATCTCTCTGTTTTCGGAGGAAATGCTCTTTACGCTTTGGAAACAGCTGTTCTAAAAGCAATAGCAAATTCCCATGAGCAAGAATTATGGCATTATTTATTCAAAGATAAAAACGTCAGATTTCCTTCTCCTCTTGGAAATGCAATTGGGGGAGGAAAACATCTACAACAAAGACAAAAAACAGATTTCCAGGAATTCTTATTTTTACCAAAAACAAAAAATTTCTTTGATGCTTATTTCATTAATTTGCAAGCATATAAAGAATGTAAACATCTTCTAAAAGATCTTGATAGATTTTGGAAAAATTCTCTAACTTATGAAAATGCTTTAGCATCTTTCTTAGATAATGAATCTGTTTTAGATATATTTAAAAAAGTACAAGAAAGAATCCAGAAAACATTTGGAGTAGAACTTAATTATGGAATTGATGCTGCAGCAGATTCTTTATGGAAGTCTCAATCTTATAGATATAAGAATTTTAAACCAAATAGGAGAGAACTTAGCCTCAATAAAAAAGATCAAATCAGTTATATGGCAGAATTAATAAAAAAATATAATATTTCTTACATTGAAGATCCTTTTCATGATGAAGATTTCGAATCTTTTGCCAGATTATTAAAACAAACTAAGAATTGTTTAATATGTGGAGATGATTTAACATGCACACATTTTGATAGAGTTAAGAAAGCAATACAACTAAAATCAATTAATGCATTAATTGTTAAACCAAATCAAGTGGGGTCTTTAATCCAAACTAAAAAAGTTGTTGATTTAGCAAGATCTAAAGGGATAACAATTGTTTTATCTCACAGATCTGGAGAAACTTATGATCATTCTTTAGCACATTTTGCATTAGGATGGCAAGCTCAGATTATTAAAACAGGAATTCTAGGAAAAGAAAGATTTGCTAAACTACATGAGCTTATAAGAATTGAAAGAAAATTATCTTAAACAAGCATTAGTATAGCAACAAGAACCATCCCAGCAATACTAATAATTAATCCAGCAATTGCAAGACCATGTCCTTTTTCTCCGC
Source organism: archaeon (assembly GCA_020343435.1). GTDB lineage: Archaea > Nanobdellota > Nanobdellia > Pacearchaeales > UBA284. The sequence goes on along the minus strand of CP070794.1, from coordinate 436,038 downwards.
TCTTCTTAATTTGATTTAAGGCTATTATGCTAAAAATCAATCCAAGAATTGAGAAAACAAATGCAAAGATCAATCCAAGAATTGCCATTGTGTTTGTTCCTTGGCTCTTTGGAGCAACATATTTTCTCTTTGGTGCCATGTTTCTCCTAAGAACATTCTCTTTAAAAATTTAACTAACAGAACCTTTAAAAATTAAAACAACTTATTTGTTCTAATGAAAAAGAGGAAAAAGAAAAGGAAAACTTCTAGAAAGAAAGTTAAAAGAAAAACTAAGAAGAAAATAAAAAGAAAAGTAAAAAAGAGAGCCATTAAAAAAAGAAAAAAGAAAACAGTAAGAAAAATAAGAAGAAAAACAGAACACAGAGTTAAGATCAATAACGAAATGGAGTTAATGATTAAATCTATTAAAATTAATAATACTGGTTTGCCAATTCATATTGAAGAAGCATTTAGAATTGTTGATAGAAAATTCTTTGTTAAATCTCATCCTTATGAAGATGAAGCAAAACATATTGCTTTTGGGCAAACAATAAGTCAACCAACCACAGTTGCAAGAATGTTACATAAATTAGATCTATGGCCAGGATTAGATGTTTTAGAAATAGGAACAAATACAGGCTATCATGCCGCTTTGACTTCCTATTTAGTATTTCCAGGAACAGTAACTACTTGTGAAATTTTTCCAAAATTAGCTCATGGAGCCATTAATAACATCAATAATTTTATCAAAAAAATAAAAAATAACAAACTTAAGAAAAAATTTGAAATTCAATTTGTTATTGGAGATGCTTTAAACATAGATAATCCAATCTGGTTCAATAAATATGATAGAATCTTCTTTACAGCAGGAGTTTCAAAAGAACATCTTAAAGATGTTAAACATATGGCTAGACATCTACTCAAGGAAAGAGGAGTTTTATTATTCCCATCAAGAGAGTTCTTTGATTACGGAGGATTAGAAATCTGGGAATTCAGAAAAGGAGAATTAAGATTTGTTTCAAAAGAAAGAGGATATAGTTTTGTACCTTTAATGAGGCAAAAAGATCTAAAAGATATTTACAAAGTTGTTAATAAGTAAAGTTTAAAAAACAGCTAGCTTTCTTTAAGACATGACAGAAAAGAGGAAAGAGAAATTATTTTTACAAGGTAATGAAGCAGTTGTCCTAGGAGCACTACAAGCTAAAATAGGATTATACACTGGTTATCCAATAACTCCAGCATCTGAGATAATGCATGGAATTGCGAGAACAGAAGTTCCTTTTTTCCAAGCTGAAGATGAAATAGCAGCTATTCTTTCTCTTTACGGAGCTTCAATGACTGGAGCAAAAGCAATGACTGCTACATCAGGACCAGGATTTAATCTAATGCAAGAGGGAATTGGATTTGGACATAGAACAGAAATCCCAGCAGTTATCATAGATGTTCAAAGGGTTGGTCCAGGAACAGGAATGCCAACAAGAGCATCACAAGGAGATATTTTTGCATCTTGTGTAGGATCAGCAGGGGATTTCTTTCCAATAGTCTTCTCTCCGAATTCACCTCAAGAAGCATACGAATTTACAATTCACTCTTTTAATGCAGCTGAAGAATCTCTAAGTCCAGTAATCATGTTATTAGATGCTTACATAGGACATGGATATGAAACAGTAATGAAAAAAGAGATTCCTCTAAAAACAAGAAAACAATTCTTAACCAAAACAAGACATTTTACAAGTTTAGTAGCAGAAGATGGAATTCCTAAAACTACAGATAGATTAGCTTATAGAAGGGTAACTAAAAGATTAAAAGAAAAACAATTATCTGTAGCTAAACATTACAATTTCTATGATTATCATGAAAATAAGAAATCAGATACTTTAGTTATCTCATTTGGATCATTATCAAGAGCTGTTGCAGCTTTTAAAGATAAATTCTCATTATTTAGACCAATAAGATTATTTCCAATCATAGAACAATTAAAAACAATTTCAAAGAAATACAAAAAAATAATTGTTGCGGAAATGAATGAAGGACAGTATGCAACTTTATTAGAATCTTTCCTAAAAAGAGAAGTTAAACGAGTTCCAATTACTGGTGGAGAAATCAGATTAGCAGAAGTTAGAAAAGCTTTACTAAAATGAAAACAGAAGATTACAAACGGAAAGAAGTGAGAATAAGATGGTGTGATGGTTGTGGCCTTTACATGATTTACAATGCTGTCTGTGCAGAATTAGCTGAACTTAATTTTCCTAAGAAGGATACTTATGTTATTTCAGGAATTGGCTGTGCAGGAAGATCCTCAGGATATTTTGATGTTAATTCTTTACAAGCATTACATGGAAGAACAATTCCAGTAGCTGTTGGAATAAAAGAAGTTAAACCACATGCAAAAGCAATTGTTTTCAGTGGAGACGGAGATTTATTAGCTATAGGATTAAATCATTTATTACATGCTTCAAGAAGAAACGATGATATCAAAGTTTTTTGTTCAAATAATGAAGTTTACGCAATGACTGGAGGACAAAGAGCTCCAACAACTCCAATAAAAAGAGTTACAACAACTTCTCCTTATGGAAATCAAGAACCTATGATTAATATTAAAGACATTATTTTATCTCACAATAACTTTTTTGCTAGAAGTTCAACAGCATTTCCAGATCACTTAACTAGATGTGTTAAAGAAGCAATGAAACATAAAGGGTTTTCTTTTGTAGATATAAAATCACAATGTCCAGTTAATGTTGGAAGAAAATTGGGCATGGATGTTGCAAAAATGTTAAAATGGTATAAAGAAAGATTCAAGATAAAAGAAAATGTAAAGGATCTAAAAGAAGATGAATTAGGAATCATTAAAAGATGAAAATTCAAATTATAGCTTTCGCAGGACAAGGAACTAAGTTAATGACAAGTTTACTTGGAAAAATTCTAGCTCAAAACCATATTCATGTTTACAATTATACTCTTTATGGTCCAACAATGAGAAAAGGAGTTGTAAGTTCTTTCTTAATGACAGATATCAATGAAATAGAAGTTCCTTTTTTTGAAAAATCAGATTTATTATTAGAATTTGTTAAAACAGAAGATGCTCTTCCAACAGCAAAAAGAATTGATGGAAATTATTTCCTAAAAATCACAAAAGAAAAACTTGGACATGCTAATATGGTTAATTTTGTCTTGTTAGGATTCTTATTAAAACAGATGAAAGTAAAACTTAACCTAAATAAATGGAGAGAGTATATCCCCAAAAATATCTCAAAAGATTGGGAAAAAGCTCTAGAAGCAGGATATAACTGCAAATAGCGACGAAAAGTAGTTTTTCTTACCGTCCCTAAAAGTGTTCTCACTCTAAAACGAAAACTTTATAAACAAAGGTTATACTCTAACATATAGTTTATATTATAATAATCATTTAACAGGCTAAGGGAAAATGATGAAAATGAAAGACGCATTTGATACATTTTTTAGAAAGAAACCCGCCCTAATTCTAATCGCTTTGAAAAAAAACTTAAGAGCAAGATATGGAAGTTTATTAGCTAAGGAAGTTGATTGTACTTATTCTCATGCTGTTAAAATTCTACAAAGTCTAGAAAAATATGGATTAGTTGCTTTTGAAAAGAAAGGAAGAATAAAACTAATCAAATTAACTAACAAAGGACAGAACGTTGCTGAAGCAATTCTGAAGATCAAGAACGCTTTTAATTAACTGTTTCAAAACAGAACAGAAAAGTTTTTAAAGTGACTTAACTTGAGAATTACAACAAAAATAAAGGCTAAGAAAAAATGAACAAAATATTGTTAAGCGTTGTTTTATGTTTAGCTTGCATTTTGGCCATGTCAGCTGCAACAGCTACTCTTTCTGCAGGTGTTACAACTACAGAAATATGTTGGGATGATACAGAACAAGGTTCTTTTAATCTAATTAATGGAAACACCACAACTACAGCCACAATTAATGGAATCTGGGCTGCAGTTCCAAGTTCTGTTTTAGATGAGCTTAATATTACTATTAATACAGGAACACCATTCACAATCGGTGCAAACAACAGCTCAATAGTTAATTTCACAGTTGATGTTAACACTGTTTATGCAGAAACTTATAGTGTTACTATATATGTATCTCATAACTATGGAGGAAATGATACTAATTACACATTTACCCAACCTATCAGAGTAAGAAGATGTTTCTGTGAAGGAAATGCAGATGAAATGAGTACTTTCACAATTAAAGAACCAGATAGTGGGGATGATTTCTACTTAGGAGACACAATTGATGTAGAAATAAAGGTAGAAGCAGATGATGACCTTGATGCAACAGTTGAAATAGAACTTTATGATATTGATGAAAATGAAGTAGTTAAAGATATTTCAGAAGACATCTCATTAGAAGAAGATGAAGATGAAACCTTCACTTTCTCATTAAAAATTCCATATGATGCAGATCCAGATAATAGATTTGTAGTAAATGCCAAAGCATATGATGAAGATGATGAAGATGACTGTTTAGAAGACTCTGTTGATATAGAACTCAAACAAAAATCTCACCATATCATATTTGATAGAATAACTTTATCTGAAGAAGAAGTGAGATGTGGTTCATTCACAGATTTAACAGTAAGATTAGGAAATGCTGGTAAAAGAGATGAAGATGTAGAATTAACTTTTTTCAGCAATGAATTAGGAATAGATTTATCAGAGGAAGATGAAGTTCAAGAAGGAGAAGAAGAAACTTTCTTTTTCAACTTTGATATCCCAGAAGATATAGAAGAAGGAACATACTCTCTAAAATTAACAGCTTACTTTAATTACGATGACGATGACGATGAATATAGAGATTCAGCAACCCAGTATGAAGATATTGAAATTAAGGGTGGATGTGTTGTTTTAACAGAATCCTTATCATTATCAGCCGAGAGAATGGGTTCTGCTTTTGCAGGAGAATCTATGAGTTTTGATGTAAAGGTAAAAAATACTGGAACAGCAACAATTGAAGATTATCAAGTTTGTGTTTCTGATTCTCAATCATGGAATGAACAAGCAGAAGAATGTTATATAGATCATGATTTAGGAGCAGGAGAAACCGCAATTGAAACAATGTACTTCTCAATTAGAGAAGATATCTCAGGAACAGTAAGTTTCACATTAACATTAACTTATAATGGTCAAACAATTGAAGAAGAAGTAACCTTCAGTGTTTCAAAAGAGACTCCAAGCGCATCTGGATCAGATCAATTCTGGTTTGAATTCAAACACAACATTGGATGGGTAATCTTAATCATCGTATTGATTGTAGTGATCATAGTCTTAGCAATCTTTTTAGGTAGAAAACCAAAGAAAATTGAAAGACCTCTTCAAAGAAAGAGAAAGTAAGTTTTTAAAGTTCTTTTTTCTTTAATAATCTATGGATAAACTATTATCTCTTAGTCCCATAGAGAGGAAAATCCTTCCTTTCTTAGAACTAAAAAATCTAAAAGAGATCGAAGAAAAATCAGGGTTAGATGAAACATCAATAAAGAGAGCTTTACAGTTTTTATCAAATAAAAAAATCATAACTCTTAAAAAAACCAAGAAAGAAACCCTAATTCTAGATGTAAATGGGATAAGATATGTTAAAACAGGACTACCAGAGAGGAATCTTTTAACATTAATCTCAACAAAACCAGATCTACAGTTTCAAGAAGCTAAAAAACAATCAGGATTATCTGATAATGAATTCCAAGCAGCTCTAGGGTCATTAAAAGACAAAGGAATGATTAAAATAGAGTCAGGTAAACTAACCTTTGAAAAATCAAAAGAAGAGCTAGTAAACAAGTTCCCTGAAGAAAAATTCTTAGAATCTTTACCAAAACCATTATCTCAATTAAAATCTCAAGAAAAACTAATCAAAGAATTACAAAAAAGAAGAAATCTAATTCTTGTAGAGAAAAAAGAAGAAGTTTCATATGAAATAACAGAAGAAGGCAAACACTTAATTACAAAAGCAAAAACATTCAGACAAGATTTAATAGAGCAATTAACTCCAGAAATAATTAAAAATAAAAAATGGAAAGGAAAAAAATTCAGAGTTTATGATATCAAAACAAAAACTCCATCCATTTTTGGAGGAAAAAGACATCCTTACTTAAAATTCTTAGAAAAAGTCAAAGATGAACTCTCAGCAATAGGATTCCAAGAAGCTGACGGACCAATAGTTGAAGATAGTTTCTTTAATTGTTGTTCTCTATTCATGCCCCAAAACCATCCTGCTAAGGGAATTCATGATCTATACTTCATAAAAGGAAAAGCAGATCTAAGAAAACATCATAATCTATTACTAAAAATTAAAAAAACTCATGAAAATGGCTGGAAAACAGGTTCAGAAGGTTGGAAATACAAGTTTAGTAATGAAGAGACCTCTAAATTGCTTCTAAGAAGCCAAGGAACAGCTGTATCATCCAGGGTAATGGCTAGCAAACCAAAAATACCTGGAAAATACTACACAATATCAAGGGTATTTAGGCCAGATGTTATAGATTCTTCTCATTTAACAGAATTCAACCAATTAGATGGAATAGTTATTGGAGATGTTAATTTCAGACACTTATTAGGATTATTAAAACTCTTTGCAGAGAAAATAGCTAAAACAACAAAAATAAGATTTGTTCCAGCATATTTCCCTTTCACAGAACCATCAGTTGAATTACAAGCTTATTTTGATGGTAAATGGTTGGAATTGGGTGGAGCAGGAATATTCAGACCAGAAGTTACAGAACCTTTTGGAATTGATAAAAAAGTAATTGCCTGGGGATTGGGAATTGATAGATTATTTATGATAGAAAGAGGAATCAAAGATATCAGAGATATATTTAGTCAAGATATAAACTTTTTAAGAAAATCATAAAATGCCAACAATAGAAATTAGTAAAAAAGACATAGAAAAACTAGTAAAAAAACCATTTACAATAGAAAAACTAACAGAATTACTAGAAATGACTAAAGTTAGTGTAGAAAACGTAGAAAAAGATAAACTAATAGTTAAAATCGAAGACACAAACAGGGCAGATTTATTATCTACAGAAGGAATTGCAAGAGAACTCAAGGGATTGGTTGGAAGAGAAAGAAAATTAGCAACATATCCTGTAGAAAAATCTAGTTTCATCGTCAAAGTTTCTCATAAAGTAAAAAGTATTAGACCATTCACAGTTTGTGCTGTGGTAAAAGATCTACATTTCACTGAAAAATTCATAGAACAGATAGTACAATTACAAGAAAAACTATGTGATACTTTTGGAAGAAGAAGAAAAGAAGCTGCAATAGGAATTTATGATTTTGATAAAATAAAATGGCCAATAACTTATACAACATATAAACCAGAAGCTCTAAGTTTCACACCCTTAGGTTTAGTAGAAAAATTAAACTTAAAACAAATTGTAGAAAAACATGAAAAAGGACAAGCCTATGGACATTTATTAAAAGATAAGAAAGAATATCCTATTTTTATCGACGCTGATAAAAATGTTCTGAGCATGCCCCCAATTATTAATTCTGATTATAGTGGTAAGATAACTGAGAAAACAAAAAATGTTTTCATAGAGGTTTCAGGATTTGATTTAGATAAACTATCCCATGTACTTAATATAACTGTTTCAGCATTAGCAGAACGTGGTGGAAAAATCTATTCTGTAATTATAAAAGATAGAAAAAAAATCACAACTCCCTTCTTTAAGACAAAAAGTAGAAGAATAAAATTAGAAGAAATTAATTCTCTGTTAGGATTAGATCTAAAACCAAAACAAGTTATTGATTTATTAACAAAATTAAGATATGGTGTAAAACAAACCAACAATCAATTTGTTGTTGAGATTCCTTTCTATAGACAAGATATTATCCATAACGTAGATCTAATTGAAGATATAGCAATTAATTATGGGTTCAAAAACTTTAAACCAGTAGAACCTAAGATGTACACAACAGGAGGAATTCTAGAAACAACAAAAAGAAAAGCACAGATAGCAGATCTTTTAACAGGATTAGAATTCCAAGAAATTGCTTCTTTCTTATTATCTAATAAAAAAGAACAATTTGATAATGTGAACATGAAAAAAGGAGAAATAGTAGAATTAATTAACCCTTATTCAGAAACTTTCACATGTCTAAGAAAATGGTTGTTGCCTTCACTAATTAAATTTTTGTCTAATAACACTACAAAAGATTATCCTCAAAAAATATTTGAGATTGGTTTAACAACAGAACCATCTCCAAGAGCAGAAACCAAAACAAAAGATAATCTTAAATTAGCTCTAGCAATATCTCATGCAAAAGCTAATTTTACCGAGGCTGTTCAAGTTTTAGATTATATTTTAAAAAATAAAAAATTAGAATACTCTTTAGTTCCAAAAGATTATCCTTACTTTATTCCAGGAAGATCTGCAGAAATAAAGATAAAAGACAAGATAATTGGATTTATTGGAGAATTATCCCCACAAACAATATCTAACTGGAATCTTAAACTGCCGGTAAGCTGTATAGAAATAGATTTTAATTCTTTATTCTAACCAAAATAACTTTTAGTTTTCTTTTCAGAACCCTTTGAATGAATTTTCTCTAGTTCTTTGAAAATACCATGTAAATCAGGTTTAACCTCTTTCCATTTTTTATAACACTCTTTTATGAATCTTACTTCTTCTTTTTCTTGATATTCAATATCCAAAGATACAGACCCTAATTCTGTTTTTACTAATTCACTATACAGGTGTTCTATTTTCTCTTTTTTACTATGGGTTAGTCCTTTTAATGAAATTAGGATAAATAATGGAGCTCCAGAAGGATTCATAAATAATTCTAAGAATTTAAGGAAAGCAACTATTTTTTCACTTATAGCTCTTCTAATCTCTCTTAACAAGAATTCTGTCTCTTTTTCTTGAACTTTCTCTATCTCAAATTCTTTGTTAAGCTCAGAGAATTCTGGTAATTTGTATTTTTTCACGAACTTAGAATATTCCTTCTTTAACTCATTTAATCCATGATGCTTTTCCATTTTATCTGTAGTTTTAAGGGCTTTTTATAGTTTTGTAAGCCTCTGGTGGGATTTGAACCCACGACCTCTTCGTTACCAACGAAGCGCTCTACCAACTGAGCTACAAAGGCACAATATTCATAAACAAAAACATTTTTTAAAGATTGTTAATTTAGAATTATATAGCTCCATAGTGTAGTGGTCAAGCATATGAGGTTCTGGTCCTCATGACCCAGGTTCGAATCCTGGTGGAGCTATTCATTAAATTTAAATAATTAACCCTACTCTAAAATACATGGCAGAAAAAGAAATCGGAAAGGTCTTTATTTACTTTGCAAAGCCAGGAGTAGCAGCACTAAAACTAACTGCAGAACTTAAGGTAGGGAACAAAATCCACATAAAGGGACATACAACAGATTTTGAACAAGCAGTAGATAGCATACAGATAGAGAATAAAGCAGTTGAAACTGCAAAAGCAGGAGATGACATTGGAGTAAAAGTAAAGGACAGAGTAAGACCCAATGATACTGTTTTTTTAGTTGAAGAATAAATCTAGATAATTTTTCTTTCTATTTTATTTTTTATATTCTAGAAAACAAGAAATTATAAATAGACCAAATTCCTAAGAATTAACAGGCTAAGGAAAATGAAACTCCAAGAAAAGGAAATAGAAGTGGAATGTCCCAAATGTAAGACTAAAGAAAAAGTAATGGCTAGTAATAGAGATAATAAGATTTTATTCTGTAAAAAATGTGGACAGATCATTGTTGTTGAAAAAATTAAGATTTAAGAAATCTTTTAAAACACTAATTCTTCTAGTTAGTAAGCTCCTGTAGTCTAGAGGCCAAGGATACTGCCCTCTCGAGGCAGTGACCCGGGTTCAAATCCCGGCGGGAGCATGAATATACATTCGACAGTGCTCTTATGAGTAGTTTGTGGTAAAAGTTACCACTGGTGTTTAAAACCACTGCTCATTAAGAGCAATATGGAACAAACAATAGATATACATCATTATGCAAAGAAATTAGAAGCAACAATAAAAAGAATAAAAGAAAGTGATATTTCTAAGAAAAATAAAGAAATTTTAATGAAATTTCAAGATGCTTGTATTGCAGATGGGATAGGAAAGGCTAAAATTGCAAGATATCTTTATGATTTAAGAAAAATTACTGAGATTGTTGTTAGAGACCTCGATAAATGCAATCAAGAGGATATACAACATGTTTTAGCAGTTATTGAGAAAAAAGATTATGCTTACAATACTAAAAGGGGTTTTAGGATAATATTAAAGAAATTCTACAAGTGGTTAAGAAATGCGGAAGATATTTACCCAGAAGAAGTTAGATGGATTAAGACTACTGCCGATTCAGGCAAACAAAGACTACCAGAAGATTTACTAAATGAAGAAGATATCTTGAAGTTAATACAAAACTCAAATAAGAGTAGAGATAAAGCATTTATTGCCTGTTTATATGAATCTGGATGTAGAATTGGAGAATTAGCAACAATTAAAATAAAGAATGTTTCTTTTGATGAATTTGGAGCAAAAATAAGTGTTTTTGGCAAAACTGGTTCCAGATATGTTAGATTAATTTCTTCTTCAGGTTATCTCTTGAATTGGATAAATGATGGTCATCCAGATAATCACAATCCTGAATCATTTGTTTGGCTTTCTCAAAAGAATAATTTGATAACCTATGCGAGAATAAAAAATATTCTAAAGAATGCAAAAGAAAAAGCAGGGGTTAGAAAAAGAGTAAATCCTCACAGTTTTAGGCATGCCAGAGCAACTTATCTTGCTAAACATTTAAGTGACGCTCAACTAAAATCAGTAATGGGATGGAAACAAGGTTCCAAGATGGCTGCTGTTTATGTTCATTTATCTCAAAGAGATACTGATGATGCTATTTTAGAATTAAATGGAATACAAAGAGAGAAAAAAGAAAAAAGTAAAATTGAAATTAAAGAATGCGGGAGATGTAAGCATAGAAATAAACCCACAAGCCTTTTTTGTGAGATGTGTGGGATGATTTTAGATCAAGAAGAAGCTAATAAAATTGTTAAAGCAGATTTAGAGAGGAATAAAATAAATGAACTAATGAATAATCTTGTAAAAGATAAGGAGTTTATGGATCTTCTAAAGAAGAAACTTTTTTCTTGAAATGATTGCAAGATTTATTAGATCCACAATCTTCTGGAAAAGGTCCGAGACTTTCATATGTTTTTGATGGTTCTGGATCATCAAATTGGATATTTGCAGGTTTTACAGAAATTTCATTTTTATTTGAAAATATAGTTACTGCTGCAAGCTCATTTGCTTTGAATCGTCTATCTTTAGCCACGGCCCTAAGTCTCATTTTATTAGATATATTCCAAAGACCAGTTAATTTTTTCTCTGTGATCTTTGCTCGAATTAAAGTGTTTTTTTCTGGACTAAGATGACTCCCAGTTGTTTTTAAAGTCATTCTATTATTATCCGGTTTATATTTAGTATATCCATAAAGATTTAGTGCAAGTACACCATTTCCCTTGTTTTCAAACCTACTAAGAAAAGTTATTCCTTCTTCATCTTGATGAATTAATTTCCCTTCGAAATCTTTTTTATTTATTTTCATTTTTATAGTAAAATTTACCACTAAGTCCTTATATATTTTTTCCTTGGAAAGTATAATGGAACAAAAACAACCTTTAGAGCAGTGGGAGGAGATAATATTAAATCTTATTAATAGCTCGGAGAACAAAAAAAATGAAAAACAAGATGAAGAAAATTAGTAAATTTTCTTGGGAAAAAGTCGCGTTGTCTCATTTAGAAGTAAGTATCTTAATCCATCTTGTAAAAGAGGGACCTTTGCTCAATCAAAAAGAACTACTTAGAAGAACAAAATCCACTTTTGGAGGCATCTCTAAGGCGATAAAAAGATTAGAAGAGAAAGGATTAATCTTTGTTTTAAAAGACTCAATAAACTTTTATGGAATTAATCCATACAGAAAAAAAGAAATAGAAAGGTTTATCACAGGGTATCAATTAGGAAAAAATAAACCATTGGTTCTATCTGGCCATGCTTTTGTATATGAAGCTAAAATAAATGATCTCCCAGATAAATTAATAAGGAAATTAGAGAAAGATAAGTCCTTTCTTGGTTATTGCCCAAGGGGCTGGAAATATGCTTTTCGTTTCTTCTTGCCTGACGGCAGTTTTAAATTTCATAAAACTAAGAATGGTTGTAAATTAATTGCTTACTTTAGAACATTTGGTTTTGATCCGATTACAATAGAACAAATTAACAATGAGAAATTCTTTAGTCTTAAGTCAGAATTAGAGATAGGATATCCTGGTTTGAAAATAGGTATTCCAGAACAAGTAGCTATTTGTCCTTGGCAAGAATATGCTTTACAAAAGGATGTTATTGCTTCCAAAGGTATTCAATTAGGTATTAAGCATAAGAAGATAGAACAGAGTTATGGATACCCAGAATGGGAAGAAAAAGGGTATAACGCAAAAGATAAAATAAGAAAAATAATTTCTTTGCGTGAGAAAGAAATAAAACTTTTTGATTCGGCGGCGCCATTAAACAAAGAACCAGAAATAAAACAAGATATAGAAACAGCTAAGAACATAGGAAATAAAGTATAGCTCTCTCTCAGAGCACCCACCCTTTTAGCTCCCCATGAAGAAGAATATTAGACTTAGTGACAAGATTATTTTTACCAAGCTTCGAGAAAAACAGACAAAATCCATAGGAAACTAAACATATTTCTATAAGATTTTCTAAAAAAATTTATTCAGCAAAAAACTAATAGAAACATGCCAAAAGTCCTTAAGTTATAGAATTTGCTTCCTTATGACTTTTGTAATGGTAATACAACAGTAGTTTTTTCTGCATGAGTATATACTTATGCTTAGTCTCCTAAGAATCCTTTGATTAATTCTACAAGAGCTTCTGTCTTTGACTTGTCCTTATCTATACATTTTTTAGAAAACTTTTTCCATAAATCTGTTTCAATAAAGAAACTTACTTGTCTTTTTGGTTTTGCCATTGTAGAGATATATTTTTGTAGAAATCTTTATATATAAGCCATTACTATAAAACTACATATCTACAAAAATATACAATGGTATCTTTTTGTCCGAACTGCAATAAAAAACTTGGAAATCTTAAGACAGGTTTAGTTTATAGAACCAAAGATAAAAGATTTTGCAGTATTAAGTGCAAGAAACAGTATGGCAAAAAACAAAAAATTGATAATAAGGAATATAAAAGAAAATGCAATCGCTGTGGGAAAGTTTGGTATTCTTCTGTATTAAAAGAGAAGGAACTTGAAAGAGAATTAAAGAAAAATAGATCTTATCAAGTTGCTACTGGTTTTGGTATGTTAGCGGGAAGTTGGCTTGCTGCTGGTGCAGGTATGCAAACTAATCGCAATAAAAATGCTTTACAAGATTCTTTAAATAAATTGAGAAAATGTCCTAATTGTAGTTCCATAACCTATAAAGAAAAAATAGTATAATGTTTTTTGTGGACTAAGTCAGAATTTACAAAATTTTAAATCTATTCAATACCGCTAAAATTATAGTTATTATAACTCCCAATATAGCCATTGTTGTACCTATCTTTTTTAGTTTTTGTGTCTTTCCTTTTTTAGAAAGATAAAAACCAATAATCGAACAAATCCCAGAAATAATAATTAAAGGGATACCAACATTAATTCCAGTTTTCTCGAAATTCCAGATTTTGCATTCTTTTTCCAAATCTTCTTGATGTATTACTTTAAGAGTTTTATTAAACAAATAAGGTTGACCATAACTCTCAGAATAACCTATCTTTATGTCAAACTTATTATTGATCAAATCTGTTTCTATACAATTTTTTTTCCCAGAATAATGGGGGCAACAACAACTATCATATGCATTTTTAAAAGTTAATAAACAGAAATAAAGATTGTTAGTATAATTATATTTTTCTTCGCCAACAGAATCATGAAAATAATTGTCTCTAAGACCATCACAACGACATATATTTCCACTAAAATTCATCTCAATTGTTACATCCTTGCAATTGAAATTTTTTGGAAGACTTATTTCTAATATATCATTCTCTGAAGCAATATTAAGGGCATCTCTGCATTCGCTGTTGTTAATCAATTTTACTAAGAGGGGGTCTCGGAAAGCGAAGATGCTTGGGATACTAAATAGAAGGAGAAAAAGTATTACAAATCCAATTATTATCTTAATCTCTTTGAAGTTCATTTTTTATTTTTCTTATCTTTTTCTAAATATAAATAACTCATAGCTTTTTTTTGGCGATTTGATAAAACAATCAACAAGATGATACCAACCAAAAAAAGAACCAATGATACAACATATCCCACTATTCCAGTTATCTTTAAAAAATCTGAATTAGATTGAATGATACTTGAAATATTTGAGGATAGAAGCATAGCAATACCAATCCCTAAAACCCATTGTGGCAATTGCATTTCTCTTTCATATTTGAACTTAAAGCATGCAATAGCATTGTCAATATTCTTGAATTTTCTTATAGTTCCTTTTAAATCTTCAAACCAATCATGTTTTTTCATAATGAAGACAAGTTGATTCAAATATATAAATATTATTAAATTTTAATAAAAAAGTCAGAAGAAGCCAGCATATTTTGAATATATTTCTTTTGTTACAATTTTTAGAATAGAAAAGAATTTATATCTGTCTTTTCAAATTTAATTAAAGTATTTGGATAATTAAATAACTAAACATTTAAAAGAATAAGAATATTAATAAGAATAGCAGTGTGGTATGATGGCAGATATGCCGGATGCCCCGCAAGGGTTCAATCGCAGAGGTTGCTGAAGGATATGAAGCCATCAGTGCTGCTGATGTTTATTCTTGGTTAATCAAAATGAGTTCAGAAACATTCCAGTTTAATCTAAGTGAAATTAAGAAAATAAAAGAATTAATTAGAAACAAATTTAGGATAATTGTTGAAAGTAAAGATGAAAAACAAAATATAATCTTAAAATTAATACTATCCAATAATAAGGATTCCCTAAATCTAATTTTTTATGGTACTGGGAAATGCCTATTACAAGGAAAAGAAGGGGATTTTTTTGAGAAAATAAGTTCTTTTTTAAAAAATTCAATTAATTTAACATTTATTAAGAGAAGAGATAAGGCAAAAGCAATAGAAATTGATGAATCAAAATTATATGAATTGAAAGAATGCATTATCGGATTTGATGAAGCTGGAAAAGGAGAATGTATTGGTCCGATGGTTTTTGGTTCGGTATTGCTACCTAAAGACAAACTACTTCTATTTAAAGATTTAAAAAGAGATATAAAAACCCTAAGTTTAAAAGAATTAAATTATTATTGTAGTTTATTACGAGAATACAAAATAAAGTATTATTATGAAATTATCTCTTCTTTAGAAATCACTAATTTTCCTTTTAATTTAAATCGTTTGATGGATAATAAATATATTAATCTTATAAGAAAATATTCAAATGTTGTAAATCAGAATTTTCTATTGGTAATTGATAATTATAATATCAGAGATAAATTGCAAAAATACTTGGAAAATTTGAAGAAAAATAAGATTGAATTTATTTGTAAAAGTAAAATGGATGAAAATGTTACTGCCGTAAAGCTGGCCTCTATTGTTGCAAGACAAATAAGACTTTCAAAAATGGAAGAATTAAATAGATTAAATACATTATATGATAATAAAAAAAGTATTAGTTTTGGAAAGGGGGCAAGTAATGACATAACCGGAAAATGGTTAAGGGTCTTCAGAAAATCACACCCTTCTTTAGAGTTCCCAGATTTTGTAAGAAAAAAATGGAGTAATGTTAAAGAAATAGAACAAAGATATCCAAAAAAACAAATAGAACTAAAATTCTTATGTCCCAACTGCAAAGAAGAAATAAGCAAAATCCTTATATATTATAATCCACAAAAGAAAAAGATTAATTATCATTGTTCTAAATGTAATAAGATAATAGAAAAGGATTGTTTAAGAAAAAAATTTACCCACATCATATGTGATACCAACGCCTATGTTGCAGGCATATTAAGTAAAGATTTTAATTCAGAAAAACCAATATTTGAGGGTTGTTGTGTAATTCAACCATTTAAAATTTTGGATGAAATTGAAACAATTCGATTATCTCAGAAAAGAGGTGCACAAAAAGAATTAGAAAAATTAAAGATGTTTCAACAATCAGGAAAAATAAAGATAACAACAAAAGATTATGAGATAACAGATCCTTTTGATGCTGACAAAAAATTGTATGATATGATTTCAAAAAATAATGGATGTGTTTTAATATCGGGGGATTATAATGTAGCGGATATCTCTCATGCTAATGGGGCTTTTGTTTTTAAAATAATTAACTATGATCCAGAAAAAAACAAAAAACAATAAATATTATTTAGAATTTACTATTTCTTAGCTTGTCTTTAATATAATGCAAATAGATATAATGAAATTGAAAATTAGAAACCGCCAGCTTCATTAGCTATTCTATCGGCAATAGTAAACACTGGTTTAAGGTTAGGATCAACACCATTCCATTTTCCTTTTTCAAAAACCAATCTTTCCATTCCTTCTGATTCAACAATCATTGCTTGAGTGCCTCCAGAATGCTCTCTTTCAGTTCCAGTGATAGAGCCATACATAACATCTACAATTTTGCCTCTATACTCTTCTGGTAAAGAATCTTCTTTTGGAAGTGGGATTTCTCTATAGACTCTTCCAGCATGAAAAAATCTTCCATCACTTAATTGTTTTGTAAACCAGGTCATTTTGTTAATCTCAGAATAAGGTTTCTGGTGACCACCACCCCAAAAAACTAATAATTTAAGCCTTTATAATCTTTTCTATGTTGAAAAAATCTTTTTTCTTATACAAAAACATAAAATATATAAAGTTCAATCTCCTCGATAAATAGTCGTAACAGACATAATAAAAATTAAACAGTGAGAGCACTGTCATTCTTGTTCCGCTTACGGCGGGAGCATTTTTATATATTTCCGAATATAAATATTTAAAAACCATCTTTTTCTGGATCTATTGTTAAAATGAAGGATGAAACAGTCGTTAGATCAAGAAATGCAAAAATTGGAGCTAGACAAGATGCCCTAGAGGAATGGTTTCATGGAGTATTAACAACCCTTGAACCAAGAACCACAAGAGAGTTTGCTCCAGAATCTGCACTTTTAAGTTTAGAAAGAGAACTTGGCCCGATTGATCATTCAACCCCCCATATCCCATTAGGTGCAAAAGATCATGTTTCTAGGAGAGGATATGTTCTTAATTTTGGTCCAGACATTCCCGAAAAAGTGGTTGTTATGGATCTTTCAGGAGGCTCTTATTGTGTTCCTATTGCTGTAGCAGTTGCAAATAAGGGGAAAGCAGAGAGTTATAGATTAAGTGGTTAAATTTATTAATTAGAATCCTTTTTCTTATACATGTCTGAAAAAATAAAAGCAGGTATAGAAATACATCAACAGTTAGATACAAATAAGTTATTCTGTTCATGTCCTTCTATCTTAAAACAAGATAAACCAGATAAAGTAATAAGAAGAAAAATAAAAGCAGTAGCAGGAGAGTCTGGAAAAGTAGATGTAGCAGCTTATCACGAGGAACTAAAAGATAAAACTTTCATTTACGAATTTTACAAAGACGTTAGCTGCTTAGTAGAATTGGATGAAGAACCCCCACATGAAATAAATAAAGATGCTTTGATAATAGCATTACAATTAGCTTTAATATTCAAATCAAGAATTTTTCCAGCAGTTCAAGTTATGAGAAAAACAATCATAAACGGATCATGCGTATCAGGCTTTCAAAGAACAGCATTAGTTGCAGAAGATGGATTCTTTGAAATAGAATTAGAAGGAAAAAAGAAAAAAATAGGAATTCAATCAATAACATTAGAAGAGGATGCTGCAAGAGAAATAAGAAGAGATAAGAGTTCTGTAACCTTCAGATTAGATAGATTGGGAATTCCTTTAGTTGAGATTGTAACCAAACCAGATATCACAACACCAAAAGAAGCTAAAATAGCTGCATTAAAAATCGGAGAAATTCTCAGAGCTTGTAAAGTTAAAAGAGGAATTGGAACAATAAGACAAGATCTAAACATCAGTACTCCAAAACATCCAAGAGTTGAAATAAAAGGAGTTCAAGAACCATATCTATTTGAAAAAGTTTTAGAATATGAAGCAAAAAGACAAGCAAAATCAAAAGAGGGGAAACCAGAAGTTAGAAAAGCAAATGAAGATGGAACAACAAGTTTCTTAAGACCACTACCAGGATCAGCAAGAATGTATCCTGAAACAGATGTGCCTTTGATCTATACAAAATCTTATGTTGATGAAGCAAAGAAAAACATTCCAAAATTACACGAAACAATAAAATTAGAATTAAAAGAAAAAGGGATGAATCCTGAAATGATCAAATTAATATTAAAAGAAAGAAAATTACAAGAATTCAAATCTTTACTAAAAGCATACAATAAACCAGATCTTGTAGTCAAATTCTTAATACTATGGCCAAAAGAAATAGCAAGCCATGAAAAAATCAAGATACAAGAAATTGAAAAAAAATTACCCTTAGATATCTTAGAATCTCTATTAGAAAAAACCAGGAAAAAAGAAATACAAGAATCTCAAGCTAAACAACTAATGTTAGAAATAATAAAAGGTAAATCAATAGAACAAGCATTAAAAACAGAATCAATAGATCCAAGAGATTTAGAAGCCTTTGTTCAAGAAATAGTTGCTTCAAAACCAGGATTATCCTTAAATGCATACATGGGCTTGGTAATGAAACATTTCAAAGGAAAAGTCAATCCTGCTGAGGCTTCAGAAATCCTTAAAAAGTATACTAAATAATTAAGACTATGAAAAGAACTTATATCCAAGATATCAAAAGAGGAGAAGTATTTTTACAAGGTTTTGTACATGAATTAAGAGATCTAGCTAAAATCAAATTCTTATTATTAAGAGATGTAACTGGAGTAGTTCAGTGTTTTATTAAAGATTCAAAATTATTCAAAAAATTCTCAGATCTAAGTTTAGAATCAGTTGTTGAAATCAAAGGAAAAGCAAAAGAAGCTAAAGTAAAACATGAAGAAGCAAGAAGCAATGTTGAAGTTGAAATAAAAGGTATAACCTTATTAAACAAAGCTGCAAAACTACCCATTTTAGTTAATGAAAAAGATAAAAGTATTAAAACAGACTTATCCAAAAGATTAGACTGGCGTTTTTTAGATCTAAGAAAACCAAAACATCTCTTAATATTCAGAGTTTCTACAGAATTTGAAAGAGCAACAAGAGAATTTTTCATAAAAGAGGGGTTAATAGAATTACACTCTCCAAAACTTATGGGAATTCCTTCAGAAGGGGCAGCAGAATTATTTGAAGTTCCTTATTTCAATAAAAAAGCTTACTTAGCTCAATCCCCACAAATCTACAAACAAATGGCTATGGCTGCAGGTTTTGAAAAAGTTTTTGAAATTGCTCCAGTATTTAGAGCAAATCCTTCCCACACAACAAGACATGATACAGAATACACTTCCTTAGATGTTGAAATATCTTGGATAGATTGGAAAGAATTAATGGATTTTAAAGAAAGATGGATAAAATATTCATTAGAACAAGTAAAAAAGAAATATGGGCAACAAATAGAAAAAGTTTTTGGAATAAAAATAACAATTCCTAAAACTCCTTTTCCAAGAATTAAGTATCAAGATGCTTTGAAAGCTATAAAAACAAAAAGATTAGACACTTCTGCAGAAAAGAAATTAGGAGAGTATGTTAAGAAAAAATACAAACATGATTTTGTTTTTGTCACCCATTATCCTATTTCAGAAAGGCCATTTTACCATATGAGAGAATCACCAAAACTAACAATGAGTTTTGATCTAATTTATAATGGTGTTGAAATCACAACAGGATCTCAAAGAGAGCACAGAGCAGAGATATTACAAAAACAAGCTAAAGAAATGAAACTTAACTTAAAACCTTTACAATTTTATGTTGACTTTTTCAAATATGGCTGTCCAAAACACGCTGGTTTTGGGTTAAGCCCAACAAGGGTTATAACCCAAATGTTGGGATTAGGAAATGTTAGAGAAGCAACTTTCTCTCCAAGAGATACTGAAAGACTTCTTCCATAAACCTTTAAAAATACAAATTCTTAGTATTTCTATCCCAGTGTAGCTCAACGGTGGAGCGCACGGCTGTAGCCTATGCTTATGCGTAAGGCTCGAGCATGCGTTCGCTTACGCGCGGCAGAACCCGTGAGGATGCCGGTTCGAGTCCGGCCGCTGGGATTTATCTATTTTATTCTAGAAAAAGTTAAAAGTTAGAGTATCTTATAAAAAACATGGGAAGAACCCTTGTAACAATATTAGCATTAGCACTTCTAACAGCTCCTTTATGTTGTAAAAGAGATCCACAATCTAAAGTTTCAGAACCAGAACCTTTTGATTGCACTAGAGAAGTATACAGAGAACCAGGGAGAAGCGGAGGAACCTCTTGGTTAGGTAATGAATCTACATATATTGTAGATATTAATAAGGGGTTAGAAAAGGAGCCAATAATCAGACCAGTAAATCCTCATGCTACTGGAATACAAGCTCTTGAACCAAGTAGATTAATATTAGATCATAACTATTGTTTGGATACCTTACCTGGTAAGCTATACATTGAAACCAAAACAAAAGAAGATAATGTAAAGTATAGAAGCACTTTAACCTTAGCATTAACAGATTCTATAGAGCGTTACCATGGTTATAATTGGGAGTCTAAATCTGGAATGGCAGAACCAATTCTTGGAAACGCAGCAGACATGACATGGGAATTAAAAGATTGGAAAAGATATAATGAAAAAGAAATGTTGGTTCCTATAAGAACCAATGATCCTCCAGTTGTAATGACTGCGAGCGTAGATACAAGGATATTCAAAGAGGATTCAACCATACAAAATAAACAATTTTTTTCTTGGAGAGCAGACCAAGATAGTAATGTCTTCTCTTATTGTGATGGAGTATGTAACTTTGAAATAGATCCCTCCTGGGGAACAAGATTAGGAAAGTTTAGAGAAGACCTTCCCACAACTTATGCTGGTTTAGGGGGCTATCTAGGGGATAGGCCCTATAAAACAACAAGAGGCACTCATGTAGCTTTTCCAATAAAAGCAGGTGTGGTAATTAAAACTTATTCAGATCCTTCAACTTTTAGTTGTAGTCAATATATCTCACCTTAATCCCCCACAGAAACATTTAAAAACTTTTCAAACCACCCATTAAAAAGAGTTTCTAAAATGGAACCCATTGATGAAAAGGTTATTAAATCCGGAACTACAACTCTCGGATTGGTATGTAAAGACGGGGTAGTTCTAGCTGCAGATAAAAGAGCTACAGCAGGGTATCCTCCAATCATTTCTAGTAGAGATGTTGAAAAAGTATTCCCAATAACAGACAACATCGCAGTAACTATAGCTGGAAATGTATCAGATATCCAATTAGTCATAAAAATGGTAAAAGCAGAATTAAGACTTAAGAAAATAAGAACTAAAAAAGAACCAACAGTAAAAGAAATATCAAGTCTCCTAACTATGATCTCATATGAAAATATAAGAAAATTTAGTCCTTTAATGGCAATTACCGCCTTTTTAGTTGGGGGAAAAGACAAAAAAGGATTCTGGCTTTACGAAGTTTCACCAGACGGATGTTTGGTAGAACGTAAAAATTATGCTTCAGATGGTTCTGGAAGTGTAATGGCTTTTGGAGTTTTAGAAGACTCATATAAAGAAGGTTTAACAACAAAAGAAGGAATCAGATTAGCAGTTAGAGCAATAAGTGCAGCTATGAAAAGAGATACATGTTCAGGATCAGGAATTGACGTTGTTGTAATAGATGAAAAAGGAGCAAGAAAAGTCCTTTCAGAAGAAGTTAAAGAAGTTTTAGTAAAGAAAACATTATAAAATTAAATTCTTTTAAAAATGCCCGACATTTTAAAAGTAATTCTGGATGAATTACCGAAAGTAGTTAGCTCAGCAACCTTTGAAGGAGCCAATATAGTTTTATATACTGGAGACAAATCCTTTTTTCTAAAATCTGATGAAAAGATAAGAGGATTAGTAAATAAACTAAAAAAAAGAGTTGAATTAAGAGCTTCAAAAGAAATTCTATTAAGTGAAGAAGAGACTAAGAAAGAGATTAATAAACTAATCCCAAAAGAAGCTGAAGTTGACAATATCTTATTTGATGATGCGAGAAGTTCTGTTGTAGTTGAAGTTAAAAAACCAGGATTAGCTATAGGGAAGGGTGGAGAAATTCTAAAAACAATCAAGGAAAAAACTTTTTGGACACCAACAATTATGAGAATCCCAGCAATTAAAAGTAAGATTACAACAGCAATCAGACATACTTTATTTGAAAATGTTAGTTATAGAAAAAAATTCTTAAATTCTATTGGTAAACAGATTTACACTGAATGGTCCCCAGAAAAAAAAGATGAATGGGTTAGATTAGGATTTTTAGGAGGGGGAAGACAAGTTGGAAGATCTTGTTTATTATTA
This sequence comes from archaeon, assembly GCA_020343435.1. Classification (GTDB taxonomy): domain Archaea; phylum Nanobdellota; class Nanobdellia; order Pacearchaeales; family UBA284. The sequence continues at coordinate 413,478 of CP070794.1, read as the reverse complement.
CAAACACCTGAATCTAAAATCTTATTAGATTGTGGAATAGATATTGCAGCAAGTAATTCTGATAAATTCCCCATTCTAAATGTTCCAGAGTTTGATATTAAAGAATTAGATGCAATAATTATCTCTCATGCTCATCTTGATCATTCTGGTTTAGTTCCTTATCTTTACAAATTAGGATATAAAGGTCCATGTTATATGACTGCCCCAACAAGAGATATTGCAGCTTTACTAGCTCTAGACTTTATAGGGGTTAGTTACAAAAAAGCAGAATCCCCTTTATTCAAGATAGCAGATGTAAAAACAATGATTAAACATTCTATTGCCTTAGATTTTAATGTTGTTACAGATATCACTCCAGATGTAAGATTAACTTTATACAATGCTGGTCATTGTTTAGGAAGTTCTATGATTCATCTCAATATTGGAAATGGTTTACATAATTTACTTTATACAGCAGATTTCAAATTTGCTAGATCAAGAGTTTTAGATTTAGCAGCAAACAAATTCCCAAGATTAGAAACTTTAATTTGTGAAAGTACTTATGGTGGAAAACAAAATATTTTTATGTCAAGAAAAGAAACAGAGGATATTTTAATAGATACAATTAATAAGACGTTAGAAAGAAAAGGAAAAGCACTTGTTCCTGTTCTTGGGGTTGGGAGAGCACAGGAAATTATGATGGTTATTGATGCAGCAATAAAAGAAGGAAGGATCAAGAAAAATGTTCCTGTTTATATTGATGGGATGGTTTGGGATATAACCGCCATTCATACAGCTTATCCCAATTTTTTATCCTCTTACTTAAAAACACAAGTATTTCAAGATAAAAATCCATTTTTATCAGAAAGATTTAATCATGTGGGTTCAGCTAAAGAAAGACAAGAAGTTATTGAAGGAGGACCTTGCATTATTTTAGCAACATCTGGTATGCTTGTTGGAGGAGCATCTGTAGAATATCTAAAAAATCTAGCAGATAATAAAAATAATTCTTTAATCATAGTATCTTATCAAGGACATGGATCTTTAGGAAGACAGATCCAGGAAGGAGTAAAAGAATTAACTTTTGAAGGTGAAAAAGATGAAATTGTTCCAATTAAATTAGAGGTTAAATCTATTGATAGTTTTTCAGCTCATGCAGGAAGAAAAGAATTATTAGGTTTTGTAAACAATCTTAATCCTTCTCCTAGAAGAATTATAGTAAATCATGGAGAACCATCAAGATCCTTAGATCTTGCTTCAAGTTTTTATAAGATCTATAAAGTCGAGACTTCTGTACCTAGAAATTTAGACATCATAAGAATAAGATAACTTAGAAAGAAGGTGTCCAAGGTCAAACAAAGATCCGAAGACCAAAGCTCAATTCCTCCACCTCTTTCCAATCTTTTTTATAGGATTTTTTAGTATTTAAAGCTTCTCATTTTAATTATCTTTTTTTACAATAATCCTTTTAAAGTGTAGTAATCTTATAGTGACAATGGATAAAGCAATCTTAATCTGTGTGGTTTTATCAGTAGTTTTGGTTTTTTTATTTGCAATGGCTTACGCAGATGAAGGCTTTTTTTCTTTTGTTAGAGAAAAACCAAGCCCTTCTAACTGGATTAGGGGTAATGAAATTGAGGTTCAAGAGGATAGAGTAATTATTAATTTGAAAAATGCTGTTTTAACTTCTTATTCTAATACTAATAGTATGGATCCTTTGATAGATGAAGATACAAATGGTATAGAAATAAAACCAATGCATTATTCCCAGATCAAAGTTGGAGACATTATAGCATTTAATCAAGAAGAGAAAGTTATTGTTCATAGAGTTACTAACACAGGAACAGATGAGGGAGGTTGGTTTTGCAAAGTTAAAGGAGACAATGGTCTTTTTAATGAAAAAATAAGGTTTTCTCAAATTGTTGGTGTTGTTGTTATGTTGATTTACTAAATTAAAATTAGTAGTAATCCTAAGAAACAACCAGCTGATAAGAATGGCATTGCTGGATAGAACTTACCTTTCTTTGCAAAGAATAATAATAATCCCAAAGCAAGGAGAGTTGTTAAAACAACTGTTAATGCTGGTAAAAATCCATGAGTTATTAATATAGTTCCAATAAATATTAATGGAAATGCAACATCCCCCCCACCAAGTGCTGCAACATTGAGATTAACTTTTTGCTTTTTCAAAAATATCTCTCTTTTCTTTTTAGATTTCATAGCTTTTGCTTTACTCCTTATTCTTTTTATCTTAGCTTTTTCTTTTTTACCAGCATAAGGTAAAAAGAATCCTGAAAAGATCTTTAAATGAGTAATTTGATACTTTGCTAAAGCTTGCATATGTTTGGTTTTCCATACAGCAATCATATCATAAACTGAAATTAATATTAACAGAATAGCAGCAGCTAAAACATTTAGGATTGGAACAAATATTACTGCAATTCCAGGATAAATCAGTAATTCAGAAAGGTTATGTGCAATCATATCTCTTTTTTTAATCTTAAAATAAGTTAAAAAAGCTGCCAAAGGAATGGCAATTACCTCTCCTAAAGCCACAGTCCTCCCAAAAAGAGTAAACAGACTTTTCGGTCCACCCATAACAGAATAAAGAATCATTGTTAATGCAATAACAAGACAGATAAACACAATAACAGTAAACCAACCTTTCAAAACAACATTAATTCTCAATCTAGTAAGCAGAAAGAATAATCCCACAGCTATAGCTATTGCAATTAAAATACTAACTATAACACTAACCACATCAATCGTCCTCTTGAACTCAATAGGTTCTGGAACAGTTTCTACAACAAAACTTAATTCTGGTTTTTCTACAGAAACATTTTTTTCTTTAGCAGCTTCTTGAGCACTTTTTCCAAAAAAGTTATCATAAGAACCAATAACAGCTAAACCAATAAACATGCTTATCAAAAACATGACAAGAATTATTACAGTTACTTTAACATTATGTTTCATAGAAAAAATAATCAAGAAACCTTTATAAAATCTTTTCTCTTCTTTTAACTATGAGTTTCAAAGTATCTCCTTGGGAAGTTAAGGGATGTATAGATTACAAAAAATTGGTAAAAGAATTTGGTATTAAACCACTTGGAAAGCTCCCAGAATTTTTCAATAGAAATCTTTTATTTAGAAGGAAGATCATCTTTGCGCATAGGGATTTCAACATAATCCTAGATACAATAAAAAACAAAAAGAAGTTTGTTATGATGACTGGATTAATGCCCTCTGGAAAATTTCATTTGGGCCACATGATTCTCGCTCAACAATTTATTTTTTATCAAAAACTGGGGGCTAAAATTTATATCGCTGTTGCAGATCTTGAGGCATACAATGCAAGACAAAAATCTTTAGCAGAATTAAAGAAAGTTGCCATAGAACAATATCTCATTAATTATATTGCTCTAGGATTATCTCCAAAGAATGTTGATTTTTATTTTCAATCTGAAAGATCTAAAGATGCAAAAAAATCAAATGCCTTTTACACTTTAGCTTCAAATTTTTCAAGATATGCAACATTTAATGAGTTTAAAGGAGTTTATGGAAATATCACTCCTGGAAAAATGAATGCTTCTTTACTACAAGCATCAGACATGTATCACCCACAACTCCCAGAATTTGAAGGAATAATCCCAACATTTATTCCAGTTGGCGTAGATCAAGATCCACATATAAGATTAGCAAGAGGGATGGCTAATAGAAACAAGGATCATAAGTTTATCCCGATAGCATCAACCTATCACTTATTCATACCTGGGCTAAAAGGAGGCGGGAAAATGTCCTCAAGTGACCCAAGCTCTTTTATTGCTATGACAGATTCTCCAGAAGAAGTAAAAAGAAAAATTAACAAATATGCTTTCTCAGGAGGAAAGGAATCAACATCAGAACATAGGAAAAAAGGAGGAAATCCAGATATAGATGTTTCATTCCAATACTTGAAAATGTTCTTTGAACCAGATGATAAAAAACTAGCTGAAATTGAACGAAAATACAGATCTGGAGAAATGTTAACATCAGAACTCAAGAAAATCCTAATAAACAAGATAAATACATTCTTAAAACAACACCAAAAAAATCGAGAAAAAGCGAGAAAATTGGTGAATAGTTTTATCATTCAGCGAAGGTAATTTTTATTACCATAAGGTTTTTAAAGGAAAAAACTCTCTTTAAACAATGGGAATCTTTGGAAGTATTAAGGGGGCTGCATTGAATCAAGTTGTCAAATACATGACTAAATCTGAAAAGAATATTGATAAAATCGCCAATCTTCTTAAATTCTTTACTAAGGATTCTGAAAGAAAAAAAGTTATAGAGAACCTAAAAACAGATACTATTTTTAAACCAGTAATGAGTAGACTAGGAAAACTAGCTCCAGAAGTTAGAAAAAAACTAACTAAGAACTTTATAATTGGTTATTTAATCCAGGGTTATGAGAGAAGAAATGCTTATCATAAAAAGTATGGAATTTATCCCCCATCTATTTTTGTAGTTAGTCCAACAATGAGATGTAATCTAAGATGTACTGGTTGTTATGCTGGAGAATATACTGTAAAAGATGATATGCCTTATGAAACTGTAAAGAAAACATTAGATGAAGCTAGAGAATTTGGATTAACTTTTCTAACAATCTCTGGTGGAGAACCATTTGTCTGGCCACATTTATTCAGAATGGCAAAAGAATATCCTGATATTTACTTCCAGATTTATACAAACGGAACCATGATAACAGACAGTGTTGCTAAAAAAATGGCAAAGCTAGGAAATCTTGTTCCAGCAATCTCTGTTGAAGGATTTAGAAAAGAAACAGATCAAAGAAGAGGAAAAGGAGTTTATGATAGAGTAATAAGAGCAATGGCTAACTTAAGAAAACATGGTTGCGCTTTTGGTTTCTCAGCAGTTCCAACAAGATATAACTCAGATGTAATATCTACAGATAAGTTCTTACAGTTTTATCAAAAACAAGGATGTTTATTTGGATGGTTCTTTACTTATGTCCCAATTGGATTAAAACCAAATACAAAACTTATGCAAACTCCCCAACAGAGAACTGTTTTAAGAAAAAAAGTTCATAAATGGAGAAGCAACCCCAATGTTAAAATCTTTATTGGCGATTTCTGGAATGATGGTCCTTTTGTACATGGATGTATTGCAGGAGCAACACAAGATAAAACTCTTGGAGGAGGTTACATGCATGTTAATGCTCATGGAAATATAGAACCTTGTGTTTTTGTACACTTTTACGTAGATAACATAAAAACTACAACATTAAAGAAAGCTATTCAATCTAAATTCTTTGAAGAACTTAGAAAAGGACAGAAAAAGATTAAAAACTGGTTAACTCCTTGTTGCATTATTGATAATCCAGAAGTTCTTAGAAATGCTGTTAAGAAAGGAAAAGCAAAACCTTCTCATCCAGGAGCAGCAACAATAGTTAATGATCCTAAGTTAAAGAAATTCCTTGATAAGTACGCAAAAGATATGCAAAAGATGACAAAGGAAGACTGGAATAGGAAATACCGGTTTATCTGTGATGGAAAAGCAATTTGATTCTGATACGTAACTTTTTAAATCAAAAAAACTAAATTTTCTTTAAGGGTCTGTAGCTCAGTCGGTAGAGCACTGGCCTTTTAAGCCAGGTGTCCAGGGTTCGAGTCCCTGCAGACCCACTTAATACCCTTTAATATTATTCTTTTTTTCCCACTTTCTTATCTCTTTTCTTAAGGTGTCAAATGTATCTTGTAACCTGGGTCTCTCAAACATATTAAAGAACCAAAGAAAAGGAGCATAAAACGGATAATGTCTAAGCCATCCAGTTAATCTTATCATTAAAGATCTAAACCCGTGGAATTTGGTATAAGCCCAAACTTGCCATTTTTTAAGTTCTTCTGGTGTAAAATTTTTTGGTTTGAAAACAACATTTGTGAATGTATAAAAACTCCAATTATCATGAAACTTCCCCCCTCCTGCTCCATCAATAAACATTCTTCCTTCTTTTTTCATTTTATCATAACTTACAGTATTGTAAAATGGAGTTAGAATACAAAACTCAGCATAATCTATATTTGCTTCAACTGCAAATTTTACAGTAGCTTTAATACTTTCAATAGTATCGTGATCAAAACCAAGAACAAAACTACCTATAACCAACATTCCAGCCTCATGAATATTTTTAGTTAATTTTTTGAATTTTCCTACATCATTAACCTTTTTACTAGCTTCATTCAAACTTTCAGGAGTCACACTTTCATAACCAATAAAAAGAGCAGCACAACCAGCCTTTTTAGCAAGCTTTAGCAATTCCAAATCTGAAGCTTGGTGCAGACTTGCTTGACTCAACCATTTTAATCTAATTTTTTCCTTTATTAACGCTCTAAACAATTCTTTAGCATATCTTGGAACCGCCCAGATATTATCATCTACAAAAAGGATAAATCCAAATTTTCTTAAACCGCCATAATATTTTTTTAAGTCATCAACAACATCTCTTACAGGTCTTAATCTGTATCTTGATCCAAATATGTTTGTTACAGTACAAAATGAACAATTATAAGGACATCCTCTTGTGGTGTATGTTACTGTTGTAAAAAGATACTCTTTCTTATGCCCTTTCTTCTTCATATTTTGGATTATTCTCCTATCTGGATAAGGAAGAGTTGCAAGATCAATATGTTTTGTATTTTTATACATCTTTTTTAATTTCCCTTTTTCAAAATCTTTTAAAATATTTGACCAATATCCTTCTAATTCTCCTATTCCAACAAAATCAGCAAATTCTAACACTTCTTTGGGATCAACACTTGGATGTGGCCCCCCCATTCCAACAACCTTGCCTTTTTTCTTGAATATATTAGCAATTCTATAAGCTTTTGGAGCTGCAGAAGTTATTACACTAACTAACAAAACCATCTCAGCATCTGTATTCCATGGAATTTTTCCACCAAGTTGTTCATCAATTAATGTTATTTTTACATCTCTAGGAGTTAACGATCTTAATATTGGAGCAGCAAGATTACCACTATGGAAAGAACCAGTGGATTTACTTAAAAAACCAGTAGGAACAATAGCTAATATGTGCTTTAGTTTTCCCATCTTATTCTTTAATATCATGACTTTTTAAATCTTTATTATCGAGAATCCTTATATTTTCTTATTAGTATCTTTAACTTTTTGAGAATGTTGATCTAAGCTTCCCCTAGTTAAACAGTCATAACAAACATGGACCGTTCCATCTTTCTCTTTAACAAGCCCCTTACCTTTACATTTCGGACAATTTGGATCTGCCATCTTCCTTTAAGGGAATTTTTTCTTTAAAAGCTTTGTTATAGAAAAGTGCTATATTTGTGAGAAAACGCCCTGACCGAGATTCGAACTCGGGTCGGAGCCTCGACAGGGCTCAATGCTAACCGCTACACCATCAGGGCATCTTTAAACCAGAGTTAAGAAATTTAAAAGCCTTTCTATTTCAAGAATTTGTAAGCAGAATGAGCTGCTGTTGCGCCATCACTTGCAGCAGTCACAATTTGTTTCAAAGGTTTGGAAATGCAATCTCCTATTGCAAAAATTCCGTTAACAGAAGTTTTCATATTTTGATCAGTTAAAATATATCCTTGTTTATTTGTTTTAATCTTAATCTTCTCACAAGGAATTTCATTAGGAAGATCTCCAATTTCAACAAAAATTCCTTGAACATCTAATTTTCTTCCAGAATTCAAAGTAACAGATTTTACAAACTTATCCCCACCTATTTTTTTAATAGTTCCCTGAATTATTTCAACATCTTTTTTTATCTTTTCAAGTTCAGAAGGATCCATAAAAAGATCTAGGTAAACCATGTAAATTTTTTTAGCATACTTTTTTAAGAGATCTACTGCTATAGCTGCAGAATTTCCACCACCAACAACCACTACATCTTTATTTCTAAATAAGGGAGCATCACAAGTTGCACAATATGCAATTCCTTTACCTATATACTTATCTTCATTCTCAACATCCAATTTTCTTTTTTGAGTTCCCCAAGCAACTATAACAGATTTTGCTTCATATCTTTGTTTTTCAGTTTTTATAATCAATAATTCTTTTTCTCTGCAAAGCATTTTAACTTCTTCTTTCAAAACTTTAACACCTAATTTTTTTACTTGATCTTCCATTTTTTTTGAAAGTTCGATACCACTTATTTTACCAAATCCAGGATAATTTTCAATAGTTGGTGTCCAGATCATCTTTCCGCCAATTTCTTTTCCAATGACTAAAGTATTTAATTTGTATCTTACAGAATAAATAGCAGCAGTTAGTGCTGCAGCCCCACTACCAATAATAATTACATCATATATCATAACTAATTAAGAAAAAAAGACATTATAAAATTATCTAAGTTTCAAGTATTCCCTTCTGTAAAAATCATCTCCAGTATTCACTGCTTGGGCCCAGGAATATTCTTGATTATTATTCATTGGATGGGGGATCCATTCTTTTGTTTTGGGTCTCCTTATAACATTAAGCGCAGTTAGTTTTCTATCAAACCATTGAAGAGCACGATCACTAACCCCCCTAATTTCTGACTCTGTCATGGTGGTTGGGGTGGTTGAACCAGGAGAAGGCAAACTTTCTTTGTAGTAAGTTCTACATGTCTCCATTGCCCCTCTTATTAGAGCATCCATTTCTTCAGCTTTATCTGAATCAAAATCACTTGCAATAAGATCTAATCCAGCATCAGTTACTTTTTGTTTTAAACCACCCAAATGTTTAGAGAGCGTTTTAATTGCTCTTTTATCTACTCTTGCATAACTAGAAGTTAATGCTCCAAAACCAAATACATCTCCTTTAACCATTTTAACCTATATACCTATAACATCTATACTTTATAAATCTTTCTATTTGTAACTATCTCAAAGTGGTTACATTATTTATATATTGTGGATAATCCTTCTTTTTGCAATCTTCTTTTAAATTGTTTAGGTTTCATCTCTAAGAATACTTTGCTTTTGAAAGTCTTTTTCAAAGCCTCTTCTAAATATTTTGCAATATGCATATCACTTGATAATAAGAAGTTATAACCAAAATGAACATCAACTCCCAAAGCAGCAAAAAACATTCCTATTGAAATAGCTTTTTCAGATATGGGTTGTGGACAAGAAATTAAAAAAGGCATGTCATGAATCTGTTTTTTAGCAGCTTTAGCAATTAATCTAAAGACTTCAGCAATTCTTGCATTGTTTACACAAGATCCAAGATGATAGAAATTCTTTCCATCTAATAATCCTGCATTAGCAAGTTTAAAACCAATACAACCAGTAGTTAAAAATAAATAATCTTTACTTAATTCTTTATATAACTTAACCCAATCCTCTTTAACTCTGATATTATCACATCCAACAACAGCAATTACTCCTTTTAATTGAGCTTTTCTAATCTTATCTGCAATCTCTTTTGGAGAATAAGGAAGATTTCTTTCATGAAACCCAACAACAGCAACTTTTTTATTTTCTCTAATCCTTTTATTTTTTAGTCTATGCCTTCCCATTGTTCTTGCCATACTAATTATTTTATGAGCAACTTCTTCAGCTTCTTTTTTATTTGTTATAGGCATATGAACAGCATTAGGCATTTTACATAATTCATTTGTTGTAATGATCTTTGTATGATAGCATTCAGCTAAATCAGAGATACTTGGCATAATACACTGAACATCAACAACCATTGCCTCAATCATTCCAGTTGCAATCACATTTTCTTGTAAAAGAAAATTAGCAGCCATTGGAATCCCGTGTCTTGCTAAAACAGCTTGTCCTGTGCAGCAAACTCCAATTAAATTGATATCTAAATTCTCTTTTTTTCTTACTTCTTTAATTAATGCTTCAGCTAAAATAGGTTCATGTCCATGAACAGCTATATTTATTTTATTTGGTTGGATAACTCCAAGATTTAATTCTCCAACCCTGACTTCAGGTTTTCCAAAAACCTGGTCTTCTAATTCTGTTGCTAAATACAATCCATAATATCCATCTAAAATTCCTAATCTTAAACACCATTTTATTACATCTTTATAATCTGCATTTGTTCCCATTGTTGTTGTATGTAGAGCTTCTGAAATATCTTTGAAATGTTCTAGTTTTGCTTTTGGTAAGAATCCATGTTTTTTCCATAAGTTATACAAATAACTTGGAGCTTTTTTCTTAATATAATCAAAAGGATAATCTTTTTTCAAATACTTTAATGTATGATAAGCATGACCACAATGAGCTGATGCTCCTCCTGCTGTAAATCTTAAAATATTCCTTGAAACAACTAAATCTTGCGAAGCTCCGCAAGCACCTTTATCTTGGCGATTTAGAACAATACATGGTCCTAATAAACAGTTCTTACAGCATTTGCCTTGTTTTCCAATAGAACATTGATGATTAAGTCTATCTTTAATAAACCTCTTTTTCATTAATAACTTAAACAGATTTTATATTATAAAATTAACCTTAAAGAATTTATTAACTCTCCAGTAGTTAAATTTAAAAAGAAAGAATCTGTTGATTCTTTATGGGAACAGGGAAAGAAGTTTCAAAATTTTTATGGGGGTTAGTGAATCCTTTTGAGAGGAAAATAACTCCTGAAGAAGTAGACAAAGATTTAGATAGAATCTCTACTAGAGGATTCAGGCTTCCACATTATGAGATTTCTGAGGATGGCAAGGTTTTGAAACCAGCAGTTCCAGAACCAAGAACAAGCAAAGCCCCAAAAGGAACCTTAGAGTATAGATCTCCTTCTGGACGTTATGAAGCATTTTCTTTACCAAACCAGATGCATGGTATGATGTTCAGATCTCCACACCAGACCTCAGATACTAGAACTATGATTTATTTTCTTCCATGGGTTAGTAATGAGTCTTTTTTATTACCAGAAATCCCAAAAGTTTTGAATGAAGGAAATAATATGCTTGTTGTTAATTATAACAGATTAAATTTAGATCCTTTAAGGGAAAAACCAGAATACAGAGAGCAACTAAGAGAACAAGAAAGACTTTATAGAGCATCTAGAAAGTCTCCAGCACCAGCACTTAAAGTTGCACAAACAGCACTACATCATCTTTTAGCAAATTCAAGACCTGTTCAAGGAAAAAAAGGAATTAAAGCCCTTGTTGGTGGGTTGGTGGGAAGATTATTATACCAATCCTCAAAAAATCTCAAAAATGATCCATCAAAACTTCCTCTTCATCCAAATGCTGCAGCAATTCCTTCTCCTGATTGGGATTATGTTGCTGATTCTGCTGATGAAGTAATCTCTCATTTTAAAGATGATTTAATAAAACCCCCAATAGTAGCAGGTTATTCATTTGGGGGAGCTCTAGCACAAATGTGGGCACAAAAAGGAACTTATGATTTAGATTCCTTAATTTTAGACAGAACAGGTTCTAAATCTTATGTTGGAGAAATAACATTTCCTTTATTAGGAAGAAAATTTGGAGGAAGAGAAGTTAGACTTGGAAAATCTGTATTAGATTTATTTAAACAGTATGCTAACCTTGGTTTTAAAACAACAAAATATCTTGTTGAAAAGAACTTTACAGGAAGAGAAAAAAGCATTTCAATGCCAGAATTAGTTCTCAGATCAGCATCAACTCTTTTTAGAATGTTAAAAAACAGAGCAAAGAAAGGAGAAAATGTTTTCTATAATATTGCAAGACATGTTATGCAAGGAGATGATGACATTGGAATTCATTATGCTAGACGTGGATGGGGTGGAAGATTAGATAATCTGGCTGAACAAGCTGCTGCTGGATGGATAGATGCTACTGGAGATGCTTTAACAACAACTCTTAGACTTATGATAGATATGCCTGAAGTAGATCCTTCAAAAATAAGAACAGAAAAAGTTGGAATTATAACAGCAAGAAAAGATGAGTTAGTTCCAAACCAGGGAGAACATGTAGACAGGCTTTATAGCGAAGACTCTTCTGAGAGGGGGACCAACAGAACAATTGCTAACATGGTTGAGGAGGAGAGCCACTCAGAAGACTATACTCTTAATAGAATTTTAGAAGTAAGAGACCTTTTGGAAAGGTAACTCCAAAAGTTCTTAAAGGGAATTAATTTATTCTAAGCATGCAATTAATAAGATTATTCAGATTAATGTGGAGAGAGATAACTCGTCCTAAAGATTTTCCTCCAGATATTAATTATGAAATTACTAACAAATGTAATCTAAGATGCCATCATTGCTATAGGGAAACTTATCCTAGAGAGAGTAGAGAATTGACAGATAAACAATGGATTTCTCTTTGGAGAAAACACATCAAAAAAGGAGCACTTTCAGCTCATTTAACAGGTGGAGAACCAACCTTAAGAATGAATTTAATTAAAAAAGCTTACAAAATGTTCAAAACAATCACTATTGTTACAAATGGTACAAGAAAAATTCCTGAAGAAGTACAATGTAGAATTTTTGTTAGTGTAGATGGACCTAAAAAAATACATGAGAAGATCAGAGGAGCAAAATGTTTTGATAAAATCATGAAAAATATTAAAGGAGATAAGAGAGTAATCATAACACCAACTCTTTCAACTGCCAATTACAAATATATTGATGATATGATTAAAATAACAAGAGAAGCTGATGTTGATGGAATCACTTTTAGCACATATGTAAAACCTAAAGGACCTAAAGATCCTTTATATTTAGAAGGAAAAAAATTAGACTGGACCATTAATAAGTTAAGAGAGGTTCTTAAAAAAGATAAGGATGTTGTTTTGTTAACTCCAAACATAATAAGTATTTTCAAGGATAAAAGGTTCTATAAAAAATGTTTTTTCATGCAACCTTCTAAATTCTTAAGTTTTGATCCAGAAGGAGAGACTAAAATCCCTTGTGTTATGGGCCCTGGTATGGATTGTTCAACTTGTGGTTGTATTGCTCCAGTTGTTTCTTACTCTTTGTTTAATGAGTTTGATATTAAGGGGATGTTGATGTATGGAAAAAGAATTCTGCCAAAAAAATATTCTTATATTTAGATTAACCATCCAAATATTAATGCTAATCCTATAACTAATAACAAGATACCTGCAATTAGATGCATTAATCTCAAATTCTTTGCTCTCCAACCAGATACTTTATCTACACTTGTGAAACCCCAGTAAATCAATAATGTAATCACAATCATTGGTAAAACAAATATGATATTATACATTATCAATAATGGTAATGCTCTAATAAATCCTAGTGGTTGTAATATTCCTGATGCTACAATATAAGGACCCATAGTACATGGTGTTAAAAATACAGCACAAATTATTCCAACAACAAATGCTCCCCATGGGGAAGTAATCTTAACAATTAATCCTTTTAAAGATGGACGCCATCTTCTTGGCATTTCCATTACAAATCCTCCTGCTCCATAAGAAAAGAAATCCTTGATATTAGATAATCCTAAAACAATTCCAATAGCTCCAAATATCTTATACAAAATTGGACCTATTGATTTAATTCCTGCAGCTAAACCAAAAACATTAATTAAAACAATTCCATAAACAATATACATCAAAAATATAGCTAAAGTAAACATCAGTCCAACTTTAAGAACCATTTTTCTATCCCTAGGATATCTTGTTAAAATAGCTATCAAAGCTAAAGTAAGAACAGCTAGTTCACATGGATTAACTGCATCTGCCAATGCTAATCCTATTAATGATAATATATTGAAAACCATCTTTTATTATATCACTGTTTTTTATTTTTTAAACTTTTTTTAACTACTTCAAATGAGCCTCCTTGGACTTTAATGATATCTCCTTTGACAAGAGCGCCTGCAATCTTCCTTCTAGCATCTTTAACTAATCTTGAAAATGTGGGCTGTGAGACATTCATCTTCTCAGCAGCCAATCTTTGATCCTCATTCTGCAAATCCTTTAATCTTATTGCTTCTATTTCATCATGAGTTAAGCTAATTTCTTCTACTTCCATCATCTTATCATCTACAGGAGTGAAATATCTCCATCCTGGCTTCCACTCTATTTTCCTTGTTTTCTTTGACCTCATTTTGAATATATATTCATAAACTATCTTAGTTCTTTAATATGAATATATATTCATTATAATATATAAACCTTTCGTTTTAAGAACTAGTGGCTTGAACAGCTTGTTTGAAGTCTTCAACAGAGTATCCAGATCCTAAATAAGCTTTACAGCCAATAATCACAGCAGGAACCCCTTGTGGTAATACTTCCCAATCTTGAGTTACTTTATTGTAATCTGCTTCAATAGCTAAATTATACTCTACAAACTCCATTCCAAGCTCATCTTCTACTTGGGCCAATCTTGGTAATACTTTTTCACAATGTAGACACCCAGTTTCATAAATAATCAGATAATCATCCATCAAAGAACACTTATCAGCAGGAATATCCATCTGATCCCTGATAATCAATAATTCATTATTCCCATTACCACATCCATTTAAAACAACAGCTAAACAGATAACTGCTAAAATCAAGACAAACCCAACTTTCTTCATTTTATATTTTGTTTTTTTTGGTTTATAATTCTTACGGAGAGATTAAAAGGAGGCAAAAGCCCCCTTTCATCACTATCTAGCCCCGCAACCACAGGTTCTCCCTTGTTGTGCTTGACAACTAGATGCTCCACATGTGTTACCTTGTGTACAACCACCTCCACAATCTGATTCAGCATTGCAGTTACAGGATCCGCCATTTAAGGCACCGCAACTTTCCAAACCACAATTGTTTTTAGCAGTACACTGGTTTCCACAATCTTCGCATTCAAATGCTGCTTGCCCATCGCCAGCATTTACAAATGTTGTCAAACCAAACAAAGTTCCTCCAACAACCACGACAATCAATGTCACCAACCATATTTTGTTCATAAACCACCTCCACTAGTTTATTTTACAAAATACCTAAAAAGAAACAGCTTATAAGCCATTGTTTGAAACTAGTTTCAATTCAAAATTACTACATTAGTCATCCCTCTTCTTCTCCTAGTCACTATATTCTTACCTTCTAACTTATCTAGAATTCTTGTAACTTTAACTTTAGCAAATCCAGATTTATCAACTAACTCTGATTGAAATATTGTTCCATCAGCGTCTGTTATCAATTTATAGATCTTCTTTTCATCTTTATCTAACAATCCAAGATCTTTTTTAGTTATTTTCCTTTTCTCTTTAATTTCTTTCTTTCTAAATATATATATACCAAAAATTATCAGAATAATCACAAATAAAAACCCTATGAAAGATTGCCATGGTAATCCTTGTTGATGAGCACATGTTCCTCCTTCCTGTGTACAAATACATTGATTTAGACTCTGTTCTTGTAATTGTGCTGTAAATGATATTAAGATAAATGCTATCACAATTCCAAGAATTATGAGTATTAAACCCACACCCCGATTTCTCATTCTTTTTAGATTATTTTGAAGTTTATAATACTTACTATTTCTTAACAATATTATCTTTATGTTTAGAATATCTTAATAGCAATTCTTCAGCTTTCTTTTCTCCACCAGTTCCTTGTAATAAAACAGAAGGTCCTGGTTTGTCTTTTAATTCAAACAACTTATCTTTTCTTTTTAGTTTTTGAATCATTAGATTTTCAACATGATTTCTCCCAACAATTATTTTATAATTTTTGAACAAGAAATGTCTCCCAGTTCTTAGTAATTCAATATCTCTTGGTTCAACTTTCTTTTGTCTCTTGAATAAGTCTTTTAATCTTTCTGCAAATATCTTTTCACACAGTAAACATCCTCCAGCAGGAGTTGGATAATCAATATCAAATTTTTTAGCTAATTCAATTTGTTTTTTTCTTGATCTTCCTTGAATAGAGTATAGTTCTTCTCTATTAACTAATCCTTTTTTTTTCAGGTTCAGTTTCTTCTAATCTTTTAGCAGATAAAGGTCTTAGAATTTTTCCTTTTAATCCAGATTCTTTTTCAACTAAATCTAAAGCTTTTCTATATTGAGACATTGGCCTTTCTCCTAAAACTTCTCCAGTAACAATAAAATCATAACATTCTTTTTTCATTATCTCTTTAGCTTTTTTTAAAATAAAGATTCTACAATCAATACATGGATTTATTGCAGTACCTGTTCCATGTTTTGGTTTTTTAACAAGATTAAGATACTCTTGAAAGAGTTTTCCTTTTGTACAATCAATAACTTTTAACTTAATTCCTTGAACTTGGCAAAAGTTAAATGAACAATTAGTGTCACAACAACTTGATCCAAATGGAAACTTAAAATTTAAAGCAAGAATCTTAATTCCTTGTTCTTGCATTATCTTTAATGCTAACCTAGAATCTAATCCTCCTGAGATAAGAACTATTGCTTTAGTCATTTTCTAGCTTTCTTCAATTATTTGTTGTACCATTTCTTCATTACTTAGTCTTTTTCTAGCTAATTTGGTCTCCCCATTTAAAACTAAAACTTCTGCAGGCATTGGTCTCAAGTTATATAATCCTCCCATAGAATAACAATATGCTCCAGCATTTTGTATTGTCAATAAATCTCCTTCTCTTATCTCTGGTAATTCTCTATTAACAGCAAAACAATCTCCTGTTTCACAGATATTCCCACAAACATCATATTCTTTTAATTCTCCTTCTGAATTGGTTAAATTAAGGATGTGGTGGTAAGCTTGATAAAACATTGGTCTAATTAACTGTGGAAATCCAGAATTTGTTCCAGCAATTAATTTTCCATTATTCTCTTTTATAGTTGTAGTCTCTATTACTAAATTTCCAGCTTCTGCAACAACATATTTTCCAGGTTCAAAACATAATTTAAGTTCTCTACCATACTCTTTACAGAACTCAGAGAAAACTCTGGTGATCTCTTTTCCAAATTCTTCATAATTAATTCTTTTTTCTTCTGGAGAATAAGGAACTTTAAACCCACCACCAAAATCAATAAATTCTAGATCTGGAAAATTCTCTTTTGTAGCAATTGTTAGGAGATTAACCATTCCCTTTATTACATCAGTAGTTTCAGGAATTCCAGAACCAGTATGCTCATGTAATCCAATCACTTTAAGATCATACTTTTTAACTATTTCTTTTACTTTCTCAACTTTATTTAATAAAATTCCAAATTTTGTAGATTCTCCCCCAGTTCTTACATTTTCATGTTCTCCTGCAACAACATTAGAATTAAATCTTATACATATATCTTTTCCAGGAAACTCTTTTCCATATTTCTCTAATCTGGATAAAGAACCAATATTAAACAAAACCCCTAACTTACTTACTTCTAACATCTCAGCATCTGTTATTTTATTTGCAGTGAATAGAATTTTATCTGGAGAAAAACCTGCTTTTAGAGCTAATAAAACATCTCCAGGACTTACAGCATCAATATGTGCTCCATGTTGGTTTAATAATTTAAGAATCTCAAAATTATAATTTGCTTTCATAGCATAATATATCTTTAATTTTGGCCATTTAATGAACTCATGGAGTTCTTTATATCTTTTTACAATTAAATCTCCATCATAAACATAAAGTGGAGTTCCATATTTTTTTGCAGATTCTATTAAAATTTCTTTTGTCATTTTTTAATAACTTTTAACATCCTACAAGCTTTACACATCTCTTGTCTTGAAGGTTCGCCACAAGCTTTACAATACTTTAATTCCTTTATTTTTAAACTTTTTCTCATTTTTTCTTTTATCTTTAAAAAATTCTTAACTAAATTTTCTTTAACTTTAGGATTCTTTTTTTCAAGATCATCTAATTTATTCCTGGTTTTATGTCTCAAAGCTCCAAAAACACATGGGCATCTTTGATATAATACAGGAAACCTCATTTTCTTAGAATATTTTTCAACTTCCTTTTCTTTTAGAAAATATAATGGTTTGATTCTCAGAATGAATTTCTTATCTTTAATTGATCCAGTCACAGGACCAAGATTAATCCCTAGTTCAGGATTTCCACTTATAAAATTCATTAAAACATTTTGAGCTTCATCATCTAAATTATGTCCTGTTGCAACTCTTGTAGCTTTTAGTTCTCTAGCTTTTTTATTAATAATCCATCTTCTTATTATCCCACAAACAGTACATTGTCTTAATTTTTCTTTTTCTTTTAGAACAGATTTAACATAACACATAGCATATCCAACAATATCTCTTATTGAATAAACATGTAACTTAATCTTTAACTCTTTACAGAATTCTCTTACATTTTCTAAGTTCTTATTAGACCATTTTCCCATTAAGAGATTAATATGTAGTGCTTCGATCTTAAATCCTAATTTATTTAACAAATAAGCAACAGTTGTAGAATCTTTTCCACCAGACATAGCTACAATTATCTTATCTTTTTTATTAGCTAACTTATATTTTTTTATTGTTTCTTTAACTTTAGATTCAAAGTCCATTCTTCAAATAGCAATTTAAACAATTTTATAAACATTTATCTCTTCTCTAAATCATGGCTAAGATCCTTATTAGGAAAGCAAAACTATCAGATGTAGAAGATTTTTCTAAATTATTTTTATTTACTGCTCCAGTGCTTTTTACATCTCTTTTTGGTTCTAATGTTAATAAAAAACTCAGAGAATTCTTTAAGCGAAAAAATAACCTTTTTAGTTTCCAGCATACCTACTTTTTAGAGTTGAATGGGAAAGTTATTGGAATGGCTTTAGCTTATGACTACAATCAAAAGAAAAAAGAAACTCTGAAAACAAGTTTATTACTGTTAAAATATCTTAAAGGAGATCTTTGTACAAGATTCAAAAAATTATCTAAATTAGGTTCTTTAGCTCAAATAAAAGAAAACGAATATTATTTCAGTCATTTATCCTTTTACCCAGAATTCAGAAATAAGAATTTTGGAAAAAAGTTTAATGATTTTATAGAAAGAAAAGCAAGAGGAAAGAAAATTGTACTAGATACAAATGTTAATAATCTCAAAGCAATAAAAGCAGCTAAGAAATATGGTTACAAAATAGAATCCAAATCTCCTGTTCTTAAGATTGAGAACAAGAAATTTCAATTCTTTAAAATGAGTAAATAACTTTAAAGATTTATAATTAAAAAATTAACGCGACATTCTGTGAATATACCAATGAGCACATGTAAAGGTAGGAACATACCCTCCTCTAATCTCTCTAATCCATCCTTTTTCTAGAGCATATTTAACCCCAGCATCTAACTTTGTAGGATCAAGCCCCTCCCTCTCCCAAGCAGATCTAACCTGCTCCTTAGAAGCCACAAACTCTTCTAAATTTATTGTTTCTTTTGTCTTACATGCTATAACCCTCTCTCTTATACCTGGAAAAAGAAAATCATATAATCCTCTCCATCCCTCTAGATCATATTTATCTAAAAAAGAAGGATCTTCAAATTGTGTTCCAACTTTCTCAACCGTAAGGATATTTTCTCTTTTAGGATCATACTTTATAAAATATTTTGGCATTTTTTATTTAACTCAAAAACAAACAAACTTTATATAATTAGTCTCTTTATTTAAGTTATGTTTAAAAGAAAAAAGAAAAAGAAATACATTAAATTATGTCCTAAATGTAATAGTATAAATGTTAAAATAACTCATCAAGGTTCTTTATCAGGGTTAGTTGCTTTAGGATTACCAACTAAATATGTTTGTAAAGAATGTGGATTTGCATCTCCATTCTTTCCTGAGATTGAAAGAGAAAGAGTTTGGAAAAATGTTAAGAAACAAACCAAAACCAGAGTTCGAAAAAAGAATCCAAAACTTACTAGGAAAAGAAAAAGATGAATTCTGGAAATGTTGTGAAAAACCTTTAAGAAATATCATTAGATGCAATACTCTCAAGATTTCTACACAAGAATTAAAAAAAAGACTAGAAAAAAAATGGAAAATTTCTCAACCATACAAAAACCATCCAGAAATTTTAATAATAGAATCCAAATTACAACCAGGAGAACTGGGGAAAGCAATAGAACATCAATTAGGTTATTATTATGGACAAGAATTAGCAAGTATGCAATCTCCAATAGCTTTAGATCCCAAACCTGGAGAAAAAATTCTAGATCTTTGTGCAGCTCCAGGAAGTAAAACAACACAAATCGCTTCTTTAATGCAGAATCAAGGATTATTAATTGCAAATGATATTTCAATTCCAAGAATTAAAGCTCTAGGAACAAATCTAGAAAGATGTGGTGTAACAAATATCATTGTAACAAGAATGAATGGAGCATGGTTATGTAAACAACTTTCTAAAAAAGGATTTCTTTTTGATAAAATTCTTGTAGATGCTCCTTGTTCAGGAGAAGGAACAATAAGATTTAATGATAAGGTGTTAAAAATGTGGAATCCAAAAATGATTCAAGTAATCTCTGGTTTACAAAAGAAATTATTAGCATCAGCAATTTCTTGTCTTAAAAAAGGAGGAACTTTGATTTATTCTACTTGCACATTTGAACCTCAGGAAAATGAGGGGGTTATTCAATTTGCTTTAGATAAATTTAATGTTAAACTTGAAGAATTCTCTTTACCATTAAAAACAAGACAAGGAATTACAGAGTGGCAAGGAAAAGAATTCTCTTCTGAAATGAAAAAATGTAAACGAGTTTGGCCACAGGATAATGATACTGAAGGATTTTTTGTGGCTAAAATAAGGAAGATAAAATGATAAATGCTCTGATTTATACCTTAATTGTTATAATAATAACTATTATAATAGTATTCAAAGATTTTAAAAAAAACATTAAAGAATATTCTTTTTTAATTTTATTTGGAGCTTTTATTGGGTTTATAGTTGAAAATATTCTTATTTATTTTAATTTATTTAATTATATTGTAGAACCAAAATTGATATTTTTTTCAGTCTTAGCAATCCCTTTATATTTTTGCTGGATTTCTTTAGTTAATTTTTTCTCAAGATTTTTTAAAGGAAAAATAAATGTTAAAAACGAGAGTTTAAATTATTATATCCTTGTTTTTGTAATAACCCTAATTCTTGCTTTTATTTTCGATTTGACTGCTATAAACTTAGTTAATTTTTGGCAGCATAATTATGGGATAAAAATATTCAATGTTTCAATAATTGGGCTAATAGCAGAATCACTTTTAATCACAATTATTTTTGTACTAAAGGATAAAATTCAAATGAAAAATGGAAATAAAAATAGTATCAAAAAAACAAAGAAGAGATATTGAGAATCTCTTAAAAGAGAATTTTGACCTCAAACTAGAATTCTCTCACGCATTTGTAAGATTTGGAAAAGATAAAATAAGATTATTTACAGGAGATATTTCAGAACAAGATATAAACACCTTGCATTCATTAGTTAGAATAGATAATATAGGTTCTTATTTTGCTTTTTTCAAAGACAATGAACTAAGAATTAATTTTGATGTTTTAAACTTATTTAGAAAAAAAGTTAACAAAAACATCTTAGAGCTTAACAAAGAACAAGCAGAACAGTGGATGTTGGGTAAAAACTTAGAAATAAGTCAAAAATTTAGTTCTAAAATAATCCTAATCAAATATAAAGACGATCTTTTAGGTTCTGGAAAAATATCAGAAAGATTATGGAATTTTGTTCCAAAGGAGAGAAGAACAAATCTTATAAACTAATTCTTATTCTCTAAACCATGGAATTAGAAAAATGGAAGGAAGCTGGAAAAATAGGTTCAGAAGCTCTAGCTTATGCTAAATCTATAGTTAAACCAGGAATGAAACTTTTAGAACTAGCAGAAAAAGTAGAAGAATTTGTGATAAACAAAGGAGCAAAATTTGCATTTCCTATTAATCTAAGTATAGATGCAGTAGCAGCTCATTCCTCTCCTTCTTATAATGATGAAGAAACAGCACACGGATTATTAAAAATTGATGTAGGAGTAAGTAAAGATGGATTTATCTCAGATCTAGCATGTTCAGTTGATTTAACAGAAGATAAACAACATGGAAAATTAATAGAAGCCTCTCAAAAAGCTTTAGACGAAGCAATTAAGTTAATTAAACCAGGACAAGAATTAAGAACAATTGGAAAAAAGATTCAAGAAACAATTTCAAGTTATGGCTTTGCTCCAATAATTAACTTATCTGGACATGAATTAAAACAGTACAAACTTCATGCAGGATTAACTATTCCAAATCATGATAATGGATCAACAACAACATTAAGAGAAGGAATGATTATTGCAATAGAACCTTTTGCAACATCTGGTTCTGGAATTGTTCAAGATGGAAGACCTTCTGGAATCTATAAATTTGAAGCAGAACATAAAACAAGAGACATGTTGGCAAGAGATGTTTTAAAATATGTTTTAGAAGAACACAGAGGATTACCTTTCTCAGGAAGATGGATTGTAAAAAAATTCGGAGTTAGATCTTTATTTTCTTTAAGAGCATTAGAACAAGCAAATTCTTTACATCATTTCAAACAATTAGTAGAAAAAACAAAAGCTCCTGTTTCCCAAGCAGAAGCAACAGTTTTAGTAACTTCAGAGGGATGCGAAGTTCTTGCAAAACTTTTATAAATTTACTATCTTTTATATACTAAGCATAAAAACACCAGCCAAGGTAAAAGAGGTGCGAAAAACTTGGCTGGTCTGGTTCCTTTGTTAAAAAAGATTTTTAACCAGCATAACTGTGATTTTCTTTAAGTGCTGCTCTTGCACTTCTTAAATAATTTTTCTCTATATCTTCATATTTTTTAATGTCGGCTAGAGTTACACTAGCTCCGATTTTTTTCATAGCTGCATCAAGATGTTTTTTCTTTATTTTTTTAGAAGTAATGTCCTCTCTTAATGCCAACATTCCAGCTTCTCTGCAAACAGCTTCAATATCTGCTCCAGTATACCCTTGAGACTTTTCTGCTAATAATTTCAGATTAACATCTTTTGTAATTGGCATTCCTTGTGTGTGGACTTTAAATACCTCCAATCTTCCTGCTTTGTCAGGCACAGGAATTGATAGAATCCTATCAAATCTTCCTGGCCTAAGTAAAGCAGAATCTAACATATCCGGCCTGTTAGTAGCACCTAAAATTACAATATCATTTATTTCTTCTAGACCATCCATTTCTGCTAGTAACTGATTTAAAACACGCTCTGTAACTTTATTTCCAAGAGAGTGACCACGTTTGGAGGCTAACGCATCAAGCTCATCAAAGAATATGATACAAGGTGAAACTTGTCTTGCTCTTCTAAACATTTTTCTAATACCTTCTTCTGATTTTCCAACCCACATACTTAATAATTCTGGACCTTTAACTTGAATAAAATTAGATTCAGATTCTTTTGCAACTGCCCTAGCTAATAATGTTTTACCTGTTCCAGGAGGCCCGTATAATAATAATCCTCTTGGAGGTCGAATTCCCATTCTTGAAAATGCATTAGGATATTTTAATGGCCATTCAACAGCTTCTTTTAATTCTTGTTTAACATTTTCTAATCCACCAACATCATCCCATCTAACATTTGGTGTTTCAACTAGAACTTCTCTCATTGCAGAAGGCCTTACATTTTTAAGAGCTTCTTTAAAATCGTTTTCATGAACTTTTAATCTATCATAAAACTCTTTTGGAACAGGTTCATCATCTTTGAATTTTAAATTAGGCATTAATCTTCTTAAAACACTCATAGCAGCTTCTTTACATAATGATTCTATATCTGCTCCAACAAATCCATGAGTTGTTTCAGCTAGCCTTTTTAAATTAACATCTTTTGTAATTGGCATGTTTCTTGTATGAATTTTTAGAATAGCTAATCTACCTTTTTTATCTGGAACATTAATTGAGATTTCTCTATCAAATCTTCCAGGCCTTCTTAGTGCTTCATCTAATGCATTATGTCTGTTTGTTGCTCCAATAACAATTACACTCCCCCTTCCTTTTAAACCATCCATCATTGTTAATAACTGGGAAACAACTCTCCTCTCAACTTCTCCCATTGATTCTTCTCTTTTTGGAGCAATTGCATCAATCTCATCAATAAAAATTATAGATGGAGCATTTTTTTCAGCTTGATCAAAAATATCTCTAATTCTTTTCTCAGATTCTCCGTAGAATTTAGACATAATCTCAGGTCCGTTTAATAAAATGAAATTAGCTTCTGATTCTGTTGCTACAGCTTTTGCAAGTAAAGTTTTTCCTGTTCCAGGTGGTCCATATAATAGAACTCCTTTTGGTGGAGCAATTCCAAGTCTTGCAAAAATCTCTGGATGTTTCAAAGG
This sequence comes from archaeon, assembly GCA_020343435.1. Lineage (GTDB taxonomy): Archaea > Nanobdellota > Nanobdellia > Pacearchaeales > UBA284. The sequence goes on along the minus strand of CP070794.1, from coordinate 389,321 downwards.
AACTTCAACCATCTCTCTAATCTTTTTTATCTCTTCTTCTAATCCACCAATATCCTCATAAGTAACTTCAGGAACTCTTTCTTCTATAATCTCTACAGCTTTAGGATTAATTACTAATTCTGTAGCTTCTGTAACTATAACTGGTTGTTTTGGTGCAGTTGAGACTATAATAAACTTAGATGTTCCAAAACCTGGAAATCCAAAGTTACCAAAAGCTTCACCAAAAATATCAAATAAATCTTCAAAACTTGACTCCATTAATTCCTGCCTTCTTCTTGCTCCACCCATCACAACTAAATCACCATTAACAACAGCTCTTCCTAATAAACCATGTTTAAACATCTCAGGATTTGAAGAAACAACAGTCATTCCTTTCTGAGCTGGAGCAATTATAACTTTCTTAGCTTCTTTAACATCAGCTTTTGTAACAAAAACAGTTTCTCCTAAACCAGTTTTAGCATTTCTTCTTATAATACCATCAATTCTAATAATCTTTTCACCAACATCAGCTGGATAAGCTCTATCAACAATTGCTACAGACTCCCTACTTCCTGTAATTACAATAACATCTCCTGGTCTAACACCAAGTTCTCTCATGGTAGCTGTGTCTATTCTAGCGATGCCTTTATACGCATCCTCTTGCAGAGCTTCCATAACTTTTAATTTAACTTTGTTGTTCATTTTTCTTTTTTTGTTTTAGTTTATTTTCTTCATCAAAAAATAAAGATAATTTTCCAGATTCTTCTAACATCATTCTAACCATCTTATCAGACATTTCTTTCATTTTTTTGTGCATTTGTTCGTGTATATTTTCTTGTTCTCTCATAAAATTAATTATTTGTCTTGGAATTGAAACAGTGTAACTGTTTCCCACAATCCTTAATTTAACAGCAAATGGTTGTTGTCTCAATGTTTTGAATTTTTTATATTCCTCAACATCAGCTGGATGATAAATTCTTTTTCCACATTTACTACACTCTAATGTCCTAATCTTAAACCCATTTTTTTCAACATGAATTGGTGCAAGTCTTTTTTTACATTTGCTGCACATTATCACTTCATTAAATATATCCATTCTTGTATTAACCTCACGTATACACAGAATTATATACACTTTATAAATGTTTCGGTTAATGGCAAAAGATATTTAAATGCAATATGATTATTAAGATTACAAAAGAGATGGAAAAGAAAGGAGGTTAAAAATGGTAACTTTAAAATATAATTATTCTGTAATATCTTTAAATCAACAAATAAATTTAAAAAGGTATAATTTTTATTAATTATTGTAACCATTAAATAATTACAACAAAATGGTGGAGAAATTCAAAGTAGATTGCGGGAAGAAGATCTTGGATGTTGTTATAACCCAAGAAAAGATAGGTAAAAAAGTTTTTTTTGTAGCTCAAGGTATACAGATTGATGTTGCTTCTCAGGGTTTATCTTTAAGAGAAGCTTTAGATAATATCAAAGATGCTGCAAATGTGGTGATTAATAGTTCTAAAGAAGCAAAAGAGGAAATAAAAGAAACGGAAAAAGGTATGGCTCCTATGTTAACAAGAATCTGTCTTTAATTAGTAAATTCTATTTTTGGTATCCCTGTTTGTCTTATTAAAGATTTAATAACCCCTTTTGTTACATTACTATGACTTGTAGGTACAGGCACAGTGATATTCTTCTCTTTGTTATGGTAAATATCATGTCTACCTCTTCTTAAACGATAAAACTTAAATTTCTTTAATATTCTTATCACATTCCTAACAGGTAATGCCTTAAGCTTTCCCATTTTTTTCACTCTCTTTTTTGTAGGATAAAAATAACAATATTTTATCTTCTTCACTCTTTCTAACTCCAATTTTATTAATGATATTTTTAGATAATGTTTTATTTACTTTATCCATAATCTTCTGGATTTTTTCCATGCTTATATCCTTTAATGAAATATGCAAGAAAAATCCATACATTTTTTTAGTATCTACTTTACTTAACTCCTTAGTAATCTCTTCAGGGCTACCTTCAAGAACAAAAGAATCCCTCCCTTTTATGATTTGTATTACATCTTTAGATATACTTAATGGGCATCCAGCCATTTCTTTTTGTATCACTTCTTTATGGGGTTGAAGAGTTGGGGATTCTTCAACAATCTTAATTAAAGCTTCAAAATTATACTCATAAACCTCAATTTGTTTTGTTAGGGCTTCATCAACAAAGTGTTTAAGAGACATTTTATTTGATTGAGCAATTCTTTTAGCCTCTTCAGCAATTTTTTTATCTACCCTCATAATTCTAATATTTTCTTCTGCCATACATCTGTTATGATATATAAGCTTTATAAATGTTTCCTTTATATTACCCCAACACCCAACCAATACATATTAATTAGACTAAAATTTTATCTTTTTCTAGCAATCACATAAAGAATTCTTCCAATTAAAGGACCTAAGAATTCAGGAGAACATCTAAAAGGTAAGACATTTAATCCTCCTTTCTGAACAACTTTCAAACCAACTTTTTCATGCAACTTAACTAATCTTTTCAAAATAAAAGGATCTTCATGAATATCTTTCATTAAAAATGGTTTCAAAAATATCCAATAAGAATACTTATTTGGAACAAATGTGATTATCACACCTTTTTTCTTTATTACTCTCTTAAACTGCTCTAATATCTTCTCAGGATTCTTAAAATGCTCTAATAATCCATCTGTGAAAATAACATCAAAAGAATCTTTCTTATACTTCAACTTGAGAACATTCCCATTTTCTACTTTAGCTTTTAACTTTAATTTAGCTAAATTCCTCTTAGTCATATCTCTAGCTTTCTTAGATGTATCTATTCCAATAACTTTAACTTTCTTAGAAGCAAAGAATCCTGTAAAATAACCTGAACCACACCCAGCATCTAATACCTTAGAGTTCTTATTCATCTTCTTAAGAAAAGGATTCATAATATTCTCCATCCTAGTTTTACTAGAACCGGGTTTTAACCCATAATTCTGCCAATAATTGTCCCATTCACCCATATTCTAATTCTAGAGGATTTCTTTAATAAATCTTTCTTTAACAAGCTTTAAAAATATCTGATTTTTAGTTAAATTACGCGGGAGTGCTGGAGCGGTCAAACAGGCAGGACTTAAGATCCTGTGGGTTAGTCCCTACGCAGGTTCGAATCCTGTCTCCCGCATTAGTTAGCTTTAAAAACTTTTACTGATTCTCCTTTTTGAGTGGCTCTAGGCTGGCGGGTCAGCCCTCCGCTGTTCGCAAACGGGCTTTATGGCGAGCTGCAACAGAGTGAGTGAGGTAGAGACGTGAGAGTCCTGCTCCTACGTTGAGGCTTTGTCCTGCTCGACCTTGCTGTAAGGTAACTGGGTCAGTCTCGGAAGAGAGCAGCCCTAACTTGTAGTCTAGGTGCTTGTAGGGTTGCAGAGCTGAGGAAGAGTTAGGATTAACTTTCATTGCCTCTATTAAGCAAGCTCTGGAGAGCTGCTCACTTTTTAAAAGAGGATGGCAAAAAAATTAACAATAATCTTTGGAGGTTCTGTAGATTTTTATCATAGTTATTTGTGGATCTTTGGCCGTATGGAAAAAAGGAATAAATGGAAGTTTAGGAGAGTAGAACCAGAAAAATTTATTAGTAAAATTAATGGTATTGATGTAGAAGTTTTCTTTTGTTTAAATCCAATCCAAGACAAAAATTATGATAATCTAAAAGAGTGGTTAGAGACTGGATTCAAAAATATTATGCCTTTGCCAACAGATCAACTAATTAAGAAAATAAAGCCTAAAAATCCAGTTCTTTTTTTAGGACTTTGTGGCGCCTTCAAAGGTAAAAAATATGATATCCACATCCCCGAAGAATTTAGTGAAGTTTTCTTTAAAGGAGAAACAATCAACCATAAACATGTTCTAAAAGTAAAACCAAAAAATAGGATAAAAATTAAAAACGTTCTATCTAAAAAAATTAAAGGAAAACCAGGAAGGATGGTTACCTCAAATCTTACTCTTGCTCCAGCAAATATTCATAGGAAGAGTAAATCTACTCTTGTAAAATTGGCAGAAGTTTTATCACAACACGGAGAATGTGTAGATAAAGAAACATATCAGATAGCAAAGCATCTTGGAAAAAAAGTTCCTTTAGGTATTTTTTTAGTAGTTTCAGATGTTTTAAGCATAAAAAAACATATGTTAGATGTAATTCGTTTCAAAGTAGATGCAAACAAACTTAGCAAACACTTTACCAATGCCATCAAAACAATGGTCAAACTTATAAAATGAGGATTAGAAGAGTTAAAAAAACTGATTTAGAAGAAATTGCAAAACTTTACAAAAGAATGTATTCTAAAAAACCCTATTGTGAAAGATGGAATGAAAAAAATTTAATGATAAAATTAAAGGAGAATATTGGTTGGATGAAATTCTTTGTAGCAGAGGAAAATAAAAAAATAATTGGATTTATAATGTTCTACATCTATTTGTGGTCTAGAGGATGGAATGCCTATATAGAGGATGTAGGGGTTGTGGAAGAATATCGTAGACAAGGAGTTGGGAAAAGACTAATTAAATTTGCAATAAGTTTTTGCAAAAAGAAAAAAGCCAGAATAATTGTATTAAATACCAATACTAAGGCAAAAGCAATAAATATATACAAAAAATTTGGATTTAAAAAAACAAAAAATTTCATTCAAATGACTAAAAATCTATACAAAAAATGAATAAAAAAGCACAATTTTTCATAATCTTTGCAGTAATTTTCGGAATTCTAATTCTCGGAGTATCAACCCAATTCAATTTTGCAAAATCTCAGGATTTTAGTGAAGATTTTTTTAGAACATGTGATAATTACAAGCATGAAGCTTTTATGATAAGTCAAGAAGCAACAAACGAATTAGAGGAAATAAGACAATTAACAACAGAATTCATGAATCACAAAGATATAGAAATACTTTTCATCTATGGAAAATCAAGTTCTGTAAGGTTAATCAATAATTTTGAAGAAGAAATAACAACAAATTTTGGAAAGGTTTCTTCAGGAGGAGAAATATTATTAGAAGATGTTATTGAAATCACAATATCAAAACCTATTAAAAAGACATTTACTATAACAGAACATAGGAACTTTTATCCTATTTTAAGAACAAAAAGAGAAAATGAGGTCTATTACTGCTAAAAAAGGATTAAGCACATTAGTCTCTTATGTTTTACTTACAGTAATGGTTATTGCAATAGCTTCAGGAATCTATATCTGGGCAAAAAGTAGGGTTCCAACAGAAGAGATTACTTGTCCTGAAGGAGTTAGCGCAATAATTGAAGAATGTGGTTATCTAAGTAATACTATTAATTTTTCATTGAGAAATACTGGAAGATTTGATGTAGATTGTTTTCTAATCTACTCTCTTAATAATCAAGATAATTCAACAAAAATTAAAACTGGAATAATAAACTGTGAATTAGAAGGTACTCAAAATCCAAAACAATTAAATGTAAGTGAGTCTTTAGTAGTGGATATTCCAAGACTAATAGAAACAGCAAAAATAAGACTAATTCCTGTAAAAACAATCAATCAAACATCAGTTTTGTGCGCAGAAGATCAAATAACTTTTTCATTAGATTCATGTACAGATTATGAAAACATCGGAGGGATAGGTGAATAAAAAAGCAATAACTCCAGTACTTGCAACTGTTTTGTTAATTGTAATAGCAGTAGCATTATTTGTAATTATCTTCTTCTGGATGAGAGGATTCCAAGAAGAAGCAATAATCAAACAAGGAACAGCAGTTGAAAATATTTGTCCAAGAATTAGATTTGATGTTCAAACAACAGGTTCAGGAATGCAAATTACTAACACTGGAAATATAGCAATACAAGAATTCAAAATAATAGATGGAGATGGGGAAGCGACTACGTTGAGACAAGCAGATCCTTTAATGCCAGGAGACACTTGGTCAACAAGTTGTTCTAGAAGAACAAAAGTAATTCCAGTATTAAGAGGCCAAACATCTGAAGGATATCAGGATTATGCTTGTGAAGATGAGGCAATAACTAGATCATGTTAGAAAGATATAAAAACTAAAATTCACTTTAAATAAAAAAGAGGTTAAAATGAAAAAGAAAGCTGTTGCACCTGTAATTTCAACAGTTCTATTGATAGTTATTGTAATAGTGGCAGTGGCTTTAATCATGGCTTTTGTAATTCCAATGATCAGAGAGAACATGGATAAAGCAAAAGCTTGTGGTGCAGAAGCGCAACTTGATCTAGAATACGCAAACCAGAATATCACAACAAATAATGTAACTATAAGGGTAACAAGAAGTTCTGCAGAATATGATTTAAGAGGGATAGTTGTCCAATTAATTAGTGTAGAAGGAACAGAAGTAAAAGAAATAGATGTAGAGGGTTTTGATCCTTTTGAATCAAGAGTTATTGAAATTCTTTGGAGAGAGAATATAACTTCTGTAGGAATAGCGCCAGTTGTCAAATTAGTTGGAAAAGAGAAAGTAATTAAGTGTGATATACAAACAGCAATTCCTGTTAATAGGGTCTAAAAATGAAAAAGAAAGCAGTAATCTGGGTTTCTACTGTTCTATATATCTTAATTAGCATAGCAATCATAGCTCTGGTTCTAACAGCTGTAACACCTGTTATCAATAAGAACAAGGATAAAGCATTAGTTGAACAGAGCTTAGAGATGTTAAATGAATTAGATGAAGGTGTTGAAAGAGCAAGTTTAACAGAAGGAACACAAGCATTAGTTGAAATAGTGATGAAAAAAGGAACCTTAACAATAGAAGAATCTCAAATAACTTGGACTTTACAAGATTCAGCATATATGTATAGTGAACCTGGAAAATATATTGGAACAAGGTTAGTCTCTTTAACAGAACAAACTCAGGACAATAAGTTTGATATTCATCTGATTCTTAATTATACTGGAAGAACCTTTAATTTAGATTATAATGGAAGGACACTACAACCTTCAGAAAATCCTTATAGGATTTTCATTAAAAACACAGGAACAAACTTAGAAGTATTCCTAGGCTAAGGTTTTTAAATTTCAATACCTTTTTTCAGAGATGTTAGATCCAAAATTAATTAGAGAAAAACCAAAAGACATTAAGTTAGTTCTAAAGAAAAGAGGACTAGATGTTAAGTTAGTGGATACATGGGTAAAAGCAGATAAAGAATTCAGAGATTTAAAAGTTAAGCTAGATCAACTAAGACATCAGAGGAATGTTGTTTCTGAAGCAATAAATAAACTAAATAAAGCAGGAAAGAAAAAAGAAGCCCAAGAAAAGATAAAAGAAGCTAAGAAAATAGCTGAACAAACAAGAAAATCTGAAGAATTAATGCAGAAAATAGAACCTAAACTTAATACTTTAACCTTAAGTTTCCCAAATTCAGTTGATAAAAAATGTCCTGATAAAGAAAAAATCATTTCTAAATCTGGAACACCCAAAAAACAGAAATTTCAGAAAGATTATTTAACTTTATGTAAAAAATTAAGGATTATAGATTTTGAATCTGCTACCAATATGTCAGGAGAAGGATTTTACTTATTAAAAAAAGACGGAGCAACTTTATTAAGAGCGCTAATTAACCTATGTTTAGATACTGCAAAAAAAGATAATTACACCGAAATCCAACTTCCTATATTATTAAATGAACAAGCAGTAACTTTCTCTGGCCACTTACCTAAATTTGAAGAAGGAATGTACAAAACAAGAGAAGGATTATATCTAAGTCCAACTGAAGAAGTTGGATTACTCAACTTATACTCAAAACAAAACATTAGTTTAGATAAGTTACCTATTCACTTAACAGCATATATCCCAAGCTTTAGAACAGAAAAAGGAGCTACAAAAGGTATGTTTAGGGTTCACCAGTTTGATGAAGTTGAATTATTCAAAGTAGTCCACCCAAAGGATTCTGAAAAAGAGTTAAAGAAAATGGTTGAAACAGCTGTAAAACCATTAAAATTATTAGGATTACCTTACAGAATCAAGTTACTTCCAGCATGGGATCTATCAACTCAGAATTCAATTACATATGATGTTGAGGTCTTCTCTCCAGTTTCAGGATGGTTAGAAGTAAGTTCTTGTTCTAATTCTTTAGATTTCCAAGCAAGAAGAGCTAGAATTCATTTTGTTGATGGTGGAAAAAGAGATTTTGTCCATACTTTAAATGGAACTTGTTTAGGATTAAACAGGACATTTATAGCTTTGATTGAGAATTATCAACAAAAAGAAGGTTCTATCAAGATTCCAACAGCTCTTCAGAAGTATTTTGGAAAAAAGATCATAAAATGAATGATAAAGAACTCTTTGAACAGGCTTATGAAAAACCAGATGCTGTGGTCTGGACTAATAAAGAGATCCCAGAACAATTAATTAAACTTATTGAAACTGGGAAAATCAGACCAGGCAAAGCATTAGATGTTGGTTGTGGTGAAGGCTATCATTCTATTTATTTAGCAAAAAAAGGATTTGAAGTAACTGGAATAGATCTTTCAGAAAAAGCTATAGAATATGCAAAATCTAATGCAAAAAAAGTAGGGGTAAATATAAAATTTATAGCAATGGATGCGACAAATCTAGAAAAACTAAATGAAAAATTTGATTTTGTTTTAGGATGGGGATTTTTACATTGTATCCCATCTAAAAAAAGGAAGAAATATGTGGAAGAAATACAAAATCTTTTAAATCCTAAAGGAAAATACCTCTCAATTTCCTTTAATGAAAAAGATGAAAAGTTTGGGGGTTCTTCGCAAGGAGAAAGAGTTGTTCCGAAGGGATCAAAAGCAATTATCGGAACAAAAATATACTTTGCATCTTTAGAAGAATTAAAAGAGTTATTCTCTCCATACTTTAGAATAATTGAAAGCAAAATCTTCAAAAAGATGAGGGGAGGAAAATTAAATGTTTGGAATTATTTTTTTATGGAGAAAAAATGAAAAAGGCTAAGAAGAAACCTAAAGAAAAACATCTCAAAATTCTTGCAGTAGGAGATTTACATGGAGATTCTAGGCAAGCAAAGAGATTAGCAGAAAAAGCAGTAAAAGAAAAAGTGGATCTTGTAGTAATGCCAGGAGATATAACATTTGCAGAAACTTCAGTAGATTATTTGGTAGGACCTTTTGCAAAAAGGAAATTAGATGTTTTGATCATCCCAGGAAATCACGAGACTATTGCAACAGTTAATTTTCTAGCAGAAAAATACAAACCTTATGTTAAAAGTTTACATGGAAAAGGTAAGAAAATAGGAGATCTAGGCTTATTTGGTGGAGGAGGAGCAAATGTTGGTGTTGTAAACCTAACAGTTCCAATGCTTGAAGATGAAATCTATGGAGTTTTAAAAAAAGGTTTTAATAAAATCAAAACAGCAAAAAGAAAAATTATGATAACTCATGCGCATCCATCAGGAAGTTTAATGAGTAAACTTTCAGAGTGGATTCCAGGTTCAGAAGGTGTTCGAAAAGCAATAATAAGATTTAAACCAGAAATAGCTATTTGTTCTCATGTTCATGAAGCAGAAGGGATAGAGGAAAAAGTTGGAAAAACTAAAGTAATTAATGTAGGTAAAAAAGGAAAAATCATCAAGGTTTGACCATATAAGGATCTTTAAACTTATATCCCAATTCTTTATAGTATTCTCTTACACCAACTCCAGAAATAACAATAATTCTCTTACATCTATATTTTCTAGCAATTTTTTCAGCAGTTTTCATTAATTTCTTTCCTAATCTTAATGCTGGACCATAAATATGCAATTCTCTTACAAACATTACTCTAGATTTATCAGGAATTCTTAATCTGATTAAACCAAAAATAATATCTTGTCTATTTACAAATTCAACAAAGAATTCTTTACCTTTAGATGCTCTGTATTTTGTAATCTTCAATTTTAATCCTTTTTTAACTTCTTTTTTATTTAATAAAGCAAATCCTATCTCTCTACACCTAATACATTTACATTTACTAAATCTTTTTTGTATCTCTCTACGTAAATCAATCCTAATAGTTCCAGCAACCAGGAAATCAGGAGGAATCTCTCTCATAACTCTCATTATCCTACAATATCTTGGAACAATTTTCTTAAACTCAATTAATAACCTAATTAATTGTTCTTTATCATAAGGTTTATACTTTCCATTCCAATACAATTTCTCTAATTCAGACCCTTTAATCACTTGTGTTGGATAGATTTTTAATTGATCAGGTTTAAAATTCTCATCTGAAAATAATTTCTTAAACAACTTAACATCTTTTTTTAAATTAGAGCCAGGTAATCCAGGCATAATATGATATCCAATCTTAAACCCAGCATTTTTAAGTCTTTTAGTTGCATCAACAACTTCTTTTACACCATGTCCTCTACAAACTTTTCTATAAATTCTATTATCAACTGCTTGAACACCTAATTCAACTCTAGTACATCCAAATTCTAACATTCTTCGAATATCTCTATCAGAACAATAATCTGGTCTTGTTTCAATACATAAAGCTACAACCCTATGTTTAGCTTTTTCATTAAATTTCTTAGCTTCTTTCAAATCTCTAGACTTTTTATCATTCAAAGCATCATAACATGCTTTGATAAATTCATATTGATACTGTTTAGGATAAGCTAAAAAAGTTCCACCCATAATAATTAACTCAATTTTATCAGTAGAGTGTTTCATAATTTGAAATGCTTTTAATCTTGCTTTAGTTTGTTTAAAAGCATCATAGTTTAATTGAGCAGCTCTCATAATTGCAGGACTTTTTGGAGTGTAACTTTGAGGAACATCTAATGTAGGACAGTATAGACAAGTTCCATGAGGGCATTTCATAGGTTTTATAACTACAGCTAATGGAATTACTCCTGAAATACTCTTTGTTGGTTTTCTATATTTGAACTTTTTTGAATAACCCATATTATCTAAGATCTGCAAGTTCTTCCTTATAAATGCTATGTACCTTTTGCTTTATTTTTAGAGGTAGAGAAGATGGCCAAATCTTGAAATATTTCTTTCTTAGATAACCCTCTTTTTCAAGAGCTTGTTTAAGATAATATCTTTTAAAATAATCTACTAAATAACCTTTAGCACCATGTTCTATTGCTAATAAGAATCCTAATAATTGTTGTTCTTTTGCTTGAATGCTTTTTTCATATCTATCTACTTCTTTTCCATTAAATAAAGAGTATAATTTCTTATGTTTTTTCTGAAATAAGTTTCTTAACCCAAGTTTAGATTTGTCTACTCCAAAAGCAGTCATCCATAAAGATAATCTAGCACATTTATTACATTGATTACACCATCTTTTATCTCCACTGGTGTTTAAACAATCACAAGAAATTTGGTATTTAGCAATCTTAGGGTACCTTTTATGTAAAACTTTCATTATAGATATATTTGTTAGAGGCTCAATAACACTTGTAATAGCTATATTTTTTCCAGTAAATTTACTTATTATCTTATTTTGTTCTTTTTTCCAATCCTTATGTTGATCAAATGCTGGATAAATTGTATACTGATTATCTTGAAAAGTAAAATTCATATCTTGTTGATTTCCCAAGATAATATAATCAGAATTAAAATGATGAACAAATGGTAAAGCAATAAAACAGAATCCAGTAATCATATGACTATAATTAAAAGAAGTTTCTGGTTTGTTCCAAGTATCAAAATCATTTAACTTTTCAATATTATTCATAACAACAAAATGTTTCTGTTTGAGTTCTTTGGCTAGTCTTTTTCCAGATTCTAATTTTAACTTATTTTCTTTTTGAGAAACAGTATCATTAACATAAACGCTTACTGGATTTAACCCAATTTCTCTTGAAACTGCTAATGTTGTTAAACTATCTTTTCCTAAAGAAAAAGGAATTACAGCTTCATGAAATGGTTTTTTTATTTGTTTATTTGTTTTTATTTTCTTACTTTTTCCTTCAAAATTAAATTTAACATCTAAGAAATGTTTAATCAACTTAGCAGCATCCTGCTTCTTGTAATCATATGTTGCTGAAGGAATATCTTTGATCATTAATTCTTTGAATTTTCCATGAAAAGCAGATTGGGGAAGATTATAATGAATTTTTTTTAATTTTAAAATAAGAGGTAAAGAAATAGTAACTAAGGGAACATAATTTTCAATTAATTCTTTTTTATGTGGATAATTTTTCCAAATTTCTTTAGGATATTGCAAACCATACCTTCTTTTCTTAAACTTAATTAAAATCCCCTCTGAACTTGGTTTTGCCTCTATTTTACTTATCATCTTAGAATAAATCAGTAAAACAAATAACACTTATAAGTTTTCTTGTAAACGGGCACCAAATTGTAAAAATCCCAAAAATCTTTAAACTTTTAAATCTATCATATAAGATGAATAAAAGAGAGTGGGATAAAGTAACTAAAAATTATTATGAAGAGATTTTAAGTCCAATTAAGAATCTAACAAAGAATCCTTTATTTGTAGACTTAAGAAAAATAAAAAATAAAGATTCAAAAGAGATAATTGATCTTGGTTGTGGCCGAGGAGAACTATCAAGAGTTCTAGGAAAATCTTTTAAAAAAGTAACTGCAGTTGATTTTTCAAGAGAAATGATTAAAATAGCTAGAAAAAACAATACAAGACCAAAAAAAGTTAGTTTTATTATGAAAGATATATCTAACTTACCAGAATTCCATAACAAATTTGATATTGCTTTATCAATAAATTCAATTATTTCTACAGATGTTCGTAAAATTAATAGAATTATAGAAGAAACTTATAATGTTCTTAAGAAAAAAGGAAAATTATTATGCCTTCTTTCTGCAATGGAAGTTTATCTTTATCAATCTCTCTTAAAGGCTGGGAAAGAAAAATCAAGAGATCAGACAAAAAGAAAGATTCGTTCTTTAGAAATCATAAGGAGTTTTAAGGAAGTGGGTTTCAAAAAAATAAAGGTTAAAAAAGTTCTCTACCCCAAAAAAGAATTCAGAGAAGCATGCCAAGGTTGCCCCCCAAATAAGGATTTACCTTGGGATTGGTATGTAAGCTGTGAAAAATGAAGACTATGGGCGAAGAAAAGATAAGTAGTTATTTAATAGAGTTAATAAAAAAAGCCATAAAAAAAAGAATACCAAAACATAAATTTGGATTATTATTTTCTGGAGGTCTCGATTCAAGTATAATAGCAGCTATTTTAAAAAAGAATAAGTGTGATTTTACCTCTTATGTTGTAGAGATTACTAATCCTAATTTTAAAGCATCTGATGATGTTTTTTTTGCAAAAAAACTGGCAAGAGATTTGAATCTAACCTTAAAAATAATTCAAATTAAAGAAGAGGAAATTGAATCAAACTTAAAAAAAATACTTAACTTACTAAAAGACGATCATGTTGTGAAAGCAAGTATTGCTATTCCTTTATACTTCTGTTTTAAAAAATTAGAGGAAGATGGTTGTAAATCTGTTTTTTATGGAGGGGGATGTGATGCTATCTTTGCTGGTTTTGAAAGACATAGAAAAGCAAAAAACATAAATAAGGAATGTTTATCTTGTATAAAAGAGTGTAATCAAAAAATAGAGTCTAGAGAAAAAATTCTAGCAAGAAATAATAAGTTAAAATTAATAACTCCTTTTTTAGATAAAGAAATTATTGATTTTTCATTAAAAATACCTGGAAAATACAAGATAAAAGAAGGGATTGAAAAACATATCTTAAGAAAAGCAGCATCAAAACTTGGTTTACCAGATTATATAACTAAAAGGAAAAAAAGAGCAATCCAATATAGCTCTAATTGCCAAAAAGCCTTGAAAAAACTTGCTAAAAAGAAAGGTTTCAAAAAGATCAAAGATTATTTCAAAACCCAAATTAACAAATTTTAAAAATCTCTTTAATCTATCATTATCATGCCATTAACAAGAAAAGAACTAATCAATGGATTTATCACTTTCTTTAAACTGAAAAAGCATAAACAAATCATAAATGCTTCTCTAATTCCTGAAAATGACCCAACAGTTCTATTCACAACAGCAGGAATGCATCCATTGGTCCCATATATCTTAGGACAAGACCATCCACAAGGAAAGAGATTAGTAAATGTTCAAAAATGCATTAGAACTGGAGATATAGATCTTGTAGGAGATACATACCACCACACTTTTTTTGAGATGTTAGGTAACTGGTCTTTAGGAGATTACTGGAAAACAGAGTCTCATCATGATAGTTTCTCTCTTTTAACAAGAGGATTTAAGGTTCCTGTAGATAAATTAGCAGTAACTTTTTTTGCAGGAGATAAAAATGCTCCAAGAGATGAAGAATCAGCAGAAATCTGGAAACATCTCGGAATAAAAAGAATAGGATTTGTAAAAGATGACAATTGGTGGGGCCCAGCAGGAGAAACAGGTCCTTGTGGTCCAGATGTAGAAATAATGTACTGGGTTTCTAAAATGCCTGTTCCAGAAAAATATAATCCTAATGATAAAAACTGGGTTGAAATTAAAACAGATGTATTAATGGAATACAATAAAACCAAAGATGGAAAGTTTGAATCTATGAAAAGGAAAGTAATTGATGTTGGAATGGGTGTTGAAAGAACTTTAGCAGTTTTACAAGGAATAAAGGATGATTATATGACTGAAATCTTTAAACCAGCAATTAAAGAAGTAGAATACTTATCAGAAAAACGTTATGGATTTAATCAAGATATAACAAAAGCTATGAGGATCATCACAGACCATATCAGAGCAGCTGTTTTCATATTAGCTGAAGGAATTGAACCAAGTAATCTAGAACAAGGATATGTTTTAAGAAGGTTAATTAGAAGAGCAATAAGATATGGTAAAAAAATCAATGTTGAAGGTAATTTCTGTAAAAAATTAGCTAAAGTTTTCATAAAATACTATGGTGATTATCCAAATCTAAGATCCAAAGAATCTTTCATATTAGACCAACTAGAAAAAGAGGAGATAAGATTCAAAGAAACTTTAGATAAGGGATTAAAAGAGTTTGTAAAGATGAGTAAAGATAAGAAAATAGATGGAAAAGAAGCATTCTTATTATACCAATCATATGGATTCCCTTTTGAAATGACTAAAGAATTAGCAAAAGAAAAAGGAGTGTCAATTAACGAGGAAGAATTTAGAAAAGAATTAGAATCTCATAAAGAATTATCAAGAACAGCAACTAAAGGAAGATTCAAATCAGGATTAGCAGATCATTCTGATAAAACAAGGAAACTACATACAGCAGCTCATCTGCTAGTTTCAGCTCTAAAATATGTGTTAAAACAAGATATACATCAAAAAGGATCTAATATCACACCAGAAAGATTAAGATTTGATTTCAATTTTCCAAGAAAACTAACAGAACAAGAGACTGAAAAAGTAGAAAACAGAGTTAATGATTTAATAAATAAAGGATTGGTAGTAATAAAAGAAGAAATGAGTATAAATGAAGCTAAGAAAAGAGGAGCTCATGGTGATTTTTCACATAAATATTCTGGTAAAGTTTCTGTTTATACAATATGTGAAAAAGGAAAAGATGTTTATAGCTGTGAAATCTGCGCAGGACCACATGTAAACAACATAAAAGAATTAGGAACCCTAAAAATAACTAAACAAGAATCTGTTGGTGCAGGAACAAGAAGAATAAAAGCTATTCTAATATAAATTTATAAACACGAAATATTATGTGTTTATATGTGGGTACTAAAAATAAAGGGTTGCAGTAATAAAAGAAAGTTTAGATTTGTTAAATAAAAAAGATAAAGAATTTGTCATATCAAACTATTTAGGAAAACCAAAAGAATGCATTAAAATAATTCAATCTTCAAATATTCCAGATTATATAAAAAAACTAAATAATCAATTTATTGAAAAAGCATTAGATCCTATAAATTCTTTAAAAGGAATATATATAGAAAGGTTAAAAAGAGTAGCAAAAGAAATTAAACTTTAATCGATATTTGCTAGAATATTATCTAATTCTTTCATACAAATCTCAATAATCTGCTTATTGTTAAATTGAGGATATTTTTCTTTCAAAGTAATAGCTTTACTTACAGCAGCTAGAACTGGAATCTTAGTTTTAGCATGTTCAGATACATGTTTCATCATATGTTGCATTATCTCTTCTTCCCCAAAACTAGGATTATCCTTTTTATAGTCTAGAGCCCGAACTACTGCAGATGTCATTAAAATCTTGAGATTTTCATCAGATACCATCTTTTCTAACCAGAACCTATTGAAATATTTAAAGATTATTGTAATACAACAATCTTTATAAAAATAATAACTTTTTTTATGTTGTAGCATTTAAACCAATGGCAATAAGACAAATTCCAACAAGGAGAGTTTATGTTTATCAAACAGGACTGGTGAAAGGCCTGGAAGACTCTTTAGTACCAGAAGTGCAGATTTCTGAGGGAAGAGGAAGAGTTTCTATAACTTTCCTAGGCCCTGCTTCAGCAATGGTTCACCGAGTAAAAAAGCTTTACGATAATCCTGATGTGATTTTAATGGTTGGAAGAGATAGTAATAGGAGATATCATCCTTTAAATAAAACAGCTTTAGAATATTTTCCCTTTATTCAAGGAAATTCTTCTTAAGTTAAATAAATTGCTGGTTTTCCTAGCTTAGCTTTTTTTGATTTATTCTCAGGATCAAATTTCTTTTTATCATTAACCGCAAATATCTCAATAGATTCAGCTCCACAACTAACCAAAAGTTCATTCTTCGAATCTCTTAAGAATTCTAATTCTTTAGGCAAAACATAAACATAAACCTTAGGTTTAGCAATGTTCAGGATTCTTTTAACATTATTAATATCTTGTTTTAGTTTTTCAACAGCTTGTTCTTGTTGTTCAAATTTTTTATCAATTTTCTTTTCATCTACTGAAGGCCATTTTTCTTTAGAAATAAATGATTTATTCCCTACTTTATGCCATAATTCTTCAGCAATATGTGGACAGAACGGACATAATAATTTCAAAAAACTTTCAAGTGTTTTTTTACTAACTTCTTTTCCAAAAGAATCAAATAAAGTTCTTAGTTTAATCACAGCAAGGTTATATCTTATATTTTCAAGATCTTCAGTTATTTCTTTAATAGCATTATTTAACTTACTTTCAATTCTTTTATCATCTTTTTTAGGTTTAATTTTATCAAAGCAATCATAAACTTTTTTAATGAACCTTGAACTTCCCTCAATTCCAGTTTTACTCCATTCAATGTCTTTATCAGGAGAAGCTAAAGATACTAAAAATAATCTTGCAGTATCAATTCCATAAGTTTTAGAGACTTCTTCTGGTAAAACAACGTTTCCACGAGATTTTGACATAACTTTTCCATCCGCTCCATGTAACATACCCTGATTAAATAACTTAACTACAGGTTCGTCTATATTTACTAAACCCAAATCTCTAAAAAATTTAGTATAAAACCTAAAATAAATTAAATGTCCTGTAGCATGTTCTCTGCCGCCAGTATAAAAATCAATTGGCATCCAGTATTTTACTTTTTTCTTATTAAAAATCTCTTTATTGTTTTTAGGATCACAATATCTTAAAAAGTACCAAGAGGAATTAACAAACGTATCCATAGTATCTGTTTCTCTCCTTGCTTTTCCCTTACATTTAGGGCATTTGACATTAATCCATTCTTTCGCATTTTCTAAAGGATTACCTTTTCCAAACCTAACTTTTTCAGGTAATTTAACTGGCAAGTTTTTGTCAGGAACAATTCCACATTTATCACAATAAATTATAGGAATTGGAGTTCCCCAGTATCTTTGTCTTGAAATTAACCAGTCTCTTAACTTATAATTTACAGTTCTTTTTCCTAATTTTTTCTTTTCTAAGTATTTTGAAATCTCACCAATAGCTTTTTTACTATTCATTCCATTAAATTTATCAGAATTAACTAAAGTTCCAATATCGATGAAAGCTTCTTTTCTTATGTTACCTCCCTTAACAACCTCTCTTATTTCAATTTTGTATTTTTTTGCAAATTCAAAATCTCTTTGATCATGACCCGGAACAGCCATTACCATTCCAGAACCATAATCTACTAAAACAAAATTACCAACCCAAACAGGAATTTTTTCTCCATTAATTGGATTAATAGCATAACTTCCCGTGAATACTCCCTCTTTTTCTACTTCTTGATCTTTTTCAGAAGTTGATCTAACTTTTTTTAAGAATTTTTCAACATTTTTCTTTTGTCTTTCTGTTACTAATTCCATTAACTTAAGATGTTGAGCTGAAATAACCATGAATGTTACACCATAAATAGTATCTGGCCGTGTTGTGAATATTGGCCATTTCTTTCCATTAATTTCAAAATCAATCTCAATTCCAAAACTTTTTCCAATCCAGTTCTTTTGCATAATCTTAATGTCTTCTGGCCATTTTAGTTTATCTATACCCTCATAAAGTTCTTTAGCATACTTAGTAGTTCTAAAAAACCATTGTTCAAGATGTTTTAATTCTACATCTGTTTTCTCATGTCTCCAACATTTTCCTTGAATAACTTGTTCATTAGCAAGAACAGTGTTACATTTAGGACACCAGTTTACAGGAGCTTTTTTTCTGTAAGCTAAACCTTTTTCAAACATTTTTAAGAAAATCCACTGATCCCATTTAAAATAATTAGGATCATGGCTCATTAATAACCTAGACCAATCATAACTTAATCCCAGTTCTTTTTGTTGTTTTATAAAATTATTAATTGCTTTTTCAGTATATTTTTTAGGGTGTTGTTTAGCTTTTACTGCAGCATTTTCAGCAGGCAATCCTAATGAATCATAACCTATAGGATAAAGGACATTAAATCCTTGCATTCTCTTAAACCTGGCTAAGATATCTGCAAGAGTGTAATTAAAAGCATGACCCATATGTAATCCTACAGAAGAAGGATACGGAAACATCTCTAAAACATAGTACTTTTTACCTTTTCCTTCTTTAACTTCAAAAACTTTTGCTTTCTCCCACCTTTTTTGCCACTTTTTTTCAATAGCTTGGAAATTCATATCTTAACAAGTTAGAATTAGCATTTAAATTTTCCGCCTTGTGGGGATCAAACCCTCATTGCTTTCGTCCAATACTTTTCAAACCACAAACCTTCGTAGACAACCATCCTTAAATCACCTAATGGATTATCTCCAGTGTTGCGGTGTATTGTAAGTACTAACACTTATCGGTACTTCCCACTCGGCAAAATTATAATAAAAACAGACAATTTAAATTTTACTAAAAGTGGTGTAATTTCTTTTGGGGGTCTATTTTCTTATTATTATTAGCTCTTCTTCTAAAGAAGGCATACATATTCTCAAATCTTTTCTTAAATAATTCTTCAGTAACATTCGTTAGAGCATAAAGAAATGCTCCAATTGCAGCTATAGTATAAAAAACTGTGAACATCTTTGTACTATCTTTTGTGGGATGCAAATCCCCATATCCAACTGTTGTAAGAGTCATTCCAGTAAAATAAAAAGAATCTGTCCAAGACCACCCTTCAGCATAATGAAACTGAATTGTTCCAACTCCAAGGATAGCTCCTATGATTATAAGTGATAAGATAACCTTTGCATATGTCATTTTTCCTCTTTT
The DNA here is from genome assembly GCA_020343435.1 of archaeon. Lineage (GTDB taxonomy): Archaea > Nanobdellota > Nanobdellia > Pacearchaeales > UBA284. The sequence continues at coordinate 369,749 of CP070794.1, read as the reverse complement.
TCTTTAGAAAACCAGAACTGTAGTTTAAATAATTTTAGGTTCTAATACTTAAAGAATTCTCTAGATTCAAATCAGTTAAAGAAGACCCAATTCCTTTTCCCATCCAGTAAGCTACTTGTGTTGCTCCACTATAGAAAATAGAAAACCCAGTTTTTTTCTTATATTCTCTCACTTTAGGTTCTATTCCCAGAGTCTTATTTATATAAGTTAAAGCAGAATCCATATTTCCTAACTCATCTATTAATCCCATATCTTTAGCATCTTCTCCTAAATAAAATTCTCCTGTAGCCATTCTTCTTACTTGGCTTTCACTTAGATTTCTATTAACTGCAATTGCTGAGACAAACTTATCATAAACAGAATCCAAAACCTTTTGTAAGATCTCCCTTTCCTCATCTGTTAATTCTTTGTAAGGGGTTCCAAGATCTTTATACTCCCCAGAAACTAATCTCTGATAAGTAATATTATATCTTTCTAATAATCCAGCATATTCAAGATAAGATCCCATTACCCCAATACTTCCAGTTATAGCCATTGGACTTGAAATAATATAATCACATGCAGAAGCAACCCAATAAGCTCCTGAAGCTCCAATTTCTCTTATTACACCAATAGTTAATTTCTTTTCTGAAATCTTTAAGACAGCATCAGCAATTTCTTGTGATGCTACAGCAGATCCACCACCAGAATTTATCTCAAAAACAACAGCCTGGATTTTAGGATTCTTTGATATCTGATCTATTAACTCAATTAAATCATCTGAATAAGTATATCCTAAAGGAAAATCCTCTTCTCCAGTTAACAACGGTCCTTTTACTTGAATAACTGCAACATTAGCAGCAGGTTTAGGACTTATAAGAATAATTAATAAAATTGCTATGATTATAGCTAAAACAATTAAGAAAAATAAAAGAGTTTTCTTATGTCTTATATGAATTGATTCTTTATTCCACCCCTTTTTCATGTTATATTAACCTAACAACAGTTTATAAAATTAACCAATAGAAAGGGTTTTAAATATATATAACTTAATTTTTCCATGGTAAAAAAGAGGACAAGAAAAAAGACAGTTAAGAAGAAATCCAGTCAAGAATTATTATTAGAAAACTTCATCATTTTGCAAAAAAAGCTTGCAGAAACAACCAGAGAACTAAAAGAAACAAAATTAGCATTTACAGAATTGCTAGGTATATTCAGAAGAGCAGAATCAGAATTTAAACAAGACAAACATATTAGTATTTCTCCAAAGATAGAAGAAAAAATAGATCAAATATTAAAAACAACAACAGCAGTTGCAGAAGGAGTTGTTGCTGTTGGAGAAACAGTTAAACCAGGAGAAGAGAAAGAAGAAAAAATAGTGGTAGAAAAAGACGAGAGACCTAAAAAAAGACCAAAAAGGAAAGCGGAGGAGGAAGAACCAGAAGAAGATGAAGAAGAAAGCGAAGAAGATGAAAATTATGATCTAGAGCCCCTACCCGAGTTTAATTTTTAAAAATGTTTGATAATCATTCTGTAGAATTAGCAAAACTATTTTTACTCAACCATAAAAGGGAAAAACCACAACCAATTAAACATAAAAAACACCCATTTCATAGAAAATTAAAACTTCCCAAATTCAAATTACCTCCAGCACCAAAACCTGATCAAATTCGAAGTGTTCCTGCATTTGGGACTTTTAGCAAAATAATTCATTTAGTTCGAGATAGATCTGTAAAAATAATCCAATGTGATGGGGCAAATACTCCTTTAAAAATTGGAAAAGGAAAACAAGTTGTTCCAACCAATGTTACTTTAACAGAAAATGAGATAAATGATATTCTCAACCACTTTTCTTCACATACTGGAAAGCAAATAACAGAACCTGTTTTTCAAGCTAGAATGAAAAACTTAAAGATAATGGCAATAGTCTCTAAATTTACAGGTTCTAGATTCATAATCTCCAGACTAAACTAAGAATACTTTTATTAGAATAATTATCACAATTACTATTGCAACAATTGTAGCAATTATTGGCCAAATTGGCTTTTCTTGAACAACTGGTTTTTCTGACTCTTTTACCTCAGCAATTGGTGGTTTTTCTTCTTTTTTCACTGGTTCAGGTTTCTTGAATTCTTTAATCTTAAAACCACATTTAGAACAAATATCTCTAATCTTATCTCCTTTTACTACTCTTTTTATATGGAATGGTTTCCCACACCAAGGACATACTTTTGGCATGATATCTCTTCCTAAGCCTTCAAGTTTATAAATTTTTTGTCATTTCAGTGCTATCAAGAACGAGAAAATATTTAAGTTCAAGCCCTCTTAATCTGGTATGTTTAGACATATGATGCCCAAAATGGGCGATCCTGCAATGTTTGAAAGACCAACTCCAGTTGGATTTTTCTTTGAACCTAAATTAGATGGAATCCGTGTTTTTATCTATAAAGAAAAGGATAATCTTACAATAGTTAACCAACAAGGAATAGATATAACCTTCAAATTTCCAGAACTATTAGATCTTCCTATTTATATAAAACCAGAAAAATGTGTCTTAGATGGAATAATAACGGTTCTAAAAGAAGGAAGACCAGATTCTAAATTGATCCAAAAAAGAGAATTAGCTGAAACTTCTGCATCTATTAGAAATAGGACTAAAAGATTTCCAGTAACTTTGTTTGTTTTTGATATCCTAGAATTTGGAAAAGCCCCCCTTACGCAAGACTGGATTAAAAAAAGAAAAGAAATTCTAGAAAAAACAGTAAAGAATTCAGATATTATTCAGATAATGCCTTCAGTTTTAAATGGTCGTGCTGTTTGGGAAGAGATAAAAGAAAAAAATTATTTTGGAGTTGTAGCTAAAACAATTAATGGAAAATATTTAGAAGGAATTAATTGGGGCTGGTTAAAAATAAAACATAGAGAAATACTCAATGCAATTATTATAGGGTATACAGAAGAAGAATTCTTATTAGCAGTATATAATCCATATCATCTAAAGTATATTGGTTCTGTAAAAAAAGATAAAGATTTGAAAACATTCTTTAATAAAAAGATTAAATTCTTGAAATCAAAAACTTTCTTAGCTCAAATACCCAAATCAAAGTGGTTAAAACCAGCAATTGTGGCTAAAATAGAACATAAAGGATGGGAAGATGGAAAATTAAAGAATCCCAGACTTCTAAGAGTATGTTTAGATAAACATCCTGATTCTTGTGTTATTAAAGATGAGATCTGAAAAATCTTGTGGAGCAATAGTTTTTAGAAAAAATCCTTTAAAATATTTAATTCTCTACAGAGCTCCTGGAGAACATTTCAAATCTTCCTGGGATTTTCCAAGAGGAAATGTTGAAGAAGGGGAGAAAAATGAAAAACAAGTTGCAATAAGAGAAGTTGAGGAAGAAACTGGAATTAAAGATTTAACTTTTTATAAGTTCAGAGAAGAAATAAGATTCTTTTTTAGATTTCAAGGAGAAACTATTAGAAAAACAGTAATATTTCGATTAGCTGAGACAAAGACAGATGAGATAAAACTTTCAGAGGAACATGATGAATTTAAATGGGCAACATATGAAGAAGCTTTAGAAACATTAACTCAGAAAAGTTCTAAAGAAATTCTAAAAAAGGCTCACGAATTCTTAAAAGAAGAGTTCAAACAAAAAACTTTATTTTGAAACATATGTTTTACAAAACCACCTTTAATTCTCATTAATATTTATATATTAGATTACCCTCTAAATAACATTGATTCCTGGGTGGGAGGTCAAAAAGAGGTACTCTCTAACAAGAAGATATTTATATCTTCTTCATTTTATTCTTTTATGATTGAAAAAATTCATGAAAAAGTCTGGAAATTATCTTTCAAATTTTTTGGATCCTTATGCTATCTAGTTAAACTTACAAACAATTATCTTTTAATTGATACTTCTAGTTCAAGAAATAAAGAAGAGCTTTTATCAGATCTAAAAAGCATCCAAGTTCCATTAAATAAAGTTACGGTACTATTAACTCATTTACACTGGGATCATGTTGGTTGTTTAACTCCTTTTAAAAAAATCTATGCTAGTAAAATAGAAATTGAAGATTTTAATAAAGATCCTTCTGCAGCTTTGGCTGCTTATTCAAGAGAAGAGTTAGAAGAAGTTAAGAAAAGTAATCTTTTACCTTTTTCTAAATTAGATAAAGAGATCAAAAAAGAGATCCAAGTTATCATTGCTCCAGGCCATAGTAGAGGAAGTGTAGCTTTTTACATGCCAAAACAACAAGTTTTATTTCCAGGTGATGTTGTTTTTTCTGAAGATGGTTCTGTTATTGGAAGATATGATTTACCAACAAGTGTTCCAGAAAAAGTTCAAGAAAGTATTGATAAGGTCTTAAAATTAAAATTTAAAGTTTTTTGTCCAGGACATTAATTATTTTGTTATAATCTCAACAACATCTCCATTTTCTAGAGCATGATTTTTGCCAATAGGAATTCTTTTTTTCATATTCATAGCTTTAACAAACTTATCCCCAATATCTGTATGAACTCTATAAGCTAAATCTATAGCAGTTGATCCTTTTGGAAGAAGTAAACAATCTGGAAGAACATTTCCTTTTGAATCTGTTAATTTAGTATTTTCAACAGGAAAAACATAGATATAATCTAAGAATTCAAAAACAGCTTTATTTAAAACATCTTGAACTCCTGTTGTTTTCCATTTTTCTAAGAATTTTTTCATATACTCTTCACCTTTTTTTCTTTTTTCATCTAATTCTTTTATTATTTTGAAATCAGATTCTCCAGGAGCATATTCAATTAATTCTTCTTTTGCAGCTTCTCTTAGAGCTAATTCTATTTCAGCAGAACAAGGAACAACCAAATAATTTGGAAAACTTTCTTTTATTCTTTTAAGATTTTCTTCACCTTTTGCTTTATCAACTTTATTTGCAGCAATAATCATTGGTTTACTTAACTTTCTTAGATCTTGGGCAAAGAAAAACAACTCTTCATGAGTCCATTTATGTACTTCTAAATTCAGATTAGAATTCTTTAAAGCAGTTTTAACAATATCTTGAGTTATTTTTAATCCTGAAAATTGATCTGTGACAGCTTTAACAAATTCTTCATGTTCTACTGACATTTTTCTTGAAAAAGCTTTCCATTTTTTATTTAAGATTCCATAATACCATCTATCTAATTCTTCTTCTAAAAATAAGACATCTTTACAAGGATCATAATTTTCACATGGTTTTCCCTCTTCATCTGTTGTTCCAGAAGCATCTATTACATGAATTAGAACATCCGCTTGCCTTAAATCATCTAAAAACTGATTTCCTAATCCTTTTCCTTGGTGAGCTCCAGGAACTAATCCAGCAACATCTAATAATCCAACAGGAACAAACCTTTTACTATTAATACAGAATCCTTCTTTTGGCTTACATTTAACTTTTAATTCAGAATCAGGACAATTTACTTTAACATATCCTATTCCATGGTTTGGTTTGATTGTGACAAATGGCCTGTTACTTATCTCAACTTCAGCTAATGTGGCTGCTTTGAAAAAAGTGGATTTTCCCACATTTGTCTTTCCAACAACTCCAATCAACATAAAATAATTAGTACATCGATATTTTTAAATATACTTGGCATTTAGTCTGTTTATGGGCTCGTAGCTCAGGCGGTTAGAGCAACGGTCTTATATGACCATCAGGTCAAAAGCCTGGTTATGTTCTAAGCAAGCCGTAGGTCGCAGGTTCAAGTCCTGCCGAGCCCATTTCTCAGAAAACTTTATAAAAGATTTTTTTGTTTAATCCTCATGACAATCGAATTTAAAGAATTCAAGGGAAATAAGATAATCGTTTTGAAAAGAGATGACAATGATCAATACCCATTTAGTTTTGGAAAAGCAAAAGCAAAATTGATCATAGAAAACTACGAAGAAATCAAGAAATTTGCAGAAGAAGAGTAAAAATTCCCTTTTCTAACAAAGAGTTGAGAAGTACTTATCTAAAGATTTATAAAACTTTATTCTCTTTTCTGTCTAAGCTTCCGTGGTGTAGTGGCCAAGCATTTAGCCCTTTCGAGGCTAAGACCCGGGTTCGACTCCCGGCGGAAGCATTAATTTTTTATATCTCTAAATCTTATCCTTTACATGTTAACTTTAACACAAGGAAGAAAATTGGTGAAACTAGCAAGAAAATCAATAGATTTTTGGTTTAAGAAAAAGCAATTACATTTTTCAGAAGAAAAGAAGTTATTCAAGCGACCACAAGGAGTTTTTATAACCTTAAACACTTATCCTAAAAAACAATTAAGAGGGTGTATAGGATTTCCCTACCCATCTCTACCACTAGCTGAAGCAGTTTTCCAAACATCAAGATCAGCAGCTTTCTCAGATCCAAGATTTGATCCAATAACAGAAAAAGAATTTAAAAAAATAATAATAGAAGTCTCAGTCTTAACAGTTCCAGAACAAATTCATGCAACTGGAACACAAATTCCTAATGAAATCCAAATAGGAAAAGATGGATTAATAGTACAATTCTCAGGACATTCAGGATTATTATTGCCACAAGTAGCTAAAGAATACAAATGGACACCAATGGATTTCTTGAGAGCAACTTGTAACAAAGCAGGATTACCTTCTGAAATCTGGCTTAATCCACAAACAAGGATTTATAAATTTCAAGCACAAATATTCTCTGAAAAAAAACCAAAAGGGGCAGTAACTCTAAAAAATGGAAATAAACCAAGAACCAGAACAAGAAGAAAGAAGACCAAGAATTAATTTTCTAACAGTTATTGTAGCTCTGATTATAATAATTGCTTTAATTGCTTGGATGTTTCCTATTTACAGAATTAAAGTAGATCCTCAACCAGAAAGAATTCCAACAATTGATGAATTAAATCTAAATATTCCTTCAACTCAAGGATTAAATTCAACAGATAGGGGTTTTATAGAATTACTAAATCCAGCAGACTCTTTTATTAAAACAACAGCTAATCGTATAGTTAATATTGGGTGTTCTAAAGTTACAAAACAAGAAAAAGTATGTCATGCAAAAGTTCTATTTTATTTTGTTAGAGATAATATTAATTATGTAAATGATCCTGTTGCAAGAGAATATTTAGCAAGTCCAGCTGAAACTCTTTATGGTGAATCAGGGGATTGTGATGATTACTCTATTCTATTAGCTAATCTTTTACAAGCTGTAGGAATTCAAACAAGATATGTGTTTGTTCCAGGACATGTTTTTGTACAAGCAAGAATTCCAGATGCTTTAAAGAACTACAAAACAGAATTAGATTGGGTGAGTTTAGATGCAACTTGTTCTAATTGTGAATTTGGAGAACTAAGTTTCCAGGTTCAGAATTCTAATAAAAGATATCTTTGATTACATAAATACTTAAATTTATTCTAATCCTAATCTGAAGATGAGAATTCCAACAGGCAATCCAGATCTAGATACTTGGCTTTCAGGGGGTTATGAAAAAGACATAATAACTACTTTTTATGGGCCAGCAGGATCAGGAAAAACTAATCTATGTTTATTAGCAGCAGTAGAACAAGCTTCTTTAGGAAAAAAAGTAATATTTATAGATACAGAAGGAGGATTTTCAATAGATAGAGTAAAACAAATAGCAGATGAAGATATTTTGAGAAATATCATAGTTTTAAGACCAACTAGTTTTTTAGAACAAAAAGATGTTTTCAGAAGATTATTAAAATTAGTAAAAAAAGATATTGGATTAATAATAGTAGATTCTTTAGTTATGTTATATAGATTAGATCTTGGAGAAGCTTTAACTTCAGATGATAGAAAAAGAGCACAAATTATCAATAGAATTCTAGCAAGACAACTAAGAATTCTTTCAGAAATCGCAAGAAAAAAACAAATTCCTGTTTTAGTTACAGACCAAGTTTATGGAGAGTTTTTAACAAAAGAAGAATTTAAATCAGGAAAAGAAAAAGGTGTTGTAATGGTTGGAGGATCTATAATAAACTATTGGAGTAAGTGCATAATAGAATTACAAAATCAAAAAACAAGTAAAAAAGCTATATTAAGAAAACACAGATCTCTCCCAGAACAAGAATTCTCTTTCAAGATTGTGGAAAAAGGGATTAAGAAAAATTAAGTTTCACCCATTTTCCTTATCAAATCACGGGGAAAATTTGAACTTATAATTTTTGCTCCTGTTTCTTTACCTAATTTTCTTACTATTTCTTGCGCCATATCTGTAAATCCTCCACATCCTTCTAAAAGACCAATTAATTTTCCTGCATCATAAGCAAGAGTAAACTCATTCATAGAACCAGTTCTTCCTGCTATGAACACACAAGCATCAGTTCTTTCAACAGAGTACAGATTTCTAGCTTTTAATCTAAATGCTTTTGGTTTTTCTTTAAATATTTCAGGTAAAAAAACCAACTCTGTAAATCCTTCTACAGGATAACCAAATTCCCCCTGGTGTTCTTCTATATTAATTGCTGGGGAGTAGCCTACTAAAGGGGAACCACCACAACTTTTGGCAGCAAGTAAAGCTTGGTGTGGCAAACCAGCACAACTACCAGTTACTATTCCATATCCAGCTTTAGCAATTTCCTCTCCCAACTCTTTTGCTAATCTTATAGCTTTAGGATCTAACTCTCCAGAACCAGAACCATAAACCCCAATTAACATTTTAAGCAGCTTTTCTTGCTTCATTTAACATATCTCTAAAGTGCTTAGCAACTGAAGCTTGTTCTCTAGGTGTTGTTTTAGAACCTTGTGGGAACATCAAACCTCTTCCAACATTAACTATTAATCTATCTGATCCAAATAAACCATCTTTCCAGAATGCATCAACCCCTCCTCCTTGAGCTCCAACACCAGGAACAAGAATCAATCTTTCATTAGTGATGTATCTCCTAACATTCTTTAATTCCTCTTCTGTTAAATGGTTCTTTTCACTTGGTGCTCCAATTACCAATCCAGCCAAACCACTCCTCTCAATTTGATCTGCTAGATAAATATATTGTTCAACAAATTTTTGGCTTCCACCAACATCATGAATATGTACAGGGTTAAAACCTCTTGCTTCTTCAGAAGAGACAGGAACCCACTTTCTTTTCTCTCTTTCATATTGAGGATTACTCATCAAACACATAGCAATTCCTCCAATTTCTCTTGCTTCAAGCATTTCTGCTGCTTCAGCAATATTCCCAGCATAAGGTGCAAGAGTTACAGCATTTGCCCCTTTTGCAGCAAAGAACATTCCAGCATCATTTGTTGAACCAATATCTGCTAATTTCCTATCTTCAATAATAGCCAATCCTAGAGAACTTGCAAGATCTTCTACTTCATGAAGTTCTTTTATGTCCCCAACCCCTTGCCAATATTGAATATTTGGTTTAACTGCTGCACAATATGGAGCAACAGCCTCAAGATAACTTAATGCCCAACTTTTTTTCCAAATTCCTTCTCCTAATCCTTTTTCTCCCCTTCCCATTTCATAATCTGCAGGATCTAGTCCAGCACAAAGAACAGTATTTTTATCTTCTACTCTTGCCAAATACTTGTCTGTAAAATATCTGTTTGCCATTTTATGCACACTCCCCAATAATATCAAGCATAGGTATCTTTTTTTCTCTTGTTAATTTTTCTATAAGCTCTTTTCTAAGAACAGGATATCCTTCATCTAATATCCCTCTTGCTTTTTCAACTGTTTTTCTATTTCTAAACAATTCTGCCAAGGTCTCCAGTCCTTCTGGGCTTCTTAACATACCCATTGCCCAAGCATCTTGATCTTCCATCCTTTCATTAAGATGTTGATAAGTTCTTCTAGTTAATACTCCCTGATCTAATAAATATTGCCAGGCATTACCATCTAATTCAACAACAGCGTGTCTTCTCAAACCCAAAGTATCTTCTATAACCTGAACACCCCTCTCCATTCTATCTACATAAAAGAAAATATCTTCTATTTGCCCTCCAGCTCCCCTTATTACTGGAACCCACATATCTCTTGGAGATGAACCTTCATTATTTAGGTCTGCAATATGAACAACATTTTTTCCTTTCATATCTTCTTTTAATGCTCCAACAACTCTTCCGTCTTTGTAAATCATTACATGAGCACAAGGGATTCTAGAAGCAACAGGCAGAGAAAAAATCCAATCTCTACTTTCCCCCCCAGAAATAACATCTGGCATTCTACCATCTAAACTATTTCTTAGGAAAGATAACGTATCTGTAACAGCTGCATGATAATCCCTTCCATCTCTTTTAACTGCAGCACTTTGAACATAGTATGGACCTATTTCTTTGGAAGCATATGGAACAAAAGTATCTGTAAATTGAAAAGCATCATTCCTAACTAAACGAGCTAGATTATCTTCTTGTAATCTACTCCTTAATCCTCTATTCATCTATTTTTAGCAGAGTAAAGATTATTTAAATTTTATCTAAGTATAGCATCTAAAATAAGTAGTAAAATTTATTTCTCATTAGTAAAACAAAGAGAACAGAATTTCCATGGTGGTTTTCCTTTCTTAATCAAAATCATTTTAGGCAAACCACAAGAACACTTCTCATCAGAAACTTTAATCATTCCTAGAGCAGGTAAAGGAATTGAGAAATCACATTTTTCATTAGTACAAAAAGCAAATCTTTTTCCTCTTTTACTTCTCATCATAATTAGTTTTCCTTTTTTACATTTAGGACACCCACATAAAGTATTTGCTTTCAGATTCTCATTATCAGATGTTTTCTTACCTTCTAAAAGCATTTTTCCAATCTCAGCCTCTTTTTTCTTAAACTCTTTAGCAATCTTAATCAAGGTTTTCTTAGCTGCAGATAAAACCTTGTCTTTCTCTTTCACAATTTTAGTATTAGATTTCTCAGCCCTAATCTTTTCCATTTCATCTTCAAAAGATCTAGTTAATTTTTCATCTAAAATTAAAGGACATTTTTTCTCTAAAGAATCAACAATAGAGATTCCCAAGGGAGTAGCTCTTATCTGCATACCAGCAACATACCCTCTTTTATACAACCTATCTAAAATATCTGCTCTTGTAGCTTTAGTTCCTAATCTTTTCTTCTCTAACTCAGATAAAATAGAAGCAGGAGAATATCTTCTTGGTGGTTGTGTCTCTTTTCTTTCTAATTCAACATCATCAACTTTATAATTTCCATTTAAATCAGGTAAATCTTTGAGATCTAATTTAGCAGGATAAACTTCTAACCAGTTTTTCTTCAAAACTTTTTTACCATTAGCAAAAAAATCTTTAGCAGCAGTTAATCTCTTATTTTCAATTAAAGCATTTTCAGCAAAACATGCTATAAATCTTTTAACAATTAATTCATAGATTTTTTTCTCATTTCCAATTAATTTCTTAAATTCTCCAGTAGGATAAATAGCTGGATGAGCAGGATCTGTTTTTCCTCCTTGTCTTGGCCATTTTTTCTTAACAAATTTAGTTAATTTCTTAAAATTCTTTCCTAGTTTATCGAGAATTCTATGTAATCCTAATGTGGGAGGTAATTTCTGAGAAGAAGTTCTTGGATAAGATATTAAACCAGCAAGATAAAGTTTCTGAGCAACAGCCAAAGTTTGGGCAGGTCTTAATCTAAAATACTTATAAGATTCCATTTGTAATGAAGTTAAATCAAATGGTGGCCAAGGAGGCAATTCAATTTCTTCTTTCTTAGTATCAACTTTTACTTTCTTACCTTTATAATCTAAGAACTTTTCAGCATCTTTTTTCTTTTTTACTTCATCCTTATACTTAAATTTAACATCATTAATTAACAAATAAACATTCCAATAAGGAGTTGGTTTAAACTTCATAATCTCTTTTTCTCTTTTAACAATAAATGCTAATGCTGGTCCTTGAACTCTTCCAATAGATAAAACCTTGAATTGTCCAGCACTTTTTATAGCTTCCATTAATGCTCTAGAAAGATTAATACCATAAAACCAATCTAAATAATGTCTTGTTTCTCCTGCAAAAGCTTGACCAAAATTAACATGTTTTTCTAATTCCTCATAACTCTTTAATAAATCTGGTTTAGTTAAAGTAGAGAACTTCATTCTTTTAGCATCTTTTTGTTCACAGACAAATCTTAGAACATTATACCCAATTACTTCTCCTTCAACATCATAATCACATGCTAGAATATAATCAGAAGCATCTTGAGATAATTTCTTTAAAACATTAAGATACTTTTTAGCATAACTTTCATTTGGTTCCCATTTTATATCAAAAACAGGCCATTTACTTGTTTTCTTTAGTTCTTGTAATCCAAATATGTGCCCAACAGCACTTGCAACAACTATTTTCTTTCCAGAATGCTCTATTTCAAAGTACGGAACTCCTGCAATTGCTTTTTTTGTAAACTTTGCATCTGACAATGCATAAGCAATTTTTGCAGCAGCTTTTGGTTTTTCACATATAACTAATGTGTATGACATTCCTTCTAAAAATCCTGAAGATTATTTAAATTTATTTATGTGTAAACCAGAATTCTTTTCCATTTAACTTAGCATATCCTAATCCTAAAAAGTGGATTATCTCACCATCTTTTACTTTTCCCCTAGCATAACCACTTTTTCTCTTTCCATCAGACATAATAATACTAACTTTAACAAACCCTTTTGCTTTTTTATCAGAGAATTCTATTTTTCTAGCTTTATTTTTTAATATTTCTCTGTTAATATCATCTAAAACTTTAAAGTAATCTTCTTTAGACATTACTTTATCAACTTCACTTATCCCCCTTATCTCAGCAATTTTTCTAAATGTATCTGGTTGATATCCTCTTTTTTGTAAAGCAGTTAAAAAAGGTAATCTAATATCTTCCCATCCCGAATATTTTTTCTTTTGAATTAGTTTCTTTGTCTTAGAGCAGGATAATTCTAAATCAATAAACTTATATCTTCCTAAAAATAAAGCTTCTGGAGCTTTTTTCTTAAAAACTTTGAAAATCATTGCTTGTCTCAAAGAGTTAAATCTATGTTCTTTAGCTCTAATTATATGAGTCATTTTATCTTCCATATCATCAAAACTTACACTTAGATTCATTAAAGGCCAAACTCTGTATTTATTTCCTTTTTTAGGATGCTTTTTCTCATTAATTCTAGCTAAAGGAAAATCTCTCAAAGCAGGCTTAGGATCTTTTAGATTAGATTTAAATAATAAAACCGCTTTTCCTTCTTTGTAACCTTTTTTATCTAACATTTTTTTCCATCTAGTTAAATTTTCTTTAGGAGAATTTTTTCTACAAGGGCAATTGGTTTGACTAGATACAAACTCTTTAAATTCTTCAGAAGAACAAGTACATACATATGCTACTTTT
>CP070794.1:347820-356350 GCA_020343435.1 archaeon | reverse complement strand
ATTCATTATCAGTATCAAATGCTTCAGAATTATAACTAAGATTGTGTTCTGTAATATTTCTTTCTGGATTAGGATTTATTTCTTCATCTCCTATATAATAAGAATAAGAAGATTGATTTTCATATCTTACTAAAGTCCAGTAATAAGTTATGTTTTCATCAAAAGCTCCTCCAAATAAATCCCAATAATTATTAGGGAGAGCATCCCAAGCACCCCCTGATTGAGTATACCATGAACCATCATTAACCCTTCCTCTTAATTCAGTCCCATTATGGTAATTTTCTATAGAATAATATTGATTTTTATTCCATGCATAAGGGTTGTGCCCCCAATCCACAGTATCATGTAAATGAGATATCTCATCCTCATTACCAAAATCATGGAAAACCCATTGATAACCTATAATAGTTACATTATCTACCCTAACTCCTATCCCACTTCTTCCATCTACATTACTTCCATTATTAATAGTAACTCCAGCTCTCATTATAGTATCATTTGTATCAGGATATAATGAAGTTGTCACAAGTTTACACTCTGTTCCATTATTATTAGGAACTAAACTTAAAGATCCTCCTAAAACATCTATATTAGCACAACCAAACCTAATCCAATTAGTTGTATTATAAGCATCTCCTGTAAAATCATCAAAAAATGTAAATGTAGTATTTCCATTAGATCCAGCACTTGCTCCAGGGTTTTGGTAATACATATAAATTGTTTCATTAGTTGTAGTTATATTAACATCAATTTCTATCCAAATAGTTGCCCAAGAAGAATCTGTTTTATTTTCTATCCAATAATCTAATTCTGTATTTTCAGAACCATTTGTGAATCTAATATCATCAAAATCATTTTGCATATATCCATCATAAGTTATATTAAGATAGTATTGCATACCTTGTCTTTCTGTTCCTGATGCTGTAGAGATATTAATGGGACGTTTTCTTACCCAATCATTATCCCACCAAGCCCATTCAGACAATTCAACATTCTTTGTTTTTAATATCCAATCAACTCTTTGAATAGAATTTTTCTTTCCTTCTATTTTAACATAATATGTTTTTCCAGGACTTAATTTATAAGTAATTGGTTTTGGATTCCAAGTCCATTCCCATTTCCACTTCCTAATAGTATTAACTCCCTTTTGTTCACATTCTCTAGTTCCATTACTATGAGTAAAACAATCCATAATAGGGTATTTTTCTTCATAAGGAACATAAACTCTTTCAAAAACATAGAATTTATAATTAATATCAAGAGATTCTTCTCCTATTCCTCTAAATAATAAATCTTGAAATTGGAAGTTTTCTTGAGGAGTTATTGCTAAAATTGAATAACAATTAATTAAACATTGATCTGTATTTTCAATTAATCTTATAGAAACAATATCCTTTGTATTTTCTTCAAGAGTTATTGTTGCAGTATCTCTATCATATTTTTTTAAAGTAGATGCTTCTACACTAGCAAAAGCTAAACAAACGAATATTATACCTATGATTACAAGTAATGCTTTACTGTTCATTTTATCACTCCTATTCTCCAATTACACCCGTTTTTCTCGCTAATATATATCCTAGACCACCAAAGATCACTACAGCAGCAAAGTATGGTAATATCAAATCTACAATCAAACATGCCATCCTAGCTCCTGTTGAGATTGTTGAAGTAGAACAATCTAATCCAGCTGAATCTCTAGCAGAATCAATCAACGATTTCAATGCAGGTAATGTGGCTATTGCAAATGCTACCATAAAGATAGCAATCATCATTCCTAACAGCATTACTTGTCCTTTTCTATTCTTTTTACGTTTCATTTGAAAAAATTGGATTTAATTGATAATAATTTTCGTTTACGTTTAGATCTAGCTTTTCTTGCTGCTTGGATTTCTCTAATTTCAGAACGAGTTCCTAATCTATACTTAGCTTTTTGAATCCATTCATCTCTTAATCCTATCTTTCTTCCTTTCCTAATCTTATGTTTTCTAAACATAATTCCAGGTTCTCTAACTGGAACTGTTGGAGTAGATATATATTGTTCTGTTTCTTTAATCTTAAATCCAGCACCAAGAGTTTTCCTTGCCCATTCAACTCCTTTAAGAATAGCTTTACCTTTAGCAAAAATTCCAGTAACAGGTTTCCATTTCCCATATCTTTTAATATACAACTTATATCCCTTCCGACCGATGTAATCTGGAATTTTCTTTTTAGGTTTTATTTGTGATGATGGTTTTGGGGGAGGGACATAAGGAATGTATGGTTCTGGTCTTTTGTATGTTGAAGGGGTTCTTAAATAAGATGTTGGTTTACTTGGTGAGATATATTTTGAAGGACTAACTGGCACACTTATAGCATAAGATACTGATGGTTTACTTATTACATAACTAGGGGCACTATATTTTAGTATTGGAGAAGGTTTAGAAATATAACTTTTTAGAGGATAACTTGGTTTAGAAACATAACTTATAATACTACTTACCCCAGTAACATATTTTTGACTTGAAATTAATGAAGAAACCCCATATCCTGGTTTAAATATATAAGATACTTTAGGAGGTAAATAATAACTTGGTGCTACTTCACCAATAGTTGTTATTGCTCTTCTAGTTAGAGGATCTCCCATTCCAACAACCTTAAATTCATCAATAGGAACTCTTCTAGGGAGTATTGCTCCTGTTGGTTTCCACAGGAAATAAAATCTTTCTCCAATCTTTTCAAGCTCTGTTCCAGCAATTAGAGCTGCTTGTACTTCTGCTTTTGTTCCAGGAACATAAGCTATTCCTGGTTTTGTAGGACGACCAAACCAATTATAAAAACCTCTTTCAAATTCTACCCCTACTTGAGCTTTAAATCCTTTAGGAGTAATATACATTACTTGTGGTTTTGCAGTAGTGATTTCAGGATATATCCATCGTTGAAATTGCTCTATAAAACTTGTTTTTGGTAAAAAAGAAGCTGATCCAGATATTCTCATAAAATGAGGAGAAACTCCATGAGCAATATGGGCTACTACTCCTTCTTCTCCCCCAACAATTAAAGAACCCCATGGTTCTCCAGCAGCATGATAACCACCAGGAACATCATATCCAGGTAATCTATATCTTCCCCTCCTAAATAATTGTAAATGATATCTAGCTCTTTGATAAGGAGGCAATCTTTTTGCAGCTTCTGGAAAGAGAGTCCTTCCAGTTAAAACATCTCGAGGAATAATCCTTTCAGCTTCTATTCTTTGTCTTCCTCTTGTTCTTACTATATCTTGAATTCTTGTACCAAAAGTCCCCCATGTTCCAATAGCTATTTCTGCGACAGGAATTCCCCATGCTAATTCGCTTGGGACTTTATATTCTTCTTCTAGTTTTTCTCCTATTAATTTTATTTCCCTTCTTCCTCCAGGCATAGCAACATGTTCAACTCCTAAACCTAAGAGTAGTGGAGCTCCAACACCAGGAATTAAAAATGGAGCAACAGTAGCAGTAGTTTGAAACAATCTTCCTGAAGCTTGAATTTGATATGGTTCGGGTTCTCCATATAATGTAAATCCTCCACCCCCCCATTTTTCTCCTATTTTCCTTGCTTCTGTTCCTATTATTTGTAAACCAGTTCTTACTAATCCCTCTTCTTTAACTCTCTCAAAAAAAGGTCTTTTTTCAGGTAAACCAATCCATGCAGAAGGTTTTTTGGGAATAGTTTCAGCTACCTTAATCTCTTCCCAAGGATCTTTAGCCATTTCAATGGGTTTTACTTCTTCTGTAATCACTTCAATGGGAATTCTCCTTACACCTTCCTCAGTCCCTACTTCAACTGCAAATCCTTTTTCAGTAGAAACTATAGGATATTTCCCACCTTTTAATTTCTCACCAAAGATCTCACTAGCTTTAACAGCACCAGAAATAGCTTTTTCTCTTTCTACTCTCTTTCTTTCTATAACTTGATGTTCTACAGCTTTGAATCTTGCAGCTATGTTTGCTTTTTTTACTAAAGAATCATATTCAGCTTGTGACATTAATTCTGGTTTTGGGGGTGGAGTTTTTGGCATTGTAACATCCCCCCACAATTCTACTTTCTTTTTAACATAAGCACTTAATTTCTCACCAAAATCCTCATATTCCTGTTGTTTTTCTAATTGTCTAATCTCTTGCTCTTCAATTCTTTTTATAGCAGTTCTCTGAGGTAAAGCTTGTAATGTCCTTTTTCTTAGCTCTGCTGCAGTTACCATAGAAACTCACCCCTTTGAATTTTCAATTTCCTAGGTACTTTACCCTTCGGAATTTTGAATTTTTTCTTAGGTAGAAATATAACTTTCTGTTTTGTTCTTTTATTAGTATGTATTTTTAGTACAATATCCTTCATTATTCCCTCCTCAGGTGATTTTACTAGTAAAAATCAAGAATAAAGAATATTTAAGGACTAACTAAACCAAGGTTTCTCAAGTTTTTTAAGAACAATATTCATAGCTTCTAAAATAGGTACACCTAAACCCATGAGGGATTCAAAAACTTCTGCTAACAATTTAAAATCACTTTTATTTAATTTCTTTTTATAGATTTTTCTGTATCCCTCTCTTACTTCTATATTTATGATATCTCCTTTCAATCTTCGAGAACCTTTCATTCTTATTTACCTATTAAAGCCATGATGACAACTACTCCCACAATACCTAAAATAATCCATAGCATGTTAATCTTCATTCCCTTCTTCTTCAACTGAGCTCTCATCATAACATCTATCAAAAACTTTTGTGGGTGAGATAAACTCTGACTTTGGACTGTTTCTTCATATAATTCATAAGGGGTTAATGGTTTTAGATCCCATTCTTTCAAGATTATCGCTGGATATTTTTTGTATCTCCAAATGCTATCTGGTGTAGCCACATGGTATGTCCTTTCTTTATCTAAGTATATTGTTCCATCTTCAATCTGTGCTAATTTGGCGTCTATTTGTAAATTTGTTTTAAGTAAGAACACTATTACATAATTTTTCCTTAGTTTCTGATTGGATACCTTCTTAAGTATTTTCAGTTTCTTTTTCCTTTCCTTTTTATCCAATCTTCCTAATTGCTCAAGAGTGTTTTCAAGTCCATCTAACCGTTCTCTTATGCCGCCTCTTCCACGTTCTTCTTGAACCATGATGTTTTTTTACCTCCTCCAGATTTAGATTTTGTTTCAATATTCTTTTTTTGAGTTATTGCTGATTGGATCAAGAATCCATTCTTACTGTCAGATGTTGCTAATAAGATTTCTGCTTTCTTCTTCAGAAAATCATTTACTAAATCCAATTTCCAACCTTTAGCATATAATGAAGCATCTTGAAGAGTTCTAATAACTCTTAATTCCTCTTCATCAAGATATGCTACTTTAGTTGTATCCTCAGATTTAATGATTTTATTGAAAAACTGGTATATTCCTGTTTTCTCTGTTGGGCTAGGATAACCTTTTTGCAAAGCTTCTAAAATTTCCTCATCCGTATAATCCTCTGCCATATTCTTCTTTTGTATCCTCCTTCTTTTCGTTTAACTTCTCAATTAATTGATCTATTGTATCTTTGATTGATTGCCTTTTAAATCCTGAATAAATAACCAGGATAAAAAATATAACCACTAAAACTGCTAAACCATCAGCCCAAAAACTCATTTCACCCTCCTAGGACGAAAACCTTTTTTTTGGATCACCTCTAAAGTATAACCACACTCTGCCATCTCTTTTCTCACAAATGCTATCTTTTGTTTCTCTGTTTTTTGTTCTTTTAATTTCTTTTTGAATCTTTGTATAGCTATTTTTTGTGCTTCCTCTGCTGGTTTATCCTCTAAATCAGGAAATTCTTTTATTATACCAGCCCAATTGAGTTTTAATCCTTCAATAGGAGCATATTTCACAAATCCCCCCATCTGTTGTCCAAACCAAAGCTCTCCATCTGGTTTGATACTAACTACAAGGATAGTTCCTCCTCCTCTAAACACTAAATTTATCATTTTACAATAGTTTTTTTAGCTTATTGATGTCATTAGCTATTTTACATAAGATTGTAACTTCATTATAAACATCCCCTGTCTCTGTATCTTTAATTACAGGTGCTGTTTGTGTAGCTACAACATCTACTTCGAACCTATCTTCTTTTTTCTTCTTTTCTTCAATTGGTTTAAGTTCTGGCATGTTTTCCTCCCCCAGATATTAAGAGTTGGCACTCCTACTGGTTTATTTAAATATTCAATACTACCTCTCACTAAAAAATATAAACCCATAAAAAAGTGGCAGACATTAAACGCAAAAATAACTAGATTATCTTGACCATTAATACCATTAGCTAATCCATATACTCCTATAATCAAAATTAGAATTGCCCCAATCATTGTTAAGGCATAATCTTTTATGAGTTTTAATCCTAAAATAGTTAAAACCCACGCAAATATTATAAAGAAATAGACCATCATGCCCCCTCAATCATTTTATGCACCCCCTAGTAATTCAATACTTGATTTAATTAAAATATAAGCTCCAATCCCCCATAAGATATATGCAAATGCTATATTTACTAGATCAGATAAGTATCCTAATGGGTAGAAGTAAACTATCAAACCTGAAATAATAAATATAAATGAAGATAATATCACAAAAATAGGGTCTCCTTTACTTAATCCTAATGATAAGATCACAACAGCAAAACCAACAATTATAAAGAATATAATATTCATCATTCCTTCTCCAGCAAATCCTGTAGTAGTTATATCAAAAGTATATCTAGAGTATCCAGTATTACCTCCATCAACACAAGTAGTAGAACAAAAATAAGTTCCTATAACATCTGAATCAGGTAAAGTATAATTGTGATAAGCAACACTATTTGTCATTAATTGATTATCTACCATAACAGTTCCATTAGGATAATCAATTGTTAGATTACAAGTAGCAGATCCAGAGCAGTAAGTTCCATTATTAAAACAAGGAATCTTTAAATCAATAGTATCTCCTCTTGTGAAGGTTTGATCTGGAGCTATAACCCCATAGCAACAGCTAATCATTATTACTATAACAAACATTAATAATATTTTTTTATCCATATTCACATTCTCCTATCAAAACATAAGGGGTTTCTGATTCTTCCAACCAACCAACATCTAAAATACAATTAGTTACAACTGGGGGTGTAGTAGTCATATTAGCAAAATATGTAACTGATTGAGCAGAGTAATTTACAGTTGCATTGAATCTTGCTGTATAATTAATATAATCCTCTGAAGCATAACTAGTTATATTTTCACCATAATCACCAGTTGTTGTGTTTACAACACTCCCATTTAATAAAAGTTCTAAAGTTCCCTCTGATCCTGTATTTTTTCTTGCAGAAGCATTAACTGCATTTGGAACTAAATAACTTCTATTATTTTGAGTTCCATTTAAATAAAGAGTTACTGAAGGAGAAGCTTGGCTAATAATTAAGTTATTAGTTTCAGAATCAGATGTATAGTTTTCATTACCACTAGTATTATAGATATAAGTATGTGTTCCTACTCCAAGAGTTTCAGTTTCAGGATTACTTACTCCAACATCATCTCTATACAGATTACAAGTTATCTGTGCTGGACAATTACTTCCTGTAACAGTAGTTTCTGTCCCATAATCCTCATTCCATGAAGGAGATGCACCTAAACTAAGAGCTGTTGTTGCTATAGTTATTTCAAAGTTCTCTTCATCATAAATGTTTGAGTAGTTTTCGTTGTCTGTTCTTTGAACTGAGAAATTATATACTCCAACTGTTAAATCTTGTTCAGAGTTATTACTTATAGTTGTCCCATTTCTTCTTAAAGTATAGGTTGTTGTGCAATCAGTATATGATCTGAATCCATTTGGATATACATTTGGAGAAGTTTCATTGAACAATACTTGACAGTTTCCAGAGTTCTGGTTAATCACAAAGTTCTCCTCATCGTAAGTATTTGAATAATTAGATTGGTCAGTTCTTAATACACTAAAGTTATAAGTTCCCGCAATTAAATCTTGTTCTGAGTTGTTAGCTATTTCAGTTCCATTTCTGTAAAGAGTGTAAGCTGTTGTGCAGTCAGTATAAACTAAGAACCCATCTGGGTGAGTTAAAGGACTTGTTTCATTAAACAGAACTTGGCAGTTACTAGTATTTTGACTTATTGTGAACTCCCACTGGTCTGAGTTGTTCCACTGGTTTGTAGAATCATTAGCGTAGCTTTCCCAGTAATAACCTCCTGCTCCTAGGATAAGGGAGTAATTATATATTATCGCTGTAATATTATTCATAGTTTCGTTTGCAGGAGAACCAGACCAGTTTGCCTCTATATAAACAATACTAACACTATTATCATCTTCCCATGTAATATTAAAGTAAGATTGAGTAGTTGGATTATAATCTGTAACAATATCTGTAGAATTAGCACTCCAATTTGGAGCATTATCTGCTCCAGCAGAAGTTAGAGTTATTACTATTTCTCCTAAGTCCCCACTTATTGCGTTATCTGTTAAGTTAAAGCTAGTAGAGTTATTATTGTAACCAGCTAATGTTCCAT
>CP070794.1:235473-347720 GCA_020343435.1 archaeon | reverse complement strand
CTTTTTGTGGAAAGATTTCTGTTACTAGTGTATTATATCAGTATGGTATTCCCTTTACATTAACCCAATTACATGCTTGCCCGATTAAATCTGAAGAATTTAAAAATGATTTAATTAGATTTGAAAAGGTTTGTAGAATTGTTCATAAGATTAAAAATACTAGATTAGGACAAATAGGAACACGACCTAATGCATTTGAAACAGTAAGATATAGCGAGAAAATTTTAGAAAAATTAAATAAAAAATATGATCCTGTTTTATCAGCAAGAAGTTATGTTCATAAAATTTTAGGATCAGCTTTACATGGTTATTTCAGATTCTTTGGATCAAGATGGCAATCTCAAGAATGTGCAGCTTCTTTGTTAGCATTAGCAAAGAAATTTATATTAGAAACCATTGAAAAAGTTAAGAGACAAGGATATAATGTGATTTATTCTGACACAGATTCTATTATGTTTGAAAGAAAAAGCAAAACTAAGAAAAATGTTTTGGATTTGTTAAAGAAACTAAATTCTGAATTACCTGGAATAATGGAATTAGAGTTAGAGAATTTCTACAAAAGAGGATTATTTGTTTCTAAAAGAACAGTTAAAGCAGGAGCTAAGAAAAAATATGCTTTAGTTTCAGAAGATCATAAGATGAAGATAAGAGGTTTTGAAACTATAAGAAGAGATTGGTGTAAGTTAGCTAAAGAAGTTCAGAGTAAAGTTTTAAGAGATATTCTTGAAAAAGGAGATCCTCATGAATCATTAAGATATGTTCAGAAAATTATCCAAGATATTAAAAATAAGAAAATAGAAAATGAAAAGATGATTATTCTAACACAATTAAAAAAAGATATTGAAAGTTATAGTGCTATTGGTCCACACGTTATTATAGCTAAAAGAATGAGAGAAAGAGGAATTCCAGTTACTGCAGGAACTTTACTAGAATTTATAATAGCAGAGGGTAAAGGAAAATTAGTAAGGGAAAAAGCAAAATTACCAGATGAAGTTAAAGAAAAAGGATATGATTCAGAATATTATATCAATAATCAAATAGTTTCTGCTGTAGAAAACATTTTTGATGTCTTTGGAATTAAAGCAGAGGAATTAAAAGGTAAGAAGCAGAAGAAATTAGGAGAATTCTAAAATATATTCTAAATTGCAACATTCTTTATATACTCTATTTTTTTAAAATAATAATGAGGAAAAAAGTAAGGAAAGAAAGCGATTTAACTGGAGATCCAAGATTATTAAAATTAGCAGATCTTGCCTTAACATATTCTTTACGACTTCCAGATATCCGTAGAGGAAGAAGGAGACGGATGAGTGATGTTTTAATTGCAGGAGAGGCAGTTACTGCCCCGTTAATGCTTGCTGCTCAAGAAGCTATTCTTAAAAGAGGTCATACTGTTCAATTAAGACCACGACTTTTGGGAGCTCAAAGAAATTTCTATGAACATGCTGATGCAAGACAATTAGATCATGTTTCAACATCCCTTATTTCAGCTTTTAATAATACAGACTATATTTTTGCTATACGTGGTTCAGAGGATCCTTTAGAACTTAAAGATGCCGATTCCTATAAAATGTCTCGTGTAGCTAAAACAAGAAAATTTTTAGGAGATATGAGGAAAGATGATCCATGGATCTTAGTTCCATTCCCAACAAAAGGCGCAGCAAAATTAGCCAGAATGTCTTTTAATGATTATGTTAATTTTTTATTCAAAGCCACACTTGTAGGTTATAAACAGATGGAAGAAGATCAGAAACCACTAGCAGACGCTTTTAATAACGGTCGAGAAGTTATTTTAAGAACCCGTGGTCCGGAAGGCCAACTTTATGAATTGAAGATGGGTATATCTCATTCTTATGCTATTAATCATCCTGGAAGATATAATATTCCAGATGGAGAAGTATTCACTGCTCCAGATATTAAAGGTAAAAGATTAACTGAAGGAGAAGTTTTTGTACAAGACTACCCAGCAATAATTCGTGGCAAGAGAGTTAGTGGAATTTATTTGAGGTTTGAAAGAGGTAAGATCGTAGATTTCGATGCCAAAGAAGGTAGAGAACACCTAGAATCAATAATAAAAACTGATGATGGAACTAGACAACTTGGAGAAATAGCTGTAGCAACTAATAATCAAATTGCTAGATATCCTTTTACTGAAGATATTTTATTTGATGAGAAAAGAGGGAGAACTGCACATTTTGCAATTGGTGCTGCATTTGATGATTCTTTTACACCTTATGATCCACAGTCTAAACGAGGAATTGCAGGTATAGAGAGGGCTAGAAAAAATGGATGGATTAATGAGTCTGCCCAACATGTTGATGTAATTACTGGTTTACTTTCAGGAGACAAGAAACTGGGAGTTTATATTGATGGAAGAAAGGTAGTTAAGAAAGGTAGAATTTATACAGTAGAAGCAGCCTAATCTTCTAAAATTTCTTTAGAAACAATTATAATTTAACACATCTTTTCTAACTTAGAAATTTCTTTTGGAATACCTTTAGTCAAATTAACATTACATGTCCCAAGACTATCAGTTACTAAAATAGTATCTTCTATTCTCATTCCCAAACCATGTCCCCCATACTCTTGTCTCAGTATTTTAGAATCTTTAGTAACATAAATTCCAGGTTCAACAGTTATAACAGCTCCGTTTGGAACAGCCACCTTTCCGCTAACATATCTAAACGGATCATAGAGAAGAGCTCCAGATTTTTCTTTAGCTTTTCCATCCTTTCTATCTTTCAAATCATCGTAATAAACCGCATCATGAAAATCTACACCAACAGGATGTCCAATTCCATGTTGCATTAGTCTCCACATAGCTTCTGTATGGGCTCCTACAGGATCTGATCTAGCACTTCTTGTCAATGCCCCTTCTGATTTTAGTGCATCAAAAATCTCTTCGGCCATAAGCATATTTAATTCCCCAAAAGTCATTCTCGGTTTTATCCCAGAAACGAGTCTTTTTTGTGCTAAAAGCAGGGCTTCATATAATCCCCTTCTATAGCCTCTAAAACTTCTTTTTGAAATGGGAATTGTTCTAGTAACATCACAACAGTAACCACTTACTCTTGCGCCGGCATCAACCACAATATAATCTCTTTTAGTGACCACTCTATCTCCCATGGAACTTCCTTCACTACTGAAATCATAGTGTAAACACAAAGCATGTTCTGGAGTTGCAACAATTGTTGGAAAAGCGGGTCCTGCTTCTTCATCTTCCAAAGCACCATCTACTAAAAAAGAATCTATAAGGTATCTTACAGATTTCTCTCTACGTCCTTCTAAACCTCCCCCCATCATTAAGCTTCTAAAAGCATATTCAGTTGCGTTTGCGGCAGCCAGCATTCTATTTATTTCCATATCTGTTTTCACCATTCTAAACTGGGCAATTCTATTTTCAAGAACATCATTATCTCCTTCTTTTAACCCTTTCTTTTGTCTTGCAACAATCCCCTCCATCATCTTTTTATCCATAACTTTCAAAGAGCCAACATGACCAGCCATATTTCTTATAACCGCTTCCCTTCTTGGTAGTGGAAGTTGCCAGACTTCTTCTTCAGCAGTTGTTTGGGGTACAAAAAGATAATAATCCCCCCCAGTTTTTCCTTTAAAAAAAGCTAAAGCAACCCCAGGAAACCTTGCCCCAGTAAGATAAAAAACATTTGAATCTATACCCTTTTTAGGATCTAAAATAAAAAAAGTATCTTTAGGCATATCACTAGCAATCTTATCCCTCATATCTAGCCTATTTTTCATTTCTATTTTATTCACATCTGCATCTGAACGAAGTACCATTTTTAATTAACCTAAATAGACTTTATAAGAATTATTGCACTAATAATCAAATAATTTCTTCTGAGATTTCTTTTTCACATGATTCTTCCAAGTTCCCCAAGTTTTTCTAAATATTCCATCATGTTTAAACTTTGAAGAATGATTTTTCATAAATTCAATAGTTCTTTCATCTGAACTATAACCAGAACCAAAATCTATACCAATTCTTTTTTTAATCTTCTCTATCTCAGAATCTCTAGTAACTTTAGCTAAAATACTTGCAGCACCACACTCAACATGATTCATATCTGCTTTATGTTCACATTTTAAAATTAAATTAACATTTTTTTTATGATCTAAATGTTTTTCAACATATCTTTGCCAAATTCTAATATTTGGAGAAGGACAATCAACATAAACTTCAATTTCAACTTCCTCTTTAATCTTCTTAATTAATTCATTAATAATTTCAGCTGTTTTCACAGCCTCAATTTTATTTAAATTCAAACCAGCAGAACCTCTTCCATCAATTTCATCAGGAGAAGTAGCTAAAATCTCATAACCTAAACTAATTTTTTTAATATCTTTAAACAACTTCTTCCTTTTACTAGGAAGAATTAATTTAGAATCTTTAATTCCTAATTTTTTTAATCTATCTTTTTGATCTGAATTTACTAGAACTCCTGCTAATAACATTGGTCCTACTAAAGGACCTCTTCCAGCATCATCAATTCCAATATAGAGATTCATAATAAAATAGCGGGGGCGGGATTTGAACCACGCGACCTCGAGGTTATGGGCCTCGCGAGCACTCCAGGCTGCTTTAGGCAACGCCCAAAACTTTTTTAGGAATTCTGAACATTTCCACCCCGCTATACCAGGAGAGCTACTTTCTCCCCGCTTTTTTTGAAACGTGATTTAGGCTTTTAAATTTAATGGAGACATGCAAAATATATTGGTCTAATTTTTCTTTCCATCCCTTCTTTTTCTTTTTTATAGAAGAATTAACTCCAAACTCTTTCAAAAATCTCTTTAATTTTAATAATAATCTTTTATTTGTGTTAGTGACTGTAATCATACTTTTTTTGGAAGAGACATATCCCTCAGCATCTATCAGCCCAGAAACAAAACCAAGTTTATAATCTTTAGTAACTATACAACAATTATCTTTTATCTCTTGAAAAAATTCTTTGGAATGAACCCTGATTCTTTTACAATTAAATCTTTTATCTTTAGACAAATGAACTATGAATCCTCTTTTCTTGAGTATAGATACCAAATACTTTTCTATGTCCTTATCTCTTATAGAATTAAGATAAAACTCTACAGTATAATGCCTATCTTTTTTGTTATGATAAGAATAACCATCTCCTGCGAAAAGTCCAAAGATATATCCTTTCTCTTTTTTAGACCACATCTAAATCTCCACCCCGCTGTAAGAAATATAAGAAAAAATTACTTTTAAACTTAACTAAACATCAATTTTAAATAATCCCCAATCCAATTTCATTTATGGATGAAAAAATTACTGCTGTTGGAACTCTTTTAGAATTCAATGGAAAAATTTTAATTTTTAAAAGAAGAAAAGAACTCTCCCAACCAGAAACCTGGGGATTGCCCGCAGGATTCATAGAACCAGGAGAAACTTTAAAACAAGCAGCAATAAGAGAGGTTTTAGAAGAAACAGGATACAAAGCAAATCTAGATAATTTAGAATATCTTGGAGAATTTATTGATATTCATTTATTCAGAATAAAATTAACTAAACCAATCCAAGTAAAAATGGATCTTAGAGAACATACAGAATACAGATGGGTTTTACCTCAAGAAGCTTATGAAAGAAAAGATTTAATTAATAATTTTCACTATTTGTTAGAAAAGGTCTATTCTGTAAAAACCTAAAGAAGAGACTTTACTTCATCCACCTTATCAAGCTTCTCCCAACTAAAATCAGGATCATCTCTACCAAAGTGTCCGTAAGCTGCAGTTTTATAGTAAACTGGCCTCTTCAACTGCAATTGATTTATGATATCAGCTGGCCTAATAGGAAATACTTTTTTAATAATCTCAACAATTCTATCTTCTGGAACTTTTCCTTTTCCAAAAGTTTCTACATTAATAGATAATGGTTCTGCAATTCCAAGAGTATAAGATAATTGAACTTCTATTTCATCTGAAACACCTGCAGCAACTAAATTTTTAGCAATATATCTTGCAGCATAAGTAGCAGATCTATCTACTTTAGAAGGATCTTTTCCTGAAAAAGCTCCACCACCATGTTTTCCTCCACCACCATAGCTATCAAATATAATTTTTCTACCAGTAACTCCTGCATCACCTTCAGGACCACCAATAACAAATCTTCCACTAGAATTAACATGAATTATTGTATTCTCATCCATATAATTTCCTAAAACAGGTTTAATCACTTTTTCTATAACTTCTTTTTCTAATTCTTGTTCACTTAATTCAGCTAAATGTTGTTGAGCTATTACAGCAGTATGAACTCTTTTTGGTTTTCCATCTTCATATTCAACAGTTACTTGAGATTTAGAATCTGGTCCACACCCCCTTAATTCTCCTTTTTTTCTTAATTCTGCAGATTTTATCATTAGTTTATGGGACAACAGTATTGGTAAGGGCATTAATTCAGGAGTTTCATTACATGCATAACCAAACATAATTCCCTGATCTCCTGCACCTTGTTCTTTTCCTTCTTTAGCATCAACTCCCCCAGCAATATCTGGAGATTGTTCTTGAATTGCTGAGAGAACAGCACAATCTTCATAATCTATTCCAAATCTTGGATCTGTATATCCTATATCTTTTAATGTAGTTCTGACAATTCTTTGAATATCAGCATAACCTGTTGTTCTTACTTCTCCTGCAGCAATAATCATTCCATTTTTTGTTAAACACTCAACAGCAACTCTAGATTCTGGATCTTGTCTTATCAAATCATCTAAAATAGCGTCAGAGATTTTATCACAAACTTTGTCTGGATGTCCTTCACCTACACTCTCTGCTGTTACCAACTTTTTCATTTTATAGAATATGAAAATAGCTTTAAAAAGATTATTGTTCTATTTTAAACCACTTTTTAATTGTTTTTGGGACGAGAATTCCCTTGCTTATTGCCAAAGCATCTAGTAATCCCCACGTATAATTCAGTAATTCAAAACACTTAACATACTCTTGTTTTTTGTAGAAATGTTTAGAATCTTTAAAATAACTTAAAGCTAAATTAAAAGTATTTGAGAACTTTTTTTCCTTTAGTTTTATTTTTTTAAAAACTTGTTCTAGTTTTTTTAATTCTCTTTCCATGTAATGGAATAATTCTTTTTCTTGTTTTTTGTTTATTTTCATAATCTACCTAAAAAGATCCAACTTTTAACACTTTCGGCTACCAGAAAATTCTTTACAACTCCTTATTTTTTAAAAATGTTCAACTTCAAGTGCAAGGATCTCCTGGCGGCTCTACTCCCATTTCTTCGTAACAACGTAAGAAAAAAGCCTCAGCTCGAACTGCACCAGGAACAGCTTTTAACCTTCTAGCCTCTGGATGCACATATTTCATATTTGTTCTAAAATGTTCCTCTAGTCTCTTTGCGAACTCATCAAATCTTCCTCTTTCTGCAGCATAAGCAAGTACAGAAAGAGCATAAATATCCCTTCCTTCCTAAATAGTTACAATACTTATTGCTCTCTGTTTAGCAGAAACTCTTATATCTTCCGGTAATTTCCCAACAATGTTCTTATTTATGAAAGAATCTCTTGCTTCTTCTCCAACTTCAAAACATGCTTCAACTGACATTATGGGAGGAGTATTATCTAAGACTTTATAAAAATTTATGAACTACAAAATAATTGTAGAATTCCCTTCATTTTAACACCATTTATTTTTAGATTCTTCTGATCTAGGATCTATCCAATTCTCTGAAAACTTAACAGGATCTGATATTGCTCTCATTCCAACCATCTCATTAGCTTCACATCTTATTTCAAAATCAGTACAATAATTATTTTCATCACAAACTGCTTTAGTCCATGTAAATATCTTTTTATTTAGGGAATTATCTTCTTCAGATAAAAAAGCGCCAGTTAGGCCAGTTACAACAGTTAAAGCTAAAAGAAGCCCCATAACCACCAACAAAATAGCTATTTTTTTCATTTTCCATGGGCCTAGGAGGACTCGAACCCCCAACAACCGGTCCGAAGCCGGTAGTTTTATCCATTAAACTATAGGCCCAAATTATTGAAGAAAAACTTATTTAAAACCCTTTGCTCTAATTCTCTCATGAAAAAAAGAGGGGCATTATTGGCAGCAATAGGAACCTTAACTGGAACAATTGTTGGTGCTGGAATTCTTGGTATCCCCTATGTTGTTTCTAAATCAGGATTACTTCCAGGACTAATTGTAATTGGGGTTTTAGCATCCCTAGTTTTAATGACCAATCTTTATTTTGGAGAAGTAATGTTAAGAACCAAGGGAAAACATCAACTCCCAGGATATATTGGAAAATATCTTGGAAAAAAGGGAAAGATAATCATGTTAATTTCTAGCTTAATTTTTATTTATGGAGCCTTAACTGCTTATCTTCTAGGAGAAGGGGAAGTTTTAAGTTTTATTTTTACAGGGGGTATTGGTTCAACAATTTTATTTAGCTTTTTATTTTTCATAGCTTTGGCCTACCTAATATATGTTGGTTTAGAGGCTCTTGAAAAAGGAGAGGTCTGGGGAAGTCTGGCAGTTATAGGAATGGTTTTACTGATTTTTATCTTTTTTATTAAAGATGTAGCTATTAGTAATTTTACATTAGCTTCTTCTAATCCAGTTATGTGGTTTTTACCATATGGTGTTGTTTTATTTGCTTTTTTAGCGACTTCTTGTCTTCCTGAAATGAGAGAAGAATTAGAAAAAAATGAAAAACTTCTAAAAAAAGCAATAATCATTGGAAGCTTAATCCCTATTGTTTTGTATGTTTTGTTTACAATAGCAGTTTATGGTTTTGCAGGAGCCAACACTCCACAAATTGCAACTATTGCTCTAGGAAAACTACCCTCAATATTAGCTGTTTTTACAATGTTCACTTCTTTCTTAGCATTGGGAATCGCATTGAAAGAAGTATTCATGTATGATTTTAAGATGAGTCATGATAAATCTTATCTTTTAGTAATCATACCTTTATTTTTGATAGCTGGTTCAGTTATTTTGTTTAGATTAGCTTCTTTTGTTAGAATACTCTCCTTAGTTGGAAGTTTGGCAGGAGGAATCGCGGGAGTATTAATCTTATTAACAATTAAAAAAGCGAAAAAAGTAGGTGAAAGAAAACCAGAATATGTTATGCCAATAAACTGGATAATTATTTCATTACTAATCTTAATGTTCATAGCAGGAATAGTTTATCAATTCATATTTTAAAAGATGGTGTGGTGGGTAGCTCTAGTCTTAGGAGTAGCATTAATCAACGCATTTGTAAATATCTTAGATAAACATGTTGTTAGTTCTGAATTAAAAGACCCTATTTTTTGTACAACTTTTTTTGGGATAGTTAACTTTGTTTTAATGGCGATTATTTTTGTTATTGCAGGACAAAACTTATTATGGAATTCTTCAACAATTTTTGCAATGATTTCTGGAGTAGCACTAGCATTCGGAGTAATCTTTTATTATAAGGCATTAGAACATGAGGAAGTTTCAAGAGTTCTACCAATGTTAGCAATAATTCCATTATTTGTTCTAGGAATTTCAACAGTATTTTTAGGAGAAACTTTTTCTTCACTTAGCTATGTTGGAATTGTTGCTTTAGTTTCTGGAGCATTTTTAATATCTATAAAAAATATTAAACATATCAGATTAAGTAAAGTATTTGGAATAGTTATCATAGCAGCAGTATTCTTTGCTATAAGAACTCCATTGATAAGGAAAGCAACTTTTGGATTGAATTTTATGCAAACAGCATTTTTTGTTTCTCTTGGTCTTTTTATTGTAGCTCTGATCCTATTTGTATTTCATCATCCAAGGATTAGAGGAAAAATGAAAATAAGAGGATTAGAGTATCTAGCTTTAGCAGATGGAATTGGTGTTGGAGCTGTTTTATTAAGTGTATGGGCTCTTTCACTAGCTGAAGCTTCTCTAGTTTCAGCATTAGGATCTGTTCAAGATTTTTTTGTATTCTTGCTAGCAATTATGTTTGCGCACAAAGGATTTGTTAAAGAACATTTAGGAAGAAGAACTATTTTATTAAAAATCATTGCAATTGCTTTAATAATTCTAGGATCTATACTTATCATATAAAAAGAAAAAGGTTTAGTCAGCTGTTGGTTGTTGTGCTTGTTCTTTCAATCCCCAGATCTCCTTAATATTGGTAGGTAAAGCTTCCAAAGCAACCTCTAAAGTCTTACCAATTAAAGGAGTATAATCTGTTCCCCATCTTTTATAAACATCAACAATTCCAGGTTTTGGACTTTCATAATATAAAGTAACTGTTTCCCCCCTTACTTCTCTCATAATATCTGGCTTGTCTGGAAAATGATATGCAGTGATAAATGCCACTAGTGGTTTTTTTTGAGCTAGATCTTGTTCTCCCATCTTTTAACCATTATTTTTAAATTTAAAAGGATTATTGTGATTTTAATCACTTCTCATAAGAATAAAATACTTGTATAAATGAGAATCCTGCAGCTGCAATAAATGCAGTAACAAATGTTGGGAAAATAATTATTGGAATACAAGCAATAACTCTCCCTAACTGTATACAGATCTCTCTAAATGCAATAGCATTAATCTCTCTCCCTCTCTTACCAACCTTATATGTCTTAACATTATAAGGTAACTTAGTTAACCCCTCTAAGAAAGCATAAGTGATATGGAACGGAATAGCTAAGAATTTTATTAATCTAAATGGCCAAGCAATAGTATTTACAATTATCCAAGGCCTCATAACCTTATTAGGACCTTTTTTATCAATAACTTTTGAGATAAAATAAATAAAAAATCCAGAAGTGATAAACATAATTGTAGTTACTAAACCAAGACCTTTAATACTAATAATTAAAAATAAAAATAAAGGCCAATAGGCATAGAAAGTAAGATGTTCTCCTCCAAATCCTATCCCTCCCAAAAATCTCCTCCATGTAAAATGTGAAAATGTTTCTTTAACATTAAAAGTAGCCTTTTCTTTAGTTCCTTTAGCAAAAAACAGAGGGACAATGGAAATTAAGATGATTAATGCAGAGATTATGAACAGAGTAAAGAAACTAACTGAAGCAATTAATGATCCAATTAAAGGAGCAACTGCAGCAGCAAGAACTGAAACTATGTTTAATGTCCCAAATCCTTGAGCCATCTTTTTACGTTTTAAGTTATCAGCCATATCAGTATGGAATGGAACCCAGAATAATGTTAAGAAAGCTCCAAGAAGTACTGCTGCCAAATAAAAGAACATTGGATTATATCTTAAGAAAGCTAAAGCAAGATATCCACAAATATTCAATATATTAGCAATAAGAATTGTCGCTTTAATCCCTATTTTTTTAACTGAATGGCCTGCAACAAATACAAAGATAGTGGCTAAAGCAGAATAAATCAAAAAGAATACTGCTATTTGTCCTAATCCATACCCTAAAAGATAAAGATAAACTGGGATAAATATACTAATTAAAGACATAGCAAAGGATTTGAGAAAAACAACAGAATATAATGCTTTTATTTCTGTAAATCTTCTAAAGATTAAGAAATGGAAAAAGTGCTTATGATGTACCATTACCTCTTTTTTACGCTTTTTTTACTTGAATACACTTAACTGGACATGCATCTTCTGCATCTTTGTTTGGTTCTAATTCTTTATCTGAAATCTCTTTCTTTTTAGGATGTGCTTTGTTATCTTTCATAACCCAGTTTTCTGGGCAGACAGCTGCACATGCTCCACATCCAATACACTTATCCAGTTGTTGTACAACCTTATACTTTGCCATTTTTATCTTAAACAAATCTAATTTAAAAACTTAATCTTCAATATGAATTTTAACTAGATCTGTTACCTTATCTCCTGTTTGTAATCTTATTATTTTAACACCCTGAGTATTTCTTCCCATGGTTCTCATATCTTTTACAGGAATTCTAATCACCATTCCTTTAGCTGTTGTAACTATAATGCTGTCCTTAACATTAACAACTTGAATTGTCATAGCATTTCCATTTCTTTCAGAACAATTAATATTAATAATTCCTTTACATGCTCTTGATGTTTTCCTATAATCTGTTACAGGAGTTCTTTTACCATAACCTTTTTCTGTAATTGTTAGAATTGTCTCTTGTTTTGATTCTGCTTTTTGTTTTTCTATCTCTTGAATCTGTTGTTTACTAAAAGTTTGAACTCCAACAACTTCATCTTCTTTATTTAATCTAATAGCTGTAACTCCATAAGCTGCTTTTCCCATCTCTCTTATCTCTTTAACATTAAATCTTGCAGCAAGTCCTTTCTTAGTTGCCATAATCAATTCATCATCTTGTTTAACTAACATTGCTGAAACAATCCCATCCCCTATTGGTAGTTTAGTAGCCATAACTCCAGATTGTTTGATTCTTATGAATGTTTCAAGATTAACTCTCTTAGCAATTCCTTTTTTAGTTACAATTAGTAGAGAACCTTTTTTATCTGTAATTGGAATAATAGCTTTTATTGTATCATTCATCTGTAATAAATTAACTATAGCTTTTCCTTTACTATATCTAGTTGCTTCTGGAATTGAATAAGCTTTTAAAATGTATAATTTTCCTCTTTCAGTTAAGAAAAGAATCTGGTTGTGAGTATTACATGTAAATACTTTCTGAACAAAATCACCTGTTGTTAAATCAGTTCCAGTAATTCCTTTTCCTCCTCTATGCTGTTCTTGGTATACTCTCATAGGCATTCTCTTGATATATCCTTTATTTGTGATCATAACTGCGATTTGTTCTTTTTTAACTAAATCAATTTCTTTTACTTCAGGAATTCTTGCTCTTATCCTTGTTCTTCTCTCATCTCCATATTTTCTTCTAACTTCTAGAACCTCTTTTCTAATAATAGCTAGAATTTCTTTTTCATCTCCAAGAATTTTCTCTAATTCTTTTATTTTCTCTTTTAATTCTCTATTTTCTTTCTTAATTTTATCTTGTTCTAAAGCAGTTAATCTCTGCAACTTCATTTCAAGAATTGCTGTAGCTTGTTTTTGAGATAACTTGTATTTTTTAGTTAATTTTTCTAGAGCTTCTGTAACATTTTCAGAACCCTTAATCAATTTAATAGCATTATCTAGATCTTTTAATGCAATCAATAATCCTTCTAAAATATGCGCTCTTTCTTTAGCTTCATTTAATTCAAATTGAGTTCTTTTTCTTACAACTTTTTGTCTATGTTTAACATAAACTTCAATAATCTGTTTTAGATTTAGAATCTTAGGTTCATTATCTACTAAAGCTAATAAAATACAATTAAATTTTGTTTCTAAGTTAGTCAATCTAAAGATTTTATTTGAAATTAAATCAGCATTTGCTCCTCTTTTCAATAAAACAACAATTCTAATCTGATCTTTTGCAGATTCATCTCTGATATCTGAAATATCCTGAATTCTTTTATCCTGAACTAACTTAGCTATTGCTTTAATTAAGTCAGCTTTATTTACTTGATAAGGTAATTCTGTTATCACAATCTTTCTTCTTTCGCCTTTTTCTTCAATTGATGCTTTTCCACGCATAACAAAACTTCCCCTTCCTGTTTCATACATCTCTTTTAATAATTCACCATAGATAATTCCCTTAGTTGGTAAATCAGGACCAGAGATATGTGTCATTAATTCTTTAACATTAATAGAAGGTTTCTTAATATAAGCAACAATTCCATCACAAACTTCAGTTAAATTATGTGGGGGAATACTTGTCATCATACCTACAGCAATTCCTGTAGCTCCATTAAGTAATAAATTAGGAATTTTTCCAGGTAAAACCATTGGTTCTAGTAAAGTATTATCAAAATTAGGATTCATTTGAACAGTTTTCTTATTTAAATCAGCTAAAGTTTCTGTAGAAATAGCTTGTAACTTTGCTTCTGTATATCTCATAGCTGCTGGAGGATCTCCATCTAAAGATCCAAAGTTTCCTTGTCCTTTTATTAAAGGATATCTTAAAGAGAAAGGTTGAGCCATTCTTACTAAAGCATCATAAATAGCAAGATCTCCATGTGGATGATACTTACCCATTGTATCTCCAACAATTCTTGCAGATTTTTTGGTGGGTTTTGTAGGTTCTAAACCCATCTTAGACATTGCATAAAGAATTCTTCTTTGTACTGGCTTTAATCCATCTTCTGCAGAAGGAATTGCTCTTGCAACTATAACAGACATAGCATAATCTATGTAAGCTGACTTCATCTCTTCTTCAATTGCAGCTTCTTCAACTTTCTCTTGTTCTGGGATCTTGAACAAGTTTAATTCTTGTTCTTTTTCATTATTATTTTTATCTACCATTTTTAACAAGTTAAGTGGAATAATCCAGCTTTCCTTTCTTTTATCTCATTGAAAGCATTTATTGCTTGGCCAGTTGGCTGAACAATTAATTTTATATTTGAATTTTCTACAAGCCCTCTGGCATCATCTTCAATTTTTGCAATGCCAGATTCTCCTGTTCCAACAACAATTATTACTGGTTTTTCTTTTACCAAGATACTAATTTCTTGAGAAGTTACAATGTGCGTTCCTTTTGGTAAAGGTCTCTCTACGATTTGATTATTGGGTAAGATTATCACATCTTCTTTGTAAGTTTTCCCATCAATAGTTATGACTCCAAACGAATATGAATCTATTTTCATTTTAGTTCTTTTAATTTATTTAATAAATCATCAAAATCTTTGAATTCTATTGTTTGATCTGCAGCCTCTTTCAAATATCTGTGTTTTAATCCTTTTTTAATTAACAAAACTATCTTTTTACTTTTAGCATGCGCATATCCTATCTCAATAAGCATCCCTTCACTAATGTCATCAGATTTAATAATGGGAATAATCACATCACTTTCATCTATCTCTTCAAAAACTCTACAAAGCATTTTCCATTGGGTGAATGGCTGATGATCTGGTGATCTTATCTCTTTAGTAGCATGATAAACTTCATGTCCGATCTCTCTAAGAATCTCTTCCATTTTATCCAAATTTTCCATTACCTTATCTCTATCTTCCCCATACCATCTAAACAATAAGACAGCTTTCATTTTAAATATCTAGATTTGCATTCTTTGCATGTTTAACTATAAATTGTTTTCTTGGTTCAACAGCTTCTCCCATCAATGTTGAAAAAATTCTATCAGCTTCAACAGCATCCTCTATTGTAACAGCTCTTAAAATTCTGGTTTTAGGATTCATAGTTGTTTCCCATAACTGTTGAGGATTCATCTCTCCAAGACCTTTAAACCTTTGAACAGGGGGTTTTCCAGTCATTCTCTTTAACAATCTCTCTAATTCTTTATCTGAATAAACATAATGGTTATGAGAACCTTTTCTTACCTTATACAATGGAGGCATTGCAACAAAAACTCTTCCAGATTCAATCAACTTTGGAGCAAATCTAAAAAAGAAAGTTAATAATAATGTTTTAATATGAGATCCATCAACATCAGCATCTGTCATTATAATAGTTCTTCCATATCTTAACTTACTAAAAATAAAATGCTCTCCTAATCCTGTTCCTAAAGCAGAAGATAATATAGCAATTTCTTCATTACTAAAAATCTTATGAGGATTTGCTTTTTCAACATTCAAAATCTTTCCTCTTAATGGTAAAATAGCTTGAAACTCTTTACTTCTTGCTTGTTTAGCTGAACCACCAGCAGAATCTCCCTCTACAATATATAATTCTGTTTTCTCTAATTTCTTAGAAGAACAATCAGCTAATTTTCCAGGAAGATTTCCAGAACTTAATGCTCCTTTTCTTCTAACCATATCTCTAGCTTTTTTAGCAGCACTTCTTGCTTTTGCAGCATTAATAACTTTATTTACAATAGATTTAGCAACAGAAGGATTCTCCTCAAAAAACTGTGCTAAATACTCTGTAACAATAGAATCAACAAATCCTTTAACTTCAGAATTACCCAACTTAGTTTTTGTTTGTCCTTCAAACTGTGGTTCTTTAATTCTTATATTAACAATAGCAGTAATTCCTTCTCTAGTATCCTTTCCATCTAACTTAATACTAGATTTCATATTCTTTGCAGCATAATCATTGATAACTCTAGTTAAAGCTGTTTTAAATCCAGTAATATGTGTTCCTCCTTCAATTGTATTAATAGTATTCACAAAACCAAATATCCTGTCTTGGAAAGAATTATTATACTGGACAGCCACAGAAACTAAAGTTGAATCAACTTTCTTCTCAAAGAAAATTGGTTTAGAATGAACAATACTCTTATTTGCATTTAACCATTTAACAAACTCTATTAATCCTCCAGAATAATGGAATTTTTCTTTTTTCTTAGTTATTCTATTTTCATAATGGATAACTAATCCAGCATTTAAGAAAGCTAATTCTCTCATCTTAGACATCAGAACTTCATCATCAAACTTTAATGTAGAAAAAATCTCATTATCAGGCTTAAACTCAACAACAGTTCCAGTTTTAGTACTTTTACCAGTTATTTTCAAAGGAGCTTTAGTTTTTCCTCTTACATATTTTTGCTGAAAAACTTTTCCATCTCTTTCAACAGTAACTTTTATCCATTCTGATAATGCATTTACACATGAAACACCTATACCATGCAATCCTCCAGATATAATATAAGCTTTATCATCAAACTTTCCACCAGCATGTAACATAGTCATTACAATCTCAACACCAGATTTCTTATATTTTGGATGTTTTTCAACAGGAATGCCTCTCCCATTATCTTTTACTTTAACAGAACCATCTTCTAATACCCAAACTTTAATCTCATTACAGAATCCTGCTAAATGCTCATCAACAGCATTATCTAGAACTTCATAAACTAAATGATGTAATCCTTCTTTTCCAGTTGATCCTATGTACATTGCAGGTCTTTTTCGAACTGCATCTAACCCACCCAAAACTTTGATGGTACCAATATCATACTCTTGTTTTTTTCCAGCCATTTTACCGTCGGTAAACCCCTTCAACCTCGTCGACAAATAGATAAAGTAATCCTAGTTTAAAAACTTTTCTCCCCAAATTCTTAAGAATTAAGCCTTAAATCACTTAAATCCGCCTAAACCCTTTAATCTACTCTTTCTCTTTTTCTTCTTATATACAAAGTAAGTTACAACAGCTATAGCAGCAACAATTATTAAAATTATCCACCATAATGAACTTGCCCCTTTTTCTCTACATCTTCCATCACTCTTACATTCAAACCCTTCAGGACATCCACAGTCCTGACAACATGTCTCTGTTGATTCAGTACCCTCACAAATCTCATCTCCACAACTAGCAGTACAGTCCTGAGGGCAGTTATTAGCGTTTTCTGATGGCCTACCACATATATTATCCCCACAATAGTTCTGTTGAACAACCCTGCAATCTACAGGGCATGTTAATTCATCCTCATTACAAGCAGAATCACATGTTCCATCACCACAAACACAATTTTCTATTACTACACAGACATTATTTTGACATGAAAATCCAGTAGGACAACCACAATCATTACAACAATTTTCCCAATTCTCATCTCCGCCAGTAGCATCTACTGTAGCTGTCTGATTATCTAAATGGAATGTACACTCTGTACTTCCCCCAGCTTCTTCTATTCCACAAACAAGGCAATTCCATACATAAGAACCATCAACACTAAAAGAATTAGTGAAAGTAATATTAACAGCTTGTCCAGAAACTGTTTGAACATCTTTAGGGCCCCATCCAGAACCCCAATTACCATATAATGTGATGTTGCTTAAACTGGTATAATCAAAAGCAGAACAATTAAAGTTGTATTTAGCATCACTTACATTACATACTCCATCTCCACAAGAGCCACCTCCACCGCCTCCTCCACCGCCTCCTCCACCGCCACCGCCTTCAGGTTGTTTGACTGCGGTGAAGGTAGCAGTTCCGCTATCTGTAGCATGTGAAAATTCATCAGTACAATTTACACTCCAGTTATGAGCTGTTCCAGGACTTAATGAGGAAGCAAAAGTAATACTTTGTGAACATTGGGATCCAGAAGTACATAATTCAGCAAAATTTACAGCACCATTAATTGTAACAGTACAGTTTAAGGTTGTTGAACCAGCATCTGTTGCAGTCCATCTTAATGGAACACTAACAGAAGTATCAGTACCAGAACTAACACCAGAACCATTTACCGGATTATCTATACTAATACTTGAAGGGCCTGTGCTATCTACAACAAAGGATCTATTTGAACCAGTTGCATCAGAATTCCCTGCAGTATCATTACACCAAACATACCAACCATATCTTCCGTCGCTGAAAGTGTAAGTATAATTATAAAAAGTATTATTTGTTGGACTTGAAGTAGAGTTCATTATTCCCCAAGATCCTGAAAAGTTACCATAAATTGCTAAAACACTTAATCCAGTATCATCAGTACATTTTCCATCAAATCTCAATGTTGGACTAGCACTTGTTGTATTAAATTCATCAGTTGTATTTGTTCCAAAAGTTGCAATTGGGTTGGTATGTTCTGTTAAAGTTAAGTTCAATTCCACTTCTTCAACTGCAAAACCAGATGTTTTTGTATTAGATCCCCAGATACCTAAAGATTGGTTTTCCCCAGTACTATTTATTAAATCAGAACATATGCTACAATCTTGGGTAATAGTACCAAAAACTGTGGAGTATCCTGTTCCAGATGAAAGGTATTTTGTCTCTCCTAACCCTTCACAATATACACTAATGTTACCAGTAGCTGGACTTCCACCATTATCAAATAGATATCCATTTACTTGGCAAAACGCAGAAGAGTGTGGAATAACTATAATTAACATCATTAAAAATAATACAAAGCAGAATAGCATTTCCCTCTTTTTATTCATTTTTTAACTTGTTTTTTAAATTTTATAAATTTAACTAGTTGGATTTCTTTCATAACTTAAATTAACATCATTATCAAAATTATAAAAATAATACCCTTGTCCAGCTGTAAAGTTTAAACTAGATGGGTTGTTATTATCATCTTTCCATATATTCTCATTTGAAAACGATCTATATTCCAAACTTCCATTAGGAGTATAAGATACAACATATGCATAATCATTTGTATCACTAATTAATTCAGATAGATTACCGTCTGTATAAGATTCCCATCCAAGCATTGTTTTGTTAGTATCTGGTCCATGAACTGTTTGATTGACGTTTCCTGTTGAAAGGTTTCCTACTGAAGTAACATTTAGATCTGAATCAAAATTATAAAAATAATACCCCGCACCAAAAGTCAAGTTCAAATCAACAAGATCATTAGTTTCATTATACCAGTTTCCATCCCTATAAGAACGGTAAATCAATTGACCCCCATCATCATAAGACACAACATAAGCGAAATTATTTGGTGCAGTTATCCCACTTAAAGTAAGGTTTTTCATTAAAGGCAAAGATAATATTGTTTTGTTAGTATCTGGACTTTTTACAGTTATACTATGTTTTCCAACCCTATTATCTGAAATATTAATTAAACTACTTGTAAATGCTGAAACAGAATAAAATCTCTTTGTAGTTGTATTTGAAGTAGTATCATTCCAACTTGTGTTACTTGTACCGACCATAGTCATGTTGGCTGTCCAATTGTTTGTTGAGTTCAATTCCAATATCTTTGTAGCATTATCTGTTGTCCAAATATAATATCCAGAAGCTCCTGAAACTTCAGACCAGTTCACCATTATCATCTGGGTTGTAGAATTAATCAAGTAACTTGAAAAATTATCTGGAGCTGAAACAGCATCAACCTCCCCGCCCATTGGGGCAAAATGACTAAAGCTAGTTAAATTTGCAAAAACAATATTCAAAGTAGTATCTCTTCCAGAAGTTACATTTTCCCAATCAGTCCCATTATGTCTAAACACTTGTAATGTTGATTCATTAACAGAACCAAGATCAGAATCAGAATAATGGAAAGTTATATTTGCCCATGTGGGACCTGTAATCTCAACATATTTTGAGATATTGGAATAATTTGTAGGATCAACTAGACTACTATTTCCCAAATTAATATCTATTTCTCCAGAATACTGGGAAAAAGAGATTTCAGTACCATTAAAATCATTTTCAGAAAAATTAGAGATCAAATCAGTACCAGAATCAAAAGCAAATTCAGTGCATGCTGTAAAATTATTTTTAATTAAAATAGTATTTGAACTTCCACCAGTTAATCTAATCCCAACATTAGATCCATCTGCTAAAACATTTAGAGTGTTGTTTGTTATATTACAGTCACCTGAATCTGTAATCTGAATTGCATCACTTGTTGACGCTTCTCCTGTTAAAGTATTGTTAGTAATATTATGTCCAGATCCTGAATCTATATAAATTGCATCAGAATTTGTGTTGTTAGTAGTTATATTGTTGTTATTTATATTTGAATTTGTTGAAGTCCCTTCTATATAAATCCCTTCTGCTTGGTCCCCAGATGTTGTAATCATAACATTATCAATTATAGTTCCAGAAGAACTCAGGTTTACATAAACTCCACTTGCCCCGTCTCCAGTTGCTGTTAAATTACTATCACTTATATTTGCATTGGTTGTTGTTTTTAGATAGATAGCATGAGCAGTTGATTGTGCTCCCCCAACAAAATTACAATTTCTAACAATTAAACCAGAAGGGTCATTCATAGTTGTTAAAGCAAAACCAGGATTTGCTTGAGCATAATTAACAGTATAACCATCACAATTAAGAACAACATTATCTACTGTTGCAGTGAAACAAGTATCATCATCTGTAAGGTTCTGAGTTAAAATATATGTTTTCGCAGTATCCAAATCCTGACAACTGACATTTGATCCAACACTGAAATTCCTTGTTTCAGTTGTATTATAATTTAATCCATCAGTACAATTTACACTCCAATTATGGGATCCATAAGGAACCCCTGTTAAATTAATCCATGTTTTTGTAGCATTAGAAGTAGAAGAATTTGTAGAATTTAAAACAGCATCTAAAAATAAAGAACAATTTAAAGTTGCATTAAGATCATCTGTAACATTAAAACTAAAATTAATTGCTTGAGAAGTGTCAAAATTCTGTCCTTCAGTTGGAGTAATTAACGTTGTTGTTGGAGGTTCATTAGCATCTCCAAAAATTCCAAGAGCAAAACTTGCTGCTTGTGATTCATCAGAATCTAGGCTTGACCAAACCATATTATTACTTGTATCAACATTAGTACTGCTAACATTCAACCATGTTTGATTAGTGTTATTGTAGTACATCATTCTTAATGTACTTTCATTTGCTATATATGCAGAAACTAAATCAGAATCTAAATAAGTGATATTAAGGCTAACCCACTCCCCAGCCAACTCAGGAGAATGGGTGAGATTAATGAATCTACTAATATTCCCAGCCTTAGTAAAGTTGTTTAATGTAGGATAAAGATCATACTTACTCCCATTTACAGAGATATTTATAAGATTGTCATTTGGTCTAGAAACTGAGGTAAGGTTTGTATTATACATAGAATTGTTCCATGAGAAATTGTTAGAATCCACATAATAATATTCTGCATCTGTCTCATAAAAACCAAAGGAAGAATTATAAACTGCCATATGAGAACTATTGGTCAATGTTAGAGAATCTCCAGAACAGTTACAACTCACATTCTTAAAAAGAGTTGTGTTTGATGTGGTTATTTCCATTGCTGCAGCACAAGATAGTGTTGATGTATTAAAGAGCGTGGTATTTGTGGAATTAATAACTTGGATAGATGATGCTGAAACCGCCGCTTCTCTCCCTCCTTGGAACTGAGATTCTCCAGCATAAGTATTATTAGAGTTTGTAAACTTAAACCCCGCAACAGCAACAGTACTTGGAACAACATAGATATTCCTTACAGCAGAGTTATTATTAGAATCTGTAAACCAAATTCCTCCACCAGTTAAATTAGTCATAGTATTATTATTTATTATGTTACTATGGGATGCATTAAGATTAAAACCAGAAGGATCATTAGAAGCATTATAGTTTGTTAATGTTGTATTTGTAATATTATTCCAATCACTTTCATTCATACTAAAAGCAGAACTAGTTAAATTAGTTATTGTATTAAGGAAAAGAGTGTTATAATCTGAATAATTAAATTCAAAACCAGCAGTAGTTAAATTAGTCATATTGTTTACACTAATATTATTATTTGAAGCATTATTCAAATTAAAACCAACAGAACCACAATGAGTTACATTATTA
Source organism: archaeon (assembly GCA_020343435.1). Classification (GTDB taxonomy): domain Archaea; phylum Nanobdellota; class Nanobdellia; order Pacearchaeales; family UBA284. The sequence goes on along the minus strand of CP070794.1, from coordinate 325,547 downwards.
TCAGTTATATTATTTCTATTTGATGTTGTTAAATTAAATGCTGAAGAAGCAGTATAAAGAAGAGTATTATTAACAAATGTGTTGTTATCTGAGTTTTCTATCTGAACTGCAGCACTTTGAGAATCATTGATTGTATTGTTTGTTAGGTTATTATACTTAGAATAGTCCATATCAAAACCAGATTGTATGGATAAAAGTAATGTATTATTGTAAATTTCTGAATAATTACTATAAGAAAACAAGACACTAAACTGATTTGTACTAAGATTATTCATTGTAGCAGTGAGGTTAAGTGCCTTAAACAATTGGAAACCATTATTTGAAGAAGTAACTGTATTTGAGGTTATATTTGTAAAATTACTTGTGTGGGAATAAATTCCAGATTGGGTAAGCCCGTCTAAAGAACAATTATAAACCGTGTTGTTATATGTTCCTTGTACCATAATCCCATAACTCCCATTGGTTTGATTCAAACTTATATTAAGATTCTGCATAGTATTGTTGTCCCCATTAAGAATTTGAACAGCATAACCCCAATCAGTTGTTGTAACATTTTCTATGGTTACATTGTCGTTCTCTGTATAAAAAGCATAATCTGTTGCTCCCCCATCACCATCTATAGTATAATAAGCCCCATCAAATATAACATCATCAGAAGTGATTAACATACAAATTTGACCAGCAGAATAATCATAAATATTTGTTGTAAGATTATAATATCCAGGAGAACTAATTGTTTGACAACTATTAACTTCTGTAGATGTTCCAAAACTTCCCAATAAAATTGAAACAAATATGATTATAGCTATTAAAATAAATAGTTTTTTCATCTTCCTCTTTTGTTATACTTTATCTGAAGATTTTTTGTTTTTTAAATGTTTCATTAAGGAGAATCTTTAAAATAAAATTATATTTTTTAATTTTGTTGTTACTATTTAGTAAATTCTTTCTTTTAAGTGAGAAAGGTTTAAAAACTTTGAAGAGCCCTAGAAATTAAGGCTAAAATGAAGAAAAACAAGTTACTTCTTGCAGGAGCTGGTTTAGCAATTGCAGCTGCTATGGGTATTTCAGCATTAACAAACACAGCTTCAGGAAATTCTGTTGAAATTCCACAAGGAGGGACAGATGGTCCTATTACTAACTATTTTTATTCTTCTTCCAGAGGATATCCTGGAGATCCAGCAATAAATAAAAATGTTAGGATAACTGCAAGTAGCAGGGGTGATACTATTAATACAACCTCAGGAAACTTGGGAGAGGTAACCACTTCAACAAGTAGTTTCACTCCTCCATTAACTTCTGGGGATACCATTTACTTTTCCGCTGTTTGTCCAGAATCCACATCATACAATGTTAATACTCACCATATAATAGACTCAGATTTTGTACAAGCACCAGCTCCAGGAAGATTTGATAATCCTCACGACACTGTGAGGACATACACACCATCTATTCAAACAATAACAGACACTACCGGGGTAACTGGTCCAATAGATGTTATATATGGCCCAAGAAATAGCGCTGTTCGATGTACTACTTCAACAGATTCTATTCCAACTTACGGAAACCATGATTGGGTAGGCAAAGATCTTGCAAGTTATCTCGGAACTTCAATAAGTCCTGGAGACACCATAGATTTAACTCTTGAAAAAGCTCTTGGTGGAGACACTGTAGCAGTTACAGATACTTTTATGGTAGCAAATGGTAGTGAAGGACAACATCTTAAAAGTGTAACAATGCCAGAATGGTACAGCTACCCAATAACAGACCTAGGAATAACTCGAATTCTTGCACCAACAGATACAATAGATTCTATACCATTTAATCCAAGAGTTGAAGTTAAGAATTTTGGAAACACTCCAGCAACAGCACCAGTCACAATGTTATTTGATTCTGATACTAGTTATCACCCAACAATCCAACCTACAACAATCCAACCGGGAGATAGCACAATCATAAATTTCCCACAATTTAGTACAATGAATAGAGGAAACAATCTAGCAACAAGTTATATAATTTCACCAGATAATAATCCTTCAAATGATACTTTAACTAAACCTTTCTTTACAAGAATAGAAGATATCCGTGTTCCAAGAATTGCAGATCCTTTATATGATATTGATTCAACAAATCTTGTTATCCCAGGAGCCCAATTTAGAAATGAAGGAAATGTTCCAACAACATTTAGAGCATTCTTTACAATAGGAAACCCCCCATTTTACCAAGATGATTCTTCATTTACTATGAATCCTGGAGCAAGCTGGATCCATAGGTTTGATCGATATACTGGAACTCCAAGAGGATTACATCCTGTTAAATGTTCTGTTGCTTTAGATGGAGATCTTTATCCTGGAAATAATGTTGCAGATACAAGTGTTTTCTCTCATGTTAGAGATTCAAAGTTAGAACAAATAACTTCTCCTGGATCTATGATCGTACTACCAATGGGAGAAGACTCAGCAGATATCAGAGCATCAGCAGTTGTTAATAGTATAGGAAATGATACAATATATGGTCAAAGAGTAACTTTTGGAATCAATGATGCTGCAACTCATAATCCTCTTTATGAAGAAACAACATTAGCTCAAAATATTCCTCCAGGACAAACAAGAGAATTTGGAGGAGTCTCTATTCCTATTGCAAGGGTTCCTATTGGAAGTTTTTATGCATGGGCAAGAACAAATGGAGAAACAGTAGGAGATATGAACCGCTATAATGATTCAATTGCAAAACCTTTTACTGTTAGTAGACAAGGAGCAGGAGAAGGATGGAGAGAAGTTGCTTCAGTACCTTTGGGCCCATCTGGAAGACCAGTTAAAAGAGGGGGTTGGGCTACAACATTAGATGGTATGATTTATGCTGCAAAAGGATACAAAACATCAGACTTTTACGTTTACAACCCTACCCTAGATATGTGGGATCTTCTTCCTCCAATTGTAAATGATAGTTTAAGAGGAAGACCTCCAAAAAAAGGAGCTAAAGGGATATCAGATGGTGTTAGTAAAATATACTATACTGTGGGTAATAATACACAAGCATTTAGGGAATTTGATACTGAAACAGGGGTACATACTGGAAAAGCAGTTGTTCCATTGGGTCCACGTGGTAAAAAAGTAAAAGGTGGAACAGATATGCAATATGTTGTACAAAATGACACAGGTTATGTTTACCTATTGAAAGGATACAAAGATGAATTTTATAGATATAATACTATAACAGATCAATGGCAGGATCTAGAAAACATTCCTTCTTATAGAGGAAAAGTAAACAAAGGATCTTGGTTAGTTTTTAATGGAGAAGACAACAAATTACATGCACATACAGCAAAGTACCATGATCATTTAACATTTGATTTGGGAACAATGAGATGGGAAGGTCGTCTTGAAGGAATGCCATTTATAGGAAGGATGGGAAGAAGAAAGAAATCTAAAGATGGAGGTTCTGCAGTAAAAGTTGGAAATAATATCTATGCATTAAAAGGAGGAAATACTCAAGAGTTCTGGAAATATGATGTTGGAGATTCAAGTTGGACAGAATTAGACACTGTTCCAGCATATGGATCAACAGGAAGAAAGAAAAGAGTAAAATATGGAGCAGATCTTGTGGAGATGGGTGGATTTTTCTATACAGCAAAAGGAAATAAAACAGCAGAATTCTGGAGATGTGTTCCTTCAGTATTTGGTCCTTCTCAGCAACAAGGAAGAACTATTGAAAGAACAGTTACAGATCCAAATGTTCAAACAGAAGATGTATTAAGTGGTAGATATACCTATACCCCATCAATTGTAAGACAAGGAACAGAATATGTTTTCAATAGAGCAGTTGATGGGAGTAGATACCAAGTTGTAGATCCAACAGGAAGAATTCGAGATGCAGGAATTGCTTATGAAGGTAAAAGTCTTCCAAGAGATCTGAATACAGGAATCTATATAATCAGAACAGAAAAAGATGGAAATTCTGGAACTAGCAAACTTGTTGTTACAAGATAGATTTTTATAATTTCTTTTTCTTAATTCTAATATGAAAGTATTTACTCTACAAAACGGAAAGAGATTAAATGAAAAAGAATTCTGTTCTTATTTTGAAAAAAAAGTATTTTCAACAATAAGAAAACACAAGTTAATAGGAAGGAAAGATAAGATAAAAGTTCAAAATAAAATCCTTCTATTTATCTTAACTAAATTCTGTAATCTTTACAATATACAAAAACCATCTCTAAAACCAAAAACATTCACAAAACTAAGTATATCAGATAATCTAGATACAGGATCTGAATTTGTTTTATCATCTCTAATGAAAAATAATTTTAGTTTTAATAAAATAAAACCAAGATCAGGGAAAATAATCAAACCTTTTTTCTTTTGTTCAGAAAAAGAGATTCAGTTATACTCTAAACTTAAAAGAATTCCTTACAAATCTGAAAAGAAATCAGATATTTCTAAATGGTTAGATGAACTTGAAAAACGACAAAAAGGTATAAAGAACTCTATTATTAGTTCTTTAATAAAAATACAAAAAATAAAAAATTAAGATCTTTGTTGAGTAGCAATTCTTCTGAAGTATCCAATATTTCTCCCAAAAGGATTATATCCTTCAACGGTTTGAGGAGTATAACTCCTACAAGAACTTCCACAAACAGCTTCTTTAGCTGCTCTTGCAGTATCTTTCACTACTCCATGGAACATTCTATAAGCATCAACCATCCTACCATTATCTCTTCTACCTTCCCTTGTTCTATGTTGCTTTAACATTTTTATTTTACCTCCTTTATATTTAATTGTCTATTTCGATAAGCATTACCTAATCCATATCTTAATATAACGCCTCTTAACGCATTTCCAGAACCTTGTTCTTTAAGTCCTCTATACCATTCCTTAATCCTTGGTTTTGCATCTTCTAATTCGAAAGCAAGCTCTCCAGGAGCCCATCTCAATCTTCGAGCAGCATGCTCAGCTAAGCTATACAATTCTCTTTTCAATCCATCAATTCTCTTTCCCATAAAAGAAGCAGATAATAACCCTATTTAAACCTTTCTATTTGTTATCACTCTCAGATAACAACTCTGGTCTCTTCTTAAGCCATACCTCAATATCTGCAAAAGGTTCTTCTTGTTCAACCCAAATCTTTCTTTGATGATCTAAGAACATTAAAGGAACAAAAGTAGCTAGTTTCTCTTCCTTAGTTTCAGTAGATAATAACTGGCTAAACATCACTTTATCTCTTTTTTCCTTATAGAATATATCTCTTAATCTTCCCCATAATTCTCTTATCTTCTTAGGAACATTCAAAATAGGTCTTGGAAAAGCAAAATCTAACTCTCTTCTTGCTCTATGTATTGATAATCTCTTCTTAATCCTCCTATGTTCTGTATTAATTGCTTTTTCTAGAGCTGTCATTAATTCATTTAATGTAACTTTTCTTGCTCTTGGTAATGGAGTTCTTGGTACTAATACTTTAGATTCTTCTTCTCCAGGAATCATTATTTGTGGTATTTTTGAGATTCCTACTTTACCTTTATCTTCAAATAAAACTTCATCTATTGATCTTATATTTTCTCTTAGAATTTCAGATTTCATTCTTAGTAAAATAGCAGCAGCAAGTAGTACTTTTGATGAGATAAAGAAGGTATTTTCTTCTAATTCTTGTAATTGCATGATTTTTTCTAGGAATTTGTTAGCTAAAATAGAGATATCTATATCCCATGGATGTAATTGTTCTGTTTTTATTAGATCTGAGATAATTGCTTGCCAGCTTAGTTCTCTCGATACTAAAAGGTTGTATAATTGATCCTGAGTTACCTTTTCTTTTACCTCTTTTTCCATACGTTATTCTAAGAATTAAGATTAATAAATCTTTAGAAGGAGATATAGTTAGCGAATAGAAGTTCGCTTTTAATGGATTTTGTTTATAAAGGAGCAGTTGTCACTACACAATTGGAACAAACCGAAAGCTTTATAAACTTTGGAGTAGTTAATGTACTATCACCTCTTTTTACCCAGGAGAAGCGTTCACGCAAATCTCTTTGAATCGCATGGGTGCTTTTCCTAGGGTTTTTAATGCTTAGGACGCAAGTCTCTTAATTATACCTTATCAACTTAGAATAAATCTCTTCTAAATGTGGAATCAAGATCTGACTCCATGTATCATAACTCTCCCTAAATAAACTAAGCTCTTTGATAACATCAGAAATGGGTACTTTTTGAAGATCATGAACAGAGGCTCTTTGAATTGTTATTGGGGGTTTACCAACCAAGTTTGTTGTTATCCTTGGTTTTAATTCAACATCCTCTGCATTAACTGCAAAAACAATTCCAACATGTCTTTGATCTACTGGTTTACCTTCTCCAGCATAAAGAGTTCCAACAAACTTCATATTAAACAGTCTTTCAGAAATCTGTTTATTCCTAACTATTCCAGAAGGACTTGTATCTCCTTCCCCAACCCATTCTAATTCTCTATTCCATATCTGTCTTATTAATCCAGTTTTCAAATACTCTGGAGTATCTTGTTCTCTAATATGTCCATTAAATGCAATAGCTTGTGTTCCAACTAATTCAGATTCAGCATACTCTGCTTTTTTACCTTTTCTTCTATATCTCCAAATATTCCCATTATTATCAAAAATTATTAAAGAAGGAACTGGTTGAACCAACAAATAGTCTTTCTCACAGAGTCTTCTTTTCATAAAAAAACCATTACTAATATCGGTTAGAATTTCTCTCTCTTTACCTTGATCTAATATCCTTAATTTACCACTAAATTCTCTTGGGTGAATTTTATCAAGATCATCTTTATCATAAGCTAAGATATTTATCTCGAGATTATGAAATATCTTTGCAGCACTTTCAAAATCCATTGGTTTGAAATGACTTGAAGGTCTTACCCCAACTTGCCCTTTAAAATGAGATCCTATCTCAGGTCCATAAACTTTATCTGGAACTCCTTTTCCTGTTCTAAATAGTCTTAAATGACTAATAGGCATTCCATGTCTAAGGACAATATCAGAGCTTTCTTCAGATTTTGTCTCTAAAACAATCTGTCCTTCAAATCCAGAATCAATAAATCCTGCATAATGTAATGCTCCCCTCATTCCAAGATGGGAGTAATCTCTTAGTTCCATACTCAAATAAAGAGGAGTTCTAATATACTCTTTAGAAGCCATTAATCTAAAACTAGTTGGATCAACCTTAATCTCTTTATCTTCTATAATCATTGTAACAAAATAATCTTCAGCATCATACTCTTCCTTTAAACTAAAATCAATAGGGTCTGGATTGCTTTTTGCTTTTAAAGCAACAACTCCTTCATGATTCTTTGGCCCAACCAAATCAAGATGTAATGTGATCCCATCATGGGTTATCTCTGGTTTAATAGGAATAAGTTTTCCTTCCCCATTTAACCTATACAAAATATTCTCTTTTTCACATATTTCCTTTACTTCTTCAGGAGTTAACTCTGCATTAGGTCCACTAAATACTCTTAATTGGTTTAATGTTATTCCTGGCCTAACAATTATATTATATATTTGTGGTTTCACAAGTAACCATAAACTAACATACTCTGAATGTTCTGAACTGTGAATCTCATCAAAACTAGAATTATAATCTGCCAAAAATCTTATATCTAAAAAATTTCTACCACTTCTACTTCGTGGAGATGATTTAATGAACTCTCTTCCAATAAGTTTAACTGAAGCATTAAGAGGAAATAGATAACCATATCCTATTTTAAGTTCAAATCCATTAGTTATATCTTTTTTTCTTCTATGTTCTAATTTAAGTAATGTTTTTTTCACTGTTTGACTATGTCTTGGTCTAAATAATCCAAGCTCCCCCATATCCAAAACATAACAATGATCTCCTAATGGCGCTTCAAAAGAAGAAGGTTGAATAAGTTGTTCTTTCTTATTTGGATCCTTTGTAACTCCTTCAGGAAAGATAAGCCTCTTTGAATTAATCATCTCCCTTATTTCTCTAGATCCAAAACAAAAATCCTTTGGTTCCCCCATTTTCCTTTAGTTAATATATCCTAATTATTTATAAGAATTATTGTACTAGAAAACCCCTTAGCCTTTTGCTCACCTCTTTTTACACCTTTTGAGCATTATTTTTTTATATACTCTGTATAATGGCACTTGCCACAAAATAATCTATCTTTGTGATTAGATAAAAATATTCCAGGACCACATCTTGGACATGGTTTCTTTAATCGTGAGACTTTATTTCCTTCTAATTTGTATTGTTTCCATTTCTCACTAGTTTTTTTATTCTTTTTCTTTTTCTTACCTTTCTTTACAACTTTCTTTTGTCCTTTCTTTCCCATTATTCTTTCTTCTCCTCTTTAACTTCTTCCTTTTTCTTAGCTGGTTTTTCCTCTTTTGGAGCTTCTTTAGCTTTCTTAGCTTCAACTTCTTTTTTCTTCATATGTTTTGTGACTATCTCAAATTTTTTCATAGAACTTTGAGAATCATAAACATAAGCAAAAACTTCTGATTCATCTGAACCATATTTCTGATCTATTTTTTTAACAACAATCAATTCTTTAGGTTTATTAGCTTCTTTAGCAATAGCATCTTTAACTTGTTCATTTGAAGGAGTTACTTTATCTGTAACTTTTACAATAATTTCAGTTCTTTCAACTAAAGGTTTAACATCTTTTGAAATTATTTTAAAATTCATTTTAAACTTTTATTGCATATCTTCCTTTTTGTTTAAACTTTAAATGTTGAGCTATTTCACTTTTTTCAGGATTAAAGATTATAACTTTTCCTCTCCAGTTTTCAACTAATTGATTTCCATTACATAATAGACATTTATCTCCACTAACCATTATTTGGCATTTCTTACAAACTTTTTCTCCTTTCATTTTTTCTTTTTAGTTTTTCCAGAAGCAGCTCTTGCAGCTTTTTCTGCTAATAATTTAGCTTTTCTCTTTTCATCATTAATCCAATCTATTTTTCCTAATCCTGGTTGTCTCATTGTTAATCCTAATTTTGGAGGAGTAGTTCTAAAACTTACTGCAACAATTCTTGCTAAACAAAGATCTCCTTTTTTTAATGCTCTTTTACTAGATCTTCCTAACAAACTATTAGCTTTTGAAAAAGTTACATAATCATCCATTGTTTGAGAAATATGGATCATTGCTTCCATACTTCCAAGATCTAAGAAAGCTCCAAAATTAGTTATCTGAGATATTTTTCCAAATACTAATTCTTGTAATTCTGGTTTGAAAACTAGTAATTTGAAACTAGAATCATAATAAGCAGCAGGATCTTCTGGTATAAGAATTCCATCTCCAACTCTTGATACATCTAGAACAGCTATTACAGAACCAAAATCTTCATCTATGTAATCTGCGTATTGTTTTTCTAATTGCTGCTTTATAGCATCTTTTGTAGCTAAGTTAAATAGCTCTGGCTCTACTCTTACATAATCATCTATATCTAGTACACAAAACATTTTACTAAGTATAAACAGAACCAATTTTTGCTTTTTAAATGTTTTCAATTTATCTTTTTGAATATATTTTAGATCATATAAAAATATATAAGATCTCTTTAATTCAAGTTAAAATGGGGATTGAAGATCTAACAACAGATGTAGAAACTGAAGATGATGGTCTAATTGAAAGATTTAATGTTAAAGGATTAGCCAAGCCATTGGGACATTATAAATATGTTTGCGCAGTAAGGAAAGGAACTAAAGACACCCCCATAGGATGGGACTTTAAGATCGCTGGGATAGTTCCATTAGATGAAGCGGGGAATTTGGTTGGAAACACATATTCGGAACAAACAGAGCAAGTGGTACGGAATATAGCTACTGTAATTATGGGTGCAGCAACACATTATGGTTTAAATTGGGGCTGGGAAGAAGCACTTAGACATGTAACAGAAACTATGGTTCGTCTAGATTCTATGACCGGTTTTGAAGACGTGGATGAAGTATATGCTAAATATGGAATGCCTCGCGCATCCAGGGAAGCTGAAGGGGCATTTGAACTTCCACTTAAAAAAAAGGGGGTAAGAATTGAAGTTAAATCCTATGCTACAATCCCAGCACTTCCAAAGATCGAATAACAATCTTTTACTCCATCTTGACTAACTTATGAAGGATCTTCTTATCTACTTCTGGAAGATTGAAATTAAATGCTTCTTTTAGAGGAACCCAAGCAATTAGTTCTTGTTCAAAAGTGTGGGCAATCAAACCAGCCCATTCAAAACACACAAATACATGATGGGTATAATGATGTTTAGAAGTAAAATCAGTATCTCTGAAAACTCCGAGTTTTTTATATGAGATAACTCTAACAGCTAGTTCTTCTAACATCTCTCTTTTTAGAGTTTTAATAATATTTTCACTCTTTTTCTTATGTCCTTGTGGTAATCCCCAGACTCCAGCATAATTTGTTTCATCATGTCTTCTCTTCTCTAAACAAATTAAGTATTCTTGCCCTTTTCTTTTTAAAAAAATTGCTTTAGCTACAGTCTTTTTCACAGTTTTTCTACCTCTTTTTTTCATTTCCAACGTGGTTTGAGTTTTCTTTGGGTGGTATAAATACTTTTTATTCCAGCCCACTTTTTCCAAATGAAATTATAATCAATTGAAGTAACTAGCTTTAATCCGAAATCTAATTTTTTAACTTTTTTAATTTCTAAATATTGTAATCTATCTCCTGCTTTTCCAATGTTTCTTATGTTTTTAAATTTTTTAAAATAATCAATAATTTTAATCTCTTTTCCCTTGTCCCAGATTTCCCACATTTCATAGTATTTACTTGGAAAACCAACTTTGTTTTTGAAATGTGGCCAGAATGCCACACTTAGTCTAGCTATCCCCTTCTTTTTTAATACCCTATTACACTCTTGTAAAAAATTGATTTTATCATCATAGAGATAAATAGAAGCCATGCTATAAACAAAATCAAAATAATTTGATTTAAATGGTAATTTTTTACTTGCATCACAATAAATTATTCTAGGTAACTTTATCTTAGAGAGTTCTTTTTTAGAAAAAATTCTCTTTTTCACAGCTTCTTTTTTCATCATCTCTCTACTTCCATCTTTCTCAGAATAATTGAATCCAATCATCTCGACCTTATTTCCAAATTCTTTAACAAAACCAAGCATTGCAATTCCATAACCACAACCAGCATCAAGAATCCTTACTCTCCCTTGAGAAGCAATTTTTTTTCTAACCAGATCTAAAAAATCTTCAAAATAATCTTTTACTTTTTCTATTCCCCTATCTTTTGGCATTTTATTCTACTTCAATATGATTCTTTTGTCTCATTAATGCTATCTTTACCCCAGCTTTTTTTAATCTTTCTCTTAATTCTAAATCCATTGTTGCTACAATAGATTTTGTTTTTTTAGCATAATTGAAAATAGCTTCATCAGCATTATCTTCTTCTCTATCTAAGTATTTTGCTTTTTTTAATCTTACCCATTTTCTAATAATATTTTGAGCTAGCATTGCAGCATCTCTATTTGAAGCTTTAGCATTTTCATCTGAACCTAGTTTTTCTAATTCAAAATCAACAATTCTTGGAACTATTATTTTATATCCAAGATTGTATAACTCATCAAAGATCTTGTTCTCAGCAAGATATACTAAAAAGTTTGTATCAACTACGATGTTCATTTTTTATCTAAATTAAAATACTCATAAAACTGTTCTGTTAAATTCAACTCATAAGTTCTTCCACTTCTTTTAGCTCTAACTAATCCAGCAACAATTGCATGTTTAATATGATCATAAGCTTTATTTCCCCGTATCTTAACCACAATACTCTGTTTAATTGGTTGTTTGTAAGCAATAATAGCTAAGGTCTCTTGTTCTCCTTTATTAAACTCAGCTTTTCCTGAAACAATTCTATTAATAATACCATGAAAATCTTGTTTAACATCCATTTTGAATAATTGTTCTTCTTCAAAATTTCTTTTAATAATTCTTAAAGCAGAATCCTCATTTTTATATTTTTTTTCTAGATCATCTAATAATCTTTTAATCATAATAGAATCAACTCCAGTAAGTCTAACTAAGTCATTTACAGTTAAGAATCTTGCAGATAAAAATAAAGTTGCCTCTATTTTTTTCATTAATTCAAGATTTTCATTAATTCCCATTTTAAAGAGATTATTTTGCTCTAACAGAAGCTTTACCTAATAAATAAGCTACTAAAACAGCAACTAGAGTTACAACAACTGCAATTAAAAATAACCACCAGTGTCCTGTTCCACTTTCAGTTATTGGTTTTATTAACTCTTTAACCCAATTATTCCATTGTAGAGCTGCAACAAAACCAAAAGCTGCTGTTAATAACAGGGTTATTTTTTCTATAACTTCTCCTCTCATACCTTTTTTCTCTTTCTTTTTAGTCATAGAATATACACATTTTACGTATTTTTAAGGTCTTTGTTTTAATTAATTACATTAGAAACTTTTAAAAGCTCACCCCTTATTAAGAAATTATGGATATTTTGGAAAGAGAAGTAGATGTTAGAAGGTATGGGGGAGTTGACCTTTACAATGTGAAGGTTAAACTGAAACCAGGAGATTGTAGAAAAGAAAAGGAACCCCAATACAAATGTCTAGATACATGTGAAGGAAGTTTTATGATTGCCAGATTTGAAAGAGATACTCCTATATCAGTTAAGGCCCTTGTTCCAGAAGAGATAATGGTGGCTAATGGAATTGTTATTCCTGGCGGGCTAAAAACTCTGGAGGATTTTCAAAGGGTTTCAGGAATATCAGGATACTAATTAAAACCCCATAGAGAAGGAAGCAATGCATCAGTATTATACTTTCACGGAGAACTTGTTGCATCATATACCCCTTGTGGTTTATCTAATAAACCAAACTTATTTGGTGAAGAGGCAAGAGAAATTTTTTTTAGATTACAAAGCTCTTTTAGCGAACTTGAACAAATAGCTATAGATCAACCAATTGAAACTCTAGCACTTACCGATGGAACCCTTGGAAAATTCATTACAGATCCAAAATTGAAAACCATGGTGGGCATGCTTCTTGGAAAAGAAGGTGAAGATTTATTAGAGAAATTAAAACAAGCATCTAGAAGAAGGAATTAATTTTATTCTTGAACAGCAAATCTTAAGATAGCCCCAATTCCAGATAAACTTTTGAATTGAGCTCCTTCTTGTGTCTCATCTGAAACATACTCAACAGTTGCATTAATTGCTTTAGCTTTTTGTTTTAATTTCTTTTGAGTAGCTTTATCAATTCCAGAACCAATAATTAGAATGTCTACAGCACCATACTCTAAAGCTTTTTCAACAGGTTTTAATCCATAAGCTGCTTTATCTTTTTTCTTATTTAATGTTAAAAAGAATTTTTCTAACAATCTTTTTTCTTTAGTTATTTCTTCTTGTCTTAGATTCTCTCCAGAAACTTGAACTAATTCTTGTAATCCTTCTTCATTTGTGTAACCAACATCTTTTGTTGCTATTAATTTATTTTTTAATTCTGTTATAATATTTCCTTCAACTAAGAATTCTTCTTTTGTTGGTCCAGGACCTCCGAGAATCCATCCTTTGAATTTGGGCATATTATAAAATAATTCTTTTAATAAATTAGCAATCCTTCTGTAAAATTCTTTAGCAGCTTCTTCAGTTAATCTTTCAAATCTTGCAGCAGATTGTCCTCCTGCTTTTATTTTTCCAGGAACTCCAGATGTTAAATGTTTTAATCTTGTTATTGCCTTTCCTTCTAATAATCCAAATGTTGCTTCTTTTCTATCCATAACTAATAATCCATAAACTTCAGTAGAAGATAACATTGCTTTCAAAGGATCAACATAAAATGTTTGATCACATCTATAATATTTCATCTTTAATGGTTGTGGTGGTTCTACTGCCCATAATTTTAGATCTGGTTGTCCTTCTTTTTTACTTACATTTCCACAGAATAAAGCTAATCCATTTTTAGGAAGAGTTTTGTAGAGTTTAAGATGTCTTATTAATCTTTCTAAAGCATCATTAACATTTGTTCTTGTAGTTTTACTTTTAATATTTTGAGCTGTACTTTGTTCAGATGTTAATTGATTTCCTATGTTATTGATATTAGAACCAGCTGGAGCAAGAACTGTGATTAATTCAGTATGTCTGCCTCTATAACTTTCTAATTCTTCTACTAATTCTTTCAACTGTTGTCTTTTTTCTTCTTCCATGTTTTTATTAAAGAGAATTGTGTTTAAAAAAGTATTTAAATTATATCCAACTTTAATAGATATGAAAAAGAAGGTTGCATTCTTTTTAGTTTTAATAATTCTTATTTTAATGTTTTTCATAAATGGTTGTGGCTTACCTGAAGAAACTGTCCTAGAATTTTCTTCAGAAGGTTGTGATAGACCCCCAATAAACTATACTAGCGAGGGGATTAAGTCAACTGTATGGTTTGGCAATAATATAGTTATAACTGCTTATGCTATGATTAATTGCGCTGAAACAGTTTTAGATGGGGATTATGAGATTAATGGAACAAGAATGACTTTAATTTATAAAACAAGTGGTTGTGATCCATGCACCACCTGTGTTTGTCCTGTTCTCTTAATTTACGGATTCAAATATATCAACTATCAAGATTTTATATTTGAATTAAAGCAAGTTTATGCTTAACTTTCCTTCTTTAATCTCTTTAGCTTGAGTTACAGATTTAAGGTCTTCTAGCATCTCTTTTAGAAGTTTTTTATCCTCTTTGGGAAGAGTTAATCTAATTTCAGTTTTAACAGATTTATTCTTCTTAGCTTTTTCTTGTCTAACTTTAGTTAATATTTCTAAGAATTTATCTCCTTTTTTCTCAAGAGTTTTATCTTTAATCTTATTAGCTTTAGGCCAATCAGAAATATGGATCGATTTTTTCTTTTCAATACTCTTGAAATATTCTTGGTAAATTGCTTCAGTAATATGACTTAAAATTGGAGCAAATATCTTTAACACTTTCAAGAAACAAGTGTAAAGAACATATCTTGCAGAATCTCTTGCAGCAGCATCTTTACCATATAATCTTGATTTTAAAATCTCTAAAAAATTATCACAGAATACATGCCAAAAGAAATTCTCAGCATCTAACTTAACTTTTCCATAATCATATTCATCAAAAGCTTTTGTACAATCAGCAACTAATTTATCTGTTTTTAACAACATATATTTATCAAATTCTTCTAATTTCTTAGGTTTCTTAATATTTCCTTTCAAATGTAATTTTAAGAAACTAAAAGCATTCCACATTTTAGTAATTAATTTCTGCGCAGCAATAAACTCTTTTTCTGAAAACCAAACATCTTCTCCTGATCTAACAGAAGCTGCCCAGAATCTTAAAGCATCAGCAGAAAACTTTTCAATAACTTCTTTAGGAGGTATACCATTACCTTTACTCTTACTCATTTTCTTACCTTTAGGATCTAAACCCCAACCACTAATCATTATATCATTCCAAGGAATTTTCTTGTGATGGAACCAAGATTTAACAATTGTATTAAATGCCCAAAAAGGAATAATATCATGAGCTTGAGGTCTAAGTGAGAATGGAATTAATTTTCTACTCAAACCTTTATTTTTCTTAGAAATAATATCTCTAACAATATCTGGAGTTAGAGAACTAGTTGCCCAAGTATTAATAATATCTTTTTCAGGAATAAATTCAGTATAATGACATTTAGGACATTCTTGAATAGGGGGATTATCTTTCAAAGGGTCAATAGGTAATTGTTTTTGATTAGCTAAAATAATATGATCACATCTTTTACAATACCAGACAGGAAATGGAATTCCATAAGGTATTTGTCTTGATATACACCAATCCCATTGTAATCCTTTTATCCAGTTAACATATCTATTTTTCATATACTTTGGATACCATTTAACTTTATTTCCTAATTCTAAGAATTTATCTTTTAGATCTAAATATTTGATAAACCACTGTTTTTTAATAACAAATTCTATATCATGACCACACCTTTCATGAACATTAACAGTGTGTTTTATCTTTCTTTCACCAGTTATTTTTTTCTCTTTTTTTAAATCTTTAACAATCATCTCTCTAGCTTCTTTAATTGTTTTTCCAGCATATCTTTTAGCAAGATGACTCATCTTCCCATCCTCTGTTAATAAATCTCTATAAGCTAAACTATAAGCTTTCCACCATTCAATATCCATAGAATCACCAAATGTACAACACATTACAATTCCAGAACCTTTTTCCATATCAACTCTTTTATCTTCGAGAACTGGAACAGTGAGATCAAATAAAGGAACAACAGCTCTTTCGTGTTTAAAGGATTTATATCTCTTATCATCGGGATGATAAAAAACAGCAACACATGCAGGTAAGAATTCTGGTCTTGTTGTTGAAATAGTGAATTGTTTTCTTCCTTTTTCAAGTTCAAAAGTTACATCATAAAAAAAAGTTCCTTTTTCTTTATCCTCTAATTCAACTTGAGCAACAGCTGTTCTACATTCAGGACACCACAATATTGGAGCAGTAGTTCTATACGCTCTTTTCATATCAACCAAATCAATAAAACTTTTTTGAGAAATTCTTCTAGCTCTTTCATCAATGGTTCTATACTGGATATCAAAATCAGGACTTATTCCAGTAGATATCCATATCCTCATTAATTTTTCTTCAATATCTCTTGTTTCTTTTAAACATTTTTCAATAAATTCATCTCTATCATAATCAGAAGCCTTTTTCCCAATTTTATTTTCAACATACTTCTGAGTAGGTAATCCATTATCATCAAAACCCCAAGGATAAAGAACATTAAAACCAGCCATTCTTTTGTAACGAGCAATTAAATCTTTATGAGTATAACTTAAAGCATGACCAACATGCATCCAACCTGAAACAGTTGGAGGAGGAGTATCAATAGAAAATATTTTTTTATGACTCTTAAAATCAAAAGCAAAGATTTTTTCATTTACCCAAAACTCTTGCAATTTCTTTTCCCATGTTTTAGAATCAAAAACATTCTTTCCTTTTTTCATAATATAAAATATACAAAATGTTTTTTAAATCTTCCTAAGACCGAAATATATTTAAATCAAAAATCTGTATTCTTATCATGCGAAAGAGTAAAAAGAGGAAAGCTTCTAGTCGGTCAAGAAAGACAATTCATCATAATGCTTTAGCTTCACATAAGCCCAAAAAACAAACTGAAAGAGTTGTTCTATTATTATTCTTAATATTTGTTGTTGTAGCATTAATTGTTTTATTCAAAGCACCAGATATGCCTATGACAGCTTCAGCAATTTCAAGTATTGCTCTAGAAAAAACAAACTTTGATGCTTCAGAACCACTGAAAGGAATGTTAACCTTGAAAATAGATGCTCAAGACGCTTTACCAACTAACTCTACAATGTACTTCTATATATTATCTAATGATGAAAAACTATCCACTCATTATGTGTGTCAAGATGGAAGAGTTATTGAATGGATGAATTCAACACATATATTAGAATTAGATCCTGAAGGAAGATGTTGTTTACTTTCCGGAACAATGTGTACCCAAGTGGTTCTAAATCACGAATTTGATGCAGCTTTTGGAACAACTGCTGTTAAATGGTATAGGTCTAACAAAAATGTTACTGCAGATCAAGTAAATATAATGCAGGACTTTGATCCAGAGAAATATGATAATCAGATGATCTCTCTTGGAAGTCTGACTTCAGGAGCAACAGGGTATGGTGCAGCAAGACAACCTTTAGTTGGGGCAAGGTCTGTTATGGTTTCTGAATTAGGAACACCAGCAGGAGGACAAACTCCATTTTGTACAGACTCTGATAATGGAAACAATCCTTCAATTAGGGGAACATGTACAGATACATCTGGAACCCATGAAGAACACTGTCTTGTTAGTGGTTTATTATTAGAGTACACTTGTGTTAATAATTATTGTACAGCACAATCACTCGGTTGTCCTGGATCTCAAATTTGTATTAACGGAGTATGCAGTGAACCACTTGCTCCACAAATCTGTATTAATGAGGTATGCTTTCCATTACCAGTGATCCCTCCAAACCCAGTTCCACCTGAAACACCACCAGTTAGTGGGAGTGCAATCACTGGTCTTGCAGAGCAAGAACAAGGAGGATCAACACCAATTCATAAATCCCTAGAATATGATGTTGCTTGGCAACCAGATTATTCTGCAGTAGGATCTTGTGCATTTGAACTTATAATTAATTCAACAAGCAATCATGCACTTCATTATTATTACAGAGCAGGAACTTCTTCATGTCCTGGAATCCCAACAAATACAACAACAGATATTTATCTTGATAGGAGTAATCCTAGTTGGACAGGAAGTTGGAAAACAGAAGAAATCAACATTTACTCTGATTGGATAAACAGTTTCTTTGGTGGAGAAAATGATAACTTATCCTCTATTGAAGTTGTATCTCATGGAAAATACGATGAAGCAACTTTAAATTATTATTCACAAACAGCTTACTTTGATAAACTAAAAATTAGAAAACTTACTGATTCCAAACCAGAGTATTGTGAAGAAGCAAATAAATTATGTTGTGCAGAATTAACAGGTTATGGTAATTATTATGGAGATCAACTTAGTTGCCCAACAGGATATGAATGTTGGGATAAATGTACCCAATTCTCTTCCTTAAACTTTAGATCATTTGTTGCAAGATCTGAAACTCCAAGAAAATATAACTGGACAGAAGGAAGATGCCAAGCATTAACAGAAGAAGGAATTATTGATCTAAAAGATGAGTGTATGTTGGGAGGAGCAGGAAAAGGATACACCGCTTGTTTAAACACAACATCACAAACTTATGCTTCATGTTATAACTGGACAAATGAGTATGAAGTTAATTTAAGTAAAGTTAATCTAAGAGTTCCTTCTGAAAATGGAACTTATGATTTCATGTGGGCTTATGCTTATGATCCAGTTCCTCCTTATGGATCTGGGTGCGGAGAGTGGGATAATGAAACTTGTATAATCTTCTCTAAAATAACATCTTTTGGTGTTGGAACAACTTGGACACCATATGAAAACTGGACTTGTGGTAACTGGAGTTCTTGTACTAATGGAACACAATTTGCAAACTGTACAGAAATTAATACTGGAGCACAAGAAGTAAAAAATAGAACATGTTGTTGGTCTTGTACAGACTGGACACCACTAACATGTCCAGATAACTTAACACAAACAAGAACTTGTACAGAATCTTTAACTTCATTATGCCCATTACAATCTTCACTTAGACCAATAGAAACTCAAAACTGTACTCAATCAGTTGAGTGTACTTTTGATGACTGGGATTGTGATGAAGAATGGGGAACATGTAGAGATGGAATGCAATACAGAGAATGTACTAAATTAACCAATTGCAGTGGAGGTTATACTCCTAGAGAATCTCAAAGTTGTGAAGAACCAAGATCACCATTCTCAGGAATGTTAATGTGGATTATAATAATAGCAGTAATTGCAGCAGTTGTAGTTATATTATTAATAAAGGTTTTCAAACATCCTGGAGGAGGACATAAACAATTAAGATCAACTTTTGGACCAAGCTCAACTGTTTCAACATCTGGGCCTAAACCAAAACATCCAGAAATTGTTTCATATATCAAAGAAGCTTTAGCATCAGGAGCATCAAGAGCTGAAATAGAACAAAAATTAGCTGAAGCTGGTTGGCCAAAAGAGGTTATCAATGACTCTTTTAATTCTGCATAAACAAAAACCTTTTAAACAGATATACTATGGCAATTAAAATGAAGATATGGTTAATTGTACTGTTGTTAGCAGTTTTATTTCTAGCAGCAGGATGTAAAGTTCCATTACAAGAAGTTCCAGAAGATGTAAGAGAATGTATTACAAATACAGATTGTGTTAAAATACAAACTTCTTGTTGTCCTTGTGAAAGAAGTGGAAAAGATGAATGTATTAGCAGAGCAGCAGTTCCTCTTTATGACAATTTAATAGATGAATGTTCTGAAAATGCTTTATGTCCCGAAGGAAATAATTGTGTAATAGAATCCTGTGTTTGTGAAGAAAATAAATGTGTTGCTGTAGAAAAAGATCTAAATGAATAAATTAAAACTAAAACCTTCTTTAAGAGAAAAAAGACATTACTTGTTGTTAAAACCTTCTAAAAAAGTTAGTAGAAAAGATTTAGTTAAGAAAGTTGATAAAGCAATTCTAAATTTCATAGGAATTCTTGGTTATTCTTTTGCTGGTCCAATTTATGTTTCTGTTTTCAAAGATGAGATTTCAAAATTAATAGATAAACAAAGTTTGTTAATAGTTTCTGTAAAAACAAAATATGTTGATCATGTTAAATCAGCTTTAACTTTGTATAAAGAGAAATCTCTTTCTATAGAATGTATTCGTGTTTCTGGAACTTTGAAAAAATTAAAAGAGTTTATTCGGAGTCTAGATTAAAATGATTCCAAAGGTGATGTTTAGGTATTCAAAAGTATATGATGCAGTTTTTCAAACACTCTCTTCTGACAAATTCAAAGATGTTAATGATAAAATTTTTGATGCTCGGGAGAAGTTCGCAAAGAAGAAAATACAAATTCTTAAAAAATGGTGGGCAAACAAAGAAAAGAATGTCCTTAACAAGATTAGTAAAATAACCAATGTAAAATGGGAACAAAAAGAGATCAAGATTTATTTATTACCTGATGCTTATAGATTATTCTGGTTAGGAGGATTTTCAGAGCCTCTTACTGTCTTCTTGAGATATAAAAAGAAAAATGGAGAAGAAAAAGAAAAAAGTTTAATGCTAATAAAAAACACAATTATTCATGAATTAGTTCATCAAAATTTATCTCCTAAAAAAGGTTATACTTCTTATGTTAATTCTTTAAAGAAAAAATATAAATGCAATAGGATCTGTGCAGCGCATATAGTTGTTCACGCAATAATCTCTAAAATTTATTCTAAAGAAGAATTAAAATTCGAATTAGAGAGAAAAATTAGGAATAAAAGTTACAAAAAAGCGTGGGAGATAGTTAGAAAATACGGAGAAGACAAAATCATTAAAGATTTTCTAAAAATTCATTAAGAACTTGGATTAGATTTTTTGTATAGCTGTACTTTGTAATCCCAAGTAGAAGGCCCTATACTTGCTGTAGCATCAACGAGAGCTACTTCATCAATCCCAAAACCAATAACCGCTCTATCAACTCCTTGCGCTGTTCTCTCAACTAGAGTTCCTAAACAATCAATCGCTTTTTTAGAGTATTCATCCTTAGTCCAAGCAGTCATTCTAACACCAAAAGGATTACCACATTTTTCAAAATCAGAACTTTCTAATTCTTCTTCAGTTAAATATCTTACATCCATTTTCTTTAGAATAATAAAATCAACACCATAGCAGGAAATTTAGGAATAAAGTGAGGCTTTTAGTAGTTGCATGCTAAATTACTCGCCGAAGCTCGGAACTTACACACCAACTCTATCAACGTTGTCTTTTACAACGGCCTTAGTTATCTATTTTCGCGGATTGCTTCGCACTTAGATGCTTTCAGCGCTTATCAATACAAAGCGTGGCTGCGCTGCGTGCTCTATAAAAACAACAGCTACACCAGAGGCTTCCGAAACTCGTTCCTCTCGTACTGAAGCTTCGTTCCACTTAGACAACAACACATCTAGTAGATATCATACAAACTGTCTCGCGACGTTCTGAACCCAGCTAACGATCCCTTTTAACGCGTGAACCCCGGTACCCTTGGCTGCTTCTGCACAGCCAGGATAGGAAGAGCCGACAGCGGAGTACCAAACCGCCCCGTCAATGTGAACTATCGGGGGCGACAAGCCTGTTATCCTTGGGGTACCTTTTCTGTTATCTCCAAGTCCCACTAAGAGACTATGGAGGTTCGCTAAGCCAGTCTTTCAACTCTGCGTTCACTTCTGGTAAGAACACAGTCAAGCGAGCTTTTGCCTCTGCACTCTACGTTGTGTTTCCGACACAACTGAGCTCGCCTTAGGGCCCTTTTGATATCTTTTCAAAAGGAGCCGCCCCAGCCAAACTGCCCACCTGCCGCTGTTCCCTTTCTTTCAAAAGAGTAAGTGATTCTTTATCAAATAGCTGGTGTTACATCGGTGATCCGCTTTGCCTAAGCTACACATCATCTCTCCCAGCTACACTATGTACTTAACAAAAAAGCACAACAACAAGCTGCAGTAAAGGTCCACAAGGTCTTCGCTTCCCACTAGATGTCCCTGGCCCGTGCACCAGGATGGAGAGTTCAGAAGTCAGTTCATAGGGACAGTGGCAACCTCGTTAAGCCTTTCATGCAAGTCACTATTCAAATGACAAGGTATTACGCTACCTTAAGACAGTCAGAGTTACCGCCGCCGTTTAATGGGCCTTAGCTCCCTTGAAAAAGAGTTTCAGACACCACCACTGGGCAGACTTCACTGAGTGTACTAAGCCTTTCGACCTTGCACTCAGCTACGTTTTTGGTAAACAGTCGGGCCACCCTTGTTACTGAGACCTACTAATGCATTTCCTATTTCTAAAAAACACATTTATAGGCATCCCTTCTACCGAAGGTACAGGACTAATTTGCCGAATTCCCTTACAAACTTTAGACTTTCAGGTCTTCCCCTTTTCAGGGAGGGCACAAGTGCATGTTCTTGGTACGGATATTTATTAACTTCATTACTAAATTTTCATGGACTCCAGGACTCAACAAACTTTGGCTTCTACAATTCCATTACTTCTCATCATTACAATACTCCATAACTTTCTTGCAGAAGAGGTTTTTGCAAATACCCTCTGCTTATCCCGAAGTGTCTCTAATAATTTCATAACTAACAAACAGCGCAGGAATATTAACCTGCTTCCCATTTGAAGTACTCAGTTAAGGTACTTCTTAGGACCGGCTAACCCTTGGCTGATCGACATTGCCAAGGAAACCTTGCCCTTACGACCCTTGTGATTCTCACACAAGTCTGATCCTACTGACGCCAGGATTCTCGTTACTGTCCGGTCCATCCACACTTACGTGCAAACTTCTACCCAAACAGTACGCCTGTCTACCTGAATTCCTTAAAAAGGAACCACCATGGTATCGGTAACTAACTTAGCCCCGTCAATTTTCAGTGCTTCTATCCTTGATAGGTGAGCTGTTACGCTTTCTTTAAAGGGTGGCTGCTTCTAAGCCTACCTTCCTACTGTCTCAGGATGAAAACTCCTTTCATAACACTTAGTTAGTATTTAGGGACCTTAACCATAGTCTCTCTTGTTCGAGTTTCGGAGTAGAAGCTTACCCCCCACCCCAGTTTCCCTTCATGAACAGTTAACAAGTTCGGAGTTGAACTGGAAACCGACGGAAAAATCCGCCCGCATTTCTAATCCGTGGCTCTACCTCGCTAACATGATAGAAGAGACTATACGTAGGTATATTTCGACAGGAACCAGCCAACGCCGAGCTAGATTGGCCTTTCACCCCTATTCGCAGATCATCAGAGCGCATGCACACAGCACCTGTTCGGACCTCCATTTCCCGTAAAGGAAACTTCATCCTGTCCACGAATAGATCGCCCGGCTTCAGGTCTAAACCAAGTGACTCTCCCACTTTCGCAGGATCTTTTTCAGAATCGCTTTCGCTTTGGCTTCTTCATGAAAATGAATTAACCTCGCCACTTAACTTAACTCCCTGGCCCGTTTTTCAAAACGTACGTTACAACTCCGTAGAGCAGTAACAAACTATAACTACGAGATTTCAGGTCTTTTGACTCCTCGCCAAAGGTACTTTTCAGCCTTCCATCACTGTACTAGTGCGCTATCGGATTTAGACTCATATTTAAAGTTAGCTGTTAGTTCAGCCATATTCACACACCCAAGCCAGGATGCGCTACTCTTGAAAACAAGAAATCTCCATAACTTTCTCCTCTACGGGGCTATCACCCTCTTCGGCAATTCTTTCCAGAACACTTCGAATTAAAAGTCCCAGGAGTAACTTGCTCAACTCCACATCTCCCTATACTTTCATACAGGGATTCGGTTTGCCATCTTCCCTTTTCGCTCGCTGTTACTAGGGGAATCGCGTTTGTTTTCTTTTCCGCCAGGTACTAAGATGTTTCAATTCCCTGGGTTCACATTTATAACAAGTTACCTCGTTACAAACTTTTCAAGTAAACTTGAAAACAGTTTCTGATTAGGAAATCATGAGATCAAAGATTGCATGCATCTCCCTCACGCTTATCGCAGCTTGCCACGTCCTTCATCATAGCCTAAACCAAGCCATTCTTCTCGTAGCTTTGTAGGTATTCCTAAATTCTTCTTTTAGACATCTATCTAAAGCTTTCCTACTATGGTGTTTCATCTACTATAAGTATCAACTCAGATAACAAGATTAATTGCTATCATCATCTAATTGTTGAACATGAATTAGAAAGACATGGACCTGCTGGGATTTGAACCCAGAACCTCTGCCTTTCTTGCTTTTCCCAAAGGAAAAATCGTTGCAAGGGCAGCGCTCTACCATTAAGCTACAGGCCCATCATTAAAATTATGATTCTAATTTTAAAAACCTTTAGCTCAAGTACACTGAAATTTAAATAGGAGGTGATCCATCCGCAGGTTCCCCTACGGATACCTTGTGACAACTTACCCTACCTTGCCATACCAAGGCTCTTCTCTTCGAGAAAGCTTCACCCAGATATAACTCGGTCGGATTGATGGGCGGTGTGTGCAAGAGACAGGGACGTATTCACCGGACGCTGCTAACGTCCGATTACTAGGGATTCCATCGTCATGAGGTTGAGTTGCAAACCTCAATCTGGACTAAGATAGCATTTAGGGGGTTAGCTTTGCCTTTCGACATTGCATCCCATTGTTACTACCATTGACGCGCGCGTGTAGCCCAGGGGATTCGGGACGTACTCACCTATCGTTGCCCGCACCTTCCTCCTCCTTACGAAGGCAGTCTCTGTAGTGTGCTTTCTTACCGAATAGCAACTACAAACACGGGTCTCGCCTGTTACCTGATTTAACAGATCATCTCACAACACAGGCTGACGACGGCCATGCATCTCCTCTCAGCGTGTCAGGTAAGAACTTTAATCTGACCTTCATTCTGCTGTCGCTCCTGGTGAGGTTCACGGTGTGAAATCTAATTAAACCGCACGCGATCACCCCTTGTAGTGTCTCCCCGCCAATTCCTTTAAGTTTCGATCTTGCGACTATACTTCCCAGGTAGCCCACTTCCGCCTTCGCTACAGCACCGCAATCTCTCGAGGAGATCACAATGTTTAGTGGGCAGCGTTTACAGCCAAGACTACACGGGTATCTAATCCGTTTTGCGCCCTTGGCTTTCATTCCTCACCGTCGGAGCTGTTCTCGTGATGTGCCTTCGCCATTGTTAGTCCAATAAGGATCAGAGCATTTTACCGCTACCCTTATCGTACTCATCACGTCTCCCAGTCCCTAGCCTCGCAGTATCTTCTGCAAGTTTTACGTTAAGCGTAAAAGTTTAACAAAAGACTTACAAGGCCGGCTACGAATGTTTTAGACCCAGTAAATGCGAATACCACTTGGGCCGCCGGTATTACCGCGGCTGCTGGCACCGGTCTTACCCAGCCCTTATTCATCTTGCTTTTTACACAAGACAAAAGTGTTTCCAATATGGAAACACACTCTAGCTTGCTTTGTCACTCTTTCGAGCATTGCAAAAGTTTCGCGCCTGCTGCACCCCGTAGGGCTAGGACTAGTGTCTCAGAGTCCTTCTGGGGGCTCCGCCTCTCAGCGCCCCTACCCGTCATCGGCTTGTTGGGCTTTTACCCCGACAACAACCTGATAGGCCGCAGCCTCATCCTTAGTCACCAAAGTTTTGAATGATAAGATATTCCAATCATTATTACCTATCTGGTATTATCCTCAGTTTCCCGAAGTTATTCCAGAACTAAGGGTAGATTAGCTACGTGTTACTCAGCAGTTTGCCTTCTCTCGAAGGACTTGCATGGCTTAGTCCAAGCTAGATAGCAGCATTCTCCAGCAGGATAAACTGGAATTATAGAATGTCGCAAAGAATTATTTTCTTGTAATTACTGAATGGTTGCCCTTACAACATCATACCTTAACACTGTACTTAAGGCACTCATTCAGTTTAATCATACAAATACTTCTTGATTTATATTTATAAATCTTTCGTCAGAATTCTTAAAAAATTATTATTTTGGTACAGCATAAGATATCCCTTCGGGTCCTCTAAATGTAAGTTCTCCATTCTCATTACGGCCATCGTTATAGATGACATAGTTACAAGAAGGGCTGTTACAATTTCTGTCTCTGCAAGTTGAAAATAATATATCAGGATATCCATTGTCATCTAAATCTGCAGAACTTAGTCTATATATCCACTGTGAAGTCCAAAAAAAGTTTCTTGATATCCCAAAAGTAGGATTTCCCTTGCAATCTGTACCGTGACCTAAACTAAAACTCATCTCTGCTTGAGGAATGCTAGCAATGAATCCAGGATCATTAAAAACACTCACTCTATCCATTATCTCATCTTCATCTATAAATGTATAGTGTTCAAGATTTCCTGGAGCACAACCAATACTTCCAGCAGTCATCCCACCAGCAAGGGTTAATGCTGCAATTCCTTGAGGAGATAGTTCTGTAGTTAAAACATCTCCAAGGCCATCTTTTATTTTATTTCCAACCTTTCGAACACCATCTAATATTCCCATTTTCTATTTAATCAGATAAACCTCCTTCAGTTGAATCTGTTTCATCTCTATTTGTGATATTATCAATTATATACCTACAGATATCCAAACCCTCTCCTTTTACTTTTAATACTTGAAGATGCCCCTCTCTTCTGTACTTAACAATATCTTGACATAATGCAAGTCTGTGGTTTGCAGGAACAGACTCTCCATCTAATTCCTCTTTCTGAATTCTTCCAACTAATTCTGCCCCTTGTTTTATTGCGTATGCTAAGCTTTGATCTAATACCATAAAATCACCATTCAAAAGTAGTATATAAACCTTTCTAAAGAATTAAAAAAAGAAAAAGAAAAAATTATCTTCGTTTTCTTCGTCTTGGTCTTGTTTTTGCAATCACTTTCTCAGGTTGTCTTGCTGCTTTTCCTAATCCTATGGCACTTCCGATGATTCCTAACACTGGCCCTATGAATACACCAGCACCAACAACAATACCTATGATACTTACTATCAATCCCATTAATGCTCCTGCTTTAACTTTTCTATCATTATTCATCCATATAGCGCTTAGTATCATCAAGACACCAATTACAAGATGGATTACTAAAAAAATCCATACAAGATTCATTGTTGTTGTTCCTAGAATTCCAACCATTCCTGCAATCTCTCTTGAAGCTGCTAATGCTATCATTGCTATAACTGCTATAAGTAATACTAATATAGCTCCAATAAGATTCAAAACAAAACCACCTCTTGATCTCATTTAGTTTCCTCCTTTTTAGGTATCTTATATAAGATTCTTTTATTTAAAAAGTTATTTAAATCTGTTTTCTCTTCATAGAATATGATTGATCATCACCCAGTTTCTGTTCTGTTCAGTATTGCAGGAATCAATTTTTATACTTGGGGAGTTATTTTTGTTGCATCGTTTTTAGTTGCATTATTCTTAGCATATAAACCAGTTACTAAAAAAATTGGGGAAAAACATTTCTTTAATATTGCAGTTTTGCTTTTATTAGGGATAATCATTGGTACAAGACTACTCTATGTTTTTATTAATTTTAATTATTTTGCTCAGGATTTAACTAGAATCTTTGCGTTTAGTGAAGGAGGATCATCTAGTTTTGGAGGATTCTTATCTGTTTTATTTGTTTGGCTTTATATTAGAAAACATAAAATAAATTTTAGAGAATTATTAGACTCATTTGCTCCTTATGTCGCATTAGGATTAGCATTAGGAAGAATTGGTTGTTTCTTGAATTGGTGTTGTTATGGTCTAGAAACTAATTTACCTTGGGCAATAACTGTTAATGGTGTTTCAAGACATCCTACTCAGTTATATTTACTAATTGCTAATTTAATTGTATTCTTTGTTTTATTACATTTAACTCATAAAAGAGATAAAGAGAATAACCCTAGAAGTATTTTAAATATTAAAGGAACAATATTTTTATTTTTCTTATTATATTATTGTTTGAATAGGTTCTTTATAGATTTCCTAAGATATTATGTATCTAAAGAATTCTTTTTAGGATTAGTATTGCCGCAATGGATTTGTTTAGTGGTAATGATTGTTGTTACAATAGTTTTGATAATTACTAAAAGAAAATTAATTAAATAATTCTAAGCACAAGCCCAAATTTCTTTAGACGCTGGTTTATCTACCCATCTTGGAAGAATTCTATCTAAAATTCTATCTGCCATCCTTTCAAAAAACCCTGGCTTTTTTGGTGTTTGATCAGATAATCCAGATTTAACATAAACTTTTCTTATTCCACTTTTAACAACTTCTGAACTTACTTCCCCTCTGAAAGCAGCACAAGCATTTATAATATCATAATTTACTCTTGCAAATAATCCTCTGTCATCTCTATCCAATCTTGCATCAGTTATTTGTGTACTTACAGAATGCCATCCAGTTCCTGGATTAGTATAATCTACTGGAGGATTTCCAACAGAGATTTTCTTAAATGCTACTATATCATTAGTATCTTTTCCAAGAAATTCTACAAGTTCAAAAGTATTTGATCCAGGAACAACATAAATTCCATATCTTCCATCTAAACTTCTTTGTGCAAATGAGATTTCTTTTCCCATTCTTTTTTTAGCCTACCCCCCCTTATAAACTTTTTCTTATAACTACTGTTAAAAGGTAACAGATAGAAAGGTTTAGAAATTAAAGAGGTATTTACTGATCTTTTTACAATGGAGACACAGTTAGAAGTTTATGTTACAAAAACCAGAACAGGAGATAAAGCCAGAAAAAACTGGAATCCTTGGGAATATTCTGCAGAGACTAATGACTATAGAATACCAGTAAATACACAAACAGATCCTTGCCAAAATTTGAATCAATTAGGAAAACAAATAGTGCGTCTATGGGGAGAAGTTTCAAGAGACTATGTGTTATGTTCAAACCCTTCAGGAAAGAGGAGTTACGTTTCTGTTTTTGGAAGAGCAAAAAAGGAAAAATTTCCCCAAGATGTTATTTTAACTCAAGGAGCCCAACTATCACCAGACGAGTTAGGGACTCTTGCAGTAATACTCAAAGATGAGATTATGGAAAATTGCCCAACTGAAGAAGAGACTCAAGAATCTTAAATAACTTCTCCATAACCAATTAATCTCCAATGTCCTTTGTAATTTCTTGCTATACCTACACGACTTCCTTTGAAAGGAACTATTGGAATCTTTAATAGTAACTCAACATTATCTTTAGAAATCTTTTCTACAAATCCAACTGTTGTAGTTGTATTTACACTTAACATTAATGCTTCTTTTGTTTTTAATGGCTCAATCTTAATCTGTTCTTTACTCCCAACAATCTCCTTAAATAAGGTTATTTTCAGATTAACTTTACTAGCAATCTCAGGTAAAGATCCTTCTAAACTAACTGCACATCCATTTAATGAATCTGATTTTGTAACAAAAGGATCTAGAGAAGTTTGAATAGCTAAAGATCCACAAGGTAGAGCTTCATCTAATTCATTTTTTCCAGCTCTTAATCCCAAAATTTTTGTTTTAATGGTTTTGTAAATAGTTTGATCATGTTTTTTTGAACTTAATCCTGGTTTTATTTCAATACTATCTCCAACTTTTAATTTTCCTTGTTTTAATACTCCTCCAAGAACTCCTCCTGAAAGTTTTGGAATCTCAGTTCCAGGTTTGTTGATATCAAAAGATCTTGCTATGAAAAATAATGGTTTTGATTTTTCATCTCTTTTAGGAATATCAATCTTATCAATCTCTTCAAAGATTTTATCTATGTTAATTCCTTGTTGTGCACATATTGGAATTATTTTTGCTTTTTCAGCTATTGTTCCTTTTATGAATTCTTTTATTTTCTTATACTGTTTTAAAGAATCTTCTTTTGAGATTAAATCAATTTTATTTTGAACTATTATTATATTTTTTACATTTTTAGCTTCTAATGCTAACAAGTGTTCTTTTGTTTGTGGTTGTGGAAAAGGTTCATTTGCAGCTATAACTAGAACTGCAGCATCAATAATTGCAGCTCCTCCAAGCATTGTTGCCATTAGCATTTCATGACCTGGAGCATCAACAAAACTTACATATTTTACAGCTTTGCCTTTTTTCTTTATATTATAACTAGTATCTTTGTATATTATAACATCAGCATAACCTAGTTTTATTGTAATCCCTCTCTTTAATTCTTCAGAATGTTTATCTGCCCATGTTCCTGTTAATTGATATAACAGAGTAGTTTTACCATGATCTATATGGCCTACTAATCCGATATTTAATACTGGTTGTTTTGCAATCATAAAAAAGGAAAGAATAAGTATGTTTTTAAGATTTTGGTTTAAGCAGGACTCAATCTTAGATTAGTTTTCTTTTGATCAAGAATCCATGCTAATCCCCCTGTCGGGATTTTGATTGGTTGTTTTCTCCTTCTTAATCCCTCACCAACCTTTTCAAATCTCTGTACTGCTTCATCTTCTGAAATCTTCCCAGCAGCCAAAGCATCATGTATTGGAACCATTCCTGGAGCGAGATAGATCAGTTTTTCCCTTCCAACATTAGATCTTACAGGAAGAGAATATATAACTCTTCCAGGAACTGTGCTCTCTGCATAACCTGGCCTTATTAATAATAAATAATGTGGTTGGACCCCTCCCATCGGTTCTTCAACTAATCTTCCTTTATCCATTGTACTATGAGTTTCTCTAACTTCAAGTACATAAGAATCTAGCCCTTCAGGCGATTTTTTAGTTTTTCTTCTTCGTTTTCCCATTTTTAATCAATTATTAATTACAATTTTTCCTTTTAAACCTTTCGTTTCTTGCGAGTAGTAACAATTAGAAAGCTTTATAAATCTAGTTTTCTAGTAGGATATGTAAATGTTGAAGAAAATAAAATGGATCATAAATTAGACTCTATTTTACAAAGTTCAGGTATAGATCCTGCTGCAAAAGGATCAACTACTCCAGATTATCTAAGAAAATGTGTTGAGATTGAGTTAAGAGGTTCAAGGAAACCAGGATCAACTTTCTCAGATAGGAAAGAAGCAATGAATAGGGCCGTTAGATTTTACAGAGAAATTGGAGATGAAGATAGATTATTACGTTTATATAAAACAATATTAAGAAGCCCCGGTACCTATGGTATAGAAGAAAGACATTTTGCAGCCATAAAATTAGCTGATATCTTAGGTTCTAAAGAAAAGTATGATGATGCTTTAAGAGCTTTAAAAAAAGCATATCAAACAACTTCTTTTTATCCTAAACTTGACACCGAAATTTATAGTTCTGAAGCTTCAATACATTATGATAGAGCAATGAAAAAAGATGATAGAGATTCTGCTGTTAAAGCTGTGATGGCTGCAACTAAAGCCATAAAGACTAGGGAAGAACAAGATTGCTCATTACTTCATAGTCTGAGAGGTTCTGCAAAAATAAAATTAGGTAACGGGGAAGGAGCTATTTCAGATTTAGAAAAAGCTACACAATTAGACCCTTCTTTTGTCCGTACTTGGAAAACTTTAGCAGTAGTTTATGATGTTTTGGGTTATGAAGGACAAGCAGCAAATGCTTTTAGGGAAGTAGTATCTATTGTATCTAACAAACTAGTAGATCAAAGAACAAGAGACGAGTACAGAGATGCGTCCTATGCAGAGCAAGCTTTAAGAGAATTGGGCCAACCTGTCTTTACAGATCTTTCTGGAGAAGCAGCCAATTTGGAGATATTAACCCCCCAGAAATTGATAGAATTAATGAATCTGCAAAAGGGTTTGAAAGATGATGCTCAAGTTCAGTAACAACATTTAAAAACTAAAATTCTTACACAATAAAATGTTTAAAGAAAAAACCGGAATTAAACTCTATGGATGTGCTGATCCGCAAGAGATAGCAGAACATCTTAGAGGCAATCATGGATGGGAATATGATTCAGCAACAAGACTTTTTCATAGAGGATTTGGAGATGGAGCTTCAATAATTGCCGATCTAACTCCTGCTGATTTTTATCGTTTAAATCCTAGACAAAGAGTACTCACAGGAACTCTTTTATCATTACATAACCATAGTTCTCCAGTTCATCGACAGTATGAATATGATCTAACCCAATTTATGCTTGGATGTCCAGAAATTTTAAGAGCAACCCAAGTTGAAGATCCTTCTGAGAATTAATCCTTTTTCTCTTCTTTAACTTCCTCTTTCTTTTCTTCTTTCTTAAATATCTCTTTTAAAGCTTTAGAACCAGTTTTTACAACTTTAAGATTTACTTGAACAATTGTTTCATCAATTGTACTACCATGAACAGTTTTTCTTAATTTTAATCCTTTAGGTCTATAATTACTTCTTTTTTTCTTACCCTCTCTTCTAGCTCTTTTCTTCATTCCAGTTCCATAACTCATTAGAACTCTTTTTAATCCAACACCTCTAACATCTTTTAATGCTGGTAATCCTGCTCTATCAGAAGCTCCAGTAATTTCAAATTCATAATCTTCTAATTCTTTTACTTCTTTGATAAATTTTCCAGGTATTTTATCACCTATTTTTTTACCAATAAAATCTTCACTTGCTGTCTCTACATGATATGTTTTTTCTTTACTGCCAACATCAAGTTTAAATACCATCTTTTAGTTATGAGAAAAGGGTATAAAAAGCTTACTCAATAAAAAATGGATCTAGATAGAGCACCTAGCCAATTTGTGGGGAAGGTGGTTTTAAGGAGAAAGTATCTTCCGAGTTCTAGTTTAGAAAATGACATAGTAAGAACCACCCTTTTTGTTTTAAGAAAATATATCCTTGATGGGCCATTAAAGGGCACAAGGTACAGAGAAACATTTCCTTCAGGTAGTAAGAGATCAGTTAAATTTTTCCCAAAAGATATTGAATCCTTAGACCAAGACGTAAAATTTAGAGCATATGATCCTATAATAGATCTGGATACGTATGAGATGTCTTTAGATTTCTTTTCAGGAATTAAACCAGAAGATTTAGGGGTTTTATTAGATATCAAAACATCAAAAACACCAACCCCCCAACAAATAAGAAATGCTTATGACCACTCCCAAGCTCTCACCTCTCTCATCCAAGGAAGAGTAAAGCCAGAAGATGTTGCAACATTAATTCATACAGCTTATAAAGTTCCAGGAGAAGAGAGGAGTCATCTAGTTCATGGTTTGGATTTCTCACAAATACTTGCACTAATCCCAAATGATTTTTTACAACTATTCCAATTACATCAAGGAGAGAGCGTGGGAAATCCCCTGGACAGTTAGTATACTGTCCCTGTCTATAATCCCAGCTTTTACTCCTAATTCAACAGAATTCTTTCCCACAAAATTAAAACAAGCATCTTCAGTTATAGCCCATTTTATCATTTCTAAAGCTTTTTCATCAGAATACTCTTTTCCACCATAAAACTTATCATTAATATCTAATTCTAGATTATCTTGCTCAAACTTTTTTCCTACTAACTCAGAATCACAGATAGCTACAACTTTTCTATATGTATCATGGACTTTTATCACTACCATTTTAACTTATCTTTTAAGAGATCAATTACAGTAGGAATATCATCTTTGAATAGTTTTGGGTTTTCCTCACTCATTTTTCTAATTTCTTCTACTGGCAAGAATTGTAGAGACTCTACTCCCTCTTTTTTATTTGCATTAATCTCTTGATCATAAACTACTCTAAATACTTTCATAAAACTTGAAACTCCATCTTTTGGATTAAAGTAACCAATTTCTTTAATTTCAATCCCCTCTAAATTTAATTCTTCTTTTAATCCTCTTTTTGCAGCATCTTCATAACTTTCTCCAACTTGAACATGCTCTCCACAAGAAAAATCATAACAATTTGGAAATGCACTTTTAGTAGAATCTCTTTTTGGCAGTAAAACTTTTCCATTTGAATTTAAAATAAAAATATTCACAACACGATAGTTGCCTTTTCCACTAGCAACAAGAGTGCTTCTTAATTCTTTTCCAATTACTTGATCCTTTTCATCTACAACATCTAAATATTCATCTTCCATTTTATATTCTAGACCACAACTTTATTTATAAAGTTTGTTTTACGCTTAGGGTCATGGCTAACAAAGATAGGGGGTATAGTATCCTTTTCGCTCCAACCCCTCATTATCAAATCCGTTCTATAGAAGGCTTAGATAATTTGGTAGAAGATCGTTCAAAAATTCTTGCACTATCTTTAGAAACACTTTCTAGGTCAACAGAGGCAAACCTGAGAGATTTATCTGAACAAGGGGAAGATGTGGAAGATGTAGTTCTAGGAAGAGTAGAAAGTTCTGTTGCTTTTAGAGCTTCTGTAGAGGCACTAAAAGAAAAATTAAAGAGTCACGATTTTGGTTCTGAAGAGGATGGAAATCCTTTAGCATATGATCTTAAAAGATATGTGTTTAGGTGGGGTGGTGAAGCTCTACAAATAGTCAAAACTGCAGAAGGAGAATATTCCTATCACCATATCATAAGTTTACCAGTTCAATGAATCTTAACTCTAACAGAATGTTTAGCTCCACAAGCTAAACAATGAATAAACAAGAATCCTTTGTCTTTTAGCAATTCTGTATCTGGTTTCTTACATTCAGGACAAATAACAAACTCTTTTACATACTCTGCTATTTTTCCATCAATAGTTGCAGGACTTAGTTTTCTATTTAAAATAGCTCTATCTTTTTCTATATTAACAGGAGTAGCTAACTCTCTTGATAAGTATTTGGCAAGATGTAGGGGATCTCTTCTTAATGTTGAAAATATCTGAGAGAAATTAGTAATAATTGTTTTACTTCCCTCAATCATAGATTTAGCTTTAGGAATTTCAAAACGTTCTACAGAATCTACTTTCTTCACATTCTTATATGCAGTATCTAATAACTTTTCATAATCTCCCATTTTTAATCTAAATAGGATAGTGTTTTAAATGTTTCTTTCTATCTCATAAAATCTTATAAATTCTTTTTGGTGTTTGGTGATATGATTGTTTTAAATCATGGATTTATCTCACCAGAAACCACAATTTATTTCACCCCTCAAATCCCACAATTAACTACAGTTGGAGGGGTATATCATGGTTATCATTTTCTTGAAGATGTTTTAAGAGTAATGGGAGATGTAAGGTTACCAGATCAAAGACCAAGAGGAATGCCCCCTTGTTTTTGGCCTAAAAGAAGATCTGCAAAAGCAGTACATATACTCAAACCAAGAAAGGGAGTGTGGCCTTTAGCTATGCGAGTTGAAAATGGATATATGCAGGTGGGAACTATACGATGTTATTATCAAAAATCAGATAAACAACTTCCTGAAGAACAATAAGAACTTTTGAAAGAAATTAACATCCTGAATATTTAATATAAATTCTTGAGATGTTGATAAGGTTTCTTCATCATAAAAGAAGAAAATACCTACCTCCAATTCATTTAATCCAGGTTTGTATCTCAAGGATGTTGTTTCAATTATAACCTCATTAATTCCTCTAGCTATATCAGTATCATAACTTGCTATACTTTTTTGATCTTCTGAAATATAAATGTCTCCATAAGTATCCACATTACTTGAGAATCTAATTTTAATATTCAGATCTTCTCCATATTCTACAGGTTCAGAAACAATGCTCTCAATTCTTACTTCAGGTCTATCCACAACATCAGAATTAATACAAGCAGTTGCTTTTACTTCTCCATCTTGTTTTATTTTGGGACATAAAACAGCTTCAGCTTCAGTTGTAAATTCAACATTAACAAAATCTTTATTGCTAAACTCATAACAAGTATCTAAACAAACTTCAAAATCCTCAAGTTGATCTGAAAAAACTATGCAACTAATCTGCATGTTTTCTCCAGAATAATAGAATTCTCTGTCAGAACTACATATAAAATCAAATTTAGTTTGACCATTTTGAGATTCTATTAAATCTTGTGCTTGTTCTAAAGTAATCTCAGAATAATAATTTGAAAAACTAATAGTTGTTTCATCTGCATTATCAAATATATCTTTAACTTTAACAGCTCCTGAACAACCGTTTCTGCATCTATCTAATTCAGGAACTTCTATAATAAAAAATACTTTAGTTTTAGAATTAGGTTCTAAAAATGCTATCTTAGTATTATCTCCATAAACCCCTGGAGCTGTTGTCAAATAAACAGGCAAATTAAAATAAAAGTCATTTTTATTTTCTATTTCAACTTCTAAAGGAACATAAGAACCTTGTTTTACTTGGTTTTCATGTAATTTTGCTTTTAATTCAAAAGGCAAATACTTATTAGAACCCTCATCTAAGATCTCAGCTCTAATTTCTATTTTTTCAGCATCTATAAATCCAGTATAACTATACTCAGCAGAAGATTCAGCAGAATCTTTACTATACT
Organism: archaeon; assembly: GCA_020343435.1. Taxonomy (GTDB): domain Archaea; phylum Nanobdellota; class Nanobdellia; order Pacearchaeales; family UBA284. The sequence goes on along the minus strand of CP070794.1, from coordinate 289,027 downwards.
TTAATATAACATGTCTTGAATCTAACCATCCATACTGTCCAAAAGTAGTATCATAAGGAATCCATTTATTATTAATCCATACCTCAGCCCAAGCATGTTCTTCAAAACTATTATGTTCATTTGAATAAGCTAATCCTGAAACATATCTTGCAGAAAATCCTAATGATCTTGCTAATGCAATAAATAATGTTGTGTAATGACTACATACCCCAATTTTATGTTCTAGAATCCAGGATGCTTTTTGAGGTTGAGAGTACTCTAATCTATATCTTAAATTATTTTTAACATATTCTGCTAAATAATATAATAATTCTAAATTATTTTCAGCTTTATCTTGTAATTGTTGAGCTTTGTTTTTAATGTATTTATTTTCAGAATCAATATGTTCTGTTTCTTGAGTATATCCATTGTTTGTTAAAGGTTCTAAATAAGTTATTCTTGGAATATTTGGTTCAATCTCTACATCTGCTAGAACTAAGAAAGATCCCCCACCATCTAAACTAAAAGAAATCTTATCATTAACTCTTGCTGTAGGAATCGTATGTATAGTTGCAAACTGATTATCTGTTTGTCTTGGAAAGATTAGTAAGTTAACATCCAGCTTATCTGTTGCTTCTACTGTGTTTGAGATTTCAACATTGATCTTTGAATACTCTTTTATTTCTTGAGCTTGAACTAGAGTTAATGTTAATAAAATCAGTAAAAAGATTATCACCAGTTTTTTCATCTTTACAAATAAGAATTACGGTTTAAATTATTTGTGTCCTCCACAACACTTCTTAAATTTTATACCAGATCCGCAAGGACATGGATCATTTCTTCCAATCTTTGCTTGATTTTTTTTAAGAGGGGATCTTTCTATACCATGTTTTTGTAAAACCAACCCACTAACATCATCCTCCATTACCATTACTCCACGACGACCCTTACTTAATCTAATCATAGCTGCTCTCCTATCTTTTGAAATCTGATCTGGAGAAATACCAAGATAATCTCCCAATAAGTAAGGTTTTACTTGATTTACAAATTCCATTGCCTCTTCTCCAGAGGTTTGAGATTTCCCCATCATCCTCCATACACTGGATAATGGTTTTGAAATATCTATCTCCCTATTTAATAAACGATCCTGGACAGTTCTACCTAGGGGGATCATTGTTTCCCAATCTACTAAATATGGTCTTTCAGGAAAATCATAAAACTGACCCATATGTCCTTGTAAATGACAATAACCTTTATCATGTAATTCTTTTAAACCCCCCATTAAATTCTTAGTATATTTACGCAAAAGAGTAGCTATAACTTTGGTAGGGTCCCCAGATTCTGTAAGGCCCATCATTTCAGCAAATTCTTCCTCTAATTCAGAACCAGCAACTCTTTTATCACTAGGGACAGAATAAACAACAAAACCAAATTGTCCATCTTCATCTCTTAAGTTTTCATCCAAATATCTTCCATAAGCTTCTATTTTTGGAACAAGAAGAGATTTCAAACCAAGACTGTTAACTAAACTTGTGTTTTCTACTTTTTTTCTAACTTGTCTATTTGTATAAGATCCAAGGGGACAAAATTTACCTCTACGATGCTTTAACCCATTGTCTGCATAACTGGTTCTATAGGTCTCTGGAGTAAAATCTATAAAATTTCTATTTGAAGGTGGCTGAAAACCTTCTTCATACATTAATTCGCTTTTAAAACCAAATTCTGGATTATAAGATACAACAAGTAGAGGATTATAACCAATACCGCTAATGTTAAGTAGGTCTAGCACGATTCCTCCATCTTCCAAACTTTCTTCTCTAGGTGTTGAAATTGCTCTCCCACCTGGAGAACCAATAGCAATACTTTCTGGATTAACTTCCCAGGAACTGGCTCTTAATATTTTTTCTATATCTCCCTCTTTAAGTGTTGAGCTAGAAGAGATATCTAATTGAATTCTAAATCTTCCTTGATGTTCTATTGTTTTTGATCCATCTAATATTGGTTCTAACATTTTCATCCCCAGAATCAGCTGAGGTCTGACCACCTCAAAAACAATAATAAGAATTCAATTTATAAAACTAACCTTTTAAGAAACATTACCTGGATCATATAATTCAACCGCTTTAAAAATTGAACTGGCAAGCCCATCACCAATTCTATCTAATAATGTTCGCCTATCCTTAAATTTTCTCTTTTTAACAACTCTAACTTCACATCCCCTTAAAAGTGTTTCAATTGGAACAGCACCTGCTCTACATGTTTTTAGATCTCTTGTTCTATTATTAATCCCAGCATCAGAGTCATTACACTCCAGTCTAACCACTCTTCCTGTCCCTCTTCGAACATCATATACTGCAGACTGAAATCTATTAAAATCAAAAGGCCCTATCTTTGTAGAACTTTCAACAGATCTTACAAAATTATCTCCACAAAAAACATCAGCACTAACTACAATATCCCTCCCATCTTTTGGGACCAATGCATAAACATTAGAAGTATAATTCCCTTGTCTTGGAAATGCTTGTTGTGCTAGTAATAATATGTGACTATCGCCGCTCCTGTATCCATCTATACCATAAATTTTTGTGTCAAGAACTTTTGTTCTAGGATAAACATCCATTATGTTACGAACTCTAGAGTCATCAGGAATCTCTACTTCTCCAATTGGGTCTCCCATCTTGATACAGATATCTATCCCCTTTTAAACTTTTAGTTAGAGAATTATAACAATCCAGAATAAATTAAAGGCAATGCAATTGTAGCATCACATGTAACATCAATAAATTGTGCTTTTTCATCAATCTTACCCCAAGATATCCCTTCTTTTAATGGAGCACCACTTGAACCACCAAAAGATTCATCATCAATCTTAATTTGAACTCCAAACTGAGCAGGACTAGAAAACTGCATAGCTTGTTGGGTATAATTCTTAGGAGTTCCCCCACCAATATAAAAAACAGCTTTTTTCTTGTGTTTCCAAGCAATATCAATTATCTTAGGAAGATCATTATACTCTTGCATTAAAGGTTTCTTCTTTCTAGTCATCATACTCCATATCATTAATCCAATTCCAGAATCAGATAAAGCAGGACAAAACAAAGGAATATTATTTTTATAACAAGTAGCTAAAATAGAATTAGTATTCTCAACTAACTTTCCAATCTTCAATAAAAACTCAGTATTACTCTGAGAATTTAATTCATCAAAATGTTCTTCAAACCATTTCTCAAGTTTTTCATAAACTTCATTTTTCATTAAAACATTATAGATTCTATCAAAACCTTTTTTTCTTAATTCAGAATCATCTTCTTTTCCATCGTAATGATAATGTTCAAATCCAAGAGCTTCAATTAAATCATGAGTTAAATTTGCTCCAGTAGTTACAAGAACATCAATCATTTTTTTATCAATCATATCAATAAAAATCTGTTTCATTCCAGCAGGAACTAAAGCACCAGCAAAACTAACAAATAACTTACATTCCTCATCTTGAATAACTTTTTTCAAAATATCTGTAGCTTCTCCTAATCTCTTAGCATTAAATCCACAATTCTTAAGATTAGAAACTAGATCAGAGACTTTCATATCTTTTTCAATTTTAATAGGTTTTATAGGGTTCATTTTAACTGTTCTTCAATAGCTTTTCCCAATTCTTGAAATTTCTTGGATTTTTTGATAGCATTGATTATCTTGAAACTGTTGCCTTTATTAACATTTCTCTTAAAGGTTCTATATTTCTTAAGAAATTCCTTTCCATTTTTCAATTCAACAGTTTTCTCAAATGCTTGTACAACTCTATTTCTTTCTGCTTTTTTTAACCCCTTAGTAGAACTTGCTTCTATATCAAAATTAAAAAAACAGTTTCTCAAATCCTTATCACTAAAGTCTTTCAAAACCCTAACAGTTTTTCTATAAATATCTAAAAGAGATTTTGGGAGTTTACTCATCTTTGGTTTTGATAACGATATCTGGACAGTATCTCCTAAATCTAATTTTAAGTGATCTATAGAACTTTTAGGAACCCTCACACAGTATGAGTTCCCTTGTTTAATTAGTTCGTTATTAAATACAACTTTCTTTTCCTTAGCCATGTAATTACATATGTAATTACTATTTATAAATCTTTCTATTTTAACAATCTCAATAATCTTCTCTTAAACTTTGGCAAATCAGTAACATTTAATGTTGCTCCACAAGAATTCTTATGCCCACCAGAAGTAGAATCTAATCCTTTTAACGCTTTTTGAACTAATTCTTTAACATTAATTATTCCCCTAATAGAAACATTTGCTTTTATCCCTTTAATATAAGCTGCAACAACAACCTTATCCTGATTCATATAGAATAATTCATTAGCTATCTCAGAAGACATAGATAAAGGACCACCATATGTAAAGAAAAATAATCTTCCGAATTTAGAAACTTTTTTAGCTCTATCAATCAGTTTTTCATATCTTTTATTAATTTGTTTAAATCTTCTATAAATATTCCTCATCCTTTTATTTTCTTCAGAGAATTCACTGTAACTCTTAAGATCAATTAAAACTCTTAACATCTTAACAATATTTGTAGTTCTATCTTTTAATGCAAAACTTAAAATCTTTACTATTTTTCCTAATGGGGTATTAAACAAACCTCTTGCAGGACCATCTGCATAAGGAAAGAATTCTTTATTTTTAGCAGAAAATTCTTTTGCAAACTCAGGAATATACCAATCAGCTAAACATCCTAATAATGCAATCCACTCATCTTGTTTATTTTTTATAGATTTGTAACATATGTAAACAGTTGGTTCATTACTCTCTCCATAATAAAGGGGATTAAAATAAAACACAGATTTATCAAACTTATCTTCTAAACCTTCTACTTGTTCAGGTGGATGATGATCAATCCAAATAATAGGACAGTTTAATTTTTCAGCTTCTTCTACAAATTCTCTAGCAATTAATGGTTTATCTAATACAAAAACAACATCTGGTTGGAACTCATGTAATTTTCTAGCATACATCTCATTTAATTCTGGATAGCTTTTAATTGCAATTCCTTTACCTTTTCCACAATATCTTCTAAGTAATAGGAAAGAAGCTAAACCATCTACATCATTATCAAAAAAGAATACAGGATTAGCAGCATTATCTAAGAATTCTTTGATTTTTTCTAATTGTTTTTCACTTATCATTTCAGTATTTTCTTAACTTCCCCAAGCATAACCTCAGCCTCATTAGCTTTAACAACAAAAACTTTAATTTTTGAATATGAACTGGATATAACTTCCTTGTTTTTAATATTATCGGTTCTAGATAACTTTAATCCCAAGTGTTTAAGATAAGAACATATCCTCTCTCTTGTTGGCCAGGATAATTCTCCTATCCCTCCTGAGAATACTAAACAATCTAAACCATTTAATGTAGCAACATATGCTGATATTTGTTTTGCAATAGAATAACAGAATAATTCAAATGCTAATCTGTATTTTTTTCTTTGATTCACTATCTTTTCAATATCTTTAGAACCTGTTAATCCATAGAATCCAGATTTTTCATTTAATAATTTTAAAACATTTTTAGGAGTTAGTTTTAATTTCTCTTGTAAAAACAAAGCAATTGAAGGATCTATTGAACCAGTTCTTGTAACCATCATAACTCCTTCTAATGGTGTGAATCCCATACTTGTATCTAAAGGTTTGTGGTTACTCCATGCAGTAATACTTGATCCAGCTCCAAGATGACAAGTGATTACTTTTCTCTTTTTTACATAGCTCTCCATAAATCTATGATTAATTCCATGAAATCCATATCTCTGAATATGATATTTTTTAGCTAATTTCTTAGGTAAAGCATAAGTTTTAGAGATCTTTGGTAAATCTAAGAAAAATGCTGTATCAAAAACAGCTATTTGTTTAGCTTTTGATAATCTTCTACATATCTTAATCACTTCTAATTGTCTAGGGTTATGTAATGGAGCTAATTCATTTAGTTTTTCTAGTTTTTTTAAAATAGAATTAGTTATAACAGAATTCTTCATATCTCCCCCATGAACAACTCTATGAATGATTAAATCTGGTTTAAATGATAAGACTTTCTTTATCTTATCTTTTAACTGCTTAGAATTCTTGTAATAGATCTTTCTCTGGGTTATTTGTCTTTTATCATATAAATTATATTTCAAATTAGTTGAACCAACATTAAAGATTATTGTTTTCATTTTTTCTCAGCAACCTGCAGAACAGTAACTGCAGCTAAATTTATAATATCCTCTACAGAACAGCCTCTAGATAAATCATTAACTTGTTTTTCCATACCTTGCAATATTGCTCCAACAGCTTTATACTCTCCCAATCTTTCTAATAATTTGTAACCTATATTCCCAGAGTCTAAATTAGGGAATATCAGAACATTTGCATTACCTTCAATTTCAGCATTCTTGAGTTTAGAAATCCAAGGAACTAAAGCAGCATCTAATTGAATTTCTCCATCAACTTTAAAATCAGATTTTCTTTTCACAATTTTAACAGCTTCCTTAATTTCTAATGGTCTATGACCTTTTCCAGAACCATGGGTAGAATAAGATAACAAAGCTATAACTGGTTTCTTTCTTGTAATTAATTTATAATTCTTAGCAGAAAGTAGAGCAATTTCAGCTAATTGTTCTGAACTAGGATTGGGTTGAGCAGCAACATCAGCAAATAATAATGGCATTCCTTTTTTAGGAATCATCAACATTGTTCCACTAACTCTCTTAACTTCAGGATCTTTAAACTTAAATGCTAATAATAGAACATCTGTACTTGAATGATGAGATCCAGATATAATTGCATCTACTTCTCCTTTTAATAATAAAGCAACAGAACTTGTTGTAGATGTATGTAAGAATCCTGGTTTTACTAAAACAGGTTCACATATCCTCTTTGACTTAAGAATCCTAATAGCATTTCTAATCCTTGAATCTTCATATTCAGGAAAAGCGATTTTAATATGATATTTTTTATGCAGATTCTGAGCTCTGCTAATCACCTCTTTTAATAATTCATACATATAAATAATATAGAATCCTGATTTAAAATCCTTTCTAATCTTGGTTAGTGCTTATCCTCTTTTTCCATTCCTCTCTTCTTTGCTCTACTTCTTTTTGTTTTTCTTCTTGTTGGGCAGCTTCCATTAAGATTTCAGAAGCACTTGGGACATTCCTAACCATATTTAGAGCTCCACAAAATGGGCATAGGTTAGGTAATCGTTCAGAATTAAATTGATACTTGCACTTTTGACATTGTAATTCCATGCCTTATGAAAAGTAAAGTACTATATAAATTTTTTGGCAAAATATAGGTTATATCATAATAATAATTAAAAAAGAATGCTTCTAGAACTAAACATGGATATTGTTCCTAAGACTGCAGACCCAGTAACATTAAAAGAACTTGTGAGGACAAGATCAGGAAAACCTGGGAAACTTGAATTCGGAATTTGGGATTCTTCAAGAAATGAGATGCGTACAGATCATAATGGCCCAGTTGTTGGAGAGGTTACAAGTATGGATGGTCAGTACTTTCGTGTTCGTAATAGATGGGGGTGCTGGGGCACTTATTTTATACAACAACTAAGAAGTATTGGGGAACCGGGAAAAGAACCATATTACAGATTTGAACTATGCGTGGAACCCTTCAATAAATCTAATCCAAAAGAACAAAGAAGATATGTTTTATATGATAAAAAGAATGATATTTACATACAACTTTATCCAAGCCTGCTTGATTCTGTAGTTTCTTCTTTAGGTCCTGGTTCAGACGATCCTACCCATTAATTTTATTTACCTTTTCTACCACCAGATCTAACACTTGGTCTAACTTTTATTGCCCTGTTACCTTTGTTTCTCAATCCTCTTGATTTTCTCCCAGCAGAAGTTAAACCTCTAAAAACTCTTCTCTTATTCTTCTTAGAACCTAACCATTTCAAATTCTTATCTTTTCGAATCTCAGGAATTTTAGGATCTACTAATATAATTTCAAAGAAATAATTTCTACCATCTTGAGCTAATTTATATGAATTTAAAACTTCAAGATTAGGAAACTTTCTTGCTGCTCTTGATTCAGCAATCCATCTATAATTCATTTTCAAACTTTTTTTAATAGTCATTCGTTTAGATCTTCTTCCTCCTCTTGGTCTTGTTTTCTTATGTCCTCCTCTCCTTAATCTAACTCTCGCAATTGTAAATCCTTTCTTAGCTTTAAGTCCTAAACGTCTAGCTTGATCTAATCTAAATGGTTTAGCTGTTCTTACAACAACTCTAGATTTTCTCCATCTTGTAAGCAACTCCCGCCATTCTTTTGTATCTCTTTTTTGACGCATTGCTTCTCTGAGATAAGTATAAGCTGATTTCATAGAGTCTAAACTTAATTTACGTTTTTAAAGGTTTCCAAGTAACCTTTATAAAGCTCTTTTTAATTAATTCTCCATGGGATTAATGTCAGCAAGAAAACTAAAGAAAAGAAGAAAGAAATTCAGATGGAAGAACGTTAAATACAAAAAGAGAACATTAAGATTAAAAGCAAAATCAGATCCTTTAGGGGGAGATAGTCAAGCAAAAGGAATTGTTCTTGAAAAGATTCAATTAGAAGCAAAACAGCCAAATTCAGCAATGAGAAAATGTGTAAGAGTTCAATTATCTGGATCTAATAAAAAAGTAGCTGCATTTGTTCCAGGAAACTTAGCACAAAAACATATTGATGAACATGATGAAGTTATGATTGAGTGTATTGGTGGAAAACAAGGAAGAGCTAAAGGAGATATTCCTTGCGTAAGATTCCAAGTTATTAAAGTAAATGATCAAACTCTAAGACAATTAGTTAGAGGAAAGATTGAGAAAGGTAGAAGATAAAATGGTTAGGAGTAGATTTGTTGAGTTGGCTCCAGGTATTGAACTTAATCTAATACCTTATGGACACCCAGAAACAGCTCGTACAAACCCCGGAGAAGAAACAGTTCCTGTTAAAGTGGTTAGAGTTGTACTAAGTATTTTGAGATTACCTGGTCTAACCAAAGTTTATGTTCAAAGGGAAGGTAGAGAAGAACCAACAACCCCTTTTATGTTTGATGAGTTTACAGAATATGGAGATTATAGATATAAACCAAGAAGAGGGATTGTTTTTGTTAAAAAATGAAAATATTCGATATTTATGACAGTTCTGATGTTAAAGTACAAGATATTAGTTTGCAAAAGTGCATTAACTTAGAACCAAAATTATTAATTAAAGCTCATGGAAGACACAGAGAAAGATTTGGTAAAACTAAAGTTAATATTGTTGAAAGATTAATGAATAAAATAGCTGTTCCAGGTCATAGAGGAAAAAAACATAAGATAATTACAAAAGTTACTGGAAAATATAATCAACATGCTAAAACTTTACTTCAAACTTTCAAAATCATAGAAGAAAGAACTAAAGAAAATCCTATTCAAGTTCTGGTAAGAGCAATAGAGAATGCTGCTCCACACGATGAGATTACAACAATAGAGTATGGTGGAGCAAGATATCCTCAAGCTGTTGATTGTGCTCCTTATCGAAGAGTAGACATTGCATTAAAACATTTAGTTCATGGAGCGTTTGATAAATCTTTTAATAAAAAAGTAAAATTCGCAGAAACTTTAGCAACAGAAATAATTAATGCTTCCAAAGGAACTCCAGATAGTTTCGCAGTTAAAAAGAAAACAGAAACAGAAAAACAAGCTGATTCTGCAAGGTAAAAATGGTAGATGATAAAACAAAAAAGATTCTAGAATTAATGAAGAAACCAGAACAAATTAGAAACATAGGTATCTGTGCTCATATTGATCATGGTAAAACAACTTTAACAGATTCTTTACTTGCAGGTGCAGGAATGTTATCTGAAGATGTTGCTGGCGGAGCATTTTATATGGATTTTCATGAAGATGAACAATCAAGAGGAATAACAATTGATTCTGCAAATGTTAATATGGTTCATGAAGTTGCAGGAAAAGATTATCTTATCAATTTAATAGATACTCCTGGTCATGTAGATTTTGGAGGAGATGTTACAAGAGCTATGAGAGCTGTTGACGGAGCAATTGTAGTAGTAGACGCAGCTGAAGGAATGATGCCACAAACAGAAACAGTATTAAAACAAGCATTAAGAGAAAAAGTTAAACCAACTTTATTTATTAACAAAGCTGATAGATTAATCAAAGAATTAAGACTTCCAGCAAACAAGATTCAAGAAAAACTTATTCAGATCATAACAGATGTTAATAAATTCATTTTATCAATAGTTCCTCCAGAATTCAAAGATGAGTGGGTAATTAATGTTAAAGAAGGATCTTTCTGTTTTGGTTCTGGAAAAGATAAATGGGCATTAAGTCTAAAATATATGAAAGATACTGGAATTAAATTCTCAGATATAACAGAAGCTTATGAAACAGAATCTCAAGAAAAAATAAAAGAATTAATGAAAAAAGCACCAATATACAAAGTAGTTATGGATATGGTTATTAAACATCTTCCTAATCCTGTTGAAGCACAAAAATACAGAATTCCAAAATTCTGGCACGGAGAATTAGAATCTGAAGAAGGAAAATCCTTATTAGCAACAAATCCTGAAGGACCAGTAATTTTTGTACCTACAAAAATTGTTGTTGATAAACATGCAGGAGAAGTTGCAGCAGGAAGATTATTCTCAGGAACAATAAAACGAGGACAAGAATTATACTTAAACCAAGCTAAGAGATGGGTTAAAGCACAACAAGTTAATGTTTACAAAGGACCACAAAGATTTGTTATTGATGAAGCACCAGCAGGAAATATTGTTGGAGTTGCAGGATTAACAGATGTTTTTGCAGGAGAAACAGTTTCAACTAAACCCATAGAACCATTTGAAGCTCTAAAACATATTTTCGAACCTGTGGTTACATCAAGTATTGAAGCAAAGAAACCAGCTGATTTACCTAAACTAATCAATGTTCTAAGACAAGTTGGAAAAGAAGATCCTTCTATAAGAGTAGAGATTAATGAAGAAACAGGACAACACTTATTATCTGGGATGGGAGAATTACATTTAGATGTTGTAACTACAAGAATTAAAACAGAAAAAGGAGTTGATGTAACAGCTTCTCCACCAATCGTTGTTTTCAGAGAAACAATAACTAAACCAGGAAAAACATTTGAAGGAAGATCTCCAAACAAACATAATATCTTCTTTTTAAGAGTTCAACCATTAGAAGATCCTGTTTATCAAGCTATTAAATCAGGAGAAATTGGAGATATGAAAATTAAGAAAAAAGATCAAAACTTGTGGAAAATATTAACAAGTTTGGGAGTAGATAATAATGAAGCAAGAGATTACAAAGAGATTTACAAAGATTGTGTATTCTTAGATGAAACAAGTGGAATTGTTGCAATTGGGGAAGTTATAGAATTAGCAATGCAAGCTTTTGAACAAATAGTAGATGCAGGAAGTCTTGCAAAAGAACCATGTACTAAATTAAAAATATCTTTAATGGATGCTAAACTTCATGAAGATGCAATTCACAGAGGTCCTGCTCAAGTTCTTCCAGCTGTAAGAGATGCTATTAGATTATCAATGCGAGATGCTGGTGTTGTTCTTTATGAACCATTACAAGTTATCCAATTAGAATCTCCTTTTAGATATATGGGAGAGGTTTCAAAAATCATTCAAAGTAAAAGAGGACAGTTACTTAATGTAGATCAAGAAGGAGAACATGTAAGTATAAGAGCACAGATGCCAGTTAGTGAGATGATTGGATTAAGTAATGATCTAAGATCAGCAACAGAGGGAAGAGGAACTTTCTATATTGTTGATCAATTATTTGCACCAGTACCAAGAGATCTACAAGATAAGATAGTAAGACAAATTAGACAAAGAAAAGGATTAGATTAATCTGCTTCTTCAGCATCTCCATCCATAACATTATACGCTACTTTAGTAGCTTCCCAAACTGGCCTATTAAAAAGAGCACTAGTAAAAGGGGTCATCTCATGTTCTGAAACTAAGCCTGCTTCATGCAATAATCCTGTAAAATCTCCTAAAGAAATTGGAATACTATAAGCTACAAATGTTTTTTTCTTAGCAGTTCTCCTATCTATATCTCCTGTGGGAATTGGAAGGAGATAATTTTCTCGAAGCATTGCTCTTCCAGATTGAACAGGAAACATCCAATCAAATTCATTATCTCCAAGGGATACTTTCTCAGGAGGATCTAATAAATAATGTGCATCTTCGCTATCCCATATAACCATATCAAGAGGATCAACATGATATGTTTTAATTGCCTGTTCTCTAATTTCCCCAATAGCATCTAATCTTTGTATTGTTTCTGCAGCTCTTGATTTAGCTTCCTCACTCCAACGTTCTTTAACATTTGGTCGGGGGTTGTCTTTTGCAAATTTTAATTCTTCTTCATATGCTCTAACAACAACATCTCTAACATGTGCGATATCTCTAGCTCTTTGTTGTACATATTCTTCAAATGGAAGATTTAACCTAGACAAATCTACTAAATGTTCCCATATCAATCTCTTTAACCCAGTTGGTAAAATTCTTCCTTTTCGCGCTCTCCCCCCACTAGCACCGATTAAAGGAGGCCTAACTAATGGAAGATGTCTGGATTCTGGAGCTCTTGGTGGATGAGCCAAACGTTCATTTATACGAGCATCAAATAAAGGTTGAGAATAAACCTCTGGACTTTCAGGACATAATCCTGCTTTCCTTAGTAATCTTTCTTGACTAGTTAAAAATATACTCCCTCTTGGAAAATGTGTTGCAGGATCAGGTTCTAATGAAAATGTTTCCTTAGGGGTGACCCCCAAATATTCTGCAAAAATTCCAAGTAATGGAAGACTCTCTTCTTTTGTGGTTCCAGTTTCTTTTTCAGGTTTCTTCCCAGATTCTTTAACTGAATCAAAGAGATCTTGTGCCATATTTTTTCAAATTCTTTTTTCTTTATAAATTTTTCTATGTATAATTACTTGAAAGAGGTAACAATTAACTAATAACCTTTAAATTAGTTCTTAGATTATTAAATAAAAAGAGGTTAGAATGATAATTGGAGTTACTGGAACAATTGGTTCTGGAAAAGACACTGTAGCTAATTATTTTGTTAAAAAGAAGGGATTTACTAAGATAATTATGAGTGATTTCTTAAGAAAGATAGAGAGACACAGAAAAGTAAAACCATTAAGAGATAATTTAAGAAGATTACAACATGAGATAAAACAAAGATATGGAGAAGATATCCTTGTAGAAATGGCTATATCTGAAATAGCTGAAAGAGATCTTAAAAAAGCAGTAGTTTCTGGAATAAGATATCCTGAAGAAGCAAAATTATTCAAGAAAAAAGTAAAAATGCCTATGATTTTTGTAGATGCTGATCCTAAACAAAGATTCTTAAGATTAAAAAAAAGAGATAGACAGGGAGATCCAAAAACTTCTCATGAATTTGATCATTTTGATGCAATAGAAGAGGCTACTTTTCATTTAAGTAAAACAAAAAAACTAGCTGATTTTCAAATAGATAATTCTAAAACTTTAGATCATTTAGAAAAACAAATCCAAAGAGTTATTAAAAAATTGAAGATCTAAACTCCTCGAGCCTTTTAAAAACCTTTATAAAGCCCATTTTTCTATAAATTTCATGGCTAAGAAGAAAAAGACTAAAAAGACAACATCTTCTAAAAAATCTAACTTAAAAATACAAAATATTGTAGCTACAACTTCTCTAGGAACCAAAGTTCCTTTAGTAAAACTAGTTAGAAGCCAAGCAAACACAGAATATAATCCAGAACAGTTTCCTGGTTTAGTTCTAAGAATAAAGAAACCAAAATCAGCAGTTCTTGTTTTTAGTTCAGGAAATTTAGTATGTACAGGAACAAAAAGCACAATACAGGTTAACGAGGTAATAAAACAAGTTATCAAACAACTAAGAAAGATTAATGTTAAGGTTAAAGGAAAGCCAAAGATCTTTGTACAGAACATTGTAGCAAGTGGTTCTATAGACTTAACTCTAAATCTGAACAAATTAGCTTTAGTTTTAGAAAATACTGAGTATGAACCTGAACAATTCCCAGGTTTAGTATATAAATTAGGGGAACCAAATGCAACTTTCTTATTGTTCAGTAATGGAAAGCTTGTTTGTACAGGAACTAAGAATAGAAAACAGTTAGATGAAGCTATGAAGAAACTTATGAAGAACACAAGGCGTGTTTTAAAACAAATTCAGTAATTTTTCTTTTTTCTTTTTATTATAATAATCTTTTTAAATATATAAAAAATAAGAGAAACATGGTATGTGGTGGTTGCGGTCTTGTTGGAATAGCAGAAAAAGGGCCCAATTTATTCTTTGTGGCCCATAAAAAAGCAAAAGAGTTAAAAGAGAGAGGGGCAATTGCTCCAGACACACGTCTGGGTTCTTGGGATGTTGAACCTCGCCACGGAATAGGAACAAAACGTTTCGTGATCAGAGATTCTACTGGAAACGAGGTATACTCTTTAGTTCAAACTCCCCAAGATAAATGGAGGGGAACAGCTACCAAAGAAAGACCTGATGGTAGAATGGTCCCAATTTATGCTGTTGAAACTGCAGTAGCACAAGCATTAAGAAATCACTATTTTACTAATACTAGAAATCCAGAATTATTCTCATAAATACTATATTTTTCTACCAGAAATTATTTAAAAAGCCAAAGCCTCTCTCAGAAAGCTAGGGGCAAAAATGGTGAATGAAGAATTACTACTTGAAGCAAAGGAATTCTTTGAGTTTTACAAGAAAGAAGTAGGAAAATATGCTAAAAGAAGTGAGAAAGCAATCCAAGTATCTTTCAAAGAATTAGCTAATTTTAGCCATGAATTAGCAGATTATGTACTAACTAAACCAGAAGATGCTTTAGCTATGTTAAGTTTAGCAATAGAAGAACTAGGATTAATCAAAAATCCTAAAGTAAGATTAACAGAAGTTCCAGAATCACAAGAAATTCCAATAAGAGAGATCAGAGCAAAGCATATTTCTCAATTATTAATATTAGAAGGAATAGTAAGACAAGCTTCTGAAGTAAGACCCCAAGTGACAAATGCTAAATTCGAGTGTCCGCAATGTGGAACAATTATCTCAGTATTACAAGTAGAAAAGAAATTCAGAGAACCTAACAGATGCGGATGTGGTAGGAAAGCAGCATTTAAGTTATTATCAAAAGAATTAGTAGATGCTCAAAGATTAATAATAGAAGAATCACCAGAACAAATGAAAGGAGGAGAACAACCAAGAAGAATTAATGTATTCTTAAAAGAAGATTTAGTAGATCCAAAAATGGAAGAAAGAACAACACCAGGTTCAAGTGTTCAAGTTATAGGAATTCTAAAAGAAATTCCTGTAAGTATGATGGGGGGAGGGGTTTCAACAAGGTTTGATTTGATGATAGAAGCGAATAATGTAGTTCCACAAGAAGAATCTTATGAAGAATTAGAGATAACAGAGGAAGAGGAAGATCAAATTAAAGAATTATCCTCAGATCCTGAAATTTATAAAAAATTGGCAGCAAGTATTGCCCCAAGTATCTTTGGTTATGATGAAATTAAACTAGCAATAGCATTACAATTATTAGCTGGAATAAGAAAAGAAAAAAGTGATGGAACACATGCAAGAGGAGATTTACATATTTTATTAGTTGGGGATCCAGGAGTTGCAAAATCTGTTTTATTGAAATTTGTGTCTGGAATAGCTCCAAGAGCACGATATATTGTAGGAAAAGCAGCAACTCAAGCAGGATTAACAGCCACAGTAGTTAAAGATGAATTTTTAAGAGGTTGGGCTCTAGAAGCAGGAGCAATGGTTCTTGCAAATAAGGGAGTAGCATGTTTAGATGAATTAGAAAAAATGAATGAACAAGATAGATCTGCAATGCATGAGGCAATGGAACAACAAACTGTTACAATAGTAAAAGCAAATGTTCAAGCAACTTTAAAAGCTGAAACTTCTGTTTTAGGAGCAGCAAATCCAAAATTCGGAAGATTTGATCCTTTTCAACCAGTTGCCCAACAAATAGAATTAGCTCCAACTTTAATTAATCGTTTTGATTTAATCTTTGTTCTTAAAGATATTCCAGGAAAACTAAAAGATGAAGCAATAGCATCCCATGTTTTAAGAGAACATAAAGGTTCAGGAGTTGTCCCACCAATTGATCCCCAATT
The DNA here is from genome assembly GCA_020343435.1 of archaeon. Taxonomy (GTDB): domain Archaea; phylum Nanobdellota; class Nanobdellia; order Pacearchaeales; family UBA284. Next base: position 272,840 of record CP070794.1, on the reverse strand, counting down.
ATTAAGAAAATATATTGCATATGCTAAACAAAAAATATCTCCAGAACTAACAGAAGCAGCAATTCAAGAAATTAAAAAATTCTATGTTGAATTAAGAAATGCTCCATCAATGGGAGATGATTTAGTTAAACCAATTCCAATATCTGCAAGACAATTAGAAGCTTTAGTTAGATTAAGTCAAGCAAGTGCAAAAGCTAGATTAAGTAAAAAAGTTACAAAAGAAGATGCTAGAAAAGCGATTCAGATCATGCATTTCTATCTATTACAAGTTGGAATTGATAAAGAATCTGGGTCTATTGATATTGATAGAATAGCAACAGGAATCCCAGCATCTCAGAGATCTAAGATTATTATTGTTAGGGATACAATAATGAGATTAGAATCTAAATTAGGTAAATTAATACCAGTAAAAGATCTGAAAAAAGAGTTAGAGGATAAAATCTCAGAAGAAGAAGTTGATGAAATGGTAGATAAATTAAAACGTTCAGGAGATGTTTTTGAACCTAAAAAAGGATTTGTTCAAAGAGTTTAAAATGGCAGGAGAAATAAGACAAAGATATACAGCATATCGATTATCTGTAGGAATGATTCTTAATTCTAAAGCTGTTTTTGATCAAGGACGTTTTAGATCTGTAACTTTTAATGAAAAAGAGATTGGTAGAGTTAATGTTATAGCAACTGTTATAGATAAGTTTGTTTCAGATACTAAACCCTATGCTTCAATAACTTTAGATGATAATACTGGGAATATTAGAGTTAAAGGATTTGCAGACGATATCAAGAAATTTGAAAATATAGAGTTAGGGGATACTGTAACTGTGATTGGAGTTCTAAGAATATTTAATGAAGAACTTTATATTTCAGCTGAAATCATAAAACCAGTAGATGCAAGATGGCTTTTAGCAAGAAAATTAGAATTAACAAAAGAGTATGGTGAATTATATGATCAAAATAAGAAAATAACAGAAGAAAAACCAGAACCAGTTCAAGAACCTGAGGTTATTAAAACTGAGAAAATAGAAGATCCTGTTGAAAATTCTTTAAGAGTAAAACTGGTAGATATGATCAAAGAATCTGAAGGCAATGGTGGAATTAATGTAGAACAAATAATATTAACATTAAAAGAACCTGTTGAAAAGATTAATGAAGAGATTAAGAATCTTTTAGAAGAAGGATCAATCTTTGAACCAAAACCAGGATTCTTAAGAATTTTATAGAACCCTAAAATCCGCTCTTACATGATATTTGTAAGGAGCAATTTCCCTAACTTTCTTAATTCTAATAAGTTTAATCTTTTTAGGCAGTTTCTTCTTAATCTTTTCTTTGAAATCTCCTTCTAAGAAATCATAAAAATGAATTATAGTTCCTTTTTTTGAAACTAAAAGAGCTTCTTTAAGAAAATCATCTTTTAACTGTGGTCTTGCCATTATAATCCTATCAAATTTCTTCTTCAACTTAGGACAAACTTTCTTAACATCTCCTTGAATTACTTCTAAATTAACTTTATTCATCTTAGAATTCTCTTTAGCATACCGACAAGCCTCTTTTCCCAATTCTATACATGTAACGTTATTATTTCTTTTAGCAATAATAATCCCATAAGGACCAACTCCAGCAAACATAACAAGAACTTTCTCTTTTTTCTTAACTTTTTTAGCAATTTCTAATCTATCTGTTCCTAATCTTGGAGAAAAATAACATGTTTTAATATTAAATTTAAACAAACAACCAGATTCCTTGTGTATAACTTCATCAACTTTTTTACCAGCAATCCATTTTATTACTTGTTTTCTTAATCTTCCTTTATGTTTTCCTTTTTGATAAACAGAATTAATGTTTTTTTGAGTTTTAAGAATCAAATTAGCTATGAATTTCTTATGTTTCTCTAGTTGTTTAGGAATTTGAATTAGAGCAACACTACCAACAACATCAAAAGATCTTGGTAGATTCTTTGTAGAGAACTTATTAGATTTCTTTAACAACTCTTTTAGATTAACCATTTGAAATGGGCCTGACAGGATTCGAACCTGCGACCTCTACGTTATCAGCGTAGCGCTCTAACCACCTGAGCTACAAGCCCTTAAAAAAGAATATGATTAAAGTTTTATAAACCTTATTAAAACAGAACTCATCTAATTTGTTACAATAATTTTTTTTGGTTCTTCCCCTTCCTTCCTTATAAAATATACTCCAGGATTTAATATTTCTTCTTTTTTTCTTCCATTTATATCATATACTGTCATAAGTTCATCTAATCCTAATCTTTCTGTATTCCTAACAACAGTTGGAAGAGCTTCTGAATATAGTTGTTTTGGTTTTACAGGTTCTCTTAACCCAGAAAAACCTTGGTACCTTAGTGTGTCTAATAATCTGCCATTTGGTGTTTTTAACTCAAAATAACCCCCATATTCTCCATCTGGTAATATAACTGACCAAACTTTTTCATTTAATTCGTTTCTTCTTGAGAATCTTGGGGGTAATGTGCCTGTTCCAACAATATCCACTGTATCTGGTGTTCCAACTCTATATAAGTATCCACTTAATTCCCAAGGACCTCCAAAAGGATGTTTTGAAGCTATATTCGCAATAGTTGCTTTAGGTTGTCTTTGAATGATCTCAAAATTTGCTATTCCAAAATCACGTAAAGAATCTATTGGTTGTTCTGTTAAAACAACTTTAGATGTATCAAAAGATTTTCCCTTGTCTGGCGATGTTACGCACAAGGCATAGGGACCATGATAAGAACTATCGCTCCAAAAATCAGCCATTGTAAACTGATATTGCCACATACGCGCAGTATCATTTCCAATTAAATTTGTATCAAATGCAGTATAATTGAATGAATCTGATGAACTTGGTTCCCCATATACTGATGGATAAATTGGCATGTCATGTGAACTGTACATACCTACAGGTAAAGAATCCTCTGATCTTACCCTATCCCTTTCTGTAACAAAACCGGTTGTTCTTTCCCACCTCTCAAAATTTGTCCTTGTAAGGACTTTTGCTATTTGTTGATCTGGATTAGTAGAATCTCTTTCAATACCCCAAAAGAAAGCATTTTCATAAGGATATAGACATGGAGTCCAACCTCCACCAGGCCATCTAATAAAAGATGTATCTCCATTAGGAAAACGAGCATGAATAGTAGTCATTAAAGTATCATCTACTGTATAAGGTGAAGTATCCCAATAATAAGGCACATGAATATTCGCTGTGAGAGTATCACTTCCATTAATTACTCGAACACCATCTCGAGTAGGAGAAGGACGAACATAACCTTTTACTATACTTCCATCTAATCCTTGGTAATATACAGGACTTTTAACCCCTCCTCCAAGAGCTAATTCAGGAAATGATGTTTCTGAAGGAATTTGTAAGTTTTCAAATTCTTGTTGAGTTAATTGCCCCAATTCTCCACTTAAATTTAACTGGGGAGTGTATGTGGTCCCTTTATGATAAGGTTCACTGGAATATGTTTGGTTAGCATATGCTACCCCCCCAAGTACTACAGCTCCTGCTAAAACCGCTGCAGTAATTAATCCTGTTTTTGACATACTCCTTTAAAGGTACTGTTTTTTAAAAATGTTTCTTTTAGAAATCCTTGATTTATATGTGGAAGATCCTATAACTGTGAAACGCTTCGGGCAGGATTTGAACCTGCGACCCTACGGTTTCTTTGATCTCTCCCTTCATATTTTGAAGAAGAGTCTTAACAGCCGTATGCTCTAACCACTGAGCTACCGAAGCATAAATGAGAATGAAACTCTATTTTTAAATCTTAAGAAAAAATTTATATATCTTGGTGTACTCCATCTTAAATGGAATTAAATAAAGAATTGGGATTAATGTTATACTGGGCAGAAGGAGATAAATCTGGAGATTACTTTGTGGCTTTAACGAATTCTGATTATAGAATTTTAAAATATTTTGTTGCTTGGCTAAGAAAATATTTTGAAATAGAAGAAAAAAGATTAAAATGTAGGTTATATATCTGGAAAGTATTGGATGAAAAAAAATCTAAACAATTTTGGTCAAAAACATTAAATATTCCTCTAAATCAGTTTACTAAATCTTATATTTCTAAATCTAAACCTAAAATAAGAAAAATTAGACACAATAATGGTATCTGTAGGGTTAGCTATGGCTCCAAGAAAATATTTGGGGAGATATTTAAAGAAATAAAAAGGAAGTTTATTTAAGAATCCTCTTTCAGATCTTCAATTAACCTCTCTTCCTCTTTTAACTTTACTTGAGATTTCTCCAAGAATTTGAAAACATTAGAATGAGGAGCTCCCCTTATTAGTTTTCCAATAGCTTCTGAAGCTATTTCCACATTTTCAGCACGTCCGATTAAACCAAGAACATGCCCAGATATTGATAATGCACAATGACTTAAGTTCTGAATAACTCTTTTTGATTTTCCTTGTTTTCCTATAATCCTTCCAATCACAACATTTAATCTAGATCCATGAGCAAAATCTTTCAAATCAACAACTTTTAGAACAAAATCAGTATCTTTTAACATTAAAGCAGCTTCAACATCAAATCCTAATGCTAATGCTTCCAGAACTTTGGCAACCAAGTACTCTTCTAATGGATCATCTCCTTTACATTCTATCTTAATATCATGATTTTTTACAATTTCGATCTTAACATTCAAAGTTTTTTCTATTTCTTTTATATTCTCTTTATGTTTTCCAAAAATCCTTCCAAGTTCTTTTCCTTCGTAATGAGTTAATCTCATTTTATAATTCAGCTTTTAAAAATCCTTTAGATTTTAACCAACCAATTTGTGCTTTTGAATATTTGATTAGAATATCTCCTCTCTTATCCCAATCTAATTCCCAAGGTTCTACTAAAACAACATCCCCTTCTCTTAACCATAACCTTCTTCTTAATCTTCCAGGAACCCTACAGTTTCTTGTTTTTCCATCCATACATTTAATAGACATGTGATTTGCTCCTAATCTTTGTTCTAGAATTCCTAAAACTTGTTTTCCTTTAGGTAAAGGAACTCTTCTAATTTGTTCTTCAACTGTTTGTTCTCTTTCTCTTCTCTTCATAATTAGGATTAAGTTAGAAAGTTTATAAAGTTTGTTAAATCTTTTTTAGATCAAGTAAATAAAAATTATTCCATAAGTGACCTATCTTATTTCTACCAAGATAAGTAGCCATTTTAGAGATTAGAGTATATCCTTTAGTTCTTGTACCTGTTGAAACAATAAAACATGAGTATTTTTTCCTTTTAGTGAAGGCACTATCTCTTACCCTTTTAAACAATTCATCACTCAAAATCCTTCCATATCCTTTATCTTGGTGTTTTTTCACAATATTTATAGATTCTATCATACAAGCTTTATTTGGATTTTTTTCAAAAGATCTAAGTTTTTTATTAATTTTATCCAGATTCATTGTTAAAGTATAATCACAAGTAATCCAATCAGCCAAAACTACAAACCCAATTAATTTTTTTCTTAAAAACAAACCAAGAATATAGTGGTTTCTTGGGTTTCTAAACCAGAATTCGCAACGTCTCCTCGCTCTTTCCCAAGAATCTTTTTTATTTTTATGTTTAAAATGAGGATCTTTATATCTTGTATCTACATATACTCTCTCCATCTCTCTTCTATCTTTTTCACCTAATTTTTTGAAACTCATATCTTTCATCTTAAATCCCCCAGGTAGGTTTTGCTTTTCGATTAATTTCAGCAATTTCTTGCAATAAAGAGATTTCTTGCTGAGTTAAGAATTTCTTATTTTCTTTTAATTGTTTGAATTCTTCTTCTTTGATCTTTGAATAAAGTATTTGCCCCCCTCTAACCTGTCTTCCAAAAGTAACTCCAGGTAAACTAATAGCAACCTCTTTTCTAGCTTCAGCTTTTTCTAGAGATTTAGTTTCATGTTGAATCCCTTTAACTTTTGCTATTTCTTCATTTTCAGAGTTCATAACAATAGTTCCAGGTTTTAATAATCCAATTTCAACTCTAACTCCAAAAATAGCTGGTTTACTTTGTCTAAAACAGCAATTCTTCATAACAAATAACTTACAAGGCCAGTTTAATCCTTGTAATTTCTCTCTTTCAATTTCTAATTCTCTTTCTTTCTGCCATTTCTCTAGTTCTTCAAGAATATGATATATCACACTTTTTGAAATAACCTTAACTTTTTCATCTTCTAAATCAGAATCAACATTAAATCCAATAACAACAGAATCTAAAGGATATTTATCATAACTTACTTTAGCTAATGTAATATCTTGTTTTGTTATCTGCCCAATCTCAGCTTTTTTAATTCTATAACCATGTTTTCTTAATAAGAATACTAATGCTTCTAATGATCCCAAAGATTCAGCTTTAACAACAAATCCTTCTTTATCTTTTTCTAGAGCTTTTTTAATATCAGATTGTAATTCTTCTTTTACTTTATCTAACTCTTTTTCTTTTTTTACACCTACAAAAGGCATCCCAGGAATAACAGATTCTGCAGCTTCAGTTGGAATACATATTTTTAATCCAGAAGCAGCTATTGCTTGAGTTACTTGAAAAAATCCTTTTTTCATAGGATTTGCTTGATATAATGATCTTATTTTTGTAACAACAGGTTCAGATAATGTTGAAACAACTAATTGATCTTTTTTATCTAAAACCCCATCATATAAAACAGCTTCAATTTCAGTCATTCCTTTTTCTTTCTTCACTTCTAAAATTGTTCCTTTAGCTTCTTTTCCTAATTCTAATTCTTTTTTTAAGAATCTCTGAGCTAATCCTGCTAACATTACTATTAATTCTGAAGTTCCTTCTCCTATTTTTCCAGAACAAGGAACTAAAGCTAATTGTTTTGTAAAGTTACTTACTCTAAAAAATAAATCAGCATCAAACCCTAATGAAACAAAATCTCCTATAATTTTGTATAACTTTTTCTCAAAATCTTGTTTAGTATGTTGTGCTTGTAATTCTAAACTCTCTTTAAACGAATCTCCTGACTTTTTCCAACCAGGTATTTTATCTAATTTGTTTAAAGCTACAAGAAAAGGAACTTTACTTGCTTTTAGAATTTCAATAGATTCTCTAGTTTGTTCCATAATCCCTTCATTAATATCTATAACTAAAATAGCTAAATCAGCTAATGATCCTCCTCTTTTTCTTAAATTAGTAAAAGCAGCATGTCCAGGAGTATCTATAAACAAAAATCCAGGAACTTCTAACTTAATTTTAAAGGAATCTAATAGATTTTGACATTTCTTTTGGATCATGTCTGATGGAATTAACATAAATGAGATGTTCTGAGTAATTAATCCAGGTTCTTTTTCAGCTATACAAGTTCCTGCAACACAGTCTAAGATAGTGGTCTTTCCATGATCCACATGCCCTGCTACAGTTACAATTGGTTGTCTAATTGTCATAAATAAGCTAATCAGAATTCCCTTAAAAAGGTTGTGAAATTTCCTGGAAGAGGATATTTATCTTAATCAATAAGAGTTAATTCTAACCCCTGGGTGCCTAAAATCGGGCTTTGAATAAAACAAACTCTACAACTTTCTCCTTCAAGATCTTCAACAGGAAAAGCTCCCTTCCCACCTCCATTAAATCCTTTAGAAAAACCTTTTAAAGAAAAATCAATCTTTTTAACGCTTTCTGGTCCTTCTCTAACTTCAAGACCAATATCTCTAGAAATAAGAATGTGTGTATCTCCATCCTCAATAGTATATGCCCTTTCAATAACTCCAGTAATTTCTTGAGGGGGACCATAACAATTAGAAGTCAACAATAAACCAGCATAGAAAAGGGCAGGAATGTATCTTGAAACCATTTTGATTCAAAAAATAATCAATTCTTTTTAAAAATTATTATACTAAAGATCATGTAAGAGACATCTTGGTCTTTCATCAATAATCTCTAATCTTGCTACTGCTTTAGCTTTATAATTTGTTTCTCTTCTTACATTATCTATTCCATCACCCCTTTCATAAAAAGCCGAGACCCCCGCAAATCTTATCCCCCTTTTATGAGCTTCTTTTATAATTCCAATACTTGTCTTTCCAGAAGATAGAACATCATCTATCAAAATAGGTCTATCTCCAGGTTGTAATCCTAAACAATATAAAACCTCTCCCTTCTTTTTTTCTAAATAAGCTTTTGCTTGTTTTATCTTAAACTGTCCTTTAACATGATAGTCTCTTTTTCTTAATAAAACAATATCTTTATTTATAGCCATAGCAAAAGGAGCCAATAAAAATGCTTTTGCTTCAGGTAAAAGAATACAAGTTGCTTCTTTTAAACAGTTTTTTAATAGTTTTTTTAGAGCTAATATTGAAGCTTTTTGAAATCTTGCACTCATCCTACATTCAAAAGGTAGAATAACATAAGGATACCATTTCTTTTTTTTACTTGCAGATGGAAACATAGTTATTCCAGAATTCTCAGTCTCCTCTTTTATAACTTTACGCCAGTCCATGATTACAAAAAAGAATTATAGTATAAAAAGTTTTTCTCAAGCTGCCTTCTTCATTTCAGGAACTAGTAATTTAAAAATAAACTCTTCTTGGGCCTCAGGATCACACCACCACCCTGTTGAAATTGCTGCAATAATCATATCGTCTTTTAAGCCAGCTTTTCTCATCTTTCTAACTAGTGGTTGATATCTTTGTTGCCCAAAAAAGTAACGTAATCTTTCAAGAGTATCATCTAATGAAAGAGTATCTAATAATCCAAAATCCACCCCATACCTTTTTACTCCAGTTACCCTACTCAATCTTGCCAAAGCTGTTCTTTTACATTTTTCTGGATATCTTTTAGTAGTGTCTTCTCTAGACTCTAACATATCAAAAAGCCCGTCAAGAGATGCTGGTAATTTTCTATGTACATAACTTTCTTTCTCTACCAAGGCAATTTTTAAGTCTTCAGGAGACAAACCCCACCTCTTTTTAGATCTTCTCATAGATCTTAAAGCGACATCCTCTAAGGCCGTGGCAGTACCTTCTGCAAAAACAGAATGTACTGGTTGAAAAAAGTCTTCATCTTCTACAGCCATTCCACGGGGCATAGTTAGTTTTGATCTCTGGTATTGTAATCCATGTCCACCAAACTCATGTAAAAGTCTTAATTTAATCATAGCATCACAAAAAGCAAAACCTTTTCCATCTCTCCTTTGGTAACACACAATTCTATCTGGATCTAAAAATGTCATATCTGGATTTTGCCAAAAACTGAATCCAGAACCTGGAGAAAATTCAAGTAAATGATCATCTTTCGAGATATCAGAAGCTATATTAGCTCTTGCCAAATATCTCTCAATAATTGCTTTATTTCTATCTCTTAATTCTTTTAACTCTGCCCTTAATCCCACAAATCTTGGTTCTTGAGATCTAAGTAAGGTTTCAGAATCTACTTGTCTAGATCTCATAAAATGAATTGCTTTATTATATTCGTCAACTTTTTCATGGGGGAAATTATCTTTATTAGCTGCAACCAATAATTTTGAATAAGAAGAATTACCATACAATCCAGATATAAAACTCCCCACCCAAGTTTTTCCAGATGTAAACTCCATATATGCTCTGGCCATTTCAGTATTCTTTTTTATATCTCGAAGAACAAGAGTATCAAACGGAGCCAAAGCTCTTCCTTCAGATTCTCTAACTTTCCTCTCCAATTCTTTAACCCTTCTATATATCCTTCTTTCAGTTGTTAAACTTATACAAGGATCCGGATCCCCAAATGCTTCATAAGAAAGAACAGAAAGATCTTCATTCAATTCTCTTCTAGCATCGTCCAATGAGCTCACTTGTTTATCTTTTATGTGCCACTTAGACGTAAACGGAATATCCATTTTTTATAAAATACTCTCGAAAAATCCGTTTAAATACTTTTATGTAATCAAGAAATATATTTTTATTACCAGTTATGGGGATTTTGAGAGTAAACATCTTCTGCTAACTCTCTTCCTCTTCTGCAATCATCTGGGTTAAGCCAAGAGGCATTTCTTGGTCCTTTCCTAATATACCAAATTGTTTTCCATTTTACTTCTTTTCCTCCAGGACCAAAATGATATCTTTGTCTATGGGGTTTTTCAAGAATCTGCCATTTTAACTTGTTATCTTCTCCATCATCTGGAGAATAAGTTCCATTCGGGATTAAAAATCTTCTTCCAGTTTCTCCATCTTGTCCCACATCTACAGTGGAAAGATTTTCAGAACTCAAAAACACCAGAGCATTTGTCGCCATTTTTGCCATTTTAGCTGACTCCATTAAACTTTTGTTAGTTTCTCCCATTCTTGTTAAACCTAGTTCTATAGCTTGTCCAGAAAGATCTCCACTAACTACACTATCTAAACCACCTGGAGTGAATAAAAGAGCATCTGGAATACTTCTATCTCTGTGCTTAGTATAAAAGAAAGAAACATAAAAGTGATTATCTAATCTTGGATCAACTTGTCCAAATATGCTCCCATATCTATTTTGACCAACTAAAACTGCTGAAATCTCTTCTTTTCCACTTGGTCCATCGAATTCTAGGGGTTTTGTTAACCTAAGAAATTGTGGGGTTGTGACTGTAAATCCACCTTCTTCTACACCCACTGGAACTTCATCTTCGTAGAAATCTTCTGCTAAAGGTCTTGGAAGAAAATAAACTTGTGATGCTCTTAATTGTTTTACTAAATCACTCCTAAACTTATTGATAGTATTTGCACGAAGTAAGAATTCATTTGCTTGTTCTATTAATAAAGCTGGAGGAGAGTTTGCAACTTCAGATGCCAAGTTTAAATCCAAACCAAGAGTTCTTAATAGAGCTATTCTTCTTGTTGCCCCTTCTACAAATGGTTGCTCAGAATATGCCCCCATTGGGCCAAATTTTCTTAGTTCTCTCAGTGCTTCATATACTCCCCCATTTATTTCAGTAACCCCTCCCTTAGGAACTACCGGTCTATTATAGAGATTGATTAACCTTTCCCTAAGAGGAAGTTTTTTCGTTTTTACCATAAAATTCAATTCAGAATATACCTTATAAATCTTACTCCTTTAAAGTTAAAAACTAATTAAACATTATAGAAGCATACCCTACTGAATTATTAGCTTCTTGAATATCAGAACTAGTATAATATTTTAACAATTTAACATTTTCAACCTTTAATTTATTACAGAATTCCATTACTGTTAATATGGGAAACAAACCACAAACAGTACTTTTACTTGCCTTATCAAAAAATCTTTTATCATTTAATCTTAAAATCTCACCAATAATACTTTTATCTAGATCATATAACTTTTTCTTACCATTCATATCAAAATTAAAAGGTAAAAACCCATAATTAGGACCATAATGGGTAAAATCACTTGAAGCAATAATAGCAGTATTCTCATCAACTAATTCAGCTAATTTCAAAGCAAATTCTTTACATCTTTCATAAGTTGGAGAAGAGATTAAAATAGGAACAATATTAAAATCTTGAGAAATAAATTGTAAAAAAGGTAATTGAACTTCTAAGGAATGTTCATTTTCATGAGCATCTTCATCTTGATCAGCTTCTGTTTCTTGGACAATCTTTCTTCCTAAAGCTTTATTATTTCTAACAACACCTAAAGGAGTTTGAAAATCTTTAAATGAAACTGAGAAAAATGTTTTTGAGATACCAGAATGATTTGGACCTAGTAAAATAACTGTGTTTACTTTATGTTTAACAAATTCAGAATAAGCATGAGCAGCACATGGTCCTGAAAACAAATAACCTGCATGAGGAACAACTAATCCTAATCTTTTATTACTAGATTCATGTAATGGAAGTTTTCCTGGTCCAAATCTATGTAAAAAACAACCCCTGATTTGTTGTTTTAGTTTTTCAGGATCAGATTCATAAAACTGTCCAGCTACAACAGGTTTCCTTATCATAAAACATATAAGAATTCTTGATTTAAATTAATTGTTGTTATTGTTTTACAATAAATTTTAATCCAGTAGAATTATCTTGAGGAACATAGAGATCTGTGGGTCTAGAAAAAACATTGTGGGTAACCATAGAAGAATAAAAAACATCTGTTGTTGGAGAGAGAGCAATAGGCTCTGTAGAAGGACCAAAAGGATTTTCAAAAGTTAAAGTATCTTCTAATCTAGTAGTATCTCTAACCATTTCATCTTTATTCCAAAAAGAGGTTCTGTTACTCTCATATTTAACAGAATTTCCATCTGAAGAGGTTAACAACACATAATCTCCTGGTTCTCCGAGTGTGCTTCTGGGACGAGAATTAAAAATCACTTCTCTCTCCCCATTACTAGATTCTAAACTAAGGTGGCTCCAGTTTGGAGAAAATGGAACTGGAGAAAAACATTCTCTTTTAGTAACAGAAAGACCTCCAATAGTCCCTCCCCACTTAATTTCCCTGGGTCTCATTACCTGAGAAGCCATATATGCAAGGACTATTAAGGGTACTAAAGGCAAAAGATATCTAAACACATTTCCCATTTTATTTTAATCTTTTTCCAAATTTAAAAGGATTATTATTCTCGAAAACCACAATTAATAAGCTTTATAAACAAAAAAAAGATCTTAATTATATGGTTCAAGATGGTGGAAGAAAAGCCGCACTTCTAATTATATTTATCGCTTTAATTGTAATTGCATTCTTTATTGTAAGGGATTATATTGCAGTAGTCCTAGCTGCAGGAGTTCTAGCTTATATTCTAAACTGGCCTTTCAAAAAACTTTCTAAATTAATTAAAAATAGAAACATAGCAGGAATTATCATAGTTGTTGTAGTTGTTTTAGGTCTAGCTTTCTTATTCTATATCTTAGCACAAGCAGCAATAAAAGAAGCATTTAATCTTTATCTTTCAATACAAAAATTAGATTCTTATCAAGTTATAGATAGATTCTTAACAAAAATATTTGGTAATGTTCAAATAACTACTGAATTTTCAACAGCAATACAAAGAGGAATAACATCCATAACTAATCAATTTATTAGCCAATTAGGAGATGCAATAAGCAATATTCCAAAGATTTTATTCCAAATGTTTATCTTAATGTTTGTGACCTTCTATTTCTTAAAAGAAGGTGGAAAGATCTTAGCTTCTGTAAAAAAAGTCCTTCCTTTCAAAGAACAAACTAGTGAAAGATTCATAGAAAGATCAAAAAAAATTACAGGAGCAACTATTTATGGAATGGTTATAGTAGGAATAATTCAAGGAGCAGTTGCAGGATTAGGATTCTATGTTTTTAATGCTCCATCACCTTTATTCTTCACTATCTTAGCAATGTTCTTATCAATCCTTCCTTTCATTGGATCATGGTTAGTATGGGCACCAGTAGGATTAGCAATGATTGCAGGAGGAAATTCTGTAAATGGAATTCTATTAATCATATTTGGATTATTAGTTGTGGGAACAATAGAAAATATTGTGCGTCCATTAGTTGTAGGAAGAAGAGGACATATTAATCCAGCATTAGCGTTAATAGGTATGTTGGGAGGATTATCATTATTAGGACCAATAGGATTAATTATAGGTCCAATTATATTAGAATTATTAAGAATGACTGTACAAACCTATAAAGAAAAAGGTTTTAGAAAGAACGGAGTAAAATTAAGTAAAAAGAAATAAAAAGAGGTATAAATGAAGTTAAGAGCAAAACCACTTAATTTAGCTGCTGAAAAACCAATTGCAGTACTACACAAATCAGTTGCAGAAAGATTAAGAGTTTCTGAAGACAGTAGAATCAAGATAAGAAAGTATTATAAGGATAATAAAAAAAGAAAATGGGTGACAGCAGTTGTTGATGTTGCTGTAGAAATTCTCAATGTTGGAGACATTGCATTGACACAAGATGTTTTCAAAGAATTAGGGCTCAGAAAAGGAGATTTTGTTGATGTGAGTGCTGAGATCCACCCATTTAGTGTAAGCCATATTTCTAAAAAAATGAGGGGACAGAGATTAAATTTCACAGAAATGTATTCGATTATATCAGACATTTCTCAAGGAAGATTAACAGAATCTGAAATAGCATTTTTTGTTTCTGCTGTATATTACAATGGATTATCTTTTGAAGAGATGGTTTTTTTAACTAAAGCTATGGTTAAAACAGGAGGTATTTTAAAACATAAAGAGAAATTTGCTCTAGATTTACATTCATGTGGTGGGGTAGCAGGAAACAGAACAAGTCCAATTGTTATCTCTATAGTTGCTGCAGCAATAGATTACTTAAAATTAAATGCTGTATTCCCAAAAACAGCTTCTAGAGCAATTACATCAGCAGCAGGAACAGCAGATGTTATGGAAACAGTTTCAAGAGTAGAATTTTTAACCTCAGAAATAAGAAAAATCCTCAAAAAAACAAAAGCTTGTCTAGTTTGGAATAGTGCATTAAAATTATCTCCAGCAGATGATAAGATAGTAAAAATAGAAACATTATTATCTTTAGATGCAGAACCTCAGTTAATCTCTAGTGTAATGTCTAAAAAAATAGCAGATGGAGCAACCCATGTTATAATAGATATACCTTATGGGCCATCATCAAAATTTTCATTTAAAGATGCTATAAGAATTAAGAATAGATTTCTACAAATGGCAGATAGATTTAAGATAAAAACAAAGCCAATTTTAACAGATGGAAGAGAACCAATAGGTAACAAAATTGGTCCAATACCTGAAATGATAGATGTCTTAAGAGTATTAAAAAATGAAAAGAAAAGAGCAAAAGATCTAGAAACAAAATCTCTAATGATCTCTGCAGAATTACTAGCATTAACTGGAAAGATGGGTTACAGAGATGCTTTATCAATATGTAAATTATTGCTTTATTCTGGAAGAGCATATAAAAAATTTAGACAGATTGTATTAGCACAAGGAGGAAAAGTTAATTTTGAACAAACACTAGAAGTAGCTAAATACTCAGTATCTATTAAATCTCCAAAGAATGGGGTAGTAACATCAATAATGAATAAAAAAATAGCTTTAGTAGCTAAAATGGCTGGTTGTCCTGGAGATAAGTCTGCTGGATTAACATTATACAAGAAAAAAGGAGATAAGGTTATTCAAGGAGATATTCTATTTACAATTTATTCAGAATCAAAAGATAAACTTAAGTATGCTGAGAAGATAGCAAAACAAGTTAAACCTTATGAGATAAGATGAAATCAGTTCTAAATACTGTAATAAAAAAGATAAAAATTCCTAAATCTGAAGAAAAAGAAATTTCAGATAAAGTAAATCTATTTATCAATAAACTTAAGAAAAAAAATGGTTTTAAGATTCTACTTGGTGGATCTTTTGCTAAAAAAACACTAATCAAAAAGAAAGTATATGATGTTGATATTTTTATCAGATTTAACAAATCTTTAGACCCTTCTAGAGATTTAAGAGCAATATTAAAAAAATTAAAACTAAAATACCAGATTCTTAAGGGATCTAGAGATTATTTCCAAATTAGATTAGCTAAAAATCTTATTGTTGAATTAGTTCCAACATTGAAAATATCAGATCCAGATCAAGCAAAGAATATAACAGATATCTCTTACTTCCATGTAGATTATGTCTTGAAAAAGATTAAAAGAACTCCAAAATTAGCTGATGAAATAAAACTAACAAAAGCATTCTGTTTTTCACAAGATTGTTATGGTGCAGAATCTTACATACAAGGATTCTCAGGTTATGCTTTAGAAGTTTTAGTATCTTATTACAAAACTTTCCAGAATTTCATAAGATCAGCATCAAAATGGAAAGGTAAAGAAGTTCTAGATCCAGAAAAACATTATAGAAACAAAAATGACATCTTAAACAACTTAAATTATGCTAAATTAGTCTCTCCATTGGTTGTTGTGGATCCAACACAAGCAAGTAGAAATGTTACAGCAGCAATAAGTAAAGAAACTTACAAGAGATTTATTAATTCTTGTAAAAAATTCTTAAAAAAACCATCAGAAAAATATTTCTTTAAACAAAAACTAGATCTTTCTAAATGGAGGGGAAAGAACTTTTTCTTAATAAAAGCTAAAGCAAAATCAAATAAAGTAGATATAGCTGGAGCAAAGATAAAGAAATTATTTAATTTTATTATCTATAAATCAAAGAAAAACAGATTTACAATACAAAAATCTTATCTAGATTTCAATGAAGAGAATCTAAACGCAGAATTCTTCTTTGTGATCAAAGAACCTTCAAAAGATACTACAGTTCCAGGACCACCAATTAAAGCTGGAACTAAGTTTGTTAATGCATTTAAGAAAAAATGGAAGAAAACAGTTATCAAAAATGGAAGAATTTATGCTAAAGCAAAAAGAGAAACTTCTTTTAGAAAATTCTTTAATACATTAAGCAAAGATCCTTGTCTAAAAGAAATGAAAATTAGGAGTATCTCTTTACAATCTTAGTTAAATAAGCTGCTAAATTCCTTCCAGCAATCTTAGAATTCCTCATAAGTCTCAAAAGACTCTGACATTCTGTTACATCTAAAAGAAATGGTCTGAATATCTTAGGAACTCCATTAAATTTATTCAAGAAACTTATATCTTCTTCACTATCTGATATTGCTCGAACAACAACTAGATTTCCCACCTTGTTCACCAAGTGCTTGGCTTCCATATCTATGATATCATAACCTTTTTTATTAAAATGATAGACAACTTTATCAGCAGTATACAGAGAGACTAATTTTTTCTTAGAAAATTCTTTAGGAACTCTTATTTTTTTACCTTGTATCTTATTTGCTACAACAACCTCTCCAACATTTATGGATTTGTTTACTGATTTAGCAAATCCTGCAAGTATAACCTTGTCTTTTTCATCAATTTTGGGTAATATCTTAAGAATCTCCTTTCCAATCCCTCCAATTATCACCTTAAC
The DNA here is from genome assembly GCA_020343435.1 of archaeon. Classification (GTDB taxonomy): domain Archaea; phylum Nanobdellota; class Nanobdellia; order Pacearchaeales; family UBA284. The sequence goes on along the minus strand of CP070794.1, from coordinate 256,007 downwards.
CCTCTTTTTACCAATCTTTTTCTTAAAAGAAGCAGCTTCAGATTTCATAGGAAAAATAATTACGAGCATTTTTTTGTAGGTCTTTTCATAAGTTTATTATGCAACCTTTCTAAATAATTTCCAATAAAGCTCCTTTTATGATCTATAGCCTTGTAAGGGCAGAATTCTGAACAGCAATAACAGTAGATGCATTTAGATCTATCAATAACTATCTTTCCATTCTTTAATTTCATTGCTTCAGCTGGACAAGCTCCAACACATTTCATACATTTTTGACATTTTTCATTGATATATGGTTTCTTAACAACAAAATCATGGAATAGATTAATTACAATGGGTGCAAGAGTAAGTTTTATTCCAGAAGGTTTCTTATAAGGGATTTTAGGTTTTTCTCCAATAACTTTAAAGTTCTTTTTAATTAACCCTCTTTCTAATCCATACTTATTAGTTAATAGATTTTCAAAACCAGTTATATCTGCTACAACAAGATCTAAAGCAAGAGCATTATCTGAAGTTAAAATTAATCCAGTTTTCTTAGGGATTCCTGTTTTTCCAGGTCCATCTCCTTCTAATCCTTCAATAGCATCAAGAATACTTAGTTCAGGTTTAATATGTTTAAAGATATCTACAATAAGATTAGCAAACTTTGTATGATTCTTTCCAAGTATATGATATTTTCTTTTGTAAAATGAAGGAACTAAACCAAATAAGTTCTTAACAGCAGCAGTCATTTCAGTTAACATATGTGTTTTAAGTTTAGGAATATTAACAATTAAGTCAAAATCTTTAAGACTTTTAGCCAAACATATCTCTTTTAGAACTTTTCCATGAGTTTTTTCATGCATCATATCTTCTGCTTTGAAAATAAAAGTATTAATTTTTAATTTCTTAGCTACTTTCTTCATTCCAGTAACTTCTAGAGCTTTTGTATCTCTTTCAAAACTTATATCAGAAGAATCAGCTATTGTAATTTTCTTAGTAACTTTCTTAAAAATCTCAGCAACAGCTTCTATAACAATAGGATGTGTAGTAATACAATCTTTTGGAGGATATGGACCTAATAAATTTGGTTTAAGTAGAATTCGTTTATTTTTCCATTTATTGAGATTAAATCCAATTTCCTTTAAACTATCTAAAATTAATTTCTTAACCTTCTTTTTATCATAAGTCTTACATTTCTTTATAGAAACTGTTGGCATGACTATTAGAAAAATTAAGGTTTAATAAAGGTATCTGTGTAATTCTTTAAGATATTTCATGTGGTCTTTCTTATACTTACCAAACTGCCTTTTACTCATCTTTAATATCATATCTAAAGTATTTTCACCACTTACTACAGCAGGAACAATAACATAATCTGCTCCCATATCATATAATCTACTAGCATCGTGAATTCTTTCTGTTGTTACAACAACAAAAATATTTTTATTTTTCCTCTTAAGTTTTTTAATTAAGAATATATTATCATCAACACTTGGAATTGTGGATATAGCAACTTTAAGTTCTGGGAATGGTAAGATCTCTAGAATTTCATTACTAATTACATCACCATATATACAAGAGATCTTCTGTTTAATCAGAGCTTTAATAATATCTGGATCATGATCAATAGCTAGAATTTTATGATGATGTTTTTTTAATCCTTTTAAGAAAATAGTTCCCATCCTATGACAACCCAATAACAAGATCGTTTTTTTCTGAGGTTGATAAGGTTCTATTTCTTTATGCGTGGGAACTTTTCTAAATAAATGTAAGAAATTCTTATAACTTCTAAAGAAGAATGTGTTTGCTCCACTAAGATAATGAGTTACAGCCATACTTACAATAGCTAATAGAATAACTAAATTGAAAGTTGTTGGAGTAATTAAATTAGTTCCTATAGCTATTAATGCTATTATTAATGAAAATTCACTAATCTGCGCTAATCCAAATCCAATCTTTAAACTAGTTCTAGGTTTATACCTAGTTAATCTTATTGCAATTGCTATAACTAATGGTTTGACAAACAAGATAACTGCTAGGAAAATAATAAATGGTAACCATATTTTATTCATGTTTAAGGCAGTTAGCCACATACCTAAAGATACAAAGAATATAATCGTGAAAAAGTCTCTCAAAGGTTTAATCTTACTCTCTATTTCAAACTTATATGGAAGATTAGATAACGCTAATCCAGCTATAAATGCTCCAATAACAATAGATATGTTAAATGCATGTGCTAAAATTGCAAATATAAATACAAATGCTAACGTAGCTAAGAATAATAACTCATAGGATGAAGATGCAAATCTAAACAATGGCTTTAGAATTGTTTTATTTAAGAATAATGCAATTAATACTAATAAAACAAACTGTAAGATTGCAACAAAGATAGTTGAGAAAGCTAGACTTCTATTCAATAACAATAAAACAATCACAGCAGCTACATCCTGAACTAATAAAATACCTACAGAAATTCTTCCGTGAACTGTATTTAATTCTCTTCTATCAGATAAGACTTTAACAACTAAAACAGTTGAACTAAATGCTAACATGATTGCAAGATAAATTGCTTCTGCACTCTGGAATTTCAAAGCTACCGCTATTAAGAAAGTTATAATACCAATTATTATCATCTCAAATACACTTCCAAACACAGATGGCATAGCTTGTTTCTTAATTTTAGAAGCACTTATCTCTAAACCTGCAGTAAATAATAAGAAAGCAATTCCCATTTCAGCTAAAGAACTAATTAAACCTATACTACTAACTAATCCCAATACTAATGGACCAATGATAACTCCAGCGAGAATATACGCTGGAATTAATTCTTGTTTTAAAGCTTTAGAAATAAAAGCAAAAATAGCTGCTACAACAACAATAATTGTGATACTAAATAATAATGTTTGAGATTCTGCTATGGGTCCTATTGCTCCTTGTAAAGATCCAACAGCATTAGCTACAATATCTAGCATTCTAACCTCTTTTAATTAATTAAGAATTCATTGCTATAAAAACGTTTTGAATCTATTTCAGAATTTTAACAATTCCTTTTTCAGCATCTATTTCAACCAAATCTCCGTCTTTTAAACTACTCATAATTCCGCGCACACCAACAACTGCTGGAATTCCAAGTTCTCTTGAAACAATAGCAGCGTGGCACAACATTCCTCCTTCTTCTGTTATGATTGCTGCAGCTCTTTCCATTAGGGGAACAAAATTGGGAGTAGTCATAGATGTAACAAGAATGTCCCCATTATTCAGTTTTTGATGCTCTTTAGAGGGATCTTTCACTATTTTTATCGGGCCCCTCATAAAACCTTTGCTAACAGCAAGCCCCTTGAATAGATTCCCACCAACAAAAACTTCTTTTTGTTTTTCTATTTCTTTTATTTTAAGTTGATCATCTTCAACCAAGAGTTCATATCTTTTATTCTCCCTTCTTTTTGCTCTTTCTAAAAGTTCTTGATGATCTATCTCCTCTTTAATAAATGAAATAACATCTTTAAAGAAGATAAATCTGTGGTCTTCATAGGAACAAATCTTCTTTATCTTATTAAAAATGGTGAAACTTTTAAAAGTATAATCATGAAGCATGACTCTTTCATTATTTTTAAAGCTCATATATTTCCTGATTTGATTTATGGCTTCCAAAAGTCTCCTTGAAAGATTAGAATCATTAATAAATTTTGAGATTTCTTTATCTTCTTTGTTTTTGAGTTCTTCTATTCTTTTGATTTCTTGGTCTAAATCCTTATCTTTAAAAAAATCGAATTTATTTTCAAAATCTTCAATTGAAAAGGGCTTTTCTGTTACAGTCCCCATTCCAATAAAATACCATTTTTTTAAATGCTTCTGTAATGCTTCATTTATTTCTTCTTTGCTTTTATTTTTTATATTTCTCATAAGACTTAAGAATTCTTTTTTCTCTTTGATAAATATACTTAGAATTCCTTTAGATAAGATCATTTTCGTAGTTTCTTCAGAATATTTACCTTCTTTATTCAATAGATCCACCATCCTATCAATTAAAGCATCCCCAAACATATCAAAAGACCAGGAGATAGTGATTACTTGGGAGCATTTGAGTAAGTAATCATTAATTGCTTCTAGAACACTTTCTTTTTTAATGGAGCTTAGTTTTTCTAAAATTGGAGAAGGATTATTAACCATATCTCTAAATTCTTTTATTGTTTTTAAGGTTAGATCAACTATATAATCAAAATAAGTTTTATCCTTATCAAGATTTTCTTTTAACTCTTTTAAAAGTCTCAAATATTTATCTACTCTAAAATAGATTTCTGCACTTCCTTTTTTTGGGAGGATAACTCTTAAAACTTCTGCAAAAGAAGTATGTGTTTTAAAAAATTCTTTCCAGAAACCAATCAAGCTTTCAAATTGTAAATCGAAGTGTCCTAAGGGATAATTTCTTTCAAAGACTTTCTTATATCTTTGTTTTTCATCTTTTGAAACATAAGTAAAACTAACCATTTTTAGAAACACTCTTTGCAATTCTAATCAGATCCTTAACCATTGCTTTGTATGCTTCAGCTGTCCTTTCAAAAAATTGAGCTCCTTCTAAACTAAAGTAATGGGCTTGGCCAGCAGGCATATCTACCTTCTGAATGTATTTTGCAACTTTCCTCTCAATAGGGTTACTTGCACAATCTAAATCTTCTCCTAATCTTTCTGCTTTTAAACCAGCAAACCTTAAAACTGGTTGATATTTGTCAGTAACATTAATTCCCATTTTTGGTAGAACTTCTCTTAAGAGGTAATTATCTACTCCTAAAACTAGAGCACTATCTTCTAATTCTTGTTTAGTAAAGGAACGTCTTCTTCTTTCTGTTAAAAGAGTTTCAAGGGCAGGCTCTACTTTTAAAGCGCAATCTATTAATGGTTCATCTAATGGTTGTCCTTCCCTTACCCATCCTTTGACTCCTCCTGACGAATAAGTTATATCTTGATGAGGATTAAATAAAGTTGAGGCTGCCTCTAATACAGAACTTCTCTCATTTCCATAGCATACATATGTTCTTTTCATTTTAGTACAAAAAAACACCCCTAATTTCTAATTTAAAGCTTATTTACCACCATTGTAGTAAGTAAATAGAAAAGTTTTTATATTGTAATTCATTTTTTATAATATGAAACATGAAGAGATCCTGAGACAAATTGGATTAAATGCCTGGGAAGCCCAAACTTATTTGGCATTATCAGAACTAGGTTCAACAACAACCGGACCCTTAGTCAAGAAATGTTTGGTTCCACAATCTAAAATTTATTCGGTTTTAGAATCATTACATAATAAGGGCCTAGTAAATCATGTATTAAAAGGAAAAATAAAATATTTCCAAGCTAAAAATCCAAACATTCTCCTATCTATATTAAAAGATAAAGAAAGAAAAGTAAAAGAGATACTTCCAGATCTAAAGAAGATAAGTTCTTTATCTAAACGTAAACAATCTGTAGAGATATATGAGGGAATGAAATCCATTACACATTTTGTTGTTGATTTAATTGAAAATTCAAAAGAAGGGGAAGAATGGTTCAGTTTTTCAATAAGTGAAGATCAATTTTCAGAAAAATCAAAAGATTTTTGGTATAAAGTCGGTTATTTAAGATATTTAAAAAAATTAAAAGTTAGAATTATGGACAACATAAAATATAAAAAAGATTTCCAGAAAGCATATCCAGATAGATGGCATTTTATTAAAAAAATAATAAGATTTTCTGGAGATGTTTTTCCAGCAACCACAATTATATTTCAAGATAAAATAATACTTCTAAATTTTTTATCAGAAATTGAAACAGCTGTTGTTATAACAAGTAAAGATTTAGTAAAACACTATAAAGCTTACTATATGCAACACTGGAATAAAGCAAAACCACCAAAAGATTAGATTTACTCATACTTACCACATTTACTTCCTAAATGAGCAATATGTTTTCTTTTCTCAGATAACTTAACAATTTCACACTTATTAGCGCAATCTTTACATTCAAAAGAACCAACATTAAACTTAGTTTTAGCTATTTTAAGTCCTTTAAACTTAGTTTTCTTAATCTTAGCATCTTGAGCAATTAAAGCTGCTCCAATAGCCCCCATAACATCATAATGTTTTGGAATAATCACTTTAACTTTCAATTCTTGTTCAAATGCTTTTTTAATACCTTTATTTGCTGCAACTCCTCCTTGTAAAACAACAGGAGAAACAATTTCCTTACCTTTAGCAACATTATTCATATAATTTCTAACAAGAGCATGACATAATCCTTTGATAATATCCTCTCTTTTATGTCCCATAATCTGTTTATTAATAATATCAGATTCTGCAAATATCCCACATCTTCCCCTAATTGTGATTCCTTTTCTGCTTCTCAAAGCTTCATTTCCAAATTTCTCAATTCCAATACCCAATCTAGCTGCTTGTTGATCTAAAAAAGAACCTGTTCCAGCAGCACAAACAGTATTCATAGCAAAATCTATGGGATTTTTGTTTTTTAATAATATAATTTTACTATCTTGACCACCAATCTCTAGAATCGTTCTAACTCTTGGAACAAAATTCAAAGTTCCTCTTGCATGACTTGTTATTTCATTTTTTATAATATCTGCTCCAACTAAATGTCCTACTAAGAATCTTGCACTTCCTGTACAACAAACTCCTGAGATCTGAATTTTAGGATGTTTTTTCTTTAGTTTACTAAATTCTTTTTGTAAAGTTTCAATTGGTCTACCATGAACTCTTGCATAAGAACTATAAACTACTTTTTTTCCATCTACAATTGCAAGATTACAACTTACACTTCCAACATCAATTCCTAAGTATTTATCCATTTTTTAAAACATCAACAAATGCCTCTAATCTTGTTTCTTGATGAGCTTCTGTATGATGCTCTCCTAATCCCAATAACAATAAAGGCACATTAAAATCTTTTGCTATCTTTTTATAGATTACAGTATTAATTACTTCAGGCATACAAGTAAAACTATGCATATGAACAATTCCTTTAATCTTCTTCTCTTGTAATAATCTCACAGTATCTCCTACAGATTCTAAAGTCCCAAAAGTTAGTGTTTTATCCATGTATTTTTTAGCATGCTTGAATTTATATCTAAAAGTATTTTTTCCCCATGGTCCAATAACTTTTCCAGATCTTCTTAGGAAATGACTCAAATAGAAACTTCTGTAAGGAATGAGCCCCATTTCTCCAAGTTTTTCAAAAATATGGTTATTAATGGCAGGTTCCAATACTAAGTAAAGATCTCCAACAACAATAACTGGAATTGGTTTTCTTGTTCTATCTTGTTTAATCTTTTTACCTAATCTCTTAATTTTTTGTTTAGTAGAGAATAATGAAAACACATTTTGAGATTTATCAATGAGTTCAAGTCCTTGTTTTAAGAGTTTACTACAATCTTTAGGATTAATTGCATAAGGTCTTAACTGATTAACAAAATCTTCTAACCATTCTATATAAGATAATTTAATAATAATCCATAATTCTAAAAATGTGAATTGCAAGAAAGTTAATTTTGGAGCTGCTTTCTTAATCTGGAAGTAATTCTTTTTTAATGATTCATCGCCCCAACCAATAACATCAATCTTATATCCCTGTCTTCTCAGAATATCTTTCATTCCAACTCCAAACTGAGTTAATCTACATCCTTCTCTACTTGTACTTCCAATATAGAAAAAAGTATCTGCTCCAGCATCTAAACATTGTTTATATTCTCCTAAAATATATTTGAAAGGTTCGCAAACTTGTTCTGGAGAGTGTTTTATCCCATAAGTAATTGAAGCTTGAGTTATTTCTGGTGGAGCAACTACAGGAATTTTCAATTTATCGAACATTGCTTTTAATGCAATCCAAGTATTTCCAACATGGTAAAATGAGACTTTCATTTTAAAATATCTAAAAATGCTTCAATTCTAGTTTTAATTCTTGTTTCATTCTGTGATTCATCTACATTTAATACTAAAAACTTCTTTTCCGGATGTTTTAATATTATTTCTTCATGGATCAAGAACAAAGGACCACAACTAAATGGACTAATGAAAACAATTCCATCAATTCTCTTATCTTTAATTGCATCTATTAATTCTGTCATTACTTCTTGTTCAATAATCCAATTATATCTATAACCTGGATTATAATGTTCTTTGTATTTTGAAGGATTAAAGAATACAGGAACAATATTCTCTTTTTCTAATAAATCTGGAATATTCATTAAACAAAATTTATCTTTAGTTATGTAATTTTCTGGACCAATAATTGCTATTTTTCTTCTTTTATCTTTGAACTTTAATTCTTCTTTTCTTATCTGCTCTAGTTTCTCTTGTTTCCATGCTTCTTGACCTTTTTTTAGAGCCATCCCTATTTCTTTATCTGATTTTCCTAATTTCCTAGCAATTCTTTCTAATCTTTCACCGTTTTGTTTTATCTCTGCTGTTAAAACTTTAATTTTTGGAAATAAAGTAGAGATAATATTAGGTAAACTAACATGATACTGGCAATAATAAGGATTCTCTCCTGCTAAACTAGGAATAAAAACATAATCACATTTATCTTTTAGATCTAAAACATGTCCAACAAAGATCTTTATAGCAAAACAAAAGTCAGTTTCACTGTTATGAACACCCAAATCAACAATTCTTTTATCTGTTTCTGGAGAAATTACAACTTTAAATCCTAAAGTTTCAAAAAAAACTTTGTATAAAGTTTTATAATACCTAATTCTCGAAGCATTTGGAATTCCAATTGTTTTCATTTAAAGAACACATAAATTAAACTTATAAAAGTTATTCTGCCTCTGCAACTTGTAAAATATAAGCTCTTGGATCTTTTTGTCCTCTTGCTTTATATAATTGCTGCCTAACTGGTGGGGGAATTTCTAAACCAGCAAACTCGTCCAAACTAAGTTCTTGAACTACCCCATATTCCAAGGGAAGAGAAACAACATCTCCCTGCCCTTCATTTTTACCTATTTGAAAAGAAATTAACCTATATCCTCCCTTAGGTTTTAAACAAGCCGCGATCGCAGATCTTTTAGGGTTCTCAGGAGGATGAGCATATCTCACCCTATGTGCAACTCTTAAAACTTCATCAGCAGAAGGTCTATATGAAAAACTTGGGAGAGTATCTTCTACACTTCTTCTTCTACGCTGGGAAACAATTGGTCTTCTTCTACCATCCCATTTTGATCTATTTTTTTTCTTCATGATATAATAACTCTCTGAATTTGATCATTTAAAGAGGTTACGGTCTTTATAAATGGTATTTAAATAACTCCAAAAAACTATAGATATATTGTATCTGACAATTTTCATTCAAAAATAACAATTTCTAAAAAAAATGTGTTTTTTGGCACAATAAAGCTTAAATACTAGTGGTTGTGTATTTCTATACAAAACATACAATTTATGGTGAAAAATGAAATGTCCATATTGTTTCGGAAAAACAAAAGTATTAGATAAAAGAGAAAGTAGAGAAACAGCGATTAGAAGGAGAAGGGAGTGTATCAAATGTAAAAAGAGATTCACAACTTATGAAAGAATTGAAACAAGATTAACTGTAATTAAAAAAGATGGTAGAAGAGAGCCATTTAATCGGGATAAAATTAAGTTAGGTTTTATAAAAGCCTGTGAAAAACGGCCAATAAGCCAAGAAAAAATTGATAGAGTAATCAGTGAGATTGAAGCTATACTCAGATCATACCACAAATCAGAGATCTCATACAAGTTAATTGGAAATTTAGTTATGAAGAAACTAAAGAAACTTGATCCAATAGCATATATTCGGTTTGCCTCAGTATATAGAAACTTTAAAGATATAGATGAATTTAAGAAGACAATTAAGGAAGTAAAGCCAAAAAAGAGGTAAATTTTCTTGTGGTTTGGCTTTATCATCAGTAAGTTGTTATAAAAGTATTTAAAGAAAAAGAGATTAGAAAAATCTCATTAAAAAAGAGGGCAAAGATGATTAAAAAGGCGAGAAAAAGGGATGGTCGTGTTGTTGACTTTGATCCTGATAGGATTAAACAAGCATTGACACAATCTGCAAGAGCAGCAGAGAATTCTGATAAGTTTGATCTAGAAGAAGTGACAAGAGAAGTTATTGATACTTTAGAATCTGAATTAAAAAAGAGATCAGATCATCTTGAACCTGTTCCAGGTCTTGAAGAAGTCCAGGATGTTATAGAAGGGGTTCTAGTTAGAAGAGGATATGTCAAAACAGCAAAAGCATTTATCCTATATAGAGAAGAGAGAAGAAAGATGAGGGAAACTAAAAAAACATTCTTAGATGCTCAACAAGTAGTCAGAGATTATATAGGAAAAGAAGACTGGCGTGTTAATGAAAACGCTAATGTAGGTTACTCTCATTCAGGATTATTCTTACACTCAGCTGGAACAATAATGGCATATTATGGATTACATTATGTTTATCCACCTGAAATAGGGAAAGCACATATTAATTCTGATTTCCATATTCATGATCTTGGTATGAGTTTAGCAGGTTATTGCGCAGGATGGTCTTTAAATCAGCTCTTAAGAGAAGGATTTAATGGAGTTCCAGGAAAAACTGAGTCTGGTCCTACAAGGCACATGAGAACTGCTGTAGGCCACATGGTTAACTTTATAGGAACTTTACAGAACGAATGGTCTGGAGCTCAAGCTTTTAATTCAGTAGATACTTATCTTGCTCCTTTTGTTAGGCATGATAACCTCGATTATCAGGGGGTTAAGCAGGTTATGCAAGAGTTTGTGCATAACATGAATATAACAACAAGATGGGGAGGCCAAACTCCATTTAGTAATATTACTCTTGATCTAACTGTCCCAGAAGATATGAAAGACCAACCAGTGATTATTGCAGGACAAGCACAAAAAGACACTTATTCAGATTATCAAACTGAAATGGATATTGTAAATAAAGCATTTATTGAAGTTATGTTAAATGGAGATTCTAGAGGAAGAGTATTCACATGGCCAATTCCAACATATAATATAACAAGAGATTTTAAATGGAATACTGAAATAGCAGATTTATTATTTAAGATGACCTCTAAATATGGATTACCTTACTTTTCAAACTTTGTTAATTCAGATCTTAAACCTTCTGATGTAAGAAGTATGTGTTGTAGATTAAGGTTAGAATTAAAAGAATTAACTAGAAATGTTACAGGAGGAAGATTTGGATCAGGGGAAAACACAGGAAGTATTGGTGTTGTGACTATTAATTTACCAAGATTGGGTTATTTAGCGAGATCAGAAGAGGTATTTTTGGAAAGATTGGATAGTTTAATGTATCTAGCAATGAGATCTCTAGAAATAAAAAGAAAAGTAGTAAATAGGAATTTAGATAACTGGTTATTACCTTACACTAAAAGATATCTAGGAAATCTTGATCATCATTTCTCTACAATAGGATTAGTAGGAATGCATGAAGCTTGTAAAAACTTTTTAGGAGAAGGTATTGAAACACGAAATGGTCAAGCTTTTGCAATAAAGATTCTAAAATTTATGAGAGAGCGAATAACCCAATTTCAAGAAGAAACAGGACATATCTACAACTTAGAATCAACACCAGCAGAAGGAACTTCTTTTAGATTAGCTAGAAAAGATAAAGAACAATACCCTTCAATAATCACTGCAGGAGGAAATATTCCTTATTACACTAACTCAACACAATTACCAGTTGATTATACTTCAGATATTTTATTTGCTTTAAAACATCAAGAACCATTGCAAACTCTTTACACTGGTGGAACAGTATTCCATACATTTTTAGGAGAATCTATAGATTATGAACAAGCAAAAATATTAGTTAAAAAAATGACCCATAACTCAAAGATTCCTTATTTCACATTAACACCAACTTTTTCTTTATGTAGAGATCATGGATATTTAAAAGGAAATCAAGAATCTTGTCCTGTTTGTGGAAAAGTAACTGAAGTTTATAGTAGAGTAGTGGGATATTTGAGACCAATAATGAACTGGAATAGGGGAAAACAAAAGGAGTTTGAGGAGCGAAGATTATTTAATGTAGGACATACTGTAATTCCTGCACCTGTAAGTAGGTAGGGGGAAATATGGAGATAAAAGGTTTTGAGAAATTTACATTAATTGATTATCCAGGAAAAGCAGCTGCAGTAATCTTTCTTTCTAACTGTAATTTTAAATGTGGTTTTTGTCATAACAGTCATCTAATATCCCAAGAAAAAAGATCAGAATTAAAAACATATCCTAAAGAAGAAGTATTTGAACATCTTAAAAAAAATAAAGGATATATTGATGGGGTTGTAATTTCTGGTGGAGAACCAACTCTTTATGCTGAGTTACCATTATTAATATCAGAACTTAAAGAGATGGGATTTAAAGTTAAACTAGATACAAATGGAAGTCATCCTGAGATATTATTTTCTTTGATTAAGAATAAATTAGTAGATTATGTTGCTATGGATATAAAAACTAATTTTAATAATTATAATAAGGTATGTGATGGGGATGTTACTGGAAATGTTAAAAAAAGTATAGAGTTGATTAAGACTCTGAAAGATTATGAGTTTAGAACAACAGTTGTTCCTAAAGTTGTTGATAGAGAATCTTTACTTAAAATTGCTGCTTATTTACAATTAAATGGTGCTAATAAGAAATTTGTTTTACAACAATTTTTACCTCAGAACTGCCATGATCCTGCTTTCTTAAAATTGAAAAAAACTTCTGTTGATGAACTTAAAGCATTACAACTAGAATTAAAACCTCTCTTTAAAAGTGTTGAGATTAGGACTGAATAAAGAAAAAGGTTTAGCCAAGAATTTCTTCCCAACCAAGTTTAGCATAAAACTCTTTAATCCTATCCATAACATCTTTGAGGAGTGGTGGTCTCCCTATTATGGCTACTTCAGCTCTACCTTCTAACCTGTTTCCCAAAAAAGAAGAACTATGAAAAACCATGGGATTAGCTACCTGTCCCATTCGTGTAGCACATGGATGATAAGGCCTTGGTCCAAAAGCTGTTCTTGCAGGAAGATATCTAATTGAAGGACCAACCATAAACTCGTAAAATTCTCTTTTTTCTTTCCTAACTCCTTGCTTATTAGTCCTTCTTCTAAATCCTGCGTCTATCCTGTACCAATCTTTTTCTATCACAGGTATTAACATCTTTTAACCATCATTCTCAAATTTAAAAGGATTATTGTGATTGAATCCCCAATCTTTCATGAGCCTTGCTTAATTGTAATTTATACCATAAACTTTCTCTGCCTTGAATTGGGGGCACTGTTTTCATTATTGGGTTTGGAATTTGTTCTGGATTTATTCTTTCAGCTCCAAGGCCTTCCATTAATTTTGGAGTTTTTGAATTCCCTTGGCAAGTTCTATTATATGCAATTCCATTAACTGTTCTTGGTCTTTTTGTTAAGGCATGTTTAATAAGTTCTATATGTAGTCCTTCTCCTCTAAATCTTTCTAAAACACCAATCCAATCTGCCCAGTATAAATCACCAACATTCCACCAACCAAAACTTCCAATAATTCCTTCCCTTGTTTTTGCTATTGTTGCTTCTCCTTCTTGAAGAATCCAGTGATGGAGGTATTCTTCAATTCCTCCCATTATTTGTGAAGTTGGGGGAGAATAGTCTCTGTCTGTTCTTCTAAAGAAATCAACTAATTGGAGGTATTCATATTCATCTGGAGAATAAAACATTACTTTTGCCATTTTCTCAATCTCAGAAACGGTCTGAGGTCTGATCACCTCTTTGAAAAAGGGAATTTAGGATTTATAAAATTAACTAAATAAAAAGAAAAAGAAAAAAATTAAGTAAGAGTTTCTATTTCTTCAAGTTCTAATTCTAGATCATCTAGTTCAGATAAACTAAATTCATTGATCTCAGATTCAAGGGTGTTAAAACCATTTAAATCCTGATTCAATTCTAAAGCTAAATCTCCTGCAGTTTGTTCTTCTACTTGTCCACAACTTGCTCCTAAAACAAAAACAGAAGCTAGAATTAACACCATTATCAAAACCATAAATGTTAATTTCATTCTTCACCCCCTGTTTCGTTATTTTCTGTCTCATTATTCTCTGTTTCATTAGTCTCTGGTTCTTCAGGTTCTTCTATTTCCTCTTCTGGTCTTATCTCTTGTATTATCTGCCTAAGAATTCTCTGAGCTTCTTTTAGAGCTTCATTAGCTTCCATATGTTTTTCATGAGCCATTCTTCTTAGTTCATTAACTTCTGTAAAATTCCCTTCTGAAATAGCTTCAAAAGCTTGATTCCAATAGTCATCCATTTCTCCTCTTAACATCTTTGCTTCTAGAATCTTCTCATTAAACAATTCTGTTAAGTTACTCAAGTTTTCAGTACTTCCATTATAACTATCTAAGAACCTTTCTAATTTTATGCTCAAATGATCTGCTCTTTCTAAGATCAAACCAACTCTTCTAGATCGTAACAAACCTAACTGAACTCTGAATTCTAATTTCAACTCATTCATCATACTTTTCACTTCTCTAAAAGCATTTCTTACTTCTTCTCTTGTAGAATTTTCATCTAATCCTTCACAGATTTGATAGATTTCTGTTTCTCTAGCTTGTAACATTGTTGTTAGATTCTCTTTCTCCTCATCAGTAAGTTTCTGAGAATTCTGAATTCTGTTTCTTAGTCTATCCATATATCCAGAATGGTTTCCGCAAACTCTCTTCATTATTCCAATCACTATTTTCTTTGCTTGCTCGTTTGTTGCATTACAAGTTTCATTTGTATTGTTTATACAAGCAACTACTTGCTCTTGTATTTGTTCTGCAAATCCAGATTGGTCTTTGAACTTATCTCTTAGTTCCTTAATCTTATCATCAACTGAAAATCTGCCATTATTTTGAGCAGATACAACAATCACTGAACCTAGAACTAAAACTGCAACTAGAACCACTAAAAATGTTTTTGATTGCATTTTTTTCCTCAATTTAACTGCTATATTAAGAAAAAACAGATTTATAAACATTTTTCATTTAATATTCCTAGGGCTTGTAGTCTAATGGTTATGACATTGCTTTCACGTAGCAAAGATTCCAGGTTCAATTCCTGGCAAGCCCAGACTTTTTATTAAAAAAGAAAAAGGTTTAGTCAGCCTGTTGATCTAACTCTATAAGGGAGTAAACCAACCGTTTTGTATATTTCAGGGTCTGATTCCCTATGTCTTCTCCTCCTCTCTGTTGAAACTAAAAGAGAAAATCTTAAATCCGGATTAGTTTTACCAAAAACTTCTCTTTCACCACCACCAACCAAAATCTTAAGTTTTTTTGTAGTGACTGATACTACTCTCCCAGATAAAAACTCAACATCGTCTGAGATACTTCCTTTTTCTGGAAAACCGCCTGCTCCTCCCTGACTAATGGCATATCTTGTTACTGCATCTGTAATCCTTCTATCATATGCATCATCTCCAGTTAACAGTTTAACTAATTCTACTCCCTAATTCAATATATTGTTCAGGCTGTAAAATAAAAATTTTGCTTTCATCTTTGTTTACAGCAGCTAAAATCATTCCTTCGCTTTTAACTCCTCTTATAGTAGCAGGTTCTAGATTTGTAAATACAACACATAATTTTCCTTTTAGATCTTCAGGAGAATAATTATTTTTCAAACCTGCAACCAAAGTTCTTTTTTCAGAACCAAGATCAATTTCTAATAAGTATAATTTATCAGCATTTGGATGTGGTTTAACTTCTAGAATTTTAGCAACTCTTAAATCTAATTTCTGCCACTCTTTAAATGGAATTGTCATTTTATCTTCTCAAATAACACTTCAGCTTTTTTAATATTTTGTTGTTCAAAAATATCTAAAATCTTTTTACTAGTTTCAGGAATAAATGGTCCTAACAACCTAGCAATATTCTTAATAGAATCAACTAATTCAAATAAAACTTTTTTATCATTAGTCTCCCATGGCTTTTTCTCTTGAATATACTCATTACATATATCTATAAATTCAAAAATCAAGGTAAGAGATTTATCTAACTCATAGTTATCCATAAAATGTTCAATTTCTTTTAACCTTAGTTTTAATAATAACTGATTATCTGTTTCTTCTATTCCAGATTTCTCAGCTAAAGCAGAAACTCTTAAAATTAAATTACCTAGTTTATTTGCTAATTCTTTATTATGTCTCTCAACTAACAATTCTTCTGAAAAATCAAAATCACTAAACACAGTTCCTTTTAACAAAGCATACCTAATTGAATCTGCTGGATATTTTTTTAATAATTCTAGAGGGTCTATAGTTAATCCAGCACTTTTACTCATTTTCTTACCTGAAATATTAACATAACTATGAACTAATAGTTTATCTGGTAATTCATAACCTGCAGACATTAACAAAGCAGGCCAGATAACAGAATGAAACCAATTAATTCCTTTACCAATAATATGTAAATCAGCTGGCCAGTGTTCTTTAGCTCCTGAGATATAATTAATTAAAGCATCAATCCAAACATAAATCTTATAATCATTATCTCCTGGAAAATCAATTCCCCAGTTTGCTCCTTTTCTTGATATACATAGATCTTTTAATCCTTCTTCTAATCTTGTTAAGATTTCTTTTTTCTTAGGCTCTGGAATAATATAGTTTTTTACAAACTCTATTAATTTTTCAGTGTATTTACTTAATCTAAAGAAATAAGCTTCTTCTGATCTGAATTCAGGTGATTCATTATGTTCAGGACATTTTCCATCAACTAAATCTTTTTCTGTTATGAAATTCTCACAACCAATACAATAATGCCCTTCATATTTTCCTTTGTAAATATCTCCATTATCTGTTATCTTTTTTAGAATCTCATGAACAACTTTTGCATGTTCTTCTGCTGTTGTTCTTATAAATTTATTATAACTTATGTTTAGTTTTTCGCATAGTTCTTTGAAATAAGCAGTATTCTTATCTATGAATTTTTTTACAGGATCTCCTGCTTTTTCTGCAGCTTGAACATTTTTTTGAGCATTTTCATCAACTCCTGTTAAGAAAAAAACTTCTTCTCCTTTTAATCTATGCCATCTTGCTATAGCATCTGCTAAAACTTTTTCAAATGCATGACCTAAATGGGGTTTTGCATTAACATAATCTATTGCAGTTGTTAAATAATATTTTTTTGTCACACAATTAAGGAGAAAAGAAGAATTAAAAAGGTTTTGATTGTTTGGCTTTACGTTTTCTTGCTTTAACTACTTCTCCAGCAACCTTCCTTTCAAAATAATCTTGTAAACCATTCATTCCAGTTTTCTCTCTTGGATAAAGATCTCTATCTGTTCCCATTGTTTTTCTATCAAAACCTATTAATTCTCTAAAAAGTTCTTTTGGAACAGGAGATGTTAATGACATCACAAGATAGCATATTCCTGCAACTTTCCCACCTCTTGTTTGAATCTCTTCTTTAGGGGCTAGAGCTTGATTAACTTGTGATCTAAGTCGTCTAACAGTTCTATAATCTCCAGCTAAACCAAGAACATATTCTACTTGTGGCACTTCCTGACTGCCAGAACAATATTTTTCTGTAGCAGATAAAATATTATACCATAAATTTTTCATTTTCCTTAGCCTCATTTCAAGAGGTATCAAATTTTATAAAGATTTGTTTATTATAGAATACAAGCGCCAATAGTCTAGTGGTAAGATTTGAGCTTCCCAAGCTCGCGGCCCGGGTTCGATTCCCGGTTGGCGCATAGAAACCTTTTTAAGTGTTATATATATCATATATATATGAAAAAGAGAGGTAGTAAAAAAGATCAAAATGGAAAAAAAGAAATAGTAATAAAATTTGGTAATTCTGAGATTATTGAGAGAAAAGCTTCAAAATTTGGGACAGGTGCACATATTATTGTTCCTAAAGAGTTTAAAGGGAAGAAAGTTAAAATAATCTTTGAAAGAGGTGGGAATGAATAAACCTAAAAAGATATCTCTCTTTTCTGTAATTTTAATAATATCTATTGTCCTAATTGTTGTTTTATTTTTGAGTTTAACCTTTAATCAAAACTTTTCTTTATCTGGATCTTCAATTCAAGATAGTGCAGGACAAGAAGACCAAGAAATTTTATCTGAAATAGAGGACCTAGAAGATCAAAACCTTACGAATGATACTAATATAACTCTAGAAGAGGTAAATATAACTAATATTATTTGGGAGAATATTACTATTGAAAATGGGAGTAATATAACTATTAGTAATGAGACTAATATTACTTTAGATATTAATGAGACTAACATAACTCTAGAAGAAAACATAACTGAAGAACCTAACATTACTTTAGAAGGAAATGATAATAATATTACTATTGAAGAGAATATTACACTAGAAGAAAATATTAGTATATCCTTTGATAGGGATATAGATTGTCATAAATGTGGTAAACATAAAGCTCCACCTTTAACTAATGTTAATATGACAATAACTGCAGAGTTTGAAGGAACTCTGCAGAATATAACATTATCAGATTATTATAGTAATGAATGGGAAGTTACTAATTCTAATCAAGGAACAATAGAACAAGTAAATAGCACTTACAATAAGATCTCTTGGTTTATTGAAAGTGCTAATGATACTATAGAAAGATCTTATGTAATACTTAGCCCTCAAAGAACCCTCCCCCCTACTAATTACTATTTACAAACAGAATTAGAAGATAAGACGAGTGAATGGTGGAGAGTTATTGTATCTGACCCAACAGAATATGAGCAACTTTGGGTTAACTATTGTGATGATTGGACATTAGATTGGGATAATGAATATAATAATCCTTATTTAGATGATAGTGATTCTAGCTATATTCACGAAGTAAGGACATCTAATGCAATAGAAGGACATTTTGGATTTGTAAATTCAACTACAGATCCTTCAAGAGTGGTCTCGCAAGTAATCTTATATTTTGAATGTTATGGGGATGATGGAGATGATGGATTTGATGTCTGGCTAGATTCTGGGGATGGTAGTGGATATTTACAAATAGGATTAGTAACTTGCACTTCAACTGTGGACTATATTTATGAAACTATAAATATAACTTCAAGAGTCAATACATGGACAGAAATAAATAATACTTTCATGTATTTATCTTATCAAGGAAATGATGATGTTTGGGTAAGAAGAGCTTACATGAATATTACTAGCAATGATCCTCCTACAGATGATCCTCCTTACTGGAGCTCTAACCAAACAAGTATTCCAGCAACTTATAATCCTTCTACTAGAAGCTACTTTAATATAACTTGGGAAGATGAAACTTCTGTATCTACTGCATGGTTTGGGAGTAATTACACAGGAAGTCAGGATAATTATACAATGAATGAGATAGCTACAGATATCTATAATTATTCTCTTGTTTTAGGTGTGGGAACTTATTATTGGAAATCATATGCTAATGATTCTAATAATCAATGGAATACTTCAGATAATTGGGAGTTTACAATAGCTCAGAATACTAGTAATTGCCAAGTATTGTTCAATGAATCTTCTCCATTAACATATCCAAGTAGATTTAAAGTTTATACGGATTGTACATCTGGATATACCCTATACAGAAATGGGACAACTATAAGTAATAACTCTGAACAAGATCTGACTGTGGGAGTATATAACTTTACTGTATCAAGAACAGATCAGAGTAATTATAGTAATTACTATGATGAAGAATACTTTACAATAGATAAGGGAACACCTAGTTTAGGTTTAGATGCGAGTCCATCCTGGACAGAAACCTATCCACAAGAAACAACAGTATCTGTATCAGGATGCCCAGCACAGATAACTTGTAATTTATACAGAGATGATAATTTAATATCAAGTCCTCCTGATGTTCAAACTTTGGGAGTTGGAGAATATAACTACACTTATAACACATCTGGAAATGCTAATTATACGAGTTATATTAATAGTAGTAACCTAACTATTAATCAGAATACCTCTAACTGTCAGGTATTATTCAATGAATCCTCACCTAATGAATATCCAAATGGGTTTAGGGTTTATACGGATTGTACATCTGGATATACCCTATACAGAAATGGGACAACTATAAGTAATAACTCTGAACAAGATCTGACTGTGGGAGTATATAACTTTACTGTATCAAGAACAGATCAGAGTAATTACTCCAATGTATATGATGAGGAGAACTTTGAGATTACACAAGCAACCACTACTTGTGCTATAGTATTTGATAAAGGAAGTCCTCAAAAATATGGAACTACGATCAATGCCTCATGTTCTTGTACTAATTCAGAAATAAGTGAAACCTTATGGAGGGAGGATGTAAATGTAACAGAAACTGAGAATAACCAAGATATTGTTTTAAATGCAGCAACTCATGATTATGTTTGTAATGTAACTGCAAGTGAGAATTATAGTTCAGGAACAGATTCAGATTCTTTCACTATATCTCAAGCAGATAATATTGTTCATCTTTATTTGAATGATAATGAAGATCAAAACCTAACAATAGGATATGGAACAGAGAGTAATGCTACTGCATTTACTACAGCTGGAACAGCTTATCTATAT
>CP070794.1:125361-235373 GCA_020343435.1 archaeon | reverse complement strand
TTTAATCTATTTAACCAACCATCCAAACTAGCATCATCAATATTATAATCACCAAAATAAGATAAGATGCTATTTTTAAAACATTTCTTGACTTCTTTTTAGATTTTGTTAGCGTGAGTGCTAAAGTAAATAACATTCTTCCTCCATCTAAGAATGTTACAGGTAGCATATTAAATAATGCAACTAAAAATGAGATTAAAACTAACCAAATAAGGAGGTCTCTAAAAAATTCTGTGGTTTGTTGGTTTCCCCTTGTTTTCACATGAAGATCTTTAGAAAAATAAGGAGTCGTTACTAAAGCAAAAATAGAAGAACTTCTCATTTTTCCTAAGAAAATGATTCCAATGTATGGTTGTGTTTCATCATCAGGATGTTCCCCAAGAAAAATATCAAATTCTCCCTCGCTGGTTCTTATACTTATTTCATCTCCTGGAGAATATTCTTTCATTATCTCTGTTGCGTGATTTGTATCTTTTAGTGTGCTTCCCTCAATTTCTATTATTCCTCCCTCACTCATTCCAACTTTAAATGCTGGAGAATCCGTATAAAGATAGATCTCTTCATTTTTTTCAATAATCTTTCTAGAAAATGGAATTTCTTTTATCAGATCTTGATCAACATAATATGTTTGGTTATTTGATCTGACTTCCAAGGTTTCGTTTATTTCAGAAAGCTGTTTATCTGATAATTTAAAGAACTCTTCTGCATTGTAATCCCCAATGAAATCTATTTCTGAAATCTGTACAGGAGCTATTGCTGGCATAAAAGCAATTCCTGCAGGTTGGTACGCAAGAATAAAAAATAATTGTAGTATTAACATGAAGATTATCCCAAAAATGAGATTTGAGAATGTTCCAGCAGCAAAAATTTCCATTTGTTTCTTAGGTTTCTTTCTTGCAAGCTGTTTCTCGTCGGGTTCTACAAATGCTGCTAAGAATGGGCCAAGGAATCCAAATCCTGTTGATTTTACTTTAACTTTATTATGTTTTGAAAAAACTCCATGAGCAAATTCATGAACAATTGCAATCACTGCTATAATGATTATCCAATAAACAAAATAAAATGGTGGTAAAGGTAACTTGAATGCTTGTGGAACATAGGGTAACAACGGAAGGAGGGGTGGGGCATTCATAGGAATAATTGCAGTTAGAAATATTGTTTTTATTAAGAGATAAATTATCCCAACCATCATAGCAAAACCAAGAATTATCGCAATCCACCCAGACACTGGAAGAATCTTTTTTAATTTCTTAGCTATATTATCCATGAACTTAATTCCTTGTTTTGTTCTATAAAGAAAGATGATACCTTCTCTTTGAATCTTTTTTCTTTTAGATCTTAAAAAGAAAAAAATAAACACGCAAAAAGCTGCGAGTATTATCAGGTCATAATACATAAACTTCATTCTTATTTACCACTTTTTTTCTTCTTAGGCCGAAATGCATTTCTTTTGCATTTTCGACATCTAACTTTTCCTTCTGCTATCTTCTTTGGCTGTGCTTTTATCTTTGTTCCGCATTTCTTACAAACAAAAATATTTCTAAACAATCTGTCTTGAGCTGCTTTTATTTTTGCCATTTTATACTATCCTCTTAATCATTTTTTCATTTCCAAGACTCCAATACTCTACGTTCATGTTATCAGACACACTAAGTCCTTCTTCAATATATACTGTTAATGTTTCAAAACTTTCTAAGTCCATTATTGAAGCTTTGTTTCCTGTAACAGATAAAACTTGTCCACGCCTCTTGTCTATTATAGGTATATCAAACCTCTCAGATCCTGGAACAGCGATAATCCTTTTTTTACCGTCGAAAATCCCTTGAGCTTCTATTCTACATTTACTAGCTCCATGTTTTCCTGTTTTACTTATATCTACATTTTTTATAACGCAGGCCTTCCCTCCTATCATTACAAAAGTGCCTGATCTCAATTCTGTAGCAATAGCAGATTTCATGGAAGAGCAAACCCGAGATAATTTATAAAACTTTTGTTTAGAATTTTAAGTTACTTTTTTCTCTTCTTTTTCTTTATTCTGGTTCTTTTTCCTCCAGCTATCTCAGAAATAATTTTATTAAACTCAGTTTCAGCTTTTCTAATCCCTTGATTTCTGTATTTTGGGGAGATTTCTTTTAGAGCTTGTTCCAAGAATCTGCATTTTATTTCTAAATCATATGCTTGTCTTGATAGGATCCCTATAGCTATCCATAATTGGCTTTTTGATGGGTTTTTTGAGTTTCTCCATCCCTTTTCTTTTAAACTTTCTGAAATAAGTTTTTCAATAAAAGGTTTCAAACCAGGAGATATTTCTTTTCTCCAATTCATGCTCTCTTTATATTTAGGAATTATTTAAGTTTTTTGTCGTTATATTGTTACTAAGAGTTACAAAAAACATTTAAAAGGAGTTCTTTTTATTATAGGACATGAAAACAAAGAAGGATGATTTAGTTGAAATTGAATTTACAGGCAAGATCAAAGGTACAGACCAAGTCTTTGATACTACAGATCAAGAAGAAGCTAAGAAAGCTGGTCTAGTCGATGACAAGGTTAGAAGAGAGTTCAAACCAATGAAAGTGTTTATTGGAAAAGGCCAGGTTGCTAAAGGTTTTGATAAGGTTTTAGAAGATAAAGAAACAGGTAAAGATTATCATATTGAAATAGATTCAAAAGATGCTTATGGTAAAAGAGATGCTAAATTGATCAAGACTCTTCCTATGCATGCTTTTGAACAACAACCTGTTAGAGGAATGTTTGTTAATGTTAATGGTTTGGTTGCTAGAGTGATCTCAGTTACTGGTGGGAGGGTTCTTGTAGATTTTAATAATCCCCTATCTGGGAAAGATCTTGTATATGATTTTAAAATCATTAAGATAATCACAGATAAAAAGGAGAAAATCACTGTTTTAGTTGAAAAATACAGATTAAAGCCAGAAATTGAAGAGAAAGAGGGAAAATTAAAGGTTAAAATTAAGGGTCCAGAGCAAATAGTCAAGAATATTGAGAAAGAGGCTAAAGAACTGAATATAGACGCTATTTTTGAAGTTCAAAAGTAAATAGTGTTTTCTAAGCTAATAAAATTTATATATTCTTTTTTCTTCTTTTCCAAATGACTGAACTTTTACACAAAGAAGAGGGCCTTGAAATAGATAGGGAGCTTGAGGAGTTAATAGCTAAACAGAAGGCTTCTGTCAAGGTATTTGGAATTGGAGGAGCAGGAAATAATACTCTAACAAGGATTAAAGAAGTTGGAGTTAAAGGTACAGAATGCATAGCTCTAAATACAGATGCTCAAGATTTACTTTATACTTATGCTGATTCTAAGATCTTAATTGGAAAAGAATTAACCCAGGGTTTAGGAGCAGGGTCTAACCCTAAGATTGGTCAGGAAGCTGCAAAAGAGTCTGAATCTGATATTAAGAAGAAGATGCAAGGAGCAGATATAGTATTCATAACATGTGGAATGGGTGGAGGAACTGGAACAGGGGGAGGAGCTGTTGTAGCAGGTCTAGCTAAGAAAATGGGAATTCTCACTATTGGGGTTATAACTCTACCTTTTACAATTGAAGGACAAAAGAGATTTGATAATGCTATGTTTGGCTTAGAGAGTATGGAAGGTTCTGTTGATACATTAATTGTTATTCCTAATGATAAACTACTAGAATTAGCTCCAGATTTACCATTACATACTGCCTTTAAAATTGCTGATGAAATCTTAACTAATGCTGTTAAAGGAATAACAGAGTTAGTTACTAAGGCAGGTTTGGTTAATCTTGATTTAGCAGATGTTAAGGCTGTTATGTTAAACGGAGGAGTTGCAATGATAGGAGTTGGGGAATCAGATTCTGCGAATAGAGCTGAAGAAGCTATAGAAAAAGCAATTGAGAATCCTTTATTAGATGTAGATATAACTCATGCTAATGGGGCCCTAATCAATATTACTGGTGGGCTAGATCTCACTTTAGATGAAGCTAAGCAAGTTATTGAAGAAGTTGGAAAGAAAATAAGTTCTAATGCTAAATTAATTTGGGGAGCTCAATTAAGCGAAGATATGGGTAAGAATTTAAGAATCCTTCTTATTGTGACAGGAGTTGAGAGTCCACAGATAGTTGGAAAAGGTAAGTTAAAGGAATCTGAAACAGAGGAGTTAGAAAGGCAATTAGGTATAGATTTTGTAGATAATGAGTGAATTAAAAAGCTTTAAAAACACTTCTTTATTTTCTTTTGGATGGGTAAATTTAAACAATTTTTTCAACAGTGTGGTAGGGTTTTTAGAGTTTCAAGAAAACCCACTGGGGAAGAAATCAAGCAAGTATCTAAAATTTCAGCATTAGGAATCCTAATCATAGGAATGATTGGATTTATAATCACAATGGTATTTACTCTAATGTTCTAAAATGATATATGTTATTAAAGTCACAACAAATAAAGAAGATCAAGCAGTTGAACTTATCTCAGATAGAGTTAAAAAGAAGAATTTAGAAGTTTATTCTGTTGCTAGGCCCCATGGATTAAGAGGATATGTTATCTTAGAAGCTTTAGATAGGGAAGCAGCAGAAAAAGCAGCATTAAAACTACCTTATGTTAAAGGAGTTCTTCCAAAGTCTTTAGGGTATAAAGAAATAGAAAAGATGATTGAACCAGTTACAGCAGAAATGAATATTGAAAAGGGAGATATTGTTGAGATTTTGACTGAACCATTTAAGAGAGAAAAAGCAAAAGTTATGAGAGTTGATAAACAAAAAGAAGAAGTTGTCATAGAATTATTAGAGGCAGCAGTTCCAATTCCTATTAAGAGGAAATTGGACAATGTTAAAGTTATAAGAAGATTGAAAGAAGAACCAGAAGAAGAACTTTAATTCTTTATTTTTCCCATAAAGCGTAATAAGTTATTATGAATGCTACTGCAATTATCAGTGCTATAACTATTGTTGACACTACGTTAGTTAAATGCATTAAGATCAATATTCCTAATCCTAACACCATTAAGAAAACAGAAGTTATTCTCATTCCTGCAAAAATCTTTGTTCCATTTCCAATTGGAAGTAGTGCTAAGAATGCAGTTAATACACAGATTGTAGCATAACTATTGAATCCAACTGCTCGCATGATTAATCCAAATACAAGTAAAGCCAAAGGACCAGCCATTGCAATTTTAGCAACATCAACTTCAGTAAGTTCTGCAAACTTTCTTCCAACTCTTGTTTTCAAAGCTTCTGGTTGAAAGTTCAATATTGAAGTCCAAACAAATTTTCCCGCTGTGATAAAGAATAGAACTAAAGGTAAGATTAACCAAACTGGGAAATCAAAACCCATTCTTTCATTTGATCTAAATCCATATTGGTTAAAAGTCATTAATTTTACTTTGCTATCTGCATCTAAGCCATAAGCAACTAATTTTTGTGCTGCTGTAAAAATAAAGAATATAATTAACATAAGTAAGAATGTTACTCCGAACTCTGAAGTTAAAGCTAATGTTGGAAAAACTGCACTTAGAAAAAAACTAGTGACTACTGCTGCAATAACTAAAAATACAATTTCTTTTAGATCATACATCTCTATAAGAAAAAGAATTCATTTATTTAGTTTTCGTTTTGAATAGTTTTATAAAAACTTAATTCTTTTTTAGAATATGAGATTGATCCCTGATGAAAAATTAGTTAAGATTCCTGTAAAAGATAACAAAGAGAGACTAATCAATCTAAAAAAAGCTGTTCCTTCCATTCAAATTAAGTTAGATTCAGTTAGTCAAAGATGTCAGAAATTACCTAAAAATATATGTTATGTTAGAGAAAGTGTTTCTAAAAAATTGATAGCAGCATTGAAACTTCTTCCAAAAGGATATTCTTTTAGGATACATGATGCTCATCGTCCAATTAAAGTTCAAGAAATAATGTATAACACAAAATATGCCAAGTTCAAGAAAAGAAATCCTTCTTGGAACAAAGAAAAACTAAGGAAAGAAACAAGTAAGTTTGTTTCTCCCCCAAATATAATCCCCCCACATTCAACAGGAGGCACAATAGATCTAACCATCCTCAACAAGAAAGGCAAACCTCTTAATATGGGCACAAGATGCGATGTTAATACTACAAAATCTTTTACAGATTCTAAGACTATTTCTAAGGAAGCTAGGAAGAATAGAGATTTATTAATCAAAGTAATGGAGAAAGTTGGGTTTGTCAATTATCCTACAGAATGGTGGCACTGGTCTTATGGAGATAGATATTGGGCTGCTGTAAAAAAGAAGAAATATTCCATATATGGAGCACTATAATCCCCTCTTTTTAACCTCTTTCTTTAACCAATCTTGCCATTCTTTAAGAACTCTTTTACCTTTTGGGACTCCAACATCTTTTTTTACTTTTTCAGAAATTTCATGGAAAGCATTATTACACTTCAAAACCCATGGGGCTTCGATTAAACTTGGTTTTTTTAAAGTAATACTTGTTTTTACTAAAGCTTCTTTTACCTTGGCTCTTAATAAAATATTATCCCAAACAGCATCCCAAGATCCTGCCCATCCTTTAACGTTTGCAGCAATATCTTTCAAAACTTCAGATTCTCCGTTGGTAAAGTCATCTGTAGGGATTAATTCATCTTTTCTAACATCATATTTCATTAAATCCAAAAATCCTTTTTCAGCAAGGGGATCAACTTGCCAGTGTTTTCTTACTTCAGATATCTCTAATAACCTTCTCCATCTATGTAATCCATCTGGACTTTTAATTGGATTTGCAACAGCAATTATATCTGTGGCTTTGAAACTTGTGGCAGGAACTTTAAGGTCATTAACTACACGATCAAAGATAGCGTAAGGAGATGCTCCGTGAATTGTTCCTGCAACAACATTTGCAAGTGCTCCAACTCTCATAGCTTCGTATAATGCTAATGCTTCCATAGATCTTACTTCCCCAACTATTAAACAAGAATCTCCTAATCTCAAAGAAGTTCTTATTCCTTCATCTGCTGCCATCTCTGAACTTCCTTTTGTTAACGCTTCTCTAACTTTCATTCTTAAGATATCATAACCTAGTTCTCTCATAGAATCTACTGGTAATTCCATTGTTCCTTCCACAACAATAGTTCTGTAACTTGGCATAATCTCTAACATTAATGCTCCCAACAAAGAAGTTTTTCCACTTGATCTTGTTCCAGCAATAAGTAAAGTTCGCCCCCCATCCACCAAGAAACTAAATAATCCTGCGGCAAGAGGGTTTAACATTTTATTTTTTATAAATAAAGGCAATGTCCATGGTTTTTCCCTGTGCCTCCTAAATGCATAAGCTAACCCTTGTGGGCTTAATGGTTCTTGGATTATTGCAACTCTTGCTCTTGCTTGATCTATTACTAATTCTGTATCTAAAACAGGATTTGCTTCATCTAATGGACGTCCAGACATCATTCTAAACTTAGCTGCCCAGGATTGAGCATCTTCATGGCTAGGAATAATGTTTGTATCACACTCTTCATAATCCTGATGTCTAATAAAAATAGGACTCATACCGACGGGAGAATTAACAACTATGTCCTGTAATCTTTCATCTTGTAATAGAACTTCAACTAATCCAAATCCTATTGTGTGTCTAACCAAAATTATTGCAAGTTTGTTTATTTGCCTGTAACTTAAATCCATCTTTTTATTTTTAGAAACTTCTCCTAACAAATCTCTAGCAATATTAAAGAAAACTTGTCTTATTCTTGAAGGATCTGTAAATTCTTCTGCTTTTGGTTTATGTTCTAATAAAATATTTCTTGCTAAATTGATTAAAGATTGTAAATCTTCTTTTAATGAGAATTCTGGGGCATTCAAATGATAAACATACCTAGTTTTTCCAGGAATTTTTAAAATAGTTACAGTGCTCTTATCATTTTCAGAACCAATAACATATTCATCTACAATCTCTGCATCTTTTGGCATAGTTGCCATTAACCTTGTAAATGTAAAATTAGGTACTATCTCTGGTCTGAATAACTCTGTATAGATTTTTCTTTCACCTAATTTATACCCTGCCATCCTTTTTTGTGCAGTTAGAATTATCTTAGTTTTTCCAAGCATTATAAGAATTTTATTTAGTAATCTAATATATCTTGATTGACAAGTTTGACATTCTGCTACGAAATTTTTCTTATTTGTTTGTTCTTCTTTTATTATCCTTTTAGTCTCAAGATAACAGCCAATAGGATCCTGTTTTAATAAGACCAGAATTAAGTACCTTAAGGTTTCATATCTTTCAGCTAAACACCTTTTACAAGTATAGGGGGTTAAAACAGAAGTTGTAAATACTTTTTCATGTTTAACCATGTTTTCATAGATCTGAGCTATTTGAACTAACATATCTACTTGTTTAAAATCATAAGAGTAATTTCTTTGTTGAACAAAAACAACCCTAGACATGTTTTTATTTTCAATTAAATAATCCACAGTTCTTGCCATAGTTATCGGAGAAGAAGCTATATCTGGGACTATTGGGGCTCCAAGATAATTAATATACATAACATCTTGTTTTGCTTCCTTTATTATTTCATAATCATATAACTTGGTTCCTTTTTTGAAGATCATATTTCCTCTTTTTTAGAATTATGCTTTGAGATTATAAAAACTTTATTCTTCTAGATTTGTAAAAATATTTAAATCAAGAAAGTGTTGAAAAGATGTTAAAAGAGGAAAAATGGACGGAAGGAATGCACATTCAGTTTCTGCTCTTTTGAGTGATTTTAGTGTAAGAATTAATGATTTAGAGGAAAGAATCAAATTAATGCACGATCGAGTCTCTATCTTGGATCAGACAATGTTAAAACAGAATGATAGACTACTAAAAGAAATTAAGAGTATTAAAGACGATATTTTTAATTTGAAGGGAAAGATGGATAAATTTGAGGATGCTAGTAAGCATCTTATTGCAGAATCTGCAGAGTTCGCTAGAAAGGAAGAATTAGCAGTTTTTGATAAGTTTATGAAAACATGGGAACCAATGAACTTTGCAACCATAGATGATGTTAAGGAGATGTTAAATGAACATTCAAAAAAGAGAAAATCTAAAGATAAAATAATACCAGTTGAAGAATAAAAATGGATGCCCCAGTAGATAAGGTAATTAAACTTGCACAAAACGGTTATACAGATGCTAAGATAATAAAATATCTCAAACATCAAGGATATACTCCCAAACAGATTAATGATGCTTTTAATCAGGCAAAGGTTAAATTAGAGATGAATAAATCTAATGAAGCCCCAGAAGCACAAGAAGTTCCTCAAGAACAACCTCCACAAGAATATCAGCAACAGTATACCGAACAATCTCCATATCAGTATCCTTCTTATCCTGTTCAAATGCCAAGAGCAAGTGCAGACGATGTAGAAGAAATTGTTTCAGAGGTTATTGAAGAAAAATGGCAGGAGTTTAAAAGAAAAACTGGAAATATTGGAGAATTAAAAGACGATGTAAATTCTTCTCTTAAAAGTTTTGAAAAAAGATTGACTAGAATTGAAAAAGTGGTTAATAGATTAAGTAATGCAGCAACTAATAAGTTCAAGGAACAAGGTTTTGAAATAAAAAATTTAAGAGCAGAAATGGTTGCTTTGAGAACAACAATTCAAAAAATTATGAGTCCTTTAATGAGTAAAGTTAAGAAAGAAACTGGGATGCTTAAAGTTGAACCTAGAAAGAAGAAAACTGCTGCTAAAAAAGGTAAAAAAAAGAAAACAATAGATGCTTTATTTTAAATCTCGTCACACAATCCTTTTTCTGTAATAAAGAACACACATTCTGTTTCTGGTAAATTAGGAGAATCTACCATCTTTGCAACTCTTGCATCTTTTTTACCTCTTCTTAAATAAATTCTATAGGTTGATGCATGCCCAAGAATATGGCCCCCAATAGCTCTTGTTGGGTCACCAAACATCATAGCAGGATCTGCCATAACTTGGTTTGTGATATAAACTGCAATATTATAAGCTTCAGCTAATCTTATTAAGCTATGTAGGTGCTTGTTTATTCTTTGTTGTCTATCTGCTAACTGTCCTCTTCCTGTAAATTCTGCTCTAAAATGAGACATTAAAGAGTCAATTATCACAAGTTTAATGGGTTCTCCGTTTTTAATGAGATCTTTTACTTTATCCACTAAAAGAACTTGGTGATCTGAGTTAAATGCTCTTGCAACAAAAATATTCTTTAAAGTTTTCTCAGGTTCTAATCCACTTCCTTCTGCAATTTGTTTAATTCTTTCAGGTCTAAATGTTCCTTCTGTATCTATCCAAGCAACTTTTGCATTTGCTCCACCTTGTTCTATAGGTAATTGGACATTTACAGCTGCTTGATGTGCTAATTGGGATTTTCCAGAACCAAAAGCTCCAAAAGCTTCAGTTATACTTCTAGTTTCTATTCCCCCACCAAGAAGTTCGTTAAAATTCTTAGAACTTGTAGTTATTTTGAGAACCTCTTCTCTTTTTCTTAAATATTGTACAGCATCTTCAAATTCAAGTTTTAATAGCTTTCTAGCTGCATTAATCGCTTTCCTAGCAGTACTCTCAGTAATATCTGCCAATGTACTAAGATCTGGGGGGGCCATTACAGCTATAGACATTAAATCACCATACCCAGAATCCTCTAGTTTAGATGCAGTTGTAGGACCAATTCCTGGTAAATCAGTTAATTTTACCTCATTTTCTTCTGTCATGCTAGTTTAGAGAAGTCTTTTCTTTATAAAGATTATTTGCTTTTAAAATATAGGTTTTAAGACACCAATGACCATTTCTCCTAAATGGCTTAGGTTTTTGATAAAAAGAATTACAACTATAAGGATAAAGAACAAGAAAATAGCATTTTCAATGTATCCTCCTGTTTTAATTGGCCCTCTTATTTTAAGTTTAATTGGCCAGAATGGTCTTAATCCTCTTTTTGAGAATATATCTAGGAATAAATGGGAAATATATCCTACTGCAAAAGCTACGATAAATAACCCAGGTACATGAAGTAGGAGCAAGATTATGCTTAGAGCCATTATAAAGAATATACTGTGGAAGAGCCCCCTATGCCCAAAAAACATATTGATTATTGTACTTACTGGACGAGTTTGTCTTCCTATCTTAGATCTTGTTGTATCTATATCTGGAAGTTTTGCTCCTAGTATAATCAAGACAAGAAAAATTAACTTGTATATTTGGCCCATATGGGTTTGAGGTATGTAATATAGAAATATGATTAATACTAAAAATAAATGTGTTCTAAAGAGCATTTTATTTGCTTGTTTGTTTTATGATTTCTTCTACATCAGTTGCAGAAAAATCACTAGCTATAAACTCATTTCTATCAAAGAAAACATTCTTTTTAACTCTTCCTGAAATAGAGTATTCTGTTCCCAAGATCTCTTGTTTTTTTTCAATTAAAAGACTTGGATTTTCAGCTTCTTCAGAACTTTTTACTCCAAGCATTTTCAATGCATTTTCATGGAAGAATATTACTCTAAAATTTCCAGAACCATCATCTGCTACCGCATTTAGGATTACTCTTTTTTTAGGAATGATGATTCCATGTTTCAAACAATTATACTTTTCATTTTCATAATTTGCTTTCATGTTACATTCTGGACAAACAGAAAAAGTAGAAGGATTAAACATCTGAACTATTGTTGCTCTTATTGAAGCTCCCTCATTCTTTTGCAATCCAGATATCTTTTTGAAAATCTTTTTTTCTTCTGTTTTTGTTATTTTATCTATAACTTTATCACTTAATTTTAATTCAGAAATAGAACCTAAATGAACTTCTTTATTTGTTCTTCCTCTAACATCTGCTTTTTTAATTTCAACAACAGAATTTTCTTTTATTGTTTCATTTTTTATTAATTCTATATGATGAGTATCCCATAAAACAATTCTTGTGCTTCCAGTAGAATCTGCTATTTCAAATGATGCTACTTCTGCTTCTTTTCCTGAACGTTGAAATTGTCTTATAGGAAACATATTAATAACTTTTCCAGTTATATTGACTTTCCTCATTCCTTGTAGTAAATCATTTATCTTCATTTCTTGAGATTCAAAAGAAATACCTAATTCTGCAGCCACTATTTGTGCTGCTCCCTCATTACTAATCAAACCACTTAATTTAGCTCTTTTTGCTTCTATCTTTCTTTTTATGTCTTCTACTGGTAGATTAGCTGAAATTGCTATTCTTTCAATAAGTTTGTCATAGGGCGCGTTTATCATGTTCATTTTAGAACTTTATTTTTTTTAAATATTATTGTATGAGAAAGCTGTTTTTAGATTGCGAATTCCATGCGTGCTTTTTCAAAGTACATATTCCCGCCCTTATTCACAAAGTGATACTTCTTTGTTTTCATTTCAAATATAAGATATCCTGTCTCTTCACTAACTTCAAAATCCCAATTTTCTAGTTTCAACCCTGTTTTAATACAGTTAATGTTACTTGAACATTGTTGTTTTATCTGAGATACTTCTCCAAACATATTTTCAATTTCGGTTATATTGATTCCAATAACCATCAAATCAACTTCAGCCAGATTGTCTAAAGAATAAATAAAAGAGTAATTTGTATCAGCAACAACCTTTTTTTCTATATCTGAAGATTTTATTATTAAAATATTATTTTTTAATTCATAGGAGTAATCTTCCAAATCTCCGGGGTATTCCTTCATTAATAATAAAAAATTCTCTTCAAATTTTTTTAAGAATCTTTCTTCTAGGTAGGAAGGATTACAATCTTCTCCCCAAACTATTCGATCTCTATAAACCAAACAAGACTGTTCATTTACAAAAGATCTTAGTGCCAATTCATACAATGTTTGGGATGCTGCTAATTTTACTGACTCTTCAGTATACAGTTTTAATTTCATAATCTCTTCTTGAAATTCTAAAATAGAATCTCCAGTTACTGTGTTTTGTAATACTTTTTCTCTGGATCTAACAAAGAAATATGTTGAAGTCCCTATAGCTATAAGTACCACAACCACAAGGGTTATTCCAAATGTTATTGCTTTTTTATTCATATTACAACTGCTGAGTGGAATGCTAGCATTGATACTGCTATATTTTTATTTGATGGTAAAATTAAGCAGGAGATATAACTAGTACCTTTTTTTGAAGGAAGCGGGCATTTATTTTCTATTTCTTCTATCATAAAATGGCATTGGTAGGTTTTCTTCTCTTGATTTTGCATACAAAATCTTTCTAAATCTTCTTCAATTCCCGAAATCTGATATTTATAACGCTCTTCCATCTGAGAAAGCCTAATTAAATCAGCGAAACTAACTTTTTGAATTTCGTTATTTATAGATACTGTTACTTCTTTTTTGAGAAGATTGTTTAGAGTATATTTTACTCTTATATTATCTTGGAATTCTTCAGCTTTCATATTAATTGCTCTTTCATTAGAACTCTCAACCCATAAAGAAGCTACAAAAAATAGAACAATAATTAGGAAAGCCATTATAAAGGCTGTAAAATCATGAGTTATCTCTCCAATTTGTCCTTTTTTTTGTTTACATATTCTTCTCATTTTTTAGTAAAGCTATAAATAAATTTAGTTCTTGTTCTTGATTGTCCTTTAAAAAAATATAATTATCTTCTAAACAATAGGGTTTATTCTCTACCCTTACTCCTTCTTCCATAGATCTACAAATTACTCCAAGATTCGTGTTTCCCGTTTCTACATTCTTATCTCCAAAGGTTATGTTAACAAATAATTCTTTATTTATCTTAATACAGTTCCCGATTACACTTTCTTTTAAGTTGACATTGGGATTTCCATCTAAACAAGAAAGTATTTTATCTGCGATTAAGGAAGCTTCAACTGGACGTACATCATTTTGTCCAGAGTAATATCTAACAACAACAAAAATAACCCCTCCAACCACTATTATTATGATTATAAATCTATATAACCATAACATAGATTCTCCCAATTGGCCTCTTTTTTTCATTTTATTGTTATAAATAATTTATTTTCAACTTTTTCTATATCAAAATTCCCATTACACTCATAAACATAACCTGGCGTTAGTTCAGATTTTTTGATAACAAAACCATTTTTACTTTTCTCAATTATAAGATCTGTTTCTACCATAATTTTTGTTCCTTTCTGTGCTAGAGTGGATAGACAAAGATCCTTAGCAGTAATTTCAGGATTCATATTATCAGAAGTTTTAGTGGATAACCATAAGAAAAATACTCCTAAGATTAAAATTAGAATTATTATACTAAACAGAGAATGATAAACCATTGTCT
Organism: archaeon; assembly: GCA_020343435.1. Lineage (GTDB taxonomy): Archaea > Nanobdellota > Nanobdellia > Pacearchaeales > UBA284. The sequence continues at coordinate 221,134 of CP070794.1, read as the reverse complement.
CTGTACCCCTTTTTGACTTCATATTCATATTAGGTTCATATAACTTAAGAAGTTTTCGTTAGAATTAGGGAATACTATCTATTTTTTGACATATTGAAGAAAGACTATCTGCACTATATGGAACTAAATGCAAAGTAACACATCCTTTTCTTTCACCATCACAATGTACTGCGGCAGCATGAGAACTAGTTAACTGGGTTATTGGTTGTAAAATTAATTGTAATGCCAAACCAATTCCTGCACCAATTAATGCTCCTTTTGGTCCTCCAAATGCTAACCCAACAACTCCCCCCACAACAGTTGTACCAATCGTAGTTCTAAGAGCCTCTCCAAAACCTCCACCCTTAATTCCCATATAGACTATAGCATAATCTTGACTTGTCCTTATCTTTGCACCACTCACCTGTTCTGGAAAGTTAGAATTTTCTTGTCCAGTAAAATAATCTAAATAGGTTATATTTTTTTCAGGTATTTTTGTTTTCTCTATATATCTCAAGAAATCTATATCCATTGGTCTTTCTTTTAAATTTTCATCAAATTCTATTATTGTGCATATAACACATGCTGATTTTGCTGTTCCTGCTCCTGGAATCCCCAAAGTTCTCCAAAATCCTTCTCCAAAGAAATCAAGGGGCGTCCCATCCTCTCCACTAAACATCCATTTACAACCATACATCTCATTCGCGATTTCTCTACTAATTATTGCTTCACTACGTGTACTTATAGTGATATTTTGAGTTCTACAATTCAAAGGCACAAGACTTTGTCCAGGCTCTAAACCAAGAATAGATTTACTCCTTAATAAAACACTTTGATGACAAGCTTCTTTTTCAGAAGTAGATTTGTAAGGGATTCTCATAAATATAATCAAAAGCAACGCAGCCCCAACTATCAAAATTATTAACCCAATTAATACAGCTTGTGATATTTCTCCTCTTTTTTTCATCCTACCCCCATTCCAATACTTGGAAGCAAATGCTTAAGTACAGCCCATGCAATAACAAATAAGGCCACAATTATTATTATAAGTCTTAATAATCTTTTAAATTCCGTCATTCTAAAACCTTGAAGCTATAATTTTTTATATTATTTGTGATATTTATATCCATTAACTTGATTTCCATACTTATAGATTCTTCTTTTTCTAATACTGGTTTAACTATCTCTCTACATGTTTTTAAGTTACATTTTTTACTTTTACATACACATAAGACTCTTTTTCCAAACAACGAATCTGGTTTTTCAAAACCTCTTATATTGATATTCTCATTTTCTTCAAAATAAACTAAACGCCATCCTTGAGGATTTGTTAAGGTAACAACCTCAAATTCATTTAAAGGAATACTCTCCATCTCTCTTAAAAGATAATCCAATCCAGAGGAGGCTTGTTCTAATGAAACATCCCCAAAATGTGTCCTTAATGTAATAAAAACAACTGCAATTATTATAGCAATTCCAATAACTGCTATCACTATTTTAACAAGATTTGTCGCTGTAGGTTCTTCTTGACCTCTTTTATTTAGCATATTTTTGCTAAGGAATCTTTGTATTTAAAATTTCCTAGAATTAACCAGGATTTACTCCTGCAGCATCCCACAAAGTTATGGCACTTTTTATTTTATCCCAGATTGTCGATGATATTGATTTCATACCCCCAGTAAATATTAAGACAAGAATAACAAGAGCAATTAGAAGAATTATTATAATTATCACAGTATTAATTGATAATTCTGCCCCTTTCTTGTTTTTCAACATTTTTTTAGGCAACTTCACAGATGTCTTTTGTGTATCCAACTCTTTTACAATCCTCTAACGTATGCGCTTTTATCGGGCTTTCCCAACAATGTTTTGCTTCTGGTTGTTCATTTTCGTCAGCTTTTCTTATGTTAAATTCATGATTACAAAAGAAATCACTATCTTGTGCTGAACATCTTATACCACAAACCATTTGCGCATTTTCAACATCTGTTTGATCCCATGCAGATTTCTGTCCAGTTATTTGTCCCCATAAACTCTTCATCCCACCAGTAAAATAAAGTGCTAGAATTACTAATACCAAAATTGCTAGAATTATCACAATCACTGTTGTTATGTTGATTTCTGCAGCTTTTCTATTCATTTTAACCTCTTTTATTTTCTAAGTTCTTTTTTATTTTTAAAAGTTTCTATTAAACATTAATACAACCATTATTTTGAGATTTTATTGTGATCAATTGCCCCCCACTCAATGTTCCTGTTTTGCTTCCTACACAAACCAATCCAACCTTTTCAAACTTGACAGGTTCTGTATTCATCTGTGTTTTAGATTGCAAACTTCTATAAGTTATTTTTTTAACATCAACCCCATTTTTTTGCAAAACCATTGAATTTGAAGAATATTTTATTTGGTATTCTTCTGCTAGGACCAAAGTTTTAGTTGTTTCAACTTGGTCCATAATCAATGCTTTAATATCTTCAAATTCATTTATTACTCTCATTCTTTTATCTTGACATATTGGTAAAGTTGGAATCTCTTGTTTTATCATATCAACATCATCTATATTTTTTGTTAATAGTAAAAAAGATACCTCTAACGTATCTTTGAAGAGATATTCTGAAGTAACAAAGTTCTTAGTATTCTTTTCAAAAGGAAATTTTTTATTAAATTCCAAAGTTAATTTGTTTCTGTTTTCTGTTGATGAAAGGAGATTTATTTGTAATAACATTGGTTGTATTGTACAATCAGATACACCACCCTTCCTAAAATCTGTTTTTCCTCTCAACAGATCTATGTTAAGAGTTCTCCCAGCATTGTACAGAGATAACTCTAACGATTTAACAAAACTTCCTGGATAATTCGGCAGGAATTCACATAAACAATCATAGTCATCTATATCTCTACAAGCTTTTGTTCGTTCTATCAATGTTTCAAAATTATCCTCCATTTTGGTCTCAGTTTCTTCATCCATCTTTTCTTTCATAAAGGGAAGGAATCTTAATGCTCCGGGGTATGTTTTAGAAACGAAGAATATTGTTACTCCAACCACTATTAACACAACTATAACAGTAATTATAATTGATTCTGCTCCTTCGCCCATTTTATCTCCCAAATCTTAAAAGGTTCATTAGCCAATCTGTGATGCTAATGCCTTGTTTATTTAAATATATCAAACCAATTATAACAATTACAAGAATGACTAGTGCTATTATCCACCACCCTAATTCTCTCATCACCAATCCTTTTTTTCTCATTTTAAGCTGCTATACTTCCTACTGCGATTGTTGCTAATGCTCCTAATAATATTATAGCAAGCAATGCAACAAAGAAGTATAATGTTATACCTCTTAATAAATTTTTAGCACTCTCGTGTTTAGATCCTAATCTATCCTCTCCACTATCAATGGAGACAAGAGTTCCAGTTAAAATTAAAATTATTTCAATTAAATAAACACCAATTATTATCTGCAACCAGTAAGGGGGGATCATCTTTACAACATTAAACATTGTTGTAATCCCCCCAACACTCCCAAATCCTGCAAGTTGTTGGTTTGCACCCAATTCCCCAGAGCTTATTAAGAATTCTAATTTACTTAGAATCATAGTTATCATAGTTGCAAGACCAACGACAACTGCAGTAAGTAATGGAGCTAAGAAAGTCATATTACTCTTCATGCTACTGGTAACATCAGCTAAAAGGTCCTTTAATCTTTCTCCAACTCTATGGATATTTTTTACATAATCACTTATTGCCATTAGAGCTTTTGCTCCAATGTTAAGGCCTTTTTTCACAGATTCTATTAAAATCTGCATACTAGTCCTAATTAAATCTGAAGGATAATAATTAATTGCACCACGAGCTTTGTTAAATATAGCTTGTTCTACAGACATTCCAACCTGTTGTATATTACTATTTACTATTGCGAAGAATCCTGAAGTAGAAGTTCCTTTGATACTATATGCCACTCTCCCAAATGCCATCTCTGCTGGAATTCCATCCGCAAGTCTATTTCCTAATTGGAATATTGCTGAAGCAAACTCTTTTTCCATTTTTTTAGTATTCTCTCTCGTTTTCACTAACTTTTCTGTTTTCAATTTATAGGCCGTTGCAAAGAAGAGACCAATCCCTAAAACAAAGAATAAACTTAGAATTACTGAAACCATCCCAAATGGTCCTGTTGTTTTATTTGTTTCTGTGTCTAACTTGTAATCAAAAGCAGTTTGTTTCAAGAAACTTACATTGTAATCTGATTGCATTCCAATTACTTGGGGTAATGGGGTGTAATGGAAAAGCAGAGGAGACAACCCAATTATTAGGAAAGGTAATGCTATTAGAAATGCTTTTGTCCAAACTGTTTTGTCTTTGTAGTACTTATAATTAGGATTTCTTTCCAAAAGTTGAGTTTCACCATATCCTGATGGTCTTTTCGTGAGTATCTGGTTAGTCATGTAAAAGACAAAGAATGGAACTAAAACATTGAATAGAATAGCAACATGGAACCATTTTATTGTTCCTTGTAATAATGTTGAAGCTAAAGGTAATAATGCTAAGCCCAATGTTGGTAAAACGATTCCTAACATATATATGTTTGTTATTGGTGCTTTAACTTCATGAGAGAAATGAATCATCTTTTCATAAATACCATCTAAAATAACCTGTAATGCTTTTTCCAAGGTTGCTATTCTTCTTTCTTCAGATGGTTCATACAATGAGGATTCTATTAAATGGACAGACTCAACAAACTCTGGACTATACTTTCTCCATTTTTCCAAATAAGCATCTAGAGCATCTTTTATTGTTGGAAACTTTCCGGTTTCAACATCCCAGAATATTTTTTTAAAGTCTAAGGATAATGGTGGTTGAAGATTTTGAGCAGCAAATTTTATAGCTCTTTCTAAGTTACTTGTATGTCTCATATAAACAACAATATAAAGAATCGCTGGGACCATCTGTGAAGATGCTTTCTGCCTCCATTTCCTTGCCAATCTTGAAGGAGTTGTATTTAGATAATAATATAAGAAAAAAGTCACAAAAATTAATAAAAAGAATATTAATAACCCATTGTTGATTCCTCCCCAAAGGAGAGCTACTGCAGCAGCAACTAAAATAGAGATGACAAGCCCTATCAACAAAGCAAAAGTAGATAATCCTGTTGCTTCTCTTGGTTCTACATCAAGGTGAGCAGTCTCTAAATCTTCGCTTATCCTTTCTTCATCCTGTTTTTTTACTTTTACTTTTAATCCTCTTCCTATATTTTTACAAGCTTTTTCATATCCTGTGGGAATCATCAAAGACTCTTTTCTAAACTTTTTATACTCCTTAGAGTAATCTACTTCTTCCTCACCAGAGATAGCTCCTTCTAAACGAGACTCCCATTTACGAATAAGGTCTTTTGCATCTGGGGTTTTCATTCATACCTCTTTTTTATGTGTTGATAAATTTAGTTTATTATTAAAATGTTTTTATTGAGGGATTGTCTCCAATTTATAATATTCTTTATAAGTAGCTATTTCTATATCTCTAATTTTAAATTTTTCTTTTAATTCTTTGATGAGTTTTAGCATTTCTTTCCTTCCTCTAACTTCAATGTCTATTTCAAGATCAAGTTCTGACATTGTTCTATCTAAAAAAATCACGTTAGGATGTTGTTGACTAAACTGGAATAATCTTTCGTAGTCTTCCATACTGTTTAAAACACAATTTAGTTTGTAGTATTCATAACCTATTTTTATAGCATCAAGATTTAACCTGTATCCCATAATTATTTTCTTTTTTTCAAGTTGTTTAATTCGATAAGCAATCGTTCTTTCAGGAACTTTCAGTTTTTCCGCAATATCAATTATTGGGATTCTTGCATTTCTTGCTAATAATTTTAGAATTTTTAAATCAAATTCATCAAATTTTTCTTTTTTTGATCCCCCACCAAATTCATATTCATAGTTTGGTTTATCTGTAATATACTTTCTTTTGAAATTATAAACTCTGTTTACAAGATATACCCTTTCTTTCCATATAAACTGTCTAAATTTCTTTTTAAATTTAAACCAAAAATCATCAAATTCATAAATATTTTTAACCCATGCTTGAAAAATAATATCATAAGGACTTTCAACTTGGCCAACAACACCAACTTTTTTATTTTTTATAAGAAAATTAATTATTTCTTTTTCATGTTCTGGTTTTGTATTAAAAAAATTAAAATAAACCCTTAAACTAATAAAACCTAATTTGGAATAATCTACTACAGTATAATATCCAAGAATTAATTTTTCATTTTCTAGTTTTTTTATTTTGTAATTAACTGTATTTTTGTTTAATTTTACTTTTTTAGCAATTTCTGAAATAGTCTGCCTAGCATTTATATCAAGTTCATATAAGATTTTTCTATCTTTCAAATCAAGTTTAATTTTACCCATTTTAATCAAAACGCAATTTATTTTATAAATATTGCGTTTTGAACAATTTTTTATTGGAAATGTTAATATGCTCGCATTATACAAAGAATAAGTTGGGAAATAAAAAATGCCAAAACAAATTTTTGATTACATGAAGGAAACATCTAGAGAATCAGATGAATATACCTTAAAATGTTTAGAAAGTTTAAAACAAGAAGGTAAAGATATTTTTGATTATACAAATCACTTACCCCATCTAAGGAATAGAGTAGGTAGAGACTTAGCAATTCCAAAGGCAAGAAACACCCTTGCAAGGTTAATTTATGAATCACTAAGTACCAAAAATTGGAAAAAAATCATCCCTATTTTGTCTTTTATTGAATTATCTACAATAGCTACTTATGTTTTAGACGATATAATTGATAATCAAGAACAAAGACAAGGAGATGAATCAACTTGGAAAAAATTTGGTAGCAATGAGGGAATAATAGCAGCTGGTTTGCAGCAAGTAGTTTCTTTTAAGCAGCTTGAATCTTTAGATTTACCAAATTCAGAAAAACTAAAAGTGTTTGGATTAGCAACTGATATGTGGAAAAAACTTTGGATTGGAGAAGGGTTTAATGAAGAAATGAAAGAAGGGACTTCTGAAGAAGAATACATCAAAAGATGTTGCGATCTTAATGGAATCATGTTTGATACAATTGCCCAGATCTCTGCTATATGTGCTGGGGGAAATAACAAACAAATTCGAATTGCAAGCAAAATTGGGAACAATTATGGCATGGCAGTAATGGTTAGGAATGATTTAGCAGATCTTTTAGAAAAATTAAGAAAACATTCTAAAGCACTTTCAAAAAAGCCTTTTGAGGATATTAGAAAAGGAATTTGGACTTATCCAGTTATTCATTTTATGAGAAGTGATGCTCAAGAACAGGATAAAGAATCTTTTAAAAAAATTCTTGGAAAACAATGTGCTCCAAGATATGGTAATTTTTTGTATACTCTCTTAGAAAATGCAGGTTCAATTCATGCTACTTTAGATTTGGTAACAAAATTTAAAGAAAAAACAAATCAAGAAATTGAAAAACTTCCTGCGGGAAAAAGTAGAGATCTATTATTTGAATTAACAGATTTGCTAGAAAATTTAAGGATGTATACTTAAGAACACACTATAAAAAACTTATGTTATTTTGCCAAAAAATATATAAAGTCCTAATCTGTAAACCCTATAATCAAAAACTGAGGGAAAAAATGTTAAAAATTTTAAAAATAAGTGAAGTCGTTGGGATGAAAGTCTTTACAGATGGTGGTGATTATGTTGGAGTAGTTGAAGAAGCCAACTTAACTGGAAACAAAGTGGATGGTTGGCGTGTTAGAGTTGCTAGAGAATCCAACATTGGTCCTTATTTGTCTGGAGCAAGAGGTTTGATACTTCCTCACCAATATATTAAAGCATTTGGGGAAGTAGTAATTATCAGCAGAAGTGCTGTGCCAGCAAAAGAGGAATTAGAGGTGACAGAGGAAGTTGAACAAGTTTAAAACTTCACTCCTTTAGACCATGGCTGAACCATTCTCTGTTGCAACCAACCCACTTTTTTACAAAGTTATTCTACCTTTCATACTTGTATTTGCAGTAGTTTTCGCTATTTTAGATAAAGCAGAAATTCTAGGTGAAGGAAAAAGGATGACAAATCTTATTGTTGCCTTTGCCATAGCTTTTATTTTTATTGGGGTTCCATCAATAGTTAATGTTGCTTTAACATTTATCCCAATAGTCGCTTTGATTATAGTAATATTATTATGTTTACTACTCCTTCTTGGTTTTGCAAATATAAACATAAAGAAAAATAAAACTCTAAAAACAATTCTTGGTATTGTCTTAGGAATAGCTGTTGTAGTTGCTGTTCTTTGGTCAACAGGGATTTTCAAGAGTTTTTCGAATGTATCCGCATCTCCAAACACAATTGGTTATATTGTTTTTATAGCAATTTTTGTTGTTGCTATAATCGCAGTTGTAGCTGGAGGTAAAAAACCTTCTAGTAAAGAGGAAGATTAATTAGAAAGATATAAAAACCAAAAAATCGTTTTAAAAATAGGTAGAAAATGAACGGTGGATGGTTTTACGGAGGAGGAGCTTTTGAACAATTGATTATTCAATGGTCCCAAATGGGGATTTTTACAGTTCTTTTACCATTTATCTTAGTTTTTGCAGTTGTATTTGCTATCCTTGAAAAAGTTCAATTGTTGCAAAATAAAGCAGTTCATGTTATCATTGCTTTAGCAATTGGTTTGTTTACTATCTCTAATCCTTATGCAGTTTCATTTTTCGCGCCAATCTTCTCTAGTTTGGGATTGGGGGTAGCCATCCTAGTCTGTTTGATAATTGTTTTAGGATTAGCGATTAAACCTGATGGAAAGACTTGGAAAACCTTATTTACAATTGTAGGAATATTAATATTTATCATAGTAATTGCTAAATCAGAACTTCTTAGTTTCATTGGCCCAACTATTTACTGTGGTCCACAATGTCAAGCGCTTATCATATTTGTAGTTGTAATTGCTTTAGCGATTATTGCTGCATTGGTGTGGGGTAAAAAAGAAAAAAGTAAAAAAGAAAAAGCAATAGAAGCAGCAATGGAAGCTCAAATGGGAGGTTAAAAAATAATATAATAATATGGCACCCCTTAATGTCTCAGCAAGTGTAAGCACCTATTTACCTGTTTTTGGATTTTTATTAGTTTTTGCAGTTATGTATGGTTTATTATCCAAAACACAGATTCTAGGAAAAAATAAATTTGTTCATATCCTAACTAGTTTTTGTATAGCTATAATTTTCTTAGCTTCAACAACAGCCCTAGAATTTGCGAGGATTAGTGCTGGCTGGTTTGCAGGGTTTATAATAAGTTTACTATTCATAGTTCTAGTGATTAGTTTAGTGCATGGTAAAATTGAAAATGTTGTAGGAAAAGGATTTGGCTGGTTTTTAATTGTGGTTTTGATTATAATTTTCATATTTTCTGCAGTAACTGTTTTTAGCTCAGCTATTAATACATATTTTGCAGAACCAAAGACTTTCTTCCTTAGCCCGACCATGTTAGGGATAGTCATCTTAATTGGAATTACAGTATTTGCATCTTGGTTAATGACTAAGAAAGATTAAAATAATTTTTTACCAAACTTTTTAGCAATCTTCTGCATCATTCTTTGATCCATCTTTTGGTTCTTAGTTGAGGAGAATTCTTTTACTAATTTATACTGTTTTATCATTTCCCTTATTTCATTTGTAGGAACATGGCTTCCTTTACTCACCCTTGTTATTCTTGAACTGTCTAAGACATCTGGATCTTCTTTTTCTTTTTTTGTCATACTATCTATAGCAAACTTCCATCTTTTGATCTTCTCTTCTTGAGCTCCAAACATTTCAGGGATTTTCTTAGAAACACCACCCATTTTTCCCAAGTTTCCTAATCCTGGGACCATTCCTGCTATTTTATCCATAGGGCCCATCTTTTGCATTGTTTTTATTTGATCACAGAAATCTGTTAATGTTAATTTACCTTTCTTAATTCTTTCAACTTGTTCTTGCTGTTGTTCCTCTGCAACTGTTTTTACTTTTTCTAATAATGCTTTTAGATCTCCCATTCCTAGAAGTCTAGAAACAAATCCAGAAGGATCAAATGTTTCAATATCTTGTACTTTTTCTCCAGTTCCTATGAATACAACATTTGCTCCAGTTTCTGTACAAGATGCTAATGCTCCTCCGCCTTTTGCAGTTCCATCTAATCTTGTTACTATAACCCCTGTGATTCCAACTTCATTAAATGTTTTAGCTTGTTTTCTTGCAGTTTGTCCAATATCTGCTGCTATAACTAAAAAAGTTTGGCGGGGTTTTATTTCTTTTTTCAACAAAGTGATCTCATCTATAAGATCTTTACTTAGAGCATCTCTTCCTGCAGTATCTACAATACATAAATCAAATTTTTTAATTTTAGATTTATATTTTTCATAGATCGCCAACACATTTTTTTCATCTTTATCTATTAATGAGGTTACTTTAGCTTTTTCAGCCATTTGTTGTAATTGTTCTGGTGCTGCTGGTCTATGAACATCTAATCCCAGAACACAGGTTTTGAATCCTCTTTTACTGTAATATAATGCCAGTTTTGCTGCAGCAGTTGTTTTTCCTGCCCCATATAATCCTGCTAACATGATAATGTATGGTTTAGCTTTTTTATCTGGTTTTATTTTCTTTTCTCCCTTTCCAATAATATTGGTTAGTTCATCATGAATTAACTTCAATAATTGTTCTCTTTTCTCAATCCCTTTCTGATCTTTTTTAGATTGTTCTTTTATCTTTTCTATTAAACCTTGGATGATATCTAGAGGAATATCTGCTTCTAACATGGATCTTTTAAGTTCCTCACAGATTTGATCTATTAGAGAATTATCTACAAAAACAGCTCCAGCTATTTTTGATAAGGTCTTCTTTAGTGCTGATCCGAGTTTATCTAACATTCTTTTTAGAAGGATTGATTATTTTATAAAGGTTAGGAAAACAGACTTTCTATTATCTTTTTCTTATCAAAGATTTCAAGATCCTTATATTCTTGTCCTGTTCCTAGGAAAAGGATTGGCCTATTTGTTACTTTTGAAACTGAGATAGCAGTTCCCCCTCTTTCATCAACATCAGCTTTTGTTAGAATTATAGCATCTATTCCTACAGCTTTGTCAAATCTTTTTACTTGTTCTACAGCATCATTTCCTGTTATTGATTCTGCAACAAATATCTTAAGGTCAGGTTTAGCTACTCTTACTATTTTTTCCATTTCTTTGAGTAAATCTGTTTTTGTATGAATTCTTCCAGCAGTATCTATTAGAACTGTATCTAAATGATGTGCTTTTGCATGAGCCACAGCATCAAAAGCTACAGCAGCAGGATCTGCTCCATATTTGTGCTTTATCATCTTAATACCTAATTTTTCAGAATGCTTTTCTAATTGTTCTATTGAAGCCGCTCTAAAAGTATCTGAAGCAGCAAACACAGAAGCAATACCTTTTTGTTTCAATAGCCAGGCAATTCTTGCTATTGTTGTTGTTTTTCCAGAACCATTTATCCCAAAGAATACAATTGTATATGGTTTTTTTCCTTTGATTTTATCTATTAAATTAAACGGTTCTAAAAGGAGAGTTTCAATAGCTTCTTTCAAAGATTCTTTTATAGTTTTTTCTAGTTCTGATCTTTTTATCTCCTTATCTACCAATTTTTCCTTTAGTTCTTTTTTGATTATATCTATTGCTTCTATAGCTGTGTTATTTTCTATTAAAATTTCCTCTAATTCTTTAAAGAATTTATTAAATGTTTTTTCTTCTAATTTTACTGTTGTTTTGAATATTCCCAAGACTTTCTTTTCCTTAGGCTTAGTTACTTCTGGCTTTTCTTCTTGTATCTCTTCAGAGGTCTTCTTAAAGAGATTCTTCAATTTTTTCTTAAATAATTTAAACATAATTGACCAAATTTGGAAAGATTAATAAATGTTGCTTTATTCCCCAAAACATGAGAAAATGGAAAGTTGAGCCAGAAGCTCCACATTATCATCATAAAAGAAAGAGTTTATTTAATTGGAGAACTAGGAGCTTGTACTTTTTGTTTATTATAATCTTATTAATTGGACTCTTCTTTGTTCCAGGGATTAGCGGAAGAGCTATAGGAGATACAGCTAGAGCAAATTCTTTTATGTTTATCTGGATATTTGTTCTTCTTTTTGTATTGGTTGTTATAGCTATTCATAAAATCCCAAGACATAAAAGGTAAATTTATTAAACTATTTTTTCTTTAAGGAATTATGAAAAAGAGGATCTATAAAATTTATTTATTTAGACATGGTAGAACTTATGATAATGTTGAAGGAGAGTTCTGTGGATGGAGAAACTCCAGATTAGTTAAATCAGGACATGATGATGCTAAAATTGTGGCTCAAAGACTTAAGAAAAAACATTTTCAAGTTGCTTTTCATACAAGATTGGTTCGTTCTAAACAAACCTTAAAACATGTTCTTAAATTTCATCCAGAATGCAATGTCTTAATACAAGATGATAGGATGATAGAGAGGAATTATGGGAAATTTAATGGGTCAACCCATCTAAAAATTGTTAAGAAATACAGTCCTAAAAAATATGATTTTTGGCATAGAACCTTTAAGGGAAGACCTCCAAGAGGGGAGTCTTTTGCTGATGTTGAAAAAAGAGTTAGGAAATTTATTAGAGATCTTAAGTCTTTCATTAAAAGAAGGAAAGTAAATGTGGCTATTTCATCACATGGTAATTCTATTAGACTATTTAGGAAAATAATGGAAAAATCTTCTATAAAGGAGTCAGTTGAATGGTTTATCCCTTATGACGATTATTTTGAATATTCTATCAAAGTATGATTCTAGTTACCTATATGTTTTTAAATTTCAATTATTTTGTAGAATAGGCTAAGGTAAAATGATAACTTATCAAGAAATTTATGATATATTAAGAAAAGAAAAGTATAATGATGCTCTACAAGAGATACCAAAATCTTTTCTTAAAGAATTAGCATCATATATTACTGAAAAAAAGAAATTGTTAACCAGAGAATCAGATTCTACTTTGTTTTCTGATACTCTAAGAATGACTAGAAAGCAGTTAGATAATTCTCTTTCTGTAATAAAAGAACTTTTAGCTATAAGGGAGAAAAAAGTTCTGAATCTTGCATTTGCAGCAGCCCAAACAGGAGTTAGTAAAAGAGATACAGAGAACTTATTAAGTCACGAAAAGGAGCTTTTTGATCTGTCTGTTAAGAAGTTAGAAGAAAATCAAAAATTGGTAAAACAACAATTAGAGGGGGAGTTTAAACAAGAGAAAGATTTAAAAAATCTTTTTATTAGGTTTAAGCAAGATGTTCCTGCTTTTTTAGGTTCAAATGGCCAAGAGCTTGGACCCTTCCAGGAAGGAGAAATTGCTAATATGCCTAAAGAAATAGCAGAAATTTTAATGAATGATGAAAAAGCAGAGAAAATAGATTCAGATTAAAAATGAAAATCCCTCGAAAAATCAAAAGATATTGTAAGTTTTGTAAAAAACATACAGAACAAAAAGTTAGTATCCTATCTACTGGAGGGAAGAGAGGATCTTTGAAAAAAGGATCTATGAAAAGAGCAAAAAAGAGAGGTTTAGCCAGAGGAACTGGGAATAAAGGGAGATGGGGAAGCAAACCAGCAGTAAATAAATGGAAGAGAAGAGCTAAAAGTACTCAAAGAAAGGTTTTGATGTATAAATGTGCTGTTTGTGGAAAAAGTTTAGGTAAAAGCCAAGGTATAAGAACTGGAAGATTAATGATGAAGGAGAAATAAAATGGTTGTTAAGAAAAAATTTTATGATGTTGAACTTGAAATTATTGGATTAAAAGTTCCTGTTATTGCTAGAGATCCTGAAACTTTAATAGGACAGACTGTAAAATATGATATTACTAAGATTTTAAGAGGTAAAAATTGTGAATCAAGATTTAAAATTAAGAAAACTAATGGTAAACTAAAAGGAGAGATTTACTTCTTCAAGATCCAACCATCATTTATCAGAAAGATGATTGGTAGAAATATAAGCATAGTTGAAGACTCTTTTGTTGTTAAGGGCCCAAATGTTTCTATAAGAATAAAACCCTTTTTGATAACCAGAAGACAAGTTCACAGAACAGTTAGAAAAGCTTTAAGAGATGGAGCAGCAGCATTTATCAAGAAAAGATTAGAAGATAAAACAAGAGATAAAGTTTTCCAAGATGTTATTTCTGCAAGTTTACAAAGAAATATGAGCAAATTTTTAAAGAAAATTTATCCTTTAGCAGTGTCTGAAATAAGAATGCTTAAAGTTGAACCTAAACACTAATTTTGTTTATAACAACATTTCCTAATCTTTTGAGGTATTCTGTTCCTTTTTTTGTTAATCTTCCTATAGTTATAATTAGAACAGGAAGTTTTTCATGTTGTCCTTCACTTGATGCTAGACTTAGGTCTGCTTCATTTATTGTTTTTTTATTTAATCCATAAACCAGATACTTGAGTAATCCAATCTCAGAATCCACTAATGCTATACACAATTTGTTTCCTTCATCTAAATTCTTGAAAATATCAATTTTTTTACTTTTTAGATGGTCGAATACTTTTTCTTTGAATAATCCTAATTTATCTTTCCTCTTTCTTTTTACTTTTGGATGTAGTAGTTTTTCCTCTTTCTTCTCCTTAGGCTTCTCAACCTTCTTTTCAACAGGTTTAGTAACTTCTGGTTTTGCTGGCTTTATTACTTCTTTTGGTTTAATCTCTTCTTTCTTAGGTTCTTGTTCTTCTTTTCTCTCAGAATCTTTCAATAATCTTTCAATTTCTCTTTTTGCTTCTTCTTCTGGAAATGTAAAATGTCTCCAAAACACTTTCTCTTTACCATCTTGTTTTAGTTTTATTGCTACAGAGAAATCTTTCATATTTCTTAATGCAACTCTTTGTACTGGTTTCAAATCCTCTTCATTTAATACTTTTTTCTCTCTTAAGATTTTTAAGGTATCTTTTTCTTGTCCTGCAAGATATTTTGTGAAGTTCTCTAGTTGTTCTTCTTGTCCTGGGAGGAAGTATAATGGAGAGCCCCCGATCTTTAGATAACTTAATTTTAGAGCTTTATCAGAAACTAATTCTGAGAGTAGAGCTGATGTGAATAGTAATGAAAGTTTGATTTGTCCAGAGATATTACTAGGTATGCATGGCCCTTTCTCTTTTATTATTTGTAAAATATCTTGCTTTTTTTCTATCATTTTTATGGTTTGATCCAACCAACTTCATAGTAAGTTATGTCCCCTTCGTCATCAACCACCGCAATTAGCAAATTCTTTTTTGTGCTATGAGCAACCCTTGACTTAGCTGCAAGATCATACCAAATTATTTTAGAATTCCCTTTTACAGGAGAAACCAACCATTTAGCATGAGCTTTTCCTGGTTTTTTACCTCTTTCATAAACTCTGAAATCTGCTCCGAATTTTAATGCAGTTTTGACTATAAATCCTCTTTTTCTCAGATCTGCAAATACTTTGTATCTTAGGATTATATTGGGTTCAAGTCTTTTAGCTTTTTTTAAGAAAGCATCATAACTTAACCTCTTTTTAGAATCATGGACTTCTATTTTACTTTGTTCTAAAAGGTATAATGCTTCTGATAAAGAGTATTGAATCTTACCTCCCACTAGTTCTCCGAATCTATTTTTGTTGTGTAGATTAACAGCTTCTTTTTCATTACTTATCACTAAATCCCCAGAGATTGTTGCTTTGAATTTCCCCCCTTTTTTAGTTGCTATTCCCTTTTTCATTTTTGTTTTAATCCTCCTATTTATTTAAATTTTGTGTCTCTAGAGTTTCTAAAAACATATAAAAAGCTTTTTTGCTTTTTTCTATTATGAAAATTGTATTTTTTGGTACAAGCCAGGTATTTCCAGATAGGGAGAGAAGTCAGACCTCTATCTTAATTAGCCATGGCTCTGAAAATATTCTTGTGGATTGTGGTGAAGGAACTCAGAGACAGATGAGGATAGCTAGATTTAATACTTGTAAATTAACTAAAATCTTGATAACCCACTGGCATGGAGATCATATCTTAGGATTACCTGGTTTATTGCAAACCTTGGCTCTAAGTAATTACTCTAAAACATTAGATATCTATATACCTAAAGGAACTAAGAGATTTTTAAGATTGCTACTATCTATGTTTGTTTTTAGAGATAAGATAAAAACTCAAATTCATGAGGTTTCTTCTGGAAGATTCTTTCAGAATAATGATTTTATATTAGAAGCTGCTAAAATGAAACACAGCACTTCTTGTTTAGCTTATTCTTTTATTGAAAAGGATAAGAGAAGGATTAAAATAGCTAAGCTTAGGAAAATTAAGGTTAAGCCAGGACCTTGGCTAAAGAATTTGCAGAGAGGAAAGAATATTGTTTACAAAGGAAGAAGGATTCTGGCTTCAAAATACACTGTTTTACAAAAGGGAAAGAGGATATCTTTTATTTTTGATACTTCTTTTAATCCTAATTGTGTTAAAATAGCTAGAAATGCTGATCTTTTAATTGCTGAAGCTTGTTTTACTAAAGAACATATAAAGTTTGCAAGAGAAAGGGGACATTTAACAGCAGGACAAACTGCAAAGATAGCTAAACAAGCAAAAGTTAAGAGATTAGTTTTAAGTCATGTTTCTCAAAGATATTCTGATAAAAGGATTGTTGTTAAAGAAGCAAAGAAAATATTTCCTAAAGTAGAATTAGCAAAAGATTTCATGAAATTAGAATTATAATCACTTTTTCTTCTTCTTTTTAACTGGCTTATCTGATTTTGATTCAGCTTCTTTAATCTTTAGTTTCTCTTCCATCCCTAACTCTTCTAATAATTCTTTGTATCTGTTCCTAATTGTAACTTCTGTTATTCCTGCAACATCTGCAACTTCTCTTTGGGTTTTTCTCTCATCATTTAATAAAGCAGCAACATATAATGATGCAGCAGCAATTCCTGCTGGTCCTCTTCCTGATGTTAATTCAGAAGCTTCTGCTTTTTTTAGAATTCTAAGAGCATCATTCTGTGTTTTTGGTGATAAGTGTAAAACTGATGCAAATCTTGAAATATAATCTTTAGGAGAACTTGGTGTGATCTTTAGAGTTAGTTTTCTTGTTATGAATCTATATGTTCTTCCAATCTCTTTTCTTTCAACATCAGATGCAGCTGAGATTTCATCTAGAGTTCTTGGAATGTTGTAGGATCTACATGCAGCATAAATACAAGATGCTACAACAGCTTCCATAGATCTACCTCTTACTAATCCTCTTTGTAATACTAGATTATAGACTCTGGATGCCTCTTCTTTTACAAAATTTGGTAAACTTAAGAATGAAGCAACTCTTCTTAATTCAGCCATTGCTAATCTTAGATTTCTTTCAATAGAAGTTGATACTCTTTCTTGCCATTTCTTTAACCTAAAGAACTTTCTTATTTTCTTTTCTGAACCTAATTGATAAATATCTGAAACTTCTCCAACATTGGTTGTTAATCCTTGGTCAAACTTTTGTAAACTTAAGGGTGCTCCTCCTCTTCCTTTTCTTTCTCCTTCTTCAAATTGTCTCCATTCTTGTCCATGGTCAATCATCTTTTCTTCTACAACTAAACCACATTTAGAACAGATTAATTCTCCTTTTTGCTCGTCGTATATTAGCTTCTTAGAACCACACTCTGGACATTTTTTGGTGAAAGAAGGCATTTTGTTTTTTCAAATAGTAACACAAGACTTTTAAGTATATTTATAAAGGTATAGCAAAAGCTTTTTAAACCTTTCTATTAAGCTACGAGAATAGCTTGAATACTTGCTTCTTGAGAAGGTCTGTTTGTTATCCTTGCTTTTCCTAATTCTGTTTCTATTAAAGCATTCTTTACAAGAACATTTCTTCTAACTAAGAAAGAATTACTAGGAACTTCTAAAACATTCTTTATTTTAACAACCTTGCATTTCTTTGTTTTAGGATCAAGAACATTAACTTTTTCAGATCTTAATAAAACAGTTTTTAATTTTCCACCTGTTGTTTTAATCTTCTTTTTCTTTTCCTTACCTAGAGTTACTTGTCTTACATGTCCTTTTCTTTCACTTAACTTTTTCTTTCTAGATTTCTTATATCTTGCTCCAGTGAATTTCTTTCCTGTTTTCATGAAGAGTTTTATGAAATATGGTTTAAAATACTTTCTATTATAATAATATACTATATGAAAGAAAAGTTTAAAAACTCTTATGATAAAGAGTGTACATGGTTAACGGCGTTGAGAGACCTTTGGATTTGTTAAATCAGTCAAAAGGTAAAGAAATCTTAGTTCAACTGAAGAATGAGAAGCAATTGGTAGGAACTTTACTTGCTTTTGATATACATATTAATATTGTGTTGAGTAATACAAGAGAACTAGAGAACGGAGATATCAAAAGAAACATTGGTTTGACTTTCTTGAGAGGGGATACTATAATCTATATTTCCCCAAGTAAGGCTTCTTAGAAATCTTTATAATGTGTTTTTATTTATTCTAGCTATGCGGGGGTGCCGGAGTGGTCAAACGGGCTAGGTTTAGGCCCTAGTGGGTTAGTCCCTACGCAGGTTCGAATCCTGTCCTCCGCATTACCTGTTGTTTCTTTTAAGTCATAACAAAATCGAAAGATTTATAAAGGGGGTATTATTAACTATTCCAGAGGTATAACAAAATAAAAATGTCAAAAAACCGAAAACCTATCGATAAGTTAACTCCAAGAAGTGCTCATCGACTAGGATATGGTAAGGGCAAGGCAGTAGGATATGCTACCGGAGCAAGAGAAACTGCAAGAGAAATTGGAGAAGTTACAAGTAGGGCTTCTCAATATGGAGCAAGAGTTGTAGCTGATGAGGCTACTAAAGCTGTTGGAAAAGGTTTAGGTTCTATTTTTGGAAGATTAAAAGGGGCTTATGATGCTTTAAGAGGAGTTCAAAAATCAGTTGATTATAATGGAGTGGTTTTAGATCAAAACCAAGAACTTTTAAGAGAAGTTGCAGAAGATCTAGGTGATGTAGATAGATATGTTGTTCCCCAAGGTGGAGGGCCAGGACAAGAACATTTTGATGCAACTGGACAAACTCTTTATGATCTTGGTTTAGGTACTCAAAAAGATGTTGCTAGAGTGGTCAAAGGTCTTAGAGATTTATATGGTACCACAAAAGTTCCAGTGTACAAAGCCAAGGATGGAAAACCTGTTGATAAAGATGGTAATGAAATAAAACCTGAAGATTTAGAGAAAAAAGGAATTGTTGTTGGAGAAAAAGAAATCCCAGGGTTAATTCCTGACTTAGCTCAGGGAGTCAGAAGACTTGGAAGTTTAGAACAAAGACTAAGAGAACAAGCAGAAAATGGTGCTTCATTAAAATTTGAAGTTGCAGGAAGTAATTTAGGTTCTCATACCAAAGTAACTGGAAATGATGGTAATGGAAATACACTTAAATATACCATCTTCTCTGGACCCGGGGGAGAATATGATCCTTCTAGTGAAGGAACCCCATTAGCAGGAGGTTTAACAATAATCCAAACTGATACTGGACCAATGGTTTATGATCCAAAAACTAAAGGAGCTTATTCAATAGGTCGTGGAAATCTAGGAATGCCTGGACAACCTCGTGGAGAAGGTGGAGCCGTTCCAGGAAACGCTAGTGGAAATCCTGTGATGGTAGAAGAAACAGATGATAAGGGAAGAACAAGGTGTGTATGGTACAAACCAGGAACATGGTTCAATTCATGGGGCAGAGGAAGTAATGGAAGAAATTCTAGAACAACCCTTGAAAGCTTAACTGGAAATACTGGTGCAGACAGTGTTATAAAAGATCATCTTAATGATCATAGAGATGAAATTAAGGAAACACGTAAACAATATGGAAGAGATAGATCTTGGATAAGATGGGCATTATTAGTTTTAGGATTATCTTTAGCAAGTAATGCATGGCAATTACATATCGGAGAAAAACGTATGGTTTCAAATGGACTTCCTGTTATAAAGGAAATGCCAAAATACATAAAAGCAATAGATGCTGTTAAAACAGGCTTAGGATATACTGCAGATACAAGTGGTGCTCCTAACTCTGGTAGTGGTATACCAAGACCATATGAAGGTAGAGATAGAGATGTTGACATTGATATAGATCTATCAAACACTGTTGGTAGTGGTGGAACAGTTCATTTAGATGATTAAGAATTTTTTCTTATTTTTCTTTTATATAATTTCTAATAACAAAACATCATAATTTAGATAAGCTTTTAATCTTTGATAACAGATATTTCCTTCCATATTTACAACTTCTGGAGCAGGAGCATTTGTTTCGATACATATATTATCTGTCATAATTAAGATATCTTCCTGATCTAGACGTCCTGCAGCTCCTCTATCCTCATATAGTACTGCAGAATGAGTAATATCCCCAGAAACTCTTCTTATGAATAACAAATTTCCTACCCTAAATTCAATTGGTTCCCCTAATAGATCTGAGAGTTTTCCTTCTCTAACTAATCCAATATCATCTGAATTTGGGAATTCTTTTATGTTATTTGGAAAGTCCTTATTAGGATAAACTATCCTTGCTGCAGCAGAAAGCAGAGTATTACACTCTATTGCTTTATAGAAATCTGCCATTGATCTTCCTTCAATCTCAAAACTCATTCCATAGAATGGTACTTTCTTAAAAGATTCTATTGTCTCAATGAACTGACATCCTAAATAATCATTACTAAAGGAACTTATACCATTCTCCTTACAGTAATCACTTTTTCTACTAATTCTATGAACATTTTCAATTCCTAGAAAATATGCTTCAGTTTCTAATAAAGTATCTCTTACAGGATGATAGATTTCAGGATAATAATTTAATTCATCTTCTTCTACTCTTTTTCCTGGAGAGGAATAAGTTTCTCCAGAAAACTCTACTTCTACTCTATACCATTTTGTTCCATCAGCACCATCCACCCCAATACACCAATCACTTCCATCTAAACGTTCTTGTTTATACTGAATAATATCTACTTTTTCACCATTCTGATCTTTTAGCATTCCTAGATTATATTTTGCATCTAAGTGATCATCTGGATCATTTGAACCATAAGCTGTGTAACTTTGATCTATTCCCTCTAATCTGACATGTCTTCCATAAGGAACAATTTTATACCATTCAAACTCTAAATTTCCCATTGATGATTGCCAGGTCCCAATGTTTTCAGAATTTTCCTCAGCAACTTTAGAACTTGAGTATTTCTGGTTATTAAAATGAACTACAGCACAAACTTCTACATCTGGATCACTTTTTTCAACTAACTTACTTGCACTTGTAAACCCAGTACCACTTTCTGAAGAAACTAATGCAACTTTACTTAGTTTTTCTTCTCCTGGTTCTGAAGGGGTCCCTTCAACACATTTTTCTTCATCTTCTTTCCATCTACATTTTGTAGAGAAAGAACATAAATTTTGCTCACAAGATTCTTTTGTGTTAAATTTATTTGCTCTTCCTAAAAATGGAGAATCTCCCTCACATTTGGATGGACAGTCTTTACACTCTTCTCTAGATTCATCATACCAACATCCTGGTTGTGTTCTGCATGTTCCTTCAGTTACTTCCCTACATTCTTTTTCTGAAGCTTCTTTAATCCCTAAAACATTTCTTGCCCTATCACAAGCAGCACTATCATAATTTATTTTTGATTCATCATAATCTATTTTTTTAGCATTTAATTGGGATTTATAGAAGAAACATAATGGATCATAACTTTCTGTTTCACTTGGTATTCCCTGAGCATCAACATGAGAAGCTATTGCAAAAAATACAGAAGAACTTTTTCCAATAGAATCTGCTTTCTCTACATCTTCTTCATTTTCACTAACAAGAATTTGATCTAGTCCAGCATAGAAAGTATAAAACTCAACATTTGCTCCAGTTTTATGTTTTAATGTTACAGATTTTCCATACTGTTGGCAACGTATAGTATCTGGATTTTCACAATGCCTTACCATTTCAACACTTCCATCATAAACAACTCTTATAGAATCAATACTATCTAACTTAATCTCTATCCCTTGCTTTTTCTCTGATGCAGATAAAGTAATTGGGATTAGTAGAGCTATCAAAATTATTACCATGATTATTTTTTTATTTATCATTTTAATCAAAATATTGGTTTAATCCTTGCCATATCCTCATTAAATCTGCTTTTTTCTGAATATATCTTGAATCAGTTTTATCATCTTTCCAGGATGAGCTAAACCATCTTTCAATATAAACCTCTGCAAATTTATCTCCATCTCCGCCTGCTGTCACTCCTCCACTAGCACTTCTTCTTCCCCAAACTTCTTCCATAAATTCTATCCCAGAACTTAGACCATTAAATTCAACGAACTTTTTAATAACTCCTGTCGATCCTTCTCTTTCTTCAAAGTACCCATCTTGACTTAACCAACCAACATAGTTTGATCCCCATCCAAATGCATTACTCCTTGTACCACCTGGTACAACCATCACTCCCCAAGCATTTGTTTCAGGGAAATCTAAAAGTCCTGCACCTCCTGATTGTTCAATTGTTGCTATAGCCACTATGCCTTGAGCTATTGCTTCATCTTGAGCCAATTCTTTTACCAAATTTGTAAAATCTTCAGTTCTCCAAACATACCATATATTTCCATTTCTTTCATAAGATCTTATTGGTTCTCCAACTGGGGGTGCCGGAGGGGTTATTGTAGTAACTTCCTTTCCAAAGTATTTTGTGATTTCTCCATGATCTGTAGGCCATTCAAAATATAATACTGGTGCACCCTTGAAAAATTCTCCAACTCGTAACCATTGTTCTTCACATTCAGCATCTGTTGGTATAGATCCAAGAACATCTGCAAGATTTTCAATAGCATCTTCTTGGCTAGTCCCTCCAAGAATAGAAATTAATCTACTAATTATATCTGGGGGATCTCCTTTAATCCTCTCTATTTCATCCCATAATACATTACTCACATATACTCCCCCCCATTTTTCTATATTCTTTTCTTTAAACTTATTTACATTATGATCTGTAAAGAAACATAATGGATTAACTCTTCTATTAGGATTCTCATCTGTGTATAAAAAGAAAAGTAAATCTTGGTCAGACTCTGCTATCTTATCTCCTCTACTAAGAACTTGGCCAACCTGTAATCCTCTTACAAGTGAAGGGCTTCTTATCCTTCCTCTTAAGAAGTTTGGAGGAGTTGGTTGTATTGCTGGTCTTGGGACTCTATACTCGGCATAAAGGTTTTCAGCATATTGGATAGTTACTCTAGTAGTTGCTGTTGGCAGTATGTTTGTCCAAGACGGATGTTTAATTTCAGTTATTACACCATCCCAAACAGAAAACACTTCTTGCACATTCGCTTTTTCAATTAAAGGATTTTCTAAGAAAAGATAGTTTTTAGCTAGTGGGAACTTTATACCAGCAGAAATATAAGAAGTTTTGCTAGGCCAAACATCAAATACTCTGTTCTCAGATTCTAAACTACTTCTATACTCTCCTTCTTTTTGACAACAAACCTTTCCTTCTTCATAATCTGCAAGTTCTTTTGCAGTAGCTTCTTTTATATCAATATAACCTCCAGGACATTTTCCATTTTCAGGAGTCATCCAAACCCCTTTATAATAGTCTACACAAGTTAGTTTTAGTTTTGCTAAACCTTTTTCAAAAATATCCCATGCTCCTGTGAATTTTGCTTTTAGGTCTAATAATCTAGCAAGATCATACTCTGCTCTAGCTTTCATCTCTGTATCATAAGCTTTATCAATAATTTTTCTAGTATCTATAATCAAATCCTTTAATATTCTAAGTTGTGGTGCTGCTTTTTCTAGTATCTTTTCTTTGAGTTTATCTTTATCCTCATCTGATATATCATCATCTAGATTTGCTCTTAGTTCTGCATCAATTTCTTTAAATACTCCCTCTAAAACACTAATGTTTGCTTCAATAGGTGCTAATTTTCTTTCTGTTGTTTTCCAATCATCTAATCCTAATTTATCTATAGCTTGAGCAATATCTTCTTTTTCTGCATAATCTATTACATCTTGTTTTATTTTAAGATCTGAAATAGAGTTATTTACAGAATCCATATCCAACCAACAACCAATATCTGGGTTTCCGCAATATCCTATTCTTTTGAAACGATTAGTTTCTTGAGTTCCTTCTCCAGGGTTTTTACTTGCACATCTTCTTTGAATTCCTCTTTTGTAAATTGCAGGACTTATTCCTTCTTCAAGCATTGCTTGAAGATTTAATGTTGCTGTTGGAATAATTGATGGGGTTCCTGACTCACATTCTGTTTGTGATGTAATTGGTCTTGTTGCTTGGTGTTCTAAATAAATATTTTGTAGTTCTTCTATAGCAAAGTTCCAACTAACAGTTCCAAAGTCACATTTTTCTTCTGAATTTAATCTTACACATATCTCTTTATATCCAGAACCTGCCATAAAATCTGGAGTCATATCCACAACTTGCCCTGCTGGTAGATAACCTGTTGCTCCAGGTACAAAGTATTGTTCAGGAAGATTATAATAACCTGCTGCAGGAGGATTTCTTAAATAAACTGAATAATAAACTCCTTGATCACCAGATGAAATCATGTAATGTATCTTATAATGAGATTCTGGTGTTGGTCCTGTGTTTGGAACCTCATATTTTGTTGCAAAAGCATTTGCATAAAGTTCTGGTTTAGAAATTTCATCTAAGAATTCTCCAGGTGAAGGAAATACTACTGAAACAAACTTGTCACAAACTTTTGTTCCAACTTGGTCTGTTACTCTTTGTTTGAAAGCACTTATTTTTTGTTTTGCATAACTTTCAGTGAAATAGTTTAGAGAATCCATTGCATTCTGCCAAGATTCTGAAAATGCACTATACTCACCTCCTCCAAGGAAAGGATCAACTATTGCAGGTAAACCAAACTTTATTATTGGATTTAGTTGTCTCCAGAAGAAATCACAAACATATATACTATGCCAATCATCACAAACCCCAACTGTTTTTCCTGATTCTAAGTTTTCTTTTAAACATGCTTGATAAGCTTCTAATATTTTTGTAAAGTCATGAACTCCCTGATTTAATCCAGTTAAACATACTGGAACTAAAACTCCTCTTCCATTATCAAAATTAGGAGCACATAATAACAAAGATCCAATTATTCCTTCTCTTTGAACATTTGTAGTAGGATATCTTCCTCCAAAATTACATCTTGATGCTGGACAAATTACAGGATCACATAAATTATACATTATTCTACAATCTGTAGGGGACATAAACTCTTCACATTGTACAGAAGGAACATTAGTTGGTGGAGCCCCAAGGGTATAAGTTCCACATTTCCCAGTATCTATTTTCTTCTTACCTTTGTCATACTCCTCTTTTGCCTTTCTTACACAAGATTTTGCATTTTCAATTACTTGTGATGGATTTTCTAAAGGTGGAATTAAAATATCCTCTCCTGATAAAACAGGTAATGAAATCTTAGTACAACAAGCAGCATCATCTCCTTTTGGACCATAATTGAAATCAAAATCTACTTTTCCATCTGGCCCAACATTACATATCCAGAAACTATTTAGATCACCATTTGTCTTAAATGCAACTAATTCATTTTCAAAACCAGTATAACTCTGAGTTGCTAAATACCATCCTGAAACTCTTATTATTGGCATTAAAGCTATTGTGCCTTCATAATGTCCAGATTGCCAGAATTTAATTTCAGGGTCTAGTATTCTATTGTTTCCACAAGATTTAGGATCTATTGGAACAATTACAGAATTTTCAATTCCAAGTTCTTTTTCAATCTCTGTTATAGCTATACATTCTTCATTATTATCTTTATTAATATCCCAACTTCCATCTAGTTTTTGTTTGAAAGTATATGCTTTTATTATTTTATACATTCCATCTCCAGTATCTTCTAATCTTAGAATTGTTTGTCCTTTGATTGTTGATGATATAGTGTAAGGTACAGGATTCTCTTTACTTCCTTCATTACAAAGCTTCTCAGCTTCCCAAACAGGTCTTTCAATTTGAGAAACTTTTCCTAAAGATATGGAAGCATAAGAAGATTCTATTCCTTCTCTTATTGTGTAAAGAGGATCTCCTGATTCCTCAGCGTTTTCTAATAATCTTCTTCTAGTTGGTCCTTCTAAATATTGTTTAATTGAAGCTAAAGAAGCTGAAATTGTTTGTTCTGATTGATTACATATTGCTGAACTTGTAAAAATATCTGGGTTTGAACTTTCTCTACATTCTTTTAGAACATAAAGATCTAAAATTGTTTCACTAAGGTGTCCTCTGTATATTTTTCCACCCTCATATAATTCTTCTAATCTTTCTGCTAATTGTGAAATTTGTAATTCTTCTCCATTAGCATCTTTTACTTTAATTGATTTTAATTCATCAGGGAATTCTTCTTGAGCAGCTTTCATAAACTCATCTTCATCAACGAACTGAGACAATCCCAACAATCCACCTTTACTTATAACTTTATCATGTTCTTTTATTTTATTCACATACTCTTCAACTTTTTTAGAAGCTCTTTTGTATGTTTCAACATCCTGGTTTATTTCATTTTCTTTTAATTGATAACATGTTGATACACTAATATCTCTGTTTTCACCAAATTCTTCATAAGCAGCTTCTTTTCTATATTCCTCATTACCACATAAACTTCCCCATTTACCCATAACTTTTCTTCTTGCTGTTGTTCCTCCAGTTATTCCTGTAACTACATTCTTTAACCACAATGCAGTTCCTCCAACAAAACAAGCTTTTTGCCATAAAGTTGTTGTTTTATTAAGAACATCTGAAACTTTGTTTAAAGCACTTATCATTCCATCTAATCTATCAACCAGGCTGTTTATTTTTTCAGGACTTAACTGAATAGCTCTTTTACTAATACCAATATCTACAGAGAAATTAGCTTCTGTAAATCTATTTGATTCAAATGGAATAAGTGTTACAGTTGCTTCAAGATTAATTTCAGTATCTAAAAG
Source organism: archaeon (assembly GCA_020343435.1). Lineage (GTDB taxonomy): Archaea > Nanobdellota > Nanobdellia > Pacearchaeales > UBA284. Next base: position 194,148 of record CP070794.1, on the reverse strand, counting down.
TTTTATTTCAACATCTATATTTTCATCCCCTTCTTTATTTGGTAAGTAGATTATTTTTCCAACAACTACAGTTCTTTCTTCACTTCCTGCTATTTTTTCAAAAGTCATACTTCTTTCACTAATATCTTTTACAAACCAACCATTAACACGGCTGTTTAATGTATAGTCCTGTCTTATTCCCTCTTCTTCTACTCTTGCAACTAAAGTGTTTGCCCCAGGTCTTTCTACTGAAAGTAATTGAATATAATAAGATCCCTGATTAGTTTTAAGAACAGTTGTTGATTTCCCACCTGTTCCTGCTATTTTTGATATTCTTAATCTTATCTCATCAAGTTTTCCCATTATTGTAGCATCAGTTGAATCACTATATCTATCTAGAATTTCTAATAACAAACTCATTTGATCATCTCCTTTATCAAAGAATTTTGCAAGATCTGCTGCTTTTTCTAAAGCTATTATTCCATAATATTCTCTTTCAACATCTCTTATATTTGTATAAGAATAAGCAACTTCTCTGTATTGTTGTATTGCTTCTTTATATGCCTTTTCTTGTTCATCAGGATATTTTGCATCAACTGGACCCTCTACTTTAATAACTTTTATTCCTTTTTTCGAAGCAGCTCTTGAAATGATTGTTAGCTCCCCGATCTTTTCAACAAGAGTTTTATCCTTATCTCTAAATTTACCTGTAAGTTGGGAATTACTTAACTCAACAATAGATTCTCCATCTGAACGAGTTTTTCTATCAATTTCTGATAAGATTGTAGAGACTCTTTGTCTCCTTTGTTCATTAATTTCTTTTTTATTTCCATTTTCATCTGTTAATCCCCCATAAACTACAATGTAATCTGTGGAATATAAAGCGCCTTCAGTTCTTTCATACTCTCTTCCTGCAAAACCAAGATAATAGTATTTTCCTTCACTATCTATTTTTTCACCAATTGAATAAGTTTTATCTTCTCCACCAACTCCTAATTTTGCTCTAACTTCATTTAAAGATAATATGTTTGATCCTTCTCCAACTTGCCCCATACAACTTATTGCAACTCTTCCAGAATAAGAGTATTCAGAAGGATCTATTTGAGAAACATGACATCTAGAATCTAAGATCTCATCATTTTGTGTTAAAAGTAATTCATTTCCATTTACAATCATCCTTGCTCTTGTTTCTGGTTTTGAGATCTTTTCAACTTGTATCTGTGGACCAGCATCACAATAATAATAAGGAAGTTTAATCTCTTGAGTTTTATCTCCTTCACCCATCACTTGTGTAAAGAAGGGAGCACTGTTTGGATTAGTATACAAAGCTATCTTTGCTTTACTTGTTCCTTCTAATTCTAATAATCTTAAGTATCCTTTTCCTTGCCAGAACTGATATTGTTTATAATTTCTTCTCCATTCTTCATCTGTCATTTTTTTAAGAACTAATGTATTCTCATGAATACCAAAACTTTTTGCAACATCATAGGTTATCTTAGCAGTTAGATCAACAGAAACACTATCAGGCATTTCAGATTCTACTGGTTCTCTTTTTAATCTTATCATTAAATAACCAATATCATTCATTGTTGGAGAACCTGTAAGTTCGTTATTTTTAGAACTTCCTTGAGAATAATCATAATAAGAATAAGCTGTTTTTGAAGGGAAGAATGCAACATCATATATTTGTTCAGATTTATTTTCTACAATTGGAACTATATTCTTTATATAAGGAACTTGTATTAGAGGATTGATTTTTATAGCAGTTAATTTACAAAAAACAGGGACCTCATTTTCTTCTAAAACATCTGATCTTACTGGAACATTTTCACAAGCATCTGGAGTTGTCATAACAATGAAATCCATAGAACTCTCATTACAATGCCCTTGTTGCCAGGAAGGAGCTAATGAAGGATCTTGTCCATATCCTGGATAAAAATAGTTTGGTAGAGTTTGATTCTGTATTATTACAGTGCTTGTATTGTTTTCAGCACTAACAAAACTGATTAAGACTACCAAAACAAACATTGCAATTAGTATTTTTTTTATCATTTTAAGTTAACTTGAAGTTCAGCTATTTCTAACAACTCATAGATTGCTGATAATTCTTCAATTGAAGTTGGAATAGCAAATTCTTCATGTTTAATCTCTAATTTATTACTTGATTTTAGTTCTGATTCTTCGAAATACTTTGTTGTGAATCCTCCCCCAAAGACAACTTCTGTTACAGTTTGTTCTGGAATCTCTAAATCAAAGCATTCTTGTTTATCTAAGAAAGGCAATCCTAATCCCCCAGGAACATTCACACACATTTGTCCTGTTTGTGTTCCTAATCTTAAACTAGTTTCTTTGAAAACCTTAACATCAATATCATATCCTTGTTCTGAAAGATTAACTTTATCTTGATGAGGATAAAATACACTGAATTTTTTATTTTCAGATTCAAAGGTGATTATTGCTCTTTCATTAACTTGTAGATCCATATCTATTTCTAATTCATATTTCTTTTCTAAGAACATACTTTGAACAAATGGTTCATTACTTGAGATTTGAACAAAAGAATCTTCATATCCTTCAGCTTTTGCAATTATTAAACTTGTGAAACATTCTGGGAACCTTGTAGTTAGTTTTGCATTTCCATCTTCTATCCTTGTTTTTCCGATAGGGCAGATCTGATTTATACATTTAAAGTAAATATCTGCTTCAACAGGATTTGAATTCTGATCATAAGTAAATACTGTTGCTGTTTGTGCTTTGTGATCACAAATTTCATAAGTTGCTATTGAAGCATTTTCAGTTTCAGCCTCCCTTGCTACATTTTTATCAATTAAAACTATTACAGGGAATTGGAATACTTCGTTTTCTTTTGTTACTTGAACTAAAACTGGGAAAGCTAAATCATAAACAAAATGATAAGACACATAACAAAATCCTATTATTCCCAAACCTGCTTGAGTTCCAACAGGATCTGCTTTCATTATTCCGTTTTCAGAAGGCCAAACTTCTAATCTTGTATTCCATGAGGGATTATAAATTAAATTTACTTGATTATCAACAGGAACATTAACCTCAAAGTATTTATGATCTTTATTAGATAGTCTGTAATATCCTCCATTGAATTTAATCATTCCAATGTTTGCAGATAGAGCTTCCTTAATGTCTTGACTAACTTGCTCTGTTGTCCATATTTTTGGAGTACAACTTAATTCTACTCTTGTTGTTGGCGCATATAAGTTAAGAACATCTAAACTATACTCTTCTAAGAATAAAGAAGAATTTTCATTTTGGAATATCCTTATAGCATCTTCATACATATTTCCAAAATTAGATTTTACATTTACATTATGTTTTTCCACAACACTTGTTGTATCTTGTTTAGTTACCCTCATTGGCCAAACAACTTCTATATCTACAGATCTTGAATTTATTTTACTATAAACTAGAGGTTCTCCTGAGAATTCTATTTCAGTTCCTTCGATATTTATTTCACAATCTTGTATTTCTTGTTTCAACCAAGTGCTTAATTGGTCTTGTATTTGTAATTTATCTGGAACTTGATAATCCTTTAATCCATTTCCTGAAACATAGAACCAGTAAGGAACTGATGTACCTAAGAAATTAAAGTAACTTGAGAAAGGCATAAATGGGGATCCTGCTTCAAATTCAGGAAGATAAATCCATCCTCCCTGAAAACTTGCAATTCTTATTGCATCTTCTGTTTTTACATTTATACATTCTTTAAATGCATTTTCTGCTTCACTTGCTTCTTGAACTTGTGTAAAAGAAACCTTTCCTACAACAAAAACTAGTAAAACAACAGCAACAATTATTATAGCTATTATTATAAAAAGTGTCATCTGTGCTTTTTTAGAGTTGGTACTAAGCATTTTTCTCCTCTTTTCTTCTAGAAATTAAGAAAATTTGATATATAAATCTTATGAAGAAGTTCTTATCCTCCCCAACCAAAACACCACTTTAAAAATCTCCAGAACCAATTTCTTTTTCTCTTAAATCCTTTCCATATTTGTTTGTCTTGTTTGTAAGGTTTGTCTTCATAATCCTTATCTTTTTCTAATTCTTCTCTTTTTGCAACATTACTTAACATTCCTTCATAACACCATCTTCTAATTGGTTCAAACCAACCTCTCCTACTAAGGAATCCCTTACTTTTTTCTGTAATATGATTATAGTTTACATCTCCTTTGTAGTCTGAAAAGAATCTATCAAATACTAATGGAACTCTTCCGTCAGGAACTCTTTCTTCATCTCCTCCCTCTTTGGTATAAATATAAGTATCTGGGGCCACAACAAAAGTTTTACCCCATTTTTCCTGTCTTGCAAGAACTCTTGCTGCATAAGCTTGATCTTCTATTTTTCTTAATCCTTTACTTGATCCTTCAACATCAGCATCAGGAGCTTTATCTTTGAGATCATTTCTGTCTCTGACAATATAATAATCTACACTTTCAGGATCAAGATCATATTTCTTAAATATATCTTGATATTCTTTTCTTAATTTTAATCCATCTCCAAGAGTTTCATATCCTGGTCCTACTATAACAATTCTATTAACTGTTCCTTCTTTGTATAGTTCTGCAGCTTCTTCTATACTCTCTCTTCTTTTATGTCCTTTGAATACAACTGCTGCATTGACTATTCCTTCAAGTCCTTTCTCCTCAGCCATTTTAGTCATTTTAAAGTAGTTAATACCATTTAAAAAGATTTTGTTTTAGAAGAAATGGGCCTGCCAGGGCTCGAACCTGGGACCTCCCGCACGTCAAGCGGACGTCATAACCACTAGACCACAGGCCCTTAATTCTAGGAATTATGCAAGGTTTTTATTCTTTACTAATTAACTAAAAATAGAACCAAATCCTGAAGCTGCTGAATTCTCTTGTTCTTCTACTTTTTCTTTAACTTTTTCATAAGTCTCCCCTTCTATTTTCTTAGCTCCAGCTTCAGTTAATTTCTTTTCATTTCTTTCAAAAAAGGATTCATCTCCTTTTATATAAAGATAAGAAGAATCTCCTTCTAAATTGAGAGCTTTAGAATCTCGTAGAGCATATCCTTGCTTTCTAAATTCATTAATATTCCAGGATTTAGCTTTAGCCATCTTTCCTTTTCCAGCTTCTTTTTCTATTTCAAAATCTAGATCTTCTCCTGCTTGATCTTGAGCTTCTAAGATTTTCTTTACTGTTTGAAGCTTATCTTTTGGAATTTCATATATGTTTATCATGTTTTTTCTAAGAGGAAGAATCTTTTAAATTTTACCGTATTTTTGTCTCCATTTCTTTTTTTCTTCTTTTGTAGCCTTTCTTACTAAATGAAGATAGTCCGAGATCTTTATTCTTTCTGTTTTAATTGGTTTTACTGGTTTAAATGAAACAAATTGTGCTGTTCCTTTTGGGATATTCTTAAAAGTTTTTTTAGGTAGAGTGTGTAGATAAACATACTTGTTTTTTGGCCATCCTTTATAGATCACTCCTATAGATTTTCCTTTAATCGGATTTAATGAAGAAGCATTCACCCCACTACAAGAAATTATAGCCATTGCAATTGCAACATATCTAAAACTTGAAGCATAGATTCCTTTGAGAAGATTGTGTTTTCTTCTCTTATCCATATCTTTCGCTTTCTTGGGTATAAGTTTATTTCCAACCAATTTCCTTGGGCTCCCATGATATAGAACTTTCATCATAAAAAAGCCTGCGGAGAGATTCGAACTCCCGACCTACTGCTTACAAGGCAGCCGCTCTAGCCAGCTGAGCTACGCAGGCATGAATATTCTAGACAAAAAGGTTTTAAAAACGTTATTGACATAATATTTTCATAGCCCCGTAGTACAGTGGTCAAGTATACTAGCCTTTGGAGCTAGGGACCCAGGTTCGAATCCTGGCGGGGCTATAGTTAAAAAATGAGGAAAAGAGATCAAGTAAGTTATAGTTCTAAGAGTAGAGCGTTTGAAAACTTTCTGAGATGGTCTAATGAAAAAAGGTTATTGGAAAAGAAAATTAAAAGAATTTTTTCTACCCCCAGGGAATCTTTATTGGATGTGGGTGCTGGAGATGGGGTTTTCACTAAAAAGTTTTCAGGGTTTTTTTAAAAACATAGTTGCTGTAGAGCCATCTAAAAAACTCTTTGATAAGATCAATAGTAAGTGTTCTGGTAAGAAATTTTCGTTAATAAACAAAAATTTTGAGAATTTTAACACCCCTAAAAAATTTGATTTTGTTTTAGCCTCTTATGTTATCCATTATTTTAAGAATCCAGTTTTTCAATTGAAACGTATAAAATCTATGTTAAAACCGGGAGGGAAATTATTACTCATATCTAATATGCCTGATAAGGGTAGTTATGGAAAATTTTATATCAAGTTCAAAAAAATGCTTTTTGATAAATTAGACCCCTGCGTTTATAATACTTTTCCAGGATTTCTTAGGAGATCTGGGTTTAAATTCAAGAAACTCAAATTAAAAACCCATATCAGGACTCCCAATAAAAAAGGATTTTTGTCTATGGTAGAACTTATCTTTGATATAGATCAAAATAAAATTAGTAAAAAAATAAAAGACCAAATGGATGATTACTTAAAAAAACGTTTTGGCAATGGACCAACAACTTTTGATTTATATTCTGTTATCTTTGTATGTTCTAAAAGATAGTTAATTATTTAAATTAGTTTTTCTGATTATAATAAGAGGTGGTCAGACCTCAGACTGTTTCTGAGAAAATTAAAAATGCCAGTAGATTTGAGAACACAAAGACTTGCAAAACTTGTAGTTAATTATTCTGTTATGGTCAAAAAAGGAGAAAATGTTATTATTTCAGGAAGTACAGAAGCTAAAGAATTTGTTGAAGCATTATACAAGGAAATTATTCTTAAAGGAGCACATCCAATTCTAAGAGTTAGTATCCCTGGTTTAGCGCCATTTTATTACAAATATGCTCAAGAACATCAATTAAAAAAATTCCCAGAAACTTTTGATTTCACAGTTAAAAAAGCTCAAAAATACATTGGAATAGATACTGAAAGTAATACAAGAGAATTATCAAGTGCAAATCCTAAAAAAATTGCAATAAGACAGAAAGTAACACAACCAATCTCAGATTATGTTGTAAATGAAAAAGATAAAATCTTAAGATGCACTGTTGGGTTTCCCTGCATTGCTTTAGCACAAGAAGCTGAAATGTCTTTATTAGAGTATGAACATTTTGTTTATTCTTCATGTTTACAAGATTGGAAAAAACTAGGAAAGCAATTAGATAAGATTAAAAACAAATTTGAGAAAGGAAAACAAGTTCATTTAATTGGGGAGAATGTTGATTTAAAATTCTCAATTAAGGGTAAAAATGCAGTAGCAGATAAAGGAGAAGAAAACATGCCTGGTGGAGAAGTTTTCATGGCCCCCATAAGAACATCCCTAAATGGTTGGATTAAGTTTGATTATCCTGCAATTAAAGCAGGAAAAGAAGTAACAGATATTGAATTAAAGTTCAAAGATGGTAAAGTAATTGAAGCTAAATCAACAAAAAATGAAGATTTCTTACATGAAATGCTAAAAACAGATAAAAATTCATCTTATGTTGGAGAATTTGGAATAGGCTGCAATCCAAAAGTAAACAAATTCACAAAAAACTTACTATTTGACGAAAAAATTGGTGGAACAATACACCTAGCTTTGGGAATGGCTTACAAAGAAAACGGTGGAGGTAATGATTCTGCTATTCATTGGGATATTGTTAAAGATATGAAGAAAGCTAAGATAGTTCTGGATAGGAAAGTAGTCCAGGATAAAGGGGCCTGGAAAATATGATTAATTCTGTTGCGAAATGTTTAAAAACAAAATTTGATTGAGCTCTACAATGGCAACATTATATGGACATGGAAAAGGAAAATCAGGAAGTCATCCTCCTAAACAGGAAAAGCCTTACTGGACCAAGTTGAAACCTAAAGAAGCTGAAACAATCATAGTTAATTTAGCTAAAGAAGGAAAGACTACAGCTAAGATCGGATTAATGTTAAGAGACAATTATGGAATTCCCAACATTAAAATCTTTACAGGAAAGAAAATAACTAAGATTTTAGAAGAAAATAAGATTAATGCTAAACAACAAGATTTACAGATTCTAGAAGAAAGAGAAAAGAAATTAGGAAAACACTTAGAAAAGAACAAGAAAGATAGAACAGCAAAACGTGGATTTCAGTTTACTAAAGCTAAGATAAAAAGGCTCAGGGACTATCATAAAAAATAGTCTTTTATTTTTAAAATGAAGATAAAGGAGGCAGTTTCTAGATTCAAAGAAGTCTTAGAAAGAGAGGGTATGATAAAGGTTGTAACCCATATAGATACAGATGGCTTAACTTCAGCAGCTGTTTTAATTAAAGCTTTAAAAAAATTAGATCAACAATTCTGCGTTGTCTGTTTAAAACAATTAGAGGATCATAATATCGATCAACTTTATGAAGAAGTTGAAACTAAAAAATGGAAAGCCATATTCTTTTTAGATCTAGGCTCTACAAAATTAGCAAAACTCTCAAAATTCTCAGAGCATATAAAAACCATAATCTTAGATCACCACGAATTACAGGAGAAGTTTATTGTTGGAAGAGCCATAGAAGATGTCCAGAGTGAGAATTTTATCTTTGTAAATCCAGTAAGTGAAGGTAAAGAGGAAAATGTGAATGCTTCAACAGTTGTTTATCAATTTGTTAAAGAGTTAGATAAAAAAAATGAAGAACTTGCTCAATTAGCAGTTTTAGGAATGGTTGGAGATGTTATGAATAAGAGTATAAGTAAGATTAATAATTCTGTTATTGCAGATGCTAAAAAACATGGAATGCAAGCTAAAAGAGGATTAGATATCTTTTCTACAACTCGGGCCTTAAATAAAGCTTTAGAATTTGGATCTTCAATTTTTATTCCAGGAGTGACTGGTTCTTCTCAAGGAGCTTTAGCTTTTTTAAGAGAATTAGATATTTCTATTAGGGATAAGAATAGGGGAGGATTTAGAACATTATTAGATCTGAATAAAGAAGAAATTTCAAGATTAATCACAGGGATTATGCTTAGAAGGAGAAATAAAGATGATAAAGATATTATTGGCACTATTTATTTATTAAAATTATATGGAAGATTATATGATGCAAGAGAAGCTAGTGCAATGATGAATGCTTGTGGAAGATTAGGACATGCAAGTATTGCTTTATCTTTTTTATTAAATTCAGGAACTGCTAAAGAAAAAGTTGAGATGGTTTATAATAAATATAAACATCATCTAGTTAGTGGATTGAATTTTGTTAATTCTACTAAAAAAATAGAGAGTGAAGGATTTATGATTGTAAATGCTCAAGACAATATTAAAGATACAATAATAGGAACTGTGATAAGTATTTTAGCCTCTTCTTCTGTTAATCCTGATGGAACAATCTTAGTTGGCATGGCTTATAGAGGGGATAAAATAAAAGTCTCTTCAAGAATTGCTGGAAGAAATATAAATAATGTTAATCTGCATAAATTACTAGATTCTGTTGTAAAACAAATTGGAGATGGAGAAGCAGGAGGCCATGTCAATGCTGCTGGTGCTTTAATCTCTAAAAACAAAGAACAAACATTTATAACTTCTTTACAAAAAGCCTTACAAATAGAGGAAATTAAGATCAAAATATAGGTCTTAAAAAGCTTTAAAAAGCAAGATCTTTTTATCATAAAATGCCAAAACAAATTAGAATAACTAAGAGCAAATTTGTTAGAGTTAGATGTCCTAAATGTGAAGAAGATCAAGTGATTTTCGGAAAAGCAACTACCAAAGTTAGTTGTTTAAAATGTAAGGCCCCCTTAACTAGACCAACAGGAGGCAAATCTAGGTTAAGAGCAAAAGTTCTGGAGGTTTTGAAATGAGTAAAGAATTTCCAAAAGTTAATAAGATCATTTTAGGAACAGTAGACAAGATTAAGATAGCTAGTGTTTTCATAAAATTGAAAGATTTTCCATTAAGTGGGGTAATTACTTTTAGTGAGATTGCTCCTGGAAGAATTAGGAATATTAGGAATTATGTTAAACCAGGACAAAAAATAGCTGTTAAAGTTTTAAGAGTAGATACAGTTAAAGGCCATGTTGACTTATCATTAAGAAGAGTTTCTCAGAAAGAAAAGAAACAAGCAATGGAATCTGAGAAAAAAGAAAAAGAATTAAGTGTTTTATTATCTCTTACTACCCAAGATCAAGATAAAATAGGAAAAATAATGGAAGGTTTGAAAGAGTATGGAATCTCTGATTTCTTTGAAGAAGTTGTTAAAAAAGAAAAAGAATCTTTAAAATTACTAAAAGAAGTAGGTTTAACTGAGAAAGAATCTATAGTTTTAATTGGAAAAATAAAAGAGAAAGTAAAAACTAAGAAGATCTATGTTAAAACTAAACTAAGTTTAAAGTGTTTTGAGTCAGATGGAATGGAGAGGATTAAAAAAGTGTTAAGTGTGAAAGAAGGAATCATAAGCTATAAAAGTGCCCCAAATTACACTCTTACTGTAGAATCTTTAGATTACAAATCAGGGAATAAAAAAACTGAAAATTTAATCCAAGAACTACAAAAAAAAGCCAAACAAAACAATTGTGAGTTTAATGTTTTAAAATGAAGATAAAATGTGCAAGTTGTGGAGCAGATTTAGATGATAAAAGTGTTATTTTTGAATGCCCTAAATGTAATAAGAAAATAGCAAGATGTAACAAATGTAGAAAATTAAATATTAAGTATACTTGTGCTTGTGGTTTTGAAGGTCCATAAAATGGCAATTGCTGCTTTAAAGATAAAGATAATGCCTGAGTCTCCTGAAGTTGATTTGGAAGCAATTAAGAAAAAAGTTGAAGAAATTGCTTCTGGTTTAAATGTAAAGATACATTCTTATGATATTCAACCTGTTGCTTTTGGTTTGAAATCCTTGGAGGTTCTTTTTGCATGGCCTGAAGAGATGGAACAGGAAAAAATAGAAGCTCCTTTAAGAGAAATAGAACATGTTGAATCTGTAGAAGTAACTGATTTTAGGAGAGCAATAGGATAATTTTAGGCAGCTAACAAGAGATCTCTAACAAATTCTGTACTCCCAGCATATGTCCAATCTTTTCTTACTGGAATCGCTTCTGCTAGTTCATGAGCTTTTCTATCCCTCTCATCCCATTCATCTCCTGAAAGAGATTTTTTTCTTTTGCTCTCTTCAAGATATTCTCCCCAATCCCATTCTCCATTTACTAGTTTAACATCTGGAAATGCTCTTAGGATATCTAAAACCAAATACCGATTTGCTTTCACACTCTTTTCTAGTCCATGTAAACTTTTTTCCACTTTTTCTTTTTTCCCTCTTAGTGTCTCTGTATCTTCTGGCCATTTGAAGTAAAATGGTCTTCCCACTACATATGCATCTCTTGCTCCTCCAAGGTCATTGTTAGAAAAGAATACCACATCTCCTTTATGTCCCACCAAGTGCTCAAGATAATAAGAAAATGAGCCCCCGTTTTCCCAGTTGGGGTACATTTGTAGAGTTCTTCCAAATTCCTCATGAATTTTGCCACAGATTACTTTCCAAACAGCATCCCGATCTCTTAAATCTGTTGAACAGAAAATTTTTCCCATTTCTTTGGTTAACCAATCTAGTTGTTCCTTTCCTCCCTCAGGATGATCTGCTGGCATATCCACATCTAAAATAATTAGATCATAATCTGTGGCGTTTAAACTTCCAGCCATTTCTGGGTCATAAACCCAAGTTACTCTTGATTCTAAATCCTCCCACCTAAATTTATTAATAAGTTCTTGGTTTTTTGAAAGGGTTCTTAATACAGAACCAGCCCAGTCTGCAGGATTATCATCAACCCAGAGAATCCTTTCATACTTCATCCCCACCTTAAATAAGAATATTACTTAAGGATTATTGTAAACAAAAAGATATTTAAAATCCCACACCATATTCGGATATGACGTTAACAAAAGAACAAGCCGAACAAGTAAGAGAACAAATTTTGGAACAATTAAAGAGTTTACCTAAAGATAAAATAGGAAATTTGAAGGAACAAGTTAAGAAAGCTTCTCCAAAAGAATTAGAATCTTTTCTTCAACAAATGCAAGGTCAAGGAGGAGAATGTATTTTTTGTAAGATTGTAAAAGGAGAAATAGATACTATAAAGATATTTGAAGATAAGGATATCTTAGCAATTCTAGATATCATGCCTGCTTCTAGAGGACATATTATTGTTTTTCCAAAAAAACATATTCATTTTATCCAAGAAGTAGATAATCCTTTGTTAAATAAAATTATGAATTTTGTCAAAGTTCTTAGTCCTGCTTTAGTTGATGTTTTGAAGGCAAAGGGTTTGAGTATTTATTTACCACAAGGACAGTTAGCAGGACAAAATGTTGATCATTTTTTTATTAATGTAATCCCAAGATATGAAGGAGACAATGTTGCAATAGGTTGGGAAAGAAAAAAAGCAGATAAAAAAGAATTAGATAAGGTTGCTAAGTTAGTTAAAAAAGCAGCAACAAATACTGTTGTTGGTCAACTTGAAGAAGAAAAAAAGAAGTTGTTAAAACATCAGAAGATCCAAGAAGCTTCAGAAGCTGAGCAGATCTACAAACATGTTAAGAAAAGAAGACCTTAAGCTATGAGTAACAGTAAAATATTTCCTACAAATAAACTAATTATTAATGCTACTAATATCGCTGGAACAAAAGGAATCCCATCTTTGATATAAACTTTCTTTTTTGATTTTGTTATTAGTTTTATATCTTCCTTACTTAAACCATCAGCAGTTATTTTAAGATTTTTATTTTTTATTTTAATGGGTTTAGCCAACCAATCTCCTTCACTCAGATCTTTTCCAGATTTTAATTTGATCATTAATTGTTCAGAAGATTTTACTGCTGTGAAAATATAAGGAAGAACTGCAAATATTACTGCCAAAATAATCAAGTTATAAGTCTTTGTTATCAAAGCAAATACAAACAAAATTATTGCTAAAGCAAAATAAAATATTTTATAATTCTTCTTTGAATTTTCTTTATAAGTTCTTGAGAAACCTTTTTTGTTTCTTAATCCGTTAATAATTGAGAACACTATTCCATAAATTGCCCCAATAAATAACATATTAATTATTAAAGTTAGTAAGAATGGTTCATTATAAATAAAACCAAAACTCATCACTTTTGCAAAAACTGGTTTTACAGCAAAGCAAGCACCCAATGCCATCAATAATTTAGCATCTCCTCCTCCAAAAATTCTTGAGTAGTAAAGCGCCATTGCTAATCCAAAAAATATCCCCAAACCAATCAAACTATAATATAGATATGAAAAATCTGAAGATAATACAGAAACCATAATTTTAGTTGCCAATGCAATAGCAATTAAACTGTAACTTATCCAATCTGCTACCTCTCTTTTTTTAATATCTGTTACTGATGCAGCTATTAACCAGACTATTGCTATTACTGTAAGAATAATATCTGCTGTTAAAATATCTAACATTTCACTTCTTTTTTATTTTTTTAGTTCTTTGAGGACCGCCCCTTCTATAAGGATTATATTTTCTTTTCTTTCTTACTTGTTTTTTTGATTTTCTCTGAGATGAACAGGCATATTCCATTCTTTATTTAAAACATCGTTTTTTAAAAAGTTTTATATATTGTTAAATCCCTTTTTTATAAAAAGAGATAAGATGGCATATTACTGGGGTATTGACCCTATAATCTGGTTGATAATTTTAGTAGGTGGTTTTGGAGCAGTTCTTGCAGCTTTTGGTTTGGGTTCTAAATGGGAGTATGAAAAAGGATTAACTTTCAAAGATTCTTTAGGCCAGGCTTGGAAATCTGGTTTATTAGGTCTTATTATCGGTCTGGTTTTAGCTTTTCTTTTGAGTTTATATCCTGTATTTACTTTTGGATTTGCAGGACTTTATGGAAGTTTCTTATTTTTTGTAGTTTTTGCAGGATTGGGATTTGGGGCGTTCTTTGTTGGAGGTTTTGCTTATTATTTCATCAATATTCCAATAAGACTAAAACAAATGATTATCTTTGGAATTATTGGGGTAGCAATAGGTTTTACTCTTTGGATGGTTTTTATTGCAACAACTGGCCCTGTTGGAGAGTATGCTAATTTCGCTTTTGCTCCGATAAGAGAAAAAATTGATGATGTTTTTGATGAATTAGAAAAGTTCAAGTATTGTTTCTATGCTGATGCGCGTTGTCCATTTTTCATACAATGGGATGAAGCTGAAAGAATTAATCCTCTAGAACTGCTGAATATTGATGTGGAATTTTCGGATCAGCGCATCCTGCGAGATGAAGTCAATGTTTTAGTTTCAGTTACAGTAAAAAATCCAGAATTAACAGAATTAGAGATAACACCGAAATGTTATCTGGGAGAGAAAAAGAAGGAGACCTTAAAAGTAAAACACATGGGAAAATATGCTTCAGGAGACAAATTCATATTCCCACTAAGTGGAGAGGATATGCACACTAGCTTTAGATGTTTTGGGGATATCTCTCATCTGGAGGGACAACATAATACTTATTTTGATAAAGTACTTGTGGAATTTGAGAGACCTGTGAGATTAACTGGAAATTGGCCAGTTTATATTGGCTCAGAACCAAATATGGGAAGAACAAAAACAATTTTAGCTTATAATGCCCCATACTCTATTGCTTTATACTCCTTTAATGATATGCCTTTTGAAGAAGGCCACACCTATGATGCTTCATTAGCTATAAAAAGAATAGATGAAGATACTGAATTAAAGTTTATTAAAGAAATTAGAATAGAGTTTCCAGATTCGATTCTTGCAGGTTGCGGAGAAGCTTTTGATGCTGTTGGACAAACCTTAAACATGTTTAATGTTGATGCAGGAGTTCTAAAAAATTCAAGCAGATATTATAGTAATGATGAGGAAGAAATATATACCTTCCCTTGTTCTATTTATGTGAGGTCAGCACCAGTGCAAGCAACTCTTGCTCCAATAAATATAGAAGCATATTATGATGTTGTTTCAAAATATGATGCTCCAATACTTAAACCACACTCTGAAGGATATCCTGGTGAGGAGATCTCTCTTCCACAACCTGGAGAGACAACACCAGACTTCCTTACTCCAGGACAATGAAAATTGAAAAGATTTTAATTATCATTGCATTACTTGCATTATTTGTGTTCTCATCAGCACAAGAAGCTGGATGTGGAACTAGCGATGCTTCAAGAACAGGAATAGATTTTGTTTTAATTTCTAGACCCAATTTCTTGAACATGGGAAGTTTATTACAACAAGGAGATATTTTTTATGTTGGTGTAAAGATAGAGAACTATGATTTGGAGGAAAGAACTGGGACCATTTGTATAAGGGATGACATAGATGATAGTTTTGCAGGAATACGTTCAAGTGGTTTTGGAGAGTGTCAACCTTTTGTGGTTAGGGCTGGTGAAAGGGAGGAGAGCAGTGGAGGATTTTTGGGGTTAACAGGTTCTTCAGGAGGAATAAGTCCTGGAACTGTTGAGATTTTCTTTCCACAACAAACAGAATATTTCTACAATGGAATGCCTGAGATGGCAAGGCCATATACTGCAAATCTCTTTGTTTCTTTACAATATAATGAAATGACTCAAGCAACAGCAACTGTAACAAGTCCTGGAACAGAGCAACCAGTTATGGGACAAGATCCTGCAGCAGTTAGAGTTAGTGCAACAAAAACAATACATCCAAGAACTGATGGATATAAACTTGATTTAGATATTGATTTAATTAAACAAACTGTAGGACAAATATTTTTACCCGATTTTTCAAGAGGAAACTTCACACAATTTCATATAAGTTTAATTCCTTTGACTTTACAGTGTACTGTTTCAGGAGATCCTATTGAAGGAGGAGTAATAGAATTAGAAGATATTAGAAAAGTAAAATGTTCCACAACAATCTTTAATAGACAGGAACAAAGTTTTCCTTTAGTAGTTAGTTTAGCTTATGGAGTTCAACTTGAGAAAAAATTTGGATTTAATATAAAAACAGAACGAGATTAAAGAAACTTTTAAAAAGACAAAAAACTAAATTAATGTATAAAATGGCTTGTAAAAAGAAAAAGAGAAAAAAGAGGAAGAAATAAAGAGGTAACAATGAAAGATAAAATAAGTATCTTTATGTTAATAGTACTTGTCACTCTCGGATTATTTGTGATGGGAGCAATTACAAGTTGTGGAGATGGAGAAACAACTTTTGATAGTTCTGGGTTGTTGACTATGTTTATAGATAATGCTCCTCCTTCAGAAATTAATTATGGGATAAGTTTTCCAATTTATGTTGAAGCTCAGAATTTGGGAGGATATGATATCCCTGCAGGAGCAGCAACTTTTTATTTAACAGGAATAGGTCAAAATTTAATTGGTGTTCAAAGCAAATTAATTAATACAAATGTTCTAGTTAAAAAAACAGAGACCCAACTTGGAGGATCTGAAGTTTTAACTTTTGCAAGAGAAGCTCAAGCAGCTCAACAGTTACCACAACCTTTTAACTTAACTATGAAATTAACTTCTTGTTATGATTATGCTAGCTTTACCCAAACAAGTATTTGTGTTGGTGAAAGTGGAAGTGTATGTTCCTTAGAAGGAAATAAAATAGATTCTGATAGTAACACTGCAGCACCAATCCAAATAGAAGAATTAACAGAGCAATTGGTTGGAAATAAACTTACTGTTTCTTTTAAGATATCTAACTTGGGTACCGGAGAAGTTTATCTATTAAATTCAGATTGTGATAAAATAGAACAAGAAGATATTAATGAACAATTAAAGAGAAACAGAGTTAATATTCTCATCAGAACAGATCAAGGATTTGCATGTAATATTCAATCAGGAGAGGAACCATATAATTCTATTGCTGGTTTAGAAGGGAGTGTACAATTGGGATATCTTGTAAGTTGTGAGAAAACATTAGCTACTGGAGAAAGTACACATATTTCTCCTATAGAAATTGTTTTAAGTTACAAATATAAAGAAAGTACAACAAAGACTATGACTCTTTTACCTTAATTACTCAAGCATCTCTATTTCTACATTAACTTCTTTAGGTATTGGTAATCTCATAATACTATGTAGAACTCTTTCATCTGCTGGTAAATCTATTAACCTTTTATGAACTCTCATTTCATATCTATCAAAAGAAGCTTTTCCATCACCACAAGGACTTTTTCTTGTAGTTACTTTCAACTTTTTTGTTGGAAGAGGTATAGGTCCACGTATAACTACTCCGCTTTTAGAAGCTATATCTTTAACTGCTTCTATTATCTCGTTAAGCTTACCTATGTTTATGCTGGCAAGCTTAATCCTTGTGTGTGCCATAGGTTTATCTAGAAAATAACCCTATAAAAAGCTTATGATTAGGAAAATTTATAACTTTCATATCTATTAAAACATCATGGAAAAAGAGGCATTATTTTACAAAAAATTAAAGAATAATTCTGTCCAGTGTCAACTATGTCCCCATTTCTGTACAATTAATTCTGGAGAGAAAGGTAAGTGCAGAGTTAGGTTAAATAAAAAAGGAAAATTAATATCTTTAGTTTATAATAAGCCTTGTTCTGTTGCAACAGATCCTATTGAAAAGAAACCTTTTTATCATTTTTTACCTGGAAAAGAAGCATTAAGCATCGCAACAGCAGGATGTAATCTATCCTGTCTACATTGTCAGAATTATACTATAAGTCAAGTTGATCCTGAGAAAATTAATACACTAACTTTAACTCCTGAAGAGGTTATTGAAACTTGTAAAAAGAAAAAGATTAGAATAATATCCTTTACATACACAGAACCAACTGTTTTTTATGAATATATGTTAGACATTGCTAAGTTAGCTAAAAAAGCAAGAATAAAATGTACAATTGTTAGTAATGGTTTCATAAATAAAAAACCTTTAAAAAAATTAATTTCACATATTAAAGCAGCAAACATAGATCTAAAAGGTAATGCAAAATTTTATGAAGAAGTTTGTGGTGGGAATTTGGATTCTGTTCTTAAGACCATAAAACTTTTACATGAATCTAAAGTTTGGTTAGAGATAACTAACTTGATTATCCCAGGATATAATGATTCTGATGAAGAAATTAAAAAAAGAATAGAATGGGTAAAAAATAATTTGGGGGAGGATGTTCCATTACATTTTTCTGCTTTTTATCCATGTTACAAACTAACCAATATCCAATCAACAGATCCAGCAATCTTAACAAAAGCAAGAATTATTGCAAAATCTAAAGGATTAAAGTATGTTTATACAGGAAATGTTAGAGATGTTCAAGGTTCAACAACTTTTTGTCCAAGATGTAATGAAGCATTATTAGTAAGACAAACTTTTAATCTTATTAAAAAGAAATTGAAAAAAGGAGGATGTAAGTGTGGTGAAAAAATTCCTGGGGTCTGGAGGTAAACTAACATTAATTCTGATATTTTTATTCTTGTTTTGTAACCTTGTTTCTGCAGAGATTTATCTTAATGAAATTATGCCTCATTCAAACAACAGTATGGAAGACGAGTGGGTAGAAATCTATAATTCTGGAAGTTTCACAGTTAATTTAACAAATTGGAAAGTGGGAGATCTTAATAGTAACGATTCTTTTAACTTAACAATCCTACCAAATTCATTTATTTTAATTGTGGATTCAAATGTAAACAATGAGACAGGATGTTCTGAAATTAATGTCTCTTGTTTTGAACTTACAACTATTGGGAATGGGTTAAAAGATTCTGAAGAATCTATTTTTCTTTTTGATGATCAAGATATCTTAATTAGTGATTTTTCTTGGAATTCTTCAATCAAAAGTTCTGGGGATTCTTGGAGTTTTTATAATTCTTCATGGAAAGAATGTTCTCCAACTCCTGGGTCTTGGAATAATTGTTCTATTTATGTTCCAGAACCAGAAAGAATAGAATTAACTTATCCTTCAGAAGTTAATTGTGGAGAAAGTTTTCAAATAACTTTTAAAACATTTAATCTTCAAGATTCCTTGTTTGATGTTAAGGTGGATATAAAATCTTTAGATGAAGATAAGCGTGTTGGTAGAGTTTGGGATGGTTCTAAATGGTTATCTACTATGTCTTATGTTCTAAATGCTTTGAATTCTTCAATGAATTATGGAGAATCTACCCTAACTTTTAAAATAGAAAACTTTTCAGGAGAAGCAATATTAATGCCAAGACTAAGAAAAACAAACACCACTAGTTATACAGATTTTGATGCAGAATATATCTCTGTTATTTGTGATTCTGCTTCTGAAGAAGAAAGGGAAGGAGAGTCTACAATTAAAATTAGCAAATCTCCCAATTCAGCCAAGTTTGGGGAGACCATTGAAATAGAAGTTGAAATCTATAAAGGAGATACATCAAAATATTCTATTAAAGCTTATGTAGAAGATGCTGATGAAAAGAAAGTTAGTGATGAATCAAAAATACATCTTAGGTCAAAGTATGTTGAATATGAAGGATCTTTTTTGATAAACCTTAAATGTAAAGAAGAAAGCGGAAAATATTATATTATTGTGGAAGGACTTGGGGAAAAAGACAAAGATTCAATAAATCTTGATTCATGTCATGAACAAACCGTGGAGGAAATAAAGGGAGACTCTCAAGAATTGTTTAATGAAGAAGAACAAGAGTCTATCTCTACAAATCCCCAAACTCAAAATGAAGAGTACCGGTCTCCAATCACAGGATCTGCCGTTTCTGATAAAAGTTCAGGAGTTCTTAACATACTACCCTATTTTTTTGTAACTATTTGTTTACTTTTAACTATATATTTAATCATCAAAAAAATTTAAATAACCTTAATCTGTAAGATCAAAATGGAAGATGAATTGAAAGATAAGTTAGCAAAAGGATGGTTACATGTTTACATGTTGTTTGAGATAATTGGTAAACCTAAAGAACATATCACAGATGTCTTGAATACAATAATAAAAAAATTAGGTGAAGAAAAGAATGTTAATATTGTAAAATCTAAATCTCATGAAGCAAAACCAGCAAAAGACTCTGAGGAAATGTTTTCAAGTTTCGCAGAAGTAGAAGTTGTAACTGTTAATATGGCCAGGGTTATGGAAATAATATTTGATTATATGCCTTCTTCTGTAGAGATCTTACACCCCAAAAATCTAAAATTTAATTTAAGTGATGCCAATGGTCTTCTCAATGATCTTTCTATGAGATTACATAAACTTAATATGTTAACAAGAACTTTGATTGCTCAAAGAGAAGCATTAAAGAACAAAATAAAAGAAACACAGGATAAGAAATCCTAGAGTCTTCCAGTGCCTCTTGGACCTATTTCTGGAGATGGTTTAAATCTTCTTTGATATTTGTTTTGTACTTCATCCAAAACATCGCCCATATCTTTTTTAGGTTTCTTTTTTAGAACAAACACAACTAGTAATAAGATAATTATAACTATTATGATGATAATTATAGCTAATGTGTTAGATCCTCCCTCCTTTTCACATTTGCCCAAACAACAATGAAAGGTATCAGAAGCCATTACTTCTCTATCCCCCTTACATGTAAACCCCTCTTCACTACAATCTGTACCATTCATTTCAGCACAAGTTACATTACCTTCAAGGTTTACTATTAAAGAAACAGAAATATTTGATAAAATTCTTTGATTATTCAATTTTCCTTCAGCAGTTATTGTTCCAATATAACTTCCTCCAAATTGAGGGGTTATTGATAGATTAATCTCTTCTCTTGTTTTAGGTTCCATTCTTTCTAATGAAGAAGGATTTATATTAAGAATTCCCAACAAACCTATACTTGAAATTATTCTTATATCTTCTACAGCTTCATTATATAGGTTAGCTAGGTGTAAAGTTATTGTGAAATTAGTTCTCTCAGAAATATTTTCTTCTATTTCTTCTTCAACAAAACTAAACTTATCTTGTAAAAGTGGTTCAGTTATATTGGTTGTTTGATTATTTAAACTACCATTCTGTGTTTGATTAATTATATTTTGTTGTTGAGTTTCATTTATCTCTTGTTCACTTGTGTTTGTTTGTCCAGAAATCCCATCTCCAAGTTCTGTAAAAATAACTACCGGAATTTTGTAGTCTCTCCTTCCTCCAAACTCCGTTCTTTGGATCAGATCAAGATCATAATTCACAGCTCTTTCATCAGGGGTTGCAACTCTTGGGATGGATATGGTTAAACTTTTAAGAGAGTTTATTGGAAGATTTATCTCAATTGTAGAATTCATGAAATAACCATTAACAGTTATATTCTCTGTTCCTTTATTTTCTAAGATAAGATAAAAACTGCCCCTACTCTCTGTTTTCACCATTCCTGGCCAAACTCTGCTAATTGGTTCTATTTTGTTTGAAGGGAAAACAAAAAATAAAGTATAAGCTTTTTCTTCCAGGTTTGAGGAAGGGAACAATGATTTTAATCTATCTTCTGTTTTCTCTAGTTCTTCTGGATAATCTTGTTGTAATGAGAAGTAGACTATGCTTGTTGTAATCATATCTGTAACATAACTTCCTAATTGATTTGGCCATCCCCCACTAAACATCTGACTTGTTAAAAGAACAGTTGCTGTTTCATTGTTTTTAGTTAATAAGTAATGAGCGGCTTTTGCCATAATCAAATCATTATTATTGCTAAGCCATACTGAAGTTCCATTTTCAAGAGTCTTTCCAAGATACTTCAAAGCTACTATTGCAAAAGTTGTGGATTCTTCATCACAGGTTGTTTTTATCCCAGACCCCCAACATTTTTGATTATTAATTGTAAAAGATACTAATTCTCCATTTTCTATTCCAATCTCTTTTTCTGTTTCTTTATATTGGTAGTTTAATGAAGTTATTGTACTACTAGAACAATTAAGAATAACATTTATTTGTTCTGATGTTGAATTTAAATCAAGATCAAGTGTTTGTTCTCCAGTATTAATATCAACTTGCTCTGTTTGTTCTCCTATTGTCAGATCACATTGTTGATCTGATCCTGAATTTACAACTAAAGACCAATTTCCTAATCTTGAATTTTGTGCTGCAGTTAATCTATCCAACATATCATTTCTTATGGTTGGGAAAGCAAGTGCAGATAAAGCATATTGTTTTGTTGTGCATTCCTGGTTAAAACAAGAATTTCCCCTAACAAGAAAATCATTCTGTGCATTGCTTATTGCTTCTGGCCTAAATGAAAGAGCTGCTGCAGTAATTATATGTTCATTTAATGTTAGTGTGTTGAAGTTTTCTGTAGGAAGAGACTCATAAAGAGTTGATATTGGTTTAACTACTGGAAACTCTTTTTCAGCAAAAGATAAACCTCCCTCACAAACTCCTCTTACCATTAACTTATAATCTCCTTCTGTGCCTGGTAAATCTGTCCATACAAAATATTTTGTTTCTGTTAGTTTAGTCATAAAAAAAACATTTGGTAATAAAGAAGAACCCCTATACAAAAATAAATCATTTGTTGTTAAATCTCTTGTTAATTCAGCATCTATCTCTAACTGGAGTGTTTCTTGGGGCAAATAAGATTCTCTTGCTAATTTCATATCTATACAGCTTGCAGAAACAAAACTTGTGATTGCTATCGTAAAGATTATTGCAAAAACAAATATTAATATTTTTGAATTAACTCTTTTTCCCATCTTATTTTTAGATCTATAGTATTAATAAACTTTTTCAATTATAGAAACATATTTACTTTTTTGTTAATTTCTTTAACTTTGCTAATGTCTTTTCAAGATCTGTTTTACTTGTTGTTCTTTTTCTCCTTGTTGTTGTTTTTCTAGTTGTAGTTGTTTTTGGTTTAGGTAATGTTGCTGGTTTTAAAGTTGGTCTTGGCATCATTGGCATTCTTGGTAGTGGTCTTGTTTGGGGGAATGGTCTTTGTTGTGGTAGTTTTAATGCTGGTGGTTGTGTTGGTGGTCTTTTTGGTTTAGTAAATGAAAACAGATCTTCTCCTTCTTCTTTTTTAGTTGGTTTCTTTTTGAAAACAAAGAAATATAATGCTACAATTACAATTATTATTATGATTATTATCCATATTAATGAGAATCCTCCTTCTTCTCCTGGACTTGTTGTGCATGTTCCATCAATACAACATCTCCCATTTGAAGCAGTTCTAAATCTTCCAGTACATCCTTGGCCAGTTAAACAGAGTTCTCCTCCAAGGTCATCACAAGTTTGTAAACAAGATCCATCACAACACTCATCAGTATCTATTGTTTTGATAATACTTCCCCTACACTCTCCAGAAGAACATTCTTCTCCAATACTACTACAATAATCATCTTTTACACATTTTCCAGTACAACAATCTCCATCCAGGGTTTGTGTAAATCCTATTTCTATTCTTGCATCATTAATACAGGTCTCACCAGGATCACATTCTTCTCCAATTTCATAACAGTATTTGTTGCTAGGATCATCTCCCAAACAATCTCCCAAACAACATAATCCAGAACCACCAACATATGAATCAACAGTTTCTACTCTCTCTCCACTACATGTTTGAGTTGAATTACAGAATTCCCCTTCAAGCTGTTCACATCTGAAATCAAAATAATCTCTACAACAAATTCTGTCTTCCTCTACACAGAAACCAGTTTCCCAGAAAAATTCTCCAGATTCACATTCATCTATCCTACATGCTCCTCCAGCCATTGTACAATTTTCTAATCCTCCTCCTGGTGGAACACAACATGTTAATCCTGAATCACAATCCCATGTTCTTTCTTCATCTCTTGAATCACAAGAAAGCCTACAGATTCCACCTCTTCTTTCGCATTGAGATTCGTTTCCTATACCCCCACCATATCCTGGGCATTGATCTGGCCAGAATGTCCACAACACAAAAGCATTATCTCTAAGTCTATCTTCTCCTCCAACAACATCAGCATCTGAAAAATAACCTGGATCTTTTTGTTTACTTAATACCCATTCTTTAGCTTTTGTAAAATCAGCTGAAGAACCTAACATTAATTTTGCTAGAGCTGTGGTATATAATCTTCCATATAAAACCCCACCTCCAGCATTTTGTATAATCCAGAATCCATCATTTCTTTGTAAATTTGCTGCTTCATCTGTAAACCTTCCATCAATCAATGCTGCTAAAAATGCTGAAGGGAATAATTCTGGATTTCTTTCAGCATTAATCACAAGATAAGGTATGAACATGTTTGCTGAATCTGTATCTCCTATTCTTGAAAGAACATAAGCTCCCCAAGCAGTTCCTTCATAACTACATGAGTTACTCCCTAATTCAGTTAGACAATAACTTGGAACTTGTAATTCAATAACATCAGATTCTTCTCCTCTTTCTCCTCTTGTTCCAGGGATTCCTACACCAGTTTCTGAAGAAACATACCATTGTCTTCCAGCAGATGTGTTTTTGTAAAGCATGGTTGCAGTAAAGTAAGGAGAACTACTAAAACATTTTATTTCATAAGTTGCACCAAGGCATCTTTCATTTCTTGTAAACTCAAAATAATAATCTTGATTTGGCTGATAAACATTTAAGCATTCAGAACCACTGATCAAAGCAACAGTTTTATCTTCGTTAATTTGTACAGAGTCATTTCTTCCCAAATAATAAACTTCACATGTTGCATTGTAATCTCTTTCAACATCTAATTGTAAATACCAATAAAGATCAGTTTGTGTTTTATTTCTTTCTACAAGCCAATTCTTTGCATCTGTGTAATTCTCATCAATCTCATCTAAAGCCATGATAGCCAAAGAAGTTTCAACCAACTCACAGTTTGGAGAACTTGTATTCTCTGCCCAACATATTCTTCCTCCAGAACTATAACTTCTTTCCCATAAAGAATCATTGCCTTGAATTTTATATGTTGTGTTACATCCTAAAGCCAACAAAGAAAAGGCATTTTGTCTTGTGTTTAATCCATCCCATTTATTAACAGTGTTGTTAACTAACCAAGAATATGCTTTATCAACTTGTTCTTGTTCTGTTTCAGCATGAATAAGGACTGGTGATAAAAGTAATAATACAACTAATATACATACTATCAACTCTTTTTTCATGTGTCTTTTAAGCTTGAGAGCTTTAAAATGTTTTCGGTTAAAAAACAGATATTTTCATTTTTTAGCCTTTTTTCCTCTCACTTTAGAAAATCTAGCTTTTCTTACAACATAAGTTACAGGATTTTTTATTTTGTTACATAAACTATCTGGAAAACAAATTCCTAAGTCTTGATAATAATTTTTACAGTTTGGAGGTAATTTTACAGATTGTCTCTTGAACCAGTTTAATTGAGTTTTCACATATCCCCCTCTTAATGGATTATAATTTTTCTTATTCCAGTCTGTTAATATTTTTTCTATATCATTGAATTCCATTCCTAATGAACGGAAATAATTTATTAAAACAAATAATGCTCTTTTTCTACCATCTTTTTTTATTCCTGGTAAAATATTTTGAATACAAGGAGGATAAAGTTCTGGTTTAAGTTCTTTTATTTTAATAGTTTTTACTGGAGAAAATTTTTCTTTTTTAACAAAAGTTTTTCTTTGTTCTTGTCTAGCTACCCAATCTAAAGCCTGGATTAATAATTCTTTTGCTTCTTCTTTTTCTGGAACAGGTAAAAATGGCTTTGGTAAAACTCTTTCAGGTTTTGCCCACCCAATATGGAAGGATCTTAATTGCTCTGGTCTAATAACTATACTAGATAATCCTGAAACTTCATGTAATGAATAAGCCATCCTATAAAGATGTCTTGAGGAGATCAAAACAGTATCTACTTCTAAAACAGAATAAGGATTAAACTGATTTTTATCATCCAAAAGATCTTTCTCTGGTTTTCCCATTGATCTTGATATCTCTTTTAGACTAGACATCTCCAACATTCTTTCAGCAAGACCTTTTTTTATCATATCTTTCAAATAAGCTGCTATAATCCTTGGTCCTTCTGGAAAGAATCCTTTAACATCTATGTTTTGGACTCTCTTAGGAAATGCTTCAAAGGGAACTCCAATATGCCACCCTTTTTTTCCAGAGAATTTTAATCCCACTTTTTTAATCCCATGGAAATATAAAGCTTCTATCAACAGAAAAGCTGCTATCTTACTATATTCTAAATAGGGACAGTCTATATCTAGTATCAAATCCCAACCTAGTCTTAATTTGTTAAGTGCCTGTTGTGTTAATGCTGTTTTTAATTGTAGAGGGTCTTGCCAAAATTCTTCAGAAACATGAAAACTTGTAGCTCCTCTTTCCACATATCCTATCAAATCCCCAAGATATTCTAATGTATCTGGTCTTTTTCCCATAAGAATTGTGTCTTTAGTCACCATTTTTTCATCTCTTTTAACATATCTTGGGATTATTTCTCTATTCTTAGCTTGTTCAAACAGTACTTTTTGGATATCTTTCCTTGAATAATACTTTCTTGCAATTCGTTTTATCTTCTCAACTTCCATGTTTGAGATCAGGAGTTATTTTTTAAATAGTTTTTTGAGGGTAGAATGTGAATTTTACAGTATAACAAACTTTAAAAATTCCAGCGATATCTCTTAAGCATGTTATTAAAATTAGATACTCCCAAGATTCTGACAGATATTGTCTCTCTAATCTCAGAACTAGTTTTAGAGGTAAATGCCAAGATTACTAAAGATGGGTTTTATATCTCTGCTGTTGATCCTGCTAATGTTGCTTTGGTTAGTTTAAAGATTCCAACAAAAACTTTTTCTAAGTTTGAGGTTGATAAGGAGGAGGTTTTAGGATTAAATCTAGAAGATTTTAAACAAGTATTAAGAAGAGTTCCTATTAGCGCTTCTTTATCTTTAGAAAGAGAAGATAATTCATTAAAGGTTCATATAGAAGATAAGGCTAAGAGAACTTTCAGATTAGCTTTAATCAATGTTGAGGGTGAAGAGAAGAAAGTTTCTAACTTTAATTTTGATTCTTTGGTTGGCATAGATTCTTTAAACTTTTTAGATATAGTTAATGATGCTGCCATTGTTGCAGATTCTTGCAGTTTTAATGTAGATCCAAACACTTTTGTTATTGAAGCTAAAGGAACACTGCATTCTTCAAAAACAGAGTTTAGTTCAGACGAAGTTAAAATACAAACAGAAAAAGTTTCAAAAGCAAAATATAGTTTAGATTATCTTGTTAAATTTGCTAAAGCATCCAAACTTGCAGATAGAGTTAATGTCCTTTATTCTAACGAGTATCCTGCAAGATTTGAATTTAAAACAGATAATTTTGAATTGAGTTTTATTCTTGCTCCACGTGGAGAAGAGGATTAGGTATATTTGACTGAAGAAAATTTTATAAACGCTCAGATGTTAAGAATACCATGTATAAAAGAGGACAAACTACTTTATTCATAATCATCGCAGTGATCATTGTTGCTGTGGCATTAATTGCTATATTCTTATGGCCTTCTATTAGAGACAGATTTACAAGTGAAGAAAAAGCAGGAGAACTTTTGGCAAGCCAAATTGAACCATTAAGAGATGCTATTTATGATTGTGTTTCTGAAACTAGTGAAAATATTTTTATTACATTAGGAAAACAAGCTGGTTATTACAGATGGAGCCATGTTTATGCGTTTTTGTGGGGGGAAGACCAATATGTTGTTGTAATGGATAAATTTGGTGGAAATAAATTAGTTAATAGATTACCTTCTTTGGAGATGATAGAACAAGAATTCCAGTTAGCCTTAGAAGAAGAAGGATACGAAGAAATTGAGAGTTGTTTAAACGATTTCTCTTCTTTTAAAAGACAAATTGGAGTAGAACCTGAAGAAAAAGATTTTGAAGCAGAGATTACTAATGATAAAATTGTTATAAGTGTTGATTGGCCAATAACTGTTTCAAAAAAATATGCTACTGGAACTACAACTCAAAAAATTAATCAAAAAGATGTTATATTATCCATTCCATTCAAGGATCTTTTAGAAGTTGCTCAAGATATTGTTAATTCAGAAATTGCAGGAGAGAAATTTGAAGGATTAGTAAAGCAACATTACCAAACTGCTTTATATGAACAACATAGAAATATCAAGATTAATGGAATACATCACCCAAGTTCATTTAATGTTGGAGTTGTTATATTAGAATCAGAACCAACAAGAGATGGAGAAAACCCATTTAAATTTCAGTTTGCTATAAGTAGAGAATGAAAAAAGCAGGAATTTTTTTATTGATAGGTATTATATTTGTAATCATACTTACAGTTAATGTTAGTTCTGTTCCTGCACCTGTTTGTTGTGAAAAAGACAATGCTGGGAGATATTGTGTTGAAACAACAGATGATTTGTGTGCTCCTGGAGCAAGAAAACAAAGTTTTCCAAGTTTTTTAGAGACAGATTGTTCTAAAGTTAGTTTTTGTCAACTTGGTGCTTGTGTTCCAAGAGAAGGACAGTGTGAATTAGGAAAATATAAAGCAGAATGTGAGGTTTATGGTAGACATGTTGCTAGAGTAACAGATTTACAAGAGGTTCCAGCATGTAAGTTAGGAGGATGTAGTGTTAATTGTCAAGCTGAACAATATAAAATTTGTGAAGAGTTAGCAGCAGGAAATGAATTTGAATTTACAGAATGTGAATGCAAAGAAGGAGAAAGTTATACTTCTTGTAGAGCTAGATGTCAAACAGAGACATATGCTAACTGTAGAAGCAAATCAAAAGGATGTTGTAAAGTTTCAGATGGATGTTATTATGTTAATTTTGAACAATGTGCAGATATGGGGGGAACTGTAGAAGATTTCTTTAAAGGAGTACAATGTTCAGAAGTTGTTGGTTGTGATAATGTTGGTGAACAAAGAATTTCTTGTGGTCAATATGAATTAGGAGATGAAAATAAAATATGTTTATATGATAATAGAGGGCAACAAGAAAGATGTGCTCCTGAATCTGGGTTGGGAATAAATTTTACAAATGGTTTGGGAGATGAAATAAATTATAATAGTTGTAATTTTGCTGAAGGATATATTTGTAAAATTTGTAAAGAAGAAAGTTGCAATCTTCTTTCAGATGATGATACTTCAGATGAAGTAGCAAAAACTTATCCTTATTGTAAACAAGTTTCTTGTAATAATATAGATTTAGAAGGTAGTCAAGAAATTGAAGTTATTGATGCAAAATTCTGGGGATTTGAAACCAATAAAAGAATTGTCACCAAAGTAAATGATGAACCTTTTAGTTTAAGGCATGGAGAACAAAAGTGTTATAATTATTATGGTTCTTTTGAGAGAGGAGAAGGAAAAGAAGATATTGCAAGGATGGGTGATAGAAGTACAGGATTGCAAAATCAATATCTAGAATGTGAAGAGGGGGAATTAAAAGTTTTTGGAATGGGTTTAGATAGAAACACATTATGCCAACCTGCTGTTAGTGAGAGTGGATATGGTTATGCTAAGGAAAAAGCTAATGTTTGGCAAAATTGTACTTCGTGTGGGAGACAAAATTCTTTAGTTATTGAGTGGATAGGAGATGTGTTTAGACCATTTTGGCCAACAGGTTATCTATTAAGCATAAGTTTAGGTTCTTTGATCTCTGATAGATGTAATAGAGATACATGTATGGAAGCAGGAGATTGTATGTATGTTGTTGATTGGCATGGAGTATTCCCTGGAACAGAATATGGAAACTGTGTTCCTGTTTATCCTCCTGGAGTCACCAATTGGGAGGCAGGAAAATGTGGAGAAGGAGGAGATGATCTATGGAATGTTTGTGATGCTGGAGAGTGTTATAGTCTTGGAAATTATCAATTCCAGAAAAACTTCTGGCTAAGTGCTGGAACAGGGGTTTTAACATTTTATCCAACAACAGTACTCGAGAGATTAAACTTAATCCCAGTAGAATGTGCTGTCCAAGCATTACATTCCACTGCTATTCCTGGAGGATACTTAGCAGAATACGGAAGATGTTTCACCAAGAAATATAGTAAGTATGGTCCATTAACTTTAGAATTTATGTGGAAAGCAAGCCCATTAGCTTTAGTAGATTTAATTGGATATATTGACAATCCTTTTTATTCAAAAAATCCACGATATGGAAATAGACAAAAAGAAGAGGAACAAACCGAAGAGAAGAAAGAGCGATCAGATCCTTGCTCTAGTGATGGTGATTGTAAATCTGGCCAGTGTAGAACTACAGTAGTCAATAGAGTTGATCAAGATGTTTGTGTAGAACTTAATTCTGTATCAAGAGGAGATTCTTGTATATCTATAAAGGGCCCTGCTGATTCAGAATGCCGTGAAGGATTAAGATGCGTACACCCTCCAAACACAATGTGGGGAGAATGCATAACATGAAATTAAAAAATAAAAAAACAGCTGAAAAAATAATAGCATTAGCTATGATAGTTTTTTTAATAACTCTGGTTATCCCACCATTTTCATTTGCTGAAGATGTAGAAGTTAGTTTTACTGCTTCCCCACAAACAATCCAAAGGGGCCAAGATAATGCTATTATCATTTCTTTGACAGTTCCTGGAGATTATGATGGTCTAGAAGGAGGAGAATTAATTGTTCATAATGGAGCCAAAACTCCCCAGGTAATAAGATTACAAAAAGGAGAGGGGAGAGAATATTCTTTTAGTTTTAAGATAAAAGCAAGTCAATCTGTTGGTGATACTTTTTATGTAGAATTAAAAAATCTTAAAGTATACAAAGATAAGATGCATGGTACCTTACCGATACATGAAGTTTCTTATGCTACAGCAGTTCCAGAAAGGATAGATTTTACTGTTACTGGAACCACCAATAATCAAGGTTCAGCATTAAATCCAAATCCAGCAGCAACAGGAGTTGGTAGTGCTGGAAATGTTGTTAGAAATCCTTTAGTCTCAATGTTAATAGATTCTATTTTATCCCCATTTGAAACACAATTAAAAGAGGGAGTTTTTGATAAAATCAGTGGACAAATTGAAGAGGCTTTTAAACTTGGAACAGAAAAAGAAGGAGGAGAGAATGCTCTTTTAGATAAACTTGGCCTTTCAACAAGCACAAGAGAAAGACTTAAAAGAAAAGTAGCAGGCAAACCTGTTGAACTCACAGAAGAAGAAATAAATGAGTTTTGGGAAGCATGGACCGATTATGATAAAAATGCCAATGAAATTAAAGATAACATCCAAAAAGAGATTGAAGAAGGAAAAAAAGAAAAGAAATCTTTCTGGGAAAGAATAATCAATTGTAGTGATAGAGAACATATTGGATATGGATGGTGCGCTTGGGAGTATGTTGTAGATATCTTTTCATTAACTTATGGAATAGCAACTTCAATAAGACTAGCTTCACATGTTGGAACTTGCGCACCTGAACAACCTTTAACAGAAAGCCAATGTGAATCTTGTAATGAAGAAGGATTCTTTTGTACAGAAGAAAGATGCGCAATTTTAGGACCTAATTGTATTACTGCTGAAACAGAGGATCCTGGAAGAGTTATATGTATCTCTGGAGATTGTCCTGAAAGAGGAAGTCCAAAGATAATCTATCTAAATGCAATAGCATATGATATTAATGGAACTGTTGTTAGAGATAAAGATTGGACTGGAGGAAGTAGTGGGGGAGTTGATCTAGGAAAAATTGCTTGGGATACAGCATATATAGAACTATATGTAGATACTTCTGCTGAAGCAAATCCTTATTCAGAGTTTACAAAATGTAGATGGAGCTTTAAGAAAGACCAAGCATTTGAAAACATGTCTACATTTGATCCTGATTTATTCTCATCAGAACATTATGTCTATGCTCCTACAGATGGTTTGGTCCCTGGAGAAAGTTATACTATCTTTATAAAATGTCAAGATGTTTGTGGTGCAGTTCATCAACCAGAAGATAATCCTTATCAAGTTAAGTTTGAATTAGAAGATGAACCAGATTGGAGATATCCTTGTTATCCCGATCTAATCACAGCTCATGATGCTGGAAGATGTTATATAGATCCTTGGCAGAGTTTTATTCCAGCAAATCTTCCTGAAAAAGAAATTGAATTATGGTTTGATGAAGATGAAGTTAGGTGCAGGTATAGTACTCCATTACATACAGTTCCTTTATCAGTAGATTGGGATAATATGACAAGTTTTGGACAAGAATTTGAATTTGTTAAAGCAAATCCTTCTCCTTATGAATCTGGAAGATGTTTAGTAACTAGCGGAGAATGTACTCATGCTAACTTAACTCTTGATTTAACACATGGTGGAGAACAAATTGATTTAAGTATGGATGAAGAAACTTTAAGAGAAAAGTATGGAAATAATCTAACTTCAGAAGATATTAGTCACATACTTGATCTAATGCAACAGTTTGAGTATGTAAATGAGAGCATTGGTTTATACAGATTAATGTTTGTTTGCAGAGATGAAGAAGATAATGAAATGCCTCCAGTTCCTTATTCATTACTTGCAATGCCACCTTATGATATTGAGATTATTCAACCTCCATGGAATGATAGTTATGAAACTTATGAAAGACAACCAGAGTTAGTTGTTAATACTTCTCACAATACTTATTGTAAGTATTTGATTAATACAAGGCAATGGACTCAAGGAGCAGTTAATAATATCTTATGGGATGAGATGAATTTCTTAGATGAAGTATTTACACAAACACATATTGGAATTGTATCTGAAGAATTAAATGCAACCCCCGATGAAGGAAAACCACATTATTTATTTGTAAGATGTAGAGATGCTGGTAATTTAGAAGTTAATCACTTTACAACTTCTTTCTCTATTGTTAAAGATATTACTCCTCCAGAAGTTATTAGAATGTATCATATGAATGATCCTGCATTTGGAGCTTTTGGAAATAGTTTAGTAATAGAAACAGATGATGAAGCAAGTTGTGTTTACAGTTTAAGATCGGGATCCTGTGCATATAATTTTAGTGATGGGACTCCAATGTCCTCAGCAGATAAGTTTAAACACTCAGCACCATGGCAGATTAGTGATCCTTATTATATTAAATGTAAGGATAAATGGGATAATGGGAATGATACTTGTGCTATAATAGTTTATCCTTATGAAGTGCCAGAATTCATTCTTTAGTAAGGTTTTAAAACAGTTCTAACTTAGAATTTTTAGGGGATGTAGTTCAAAGGTAGAACTGCCGGCTCCAGACCGGCTGATGGGAGTTCGATTCTCTCCGTCCCCATTTTTATTATGGTAATCAAAACAATAGTTTTTGATGTGGGTGGAATTTTATATTCTCAGTCTAAAAAAAGATATCATGCTTTTTGTAGGAAATATAAGATTAAATATAAAGATTTCAAAAAATTTTATAATCATTATGGTCGTTTAGCTAAATTAGGTAAACTCTCTAAAAGAGGATTCCCCCGAATTGTCGCTAAGTCATTGGGTATTAAAGATTTCAATAATTTCTACAAGGATTGGATTAAAGATAATATAAAATACCTCAAGAAGAATAAACAAGTTGATAGATTACTTTTAAAATTAAAAAAGAAGTATTTAATTGCTGCCCTAACAAATGTAACTAAAACCAAAGATATTTCTAGGAAAAAGGGAAATTACTATAAACATTTTAAATTTGTTATGCGTTCTAATAAAGTTGGGATGAAAAAAGCAGACCCAAGAATCTACAAATTAATTATTAAAAAGATAAAACTCTCTCCAGAAGAAATTCTTTTTATAGATAATGCACCAAAAAACCTTCCTCCTGCAAGGAAGCTAGGCATGAGAATAATTCTTTTTAAAAACAATACTCAATTAATAAGAGATCTAAAAAAACTCAAAATTTTATAATATTTTTAGATTGAATCTTCTAGCTTGTTCTAAAGAAATAGAACGACCTTTTTCTGTTTTGTTTAATTTTTCTGGCTTGACAAAAAACCAACCTTGTCTTATAAATTTAACAGCAACTATTGGTTGTAACCCAAACTTTTCAGCAAATTTTGTGAATTCTCTTATTTGATCTGCAGAAATATATTTTTTTTCTTTTTTAGATATCTTTACCTCTATGATATACTTTTTCTTCCCATTACCTGCTAAAAGATCACAAGAGGGTTCTGGAATAGATCCTGAACCAGCTACACGACAACAAGCAAACCCTTTATCCCAAAGTTTATGTAGTAATTCTCTTTCAGCAGCAATGCCCCTTTTTTTATTTCCCATTACAAGTCTTGAGGCATAACAGTAGTTCTTTTATTTGCTTTAGCTCTTTCTTCAGCTTTTTTTAGAATTTCTTCAACTTTTTTGTTAAGTTCTGATGCTAGATTTGCAGCCACCCTTAGTTTTACAACTTCTTTTAATTTACTTTTAACGATGATTTCAACCATCTTTAATATCCTTTTTTTGCTTCACCGTTAGTTATTGCTTTTTCTGCGTTTTCTTTAGATATCATAGCACATACAGTTGTTTTTTTACATTTACTGCACTTTCCTTTAGCAATAAATCCTCCACGTTTTGTCTGACTGATGACAGGATTGTCTATTTTAACGCCTTTTTCTTTGCATACAACGCAATATCCTTCTACCATTTTACCTCCTTAAATATTTATTATAACGACGATAAAAAGAATTTTTGGTTTATAAATATATTGGTTTTTATTCTACAACCTTTTTTTCCATAACTTTTCCACCATTGAACTTGATTATTAAGTCACAAGTATTATTCAATGCAGATAAAATTTCTTTATTGCTTATTCCTTCACAACCATCAACAAAGATGATAACTTCTTTTGTTTTTTCAGTTATCTTTGTTTTATTACAATCTCTATAATTAAAATCTAAACATAATATTTCGAATTCATCTGCGTAAACTATTTCTCCTGGTTGAGTTTTCTTTTTTTCTCCACCAATGAAGGTTATCTCCTCTCCTTTTGCTTCTTTTAAGGTTATTGGGAAATCAACTTTTTCTAAATCATATGCTGCCATTGGTAAATTTTCTTTTACAGAAGATAAATTATAAGCATCAACTAACGTATTGATGTTATAGATGTCTTTTCCAGATTCTACTCTTTTGATTAGAGCTTCTGCACTTGGAGCTCTTTTAGTAGGATCTACTCCAAAAGCTCTGAAAGCTTTTTGCATGCATTCAATTTTTTTCTTATCTCTTTTAGCTTTTAATGATTTTTTTAATTTTTCAAGTCCAGGATTTTTTTTATATATCTTAACTCCAGAAATGATAGCATATCCTGTTTTTAATCCAATTTTTCTAGCTTCAGGAGAAATAAAAACTTCTTTTATTCTTTTCATATCTGTTCTTTTTTCTTTTTGAGAAGGAACTTTTAATGGTTTTTCTGGTCGCATAAATGGGAAAAATAAAACATCTCTTATTGAAGTTTGATCTGTCATTAACATAGTTAATCTATCTATTCCCATTCCCATGCCAGATGTTGGGGGCATTCCTATTTCTAAGGCATTGATGAAATCAGGATCTGTTGGTTGTGCTTCGATATCTCCTCTTTTGTATTTTTCTTCAGCCTCTTTCCAGTATTCCTTTAATGCTTGAGGATCATTCTGTTCACAGTAAGATAATCCAAGTTCCCAACCATTGACAATTGGTTCAAAAGATTTTACAAATTTCTTATTTTCTCCAGATTTTGCTAATCCTACTGCTTCATAAGGATAATCATAAACAATTGTTGGTTGTATTATTTTATCTTGCACTAGTTCTTCAAAAACATTTATTATTATTTCACCAACACTTTCACAATTAGTTATGTCTACGTTTAATTTATTAGCTATCTTCTTAGCTTCATCTACTTTTTTTACTTTAGAGAAATCTGCTTTTGTGTGTTTTTTAATAACATCTAAGAATTTTATTCTTTTCCATGGTGTTTTAAAATCAATTTCCTTATCTTGGAATTTTATCTTTGTTTTTCCATGAATTTTTTTAGTTATGAAACTAACCATTTCTTCACAGAATTTCATGTTATCTTCATAATCCGCATAAGCCCACATGGTTTCAACTTGTGTGAATTCAGGATTATGTAATCTATCAATACCTTCGTTTCTGAAGTCTCTTGAAAATTCAAATATTTTTTCAAATCCGCCAACTATTAATCTTTTCAAGTAAAGTTCATTAGAAATTCTCATGTAGACTTTCATATTTAAAGCATTTAGATTAGATTCAAAGGGATTTGCTGATGCCCCACCATAAATTGATTGTAAAATTGGTGTTTCTACTTCTGTAAATCCCTTAATCTCCATAAATTCTCTAATAGCATTAACAATCTTTTGTCTATTTAAGAATAATTCCTTAACTTTGGGATTCATAATTAAATCTAGATACCTTTTTCTGTATCTTTCTTCCTTATCTTGTAATCCATGCCATTTTTCAGGTAAAGGTTTTATAGATTTAGTTAAGAGGGTTATTTTTTTAGCTAAAACAGATAATTCTCCTCTCTTTGTCTTAAATATAGAACCTTCTACTCCTAAAATATCTCCAGAGTCAATGTATTTTTTGAAAAATTTAATTTCTTTTTCAGGAGTTTTTTGATTTTGTAAGACAACTTGTATTTGTCCAGTATTATCTTGTAATTTACCGAAACAAATTTTTCCCATATTCCTTATAACCAAGATTCTTCCAGCTATTTTTACCGTTCCTTTAGCTTCTTGTTCTTTTTTTAGTTTAGAGTGCTTTTTTTGTAGCTCTTCACAGTAGTTTTTCTTATCAAATTTGTAAGGATAAGGATTAATCCCTTGTTTTCTTAACTCTTCTATTTTTCTTAAACGCTCTTTTATTATTTGATCCTCTCTAGACATAGAATTAAAACTGAAAATAAGTTTAAATAACTTTCTTAATAAGGTTTAAATACTAGAACTTATTTTTATTTTCATGATACCGGTGTTTTTAATTGTTATAATAATCATAGTAGTTATTTTCTTACTTTTATTGTGGGGATATAATAATCGGTTTGTAGTTTTAGATAACAGAATTAGAAATTCTTTTGCCCAGATTGATGTTCAGTTGAAAAAGAGAGCTGATTTAGTCCCTAATTTAATGGAGTCTGTTAAAGGTTATATGAAACATGAGCAGAAAATGATTAGGGAAGTTACAGAAGCAAGGAAAGCATTAGTCTCAGCAAATAATACTAAAGATATGGCTAAAAGAATTAAAGCAGGAGATATGCTACAAAATGCTCTAAAAAGTATTTTTGCAATAGCTGAAAACTACCCTAAATTAAGAGCTAATGAAAACTTTTTACACTTACAACAAGAATTATCTGCTATTGAAGATAAAGTTGCTTATGCTAGACAATTTTATAATGATTCTATTTTAGCTTATGAGAACTCTATCAAAATGTTCCCTGGTAGTTTATTTGCAGGAATTTTGAGTAAGAAAGCAAAAGAATTTATGAAGATCCCAGAAGCTGAAAGAAAACCAGTTAAAGTTAAGTTTTAATACCTCCCTTAATTCTAATTATTATGAAAAAGATTTATTTATATTATCATGGAGATTTTGATGGAATCGCATCAGCATATCTAATGTTTCATGTGTTGAAAAAAATAGGATATCACCCAGAGATCGCCGGGGAAGTTCATTATGGCATGTGCGATATGGGGGCTTGGAGAAAAGGAAGAGTACCAATTAAGAAACCCGCTTGTGTTGTTGATTTTTCAGAGTACAGACCAGATTTAGAAATTTATTTTGATCATCATTCAAATCCTAAGGGGAAAAAATCCAAAACAACAAAAATATTTTATCATGATCCCTCTAAGCAAAGTTGTTTTGAAGTAATTTTGAATTTTGCTAAGAAAAAGAAAATTAAAATAGATCTAAAAAACTTAAGAGAAGTTGAAAAATGGGCAAAACTAATCGATGGGGCATTATACTATAAATATGGTCTTCCCCCCATAGAAACTATAAAACCAAAAAATCCTGTGATACAATTAGCCTTGATTTTAAATAGGAAAAACATTCCAGTTATTCTGCAGAGATTAATTAATGGCTCTTCTTTTGAAGAAATCTCAAAAATACCCAGAATCCAAAAAGAAATAAAAGATTATCTTAAAAAAGCAGATTCTGATCTTAGAAACTTAAAAAAAGTAATTAAAAAACATGATAAAAGAATAGTGATTTACAATACATCAAATATCAGATGGTACAGATTTGCCCCATTTCATTTTTTTCCAGAGAGTAGTTTAGCTGTAGGGATTGCTAAGTCAAAAAAAAGGGGAAGATATTATGTTAAGGCATCACAAAATCCTTGGAAAAATGTAATGCCTTTAATGAGAAAAATAAAATTAGGAGAGATATTTAAAAGATATGGGGGCGGTGGACATGATTATGTTGCATCTTCATCACGTGAATCTAAAAAAGATGCTCAAGAAAAATTTAAGAGAATCTTGGAGGAAATTAAAACAAAATTGGAAAAATAGATTTTAGAGATCAAATTTCTAGAAATAAAACAAGATCAGTTGTTTTACTAATCACAGTTTTTGTAGTTATAGTTGTTATAGGTTATTTTATTAGTTTTGCTTTTGGTCCAGGACAATTCTTTACTATAATGATTATAGCAACTATCATAGCTATAATTTATGTTTTAGCTACTTATAATAATTCTGAGAAGATAGCTATCTCAAGTGCAAAAGCTAAACCTGCTGATCCAATTAGACACAGAGGATTCATTAATGCTATAGATAATATGTCTATAGCTTCTGGAATGCCTAAACCTAAAGCATATGTTATGCCTGGCTCAAGAATAAATGCATTTACAGCTGGAAGAGATCCAAATAGAGCAATTATATGTGTTACTGAAGGAGCTTTAAAAAAATTAAGCAAACAAGAATTAGAAGGAGTTGTAGGACATGAGATGGCACACATAGCTAATTATGATATGAGATTTATGACTTTAGTTGCAATTGTTGTTGGAGCTATTGCTATTTTTTCACAAATATTCTTAAGAAGTTTATGGTTTTCTGGAGGAAGGAGAAGTTCTGGAGAGGGCGGAGCAATTTTAATGATAATTGCTATTGCTTTAGCTATTCTTGCTCCAATAATTGTTATGTTAGTCCAATTATCTATTTCAAGAAAGAGAGAGTTCATGGCTGATGCTGGATCTGTTTCATTTACAAGATATCCTCCTGGATTAGTTGGAGCTTTGAAAAAAATAGGAAATGAAATGGGAAAAGAAAAGAAATTGGAAATTAATAGAGCAGTTTCTCATTTGTTATTTGCTCCAAATATATTATCTACACATCCTTCTATAAAAGATAGAATTAAGAAATTAGAACAAATGTGATTAATCGAAAGCTTTTTAAATAGTAATTACATGTAATTACAATGAAAATTCAGATAGATTTTACAAATAGATTGGTTAAACAAGGTAACTCTTTATGTATAAGGGTTCCTTCTAGCGTAGTTAAAGAAGGTAATCTTAAGGAGGGAAAAGAAGTAGTCCTATCTATGAGAGTGGATAAAGATATCTATAATTATGATGAAGAAGCTATAAACTATCTTTTAAAAATAGCTAATAAAGTTCCTGGTTTAAAAAAATATGATCATTTTAAAAAACGTTTTTTTATCATGCTTACCTTTGAATTTCTCAGAAAAACAAGTGATAAAAACTTAAAAATTCAAGAGAAAAAACAAATAGAATTTATCAAAGAACAAAAAAAGGAATTTGGTGATAGTTTAATAGAAAAGTTTTTAGAATTTTCAAAGCTGTTTAATAAAGAAGCCTTTATTAACGAGAAAAATGGAGTAACAATCCTAAAGAAAGAATATCGTTAGATATTAACAGCTTCCACCAGAACCACCAGATCCTCCAGTACTCCCCCCAAACCCTGCTGTTGGATTTTCTTCACTAAATGTTAAATCACAAACATCTGGTTTTGAATCAAAAGCATCACATATTGCTTTAGCTACATTTGATGGGCTTCTTGGCCATAATTCAATTACTTCACCATTTAATACCACTGTTGGAGATCCCTTTACTCCATATTGTTCATTTCTAGCATTATCTTCTACAAAGTAAGTATCATATCTTTCATCTATACAAGATTCTACTTCAGCTGAATCAACTCCTGTTTGCACCATGCATCTCTCATAATCTCCATTCTCAACAAAACAAGTTAAGTAATCTATTAATTTATCAGATTGTTCTTCTCTTATACAAGTCATTCTTGCATTTTCATCTTGTTCTTCTTGACCGTGTAAAATATAATTAACAAATCTTAATTCTATATTTGCATGACTTTGGAATTGTTTCCAAACTGGCAACACTCCCTTTAACATTTGTAATCCATAAGGACAGTAGCTCATGATATAGAATTCTAATGTTGGAGCTCCTTCAATATGTTGTATGGGTCCTCCTGTAGAGGTGGTCTGAGTTGATCTTCCTAAAACTTTAATTGAAACTATAACTTCCTGATCACAGTACTGATGATTTGTTGTTAATTTTATAGTGTCTTCAGTTAATTCTATTACTCTTGCTTTAGGTAAGTTAGGTAATTGAATTTCTGCTCCAATTTCTGGAGTTAATGTGCTAACAACAACGTCTTCTTTAAATTCAATTTCAATATTCCCTACTTCACTAGGAACTATAGAATCTTCCCCTTCCAATCTTAGAGTAATCTTATCATCAGTTATTGTTTTAACTTTTAGGACCCCATAATAACCTGCTGGAAACTCCTTTCCAAGTTCAGTTTCAATGCTTAGAGTTAATTCATTATCAAAAATTTCTAAGACCTTGTACTTCCATTCTGCTAAGGGAGTTTCATAAACTTCTCCAACTTCTGGTTCTTCTTCAAACATTTGTGTAAAGATAGCTAATGTTACATTTCTTGTTCTGTTTATATCTTGCTCTCTTTCTATTTCTTGTTTTCTATCATATTCAAAATTATTAGAGGAATCACAAGTTCCAAAAGCTTCTGTTGCTGTTAAGGTAATATTCTTATCTTCACCAGGTTGCATATTTGTTATTTCTTGATCTAATTTATCAGAAATAAATCCTATGGATCCAGATAATGTCCCCTCTCTTATATTTCCAGAACCTGTATCTATTAT
This sequence comes from archaeon, assembly GCA_020343435.1. Lineage (GTDB taxonomy): Archaea > Nanobdellota > Nanobdellia > Pacearchaeales > UBA284. The sequence continues at coordinate 153,222 of CP070794.1, read as the reverse complement.
TTGATCTCCAACAAAAACATCATAAGATGTGTTAACATATCTTGTAGCTTGTCCTGGCTCAGATAAAAGAATTCCTCCTGGCCATAAGAATATTAAGATAAAAGCTACAATTACAATAACTATCCCTAACTTTGTCCAATTAATTCTCTTTCTCTTAACTTTTTTAGTAGTTTTTACTTCTTTTTTCTCAGTCTCCTCAGCCATTTTTACTTCAGGAACTCCTGGCTTATAAATCTTTTGTTCGCAAGATTTATAAGTTAGTTGTGTTTTTTATAGAGGTAAAAAGAGGTATGAAATGCCAGAAGATATTGTTATTGGTAGAGATGAGGCAGATAAAAAGAGATTTGGTAAAGAAGCTTTGATCTATTTAGGAAAACATTATGTTAAAATGGGGCATGTTACTAGTTTAAGTAATCGGGTTCTTGTGGATATTGCCAGAAGTCATGTAATCCTAATAGCTGGTAAAAGAGGTTCAGGAAAATCTTATTCAATTGGGGTTATTGCAGAAGAATTAGCAGATTTAGATAAAGAAATCTCACAAAATTTATCTTTCTTAATTTTTGATACTATGGGAATCTTCTGGACAATGTCTCATAAAAATGAAAAAGAAGCTGCATTGTTAAAACAATGGGGGATAGACTCTAAAAAATTGCCTGTTAAAGTTTATGTCCCTTTTGGTTATTTTAAAAAATACAAAGAAAAAGGAATTGTTGCAACCAAACCATTTGCATTAAAAGTCTCTGATATTAGTATAGATGATTGGATTATTACTTTTGGATTGGAATTCATAGATCCTGTTGCACTTGTTGTTGAAAGAAATGTTCAATTATTGTTAGATGAACTAGAAAACAATAGAATTAGAGATTTTGATATAAAAGATATTGTTAAAGCTATACAAAAAGATACTCGTGCTGCTAAACATGAAAAAGATGCTGCTATAAACTTATTTGAAGGAGCAGATACTTGGGGAGTTTTTGCACCAAAAAAAGAAGAAGGGACCAAAGTTGAAGAGTTAGTTAAGGCAGGGAGTACAACAATTTTAGATTTAAGTTGTTATAGCAGTATTGGATCTTTCAATGTTAGGGCTTTAGTAATAGGATTAGTTTCTAAAAAAATATTTAATCAAAGAATGGAAGCAAGAAAACATGAGGAAGTTGAAGGAGTAAGACATGGTTTAGATTACTTACATTATAAAGAGAAAAGAGAGATGCCATTAGTTTGGATGGCTATAGATGAAGCTCACGAATTCTTACCAGTTGAAGGAAAAACAGCTGCAACAGACGCTTTAATTCAAATTTTAAGAGAAGGAAGACAACCAGGTATTTCCTTGGTCTTAGCAACCCAACAACCAGGACAGATTCATAAAGATGTTATGACTCAATCTGATGTAGTCATATCTCACAGAGTTACAGCTAAACCAGATGTTGATGCTTTGAATTACATTATGCAGAGCTATCTGGCTGCAGATATTAAAACATATATTGATAATTTACCAAGACTTAAAGGATCAGCAATAATTTTAGATGATAATTCTGAAAGAATTTATCCTATGAGAGTTAGGCCAAGATTTACATGGCATGGTGGTGAAGCTCCTACTGCTATAAAAATCAAAAAAAGATTATGATGAAAAATAAAAAAGGTGTTCATCATGTAGAATATGTAATTGCTGTAAGTATATTTATTATATGTGTTTTGGCTGTTTTATATATCTCACATTTTTCTTTAAGATCTAATGAAGGTAATTCTTTTCTTCTTCTAGAAAAAGAATTTAGAGAAAGAACAGAGATTCCAGTTAAAATAGCTAATCTTACAATTACCACTACTAAAACTTGTTTTAATGTTCCTTTTAATACTAATTTTCAGGGTTCTCCGGATAATTTGATTATCAAAGAAGGGGGTTCTGTTATTGATTTTAATTTTGATTCAAGCAATAATATTCATGTAGGGAGCCATGGTTCTGGTAAATATAGTTTATTCTTTTCAGAATACTTTGAGAGTGTTTCTTCAGGACCAACATGTGATCCAACTGAAGATTACAGCTATTCCTTTATCAAAGAAGAAGAATTTGTTTTTTATGATAAATTAGAAGAGTTTAGGGAGAATTATTCCAAAGATTACAGAGAATTCAGAAAACAACTTGGTTTTGATAGAGATTTTTCAATTATAATCAAACAAGGAGAAGAAATTTTGTTTAATATTACAGAATTTGAGCCATTTGATGTTAGAGTTTATGCTAAAGAATTCAAAATTAAAATAATAGATGAAAATGCCAATGTTCAGGAAGCATTGGTGAATATGAGAATATGGTGAATAAAAAAGGTTGGCTTTTAGTTATAGAAGTTGTTATAGCAGTTCTAATCATGTTTAGTTTTTTATTCATATCTATGTCAAGACAACCAGGGAGTACATCTATAGATACAAGTTCTGTTTTAGATTATGTTGTTGAAGAAGCGACAACTACTGAGAGAGGATCTTTATTAACAAATGTTGAAGATTTAAATTCCAAATTAAAAGAAAAAATAAATCATACAAGGTTTGACGTCTCTATAAGAAAATGTGATCCTAAATGTAGTCCTCCCAACTTAGAAAAAGAAATTGGTTCTTCAACTTTTTTTGTTTGGGAAAGTGGAAACACCCAAAAATTTATAGCATATGTTTGGTTAAGAGATTAAAATGCATGAAACTTTTGAACATAAAGCAGACATTGGAATTAGAGGTAAGGGAAAAACTGTAAAAGAAGCTTTTACAGAAGCTGCGAAAGCTATGTTTTCTGTTCAAGCAAACATAAAAAAAATTAAAGCTTCCAAAAAAATTAAGATTTCTTGTAAAGCAGAAAATAAGGAAGAACTCTTTATTGAATGGTTAAATGCCTTACTAAGCCAATCCTCTTTGAAAAATATGTTGTTCTCAAAATTTAAGATAACTAGATTAGATAAAAACAAATTACAAGGTTTTGCTTTTGGAGAAAAAATAAAAAAAGAACATCAATTAAGAACAGAAGTTAAGGCAGCAACTTATTCTGGGTTAAAAATTTACAAAAAAAAGAGTTGGATTGTAGAATGTGTGGTTGATGTTTGATTATTTTAGATTTATTTTCTTAGCTTTACTACTTATCTCAACACCCTTACTAGTTATTTGAAAAGGATAAAGGCTTTTAGAGTGTTGGGTTCCTCTCATTTTAAGGACTTCTATCAACCTCTTTCTTTCCCCGCCCTCTCTTAAGAAATAAAGTAATATTATAGAATCTGCTTCGAATTCTAGAGCTGAACTTGTCCCAGATGTTAAATCTTTTTTTGTTAATTCTCTTTCTGACGTTAGTAATACAGTTGTTTTCCATCTTCTAGTCATATCAAATAATGAAAGAGCTGCCTCTCTTTTTGCCAATTCCCCTTCAAAAAGTAGGGTAAAGGAAGTTACACTATCTATCACAAGCCTACTTATTTTTTTACTGTACATAAGACTTTCTAAAGCCCCCCCACCTTCTTGAAGCATTTTTCTAACTTTCTCAGGAGTATATTCCACAAAGATAAACTTACCTTTTTTTTCATAATCTGCTAAATCCCATCCAAAAGACAGCATGTTCTTATATAATTCATCTTTCTTTTCCTCAAAAGTAATGTACAGACAAGTTTCTCCTTTGATCATTCCTTCCATTAAGAATTTTATAGAAAAAATAGTTTTACCAGCTCCAGCTCCACCAACAATTAAATTAACAGATTCTTCATTAAATCCCCCCTTACTAATCTTATCAAAAGCCGGGATCCCTGTTTCTATCTTTTCATTTTTTTTAATTATCTTCTTAACTTTCTTCTTTACCCCTTTTTTCTTTTTTACCATGTTATTCTTTCTATTTTAAGATTTAAATTCTTTTCTGTCCTAGAAAAACATCTCCAGAAGTTTTACAATTCCAGTTCTTACTACAAAGAACACCACTAAAGAGATTATCATTAATATTGGTATATATTTTAATCCCGCTTTTTCATTACCTTTAGATATTAGTCCTAAAACCAGAGAACTTAGGATAGCACTTACTACTAATAGTATTATTATAAATATCCTTATCAAACCAACATCTATGTCTACTGGCGAGATGGATAATGGAACCTGAGAAGTAACTTCTGGAGGCGGAGCTTCTATAGATCCAATAGTTTCTTGCATAGTTTCTGTAAGAACAGAACTTAATCCAAAGAGTAGAGGAGAAATAGCTGCCACTGCAACAATTATGAAAATAGTATACATTAAGACACTTGCATGAATTTGTTTTCTTGTTAGACTTTGTTGTCTTAGGCTTGCAGCAGATTCTTCGAGTAATGATGCTAATTCTCCTCCAGAAATTATTCCAAAAATTATTAGACTTAAAGTTCTTTCTACAAGATCTGAATGTATTCTTTCTGACATTCTTTTTAATGACTCTGTTATCTCTTTTCCCACAGCAATCTCTTTTGCAACCCGCTTAAATTCTTCATTAAGTACCCCAAACTCTTCTCTTGCTGAAACTAAAAGTGCTTTATCTGTTGTTAATCCTGCTCTCAAGTTTGTTGCCATTAATTGCAAAGCATCTGGTAGTGCTTCTTCTGCTTGGGAAGCTCTTTTATCTGCTTTTAGAACAAGCATTAACTGGAAGATTAATGGAACCACAAAATAAATTACAACTGCTACTGGAATGGAGTATATCCACCCAACAAACAAGAATAATGCTACAAACGCAACTACAGCAATTACTAGACTTATGAAAATAATCATCCCTGCAAGTTCTCTAGGATTCTTTTTAACATTAGCATATTCTACTAGCTTTTCTATCTTTTCTGTGAACTTTGGTGAAAATCTTGCAAATAATCTCATTTTATATCAGTGGCGGCCTCCTTGATTTTATCATTCCCAAAAATATAAACTGGAATAAAATAACTAATGCTAATATTCCGAAAAGTATCAACTGGTAATTTTGTCCAAGACCTTGTATAAATGTAGATAATATCATCAAAAATGTTATCCCTAATGCTGGGAATATAATTGAGATAACCATATAAAACATAGCTAATGGAGACAACCTCCCTCCATATGCTTGTATCTCTGTCATTTGTTCTTGTACTAATGAATGAACAATTTCCTTAAGAACTATTGAAATATCTGCTCCAACTTGGATTCCAGTTATTATCTGCCAAATAGCTCTTCTGAAGAAGAGCGAAGGATTGTTTCTAGAAATTTTTTCAAGAGCTTCAACTGCAGGAACTCCAGCTTCCATAGAGTTTATTGCTTTTTGGAATTCTTCTGAAATTACTCCATAATTTCCTTTTGCTATATTTTTTAAAGCATTAAAGAATGTAATTCCAGCATTTAATTGAATCATTAAAGCTCTGATTGCTGGAAGAATATTAACATTAATGTTTCTTATACGTTTAGAAATTATCATCTTAGGATAATTTAATTGCTGCATATACATGAACCCTGCAACTACTATGCCGATAAGCAATCCAAAAAGAGGATTTGATCCTCCTGCTCTGAAAATTATTATAAAGATTAAACTGAAAATAATTAAATTAAGAATTGTTGATGCAATAGAAGCAGCAATATATCTTTCAGGTTTTATTGGGAAATCTGATTGTGAGAAGTATAGCTCCATATTCTTATTTTTAGAAACCATCTTTTTACCAACTGATAGAAAAGCATTTGAGAACCTATACAAAAATTTTGGCGGATAAAAAGAAAATGGAATTCTTAACTTCATTTTTACCTCTTTTTTCTCTTTTTCTTTTTAATTTTCTTAATTTTAGAAGGTTTTTTGGTTTTTATATCTTTTATTCCTTTTTTAAGATAGAAATCCTGAATCATTTTTCCTATACTATTCATCTCTCTGATGTTGTTTTTCACAAGATGTTCTATAAATTCTTTTTTTTCTTTTAGATCTTTATTAATCTGAGAAAAACTCATTCCAGTATGTCTTGACATATCTTCAAAGAATCTTAAAGTTGAAGCATGAGATATAATCTTATCTGAACTTGGTTCCCATCTATAAAGGATATTTGGCTTTACTCCGTTTTTATCAGTTTCATCTGGAATTAGTTCTGTTAATTGAAAGACTCTTCTTATTCCTCTTCTCCTCTCTCTAAACATTACAACATTAAGGTCTACTGCTTTCAACAAGTTTGGAGGAATGCTAATTGGGGGATTTACTAATCTAGCAACTGTTTCTGAAGATGTATTTGCGTGAACTGTAGAATAAACACTATGACCAGTATGCATTGCCTCAAAAAGTACTTCTGCTGTTTCGTGTTTTCTTACCTCTCCAAGAATTATCCTATCTGGCCTCATTCTTAAACTATTAACCAATAGATCCAACATTGTAACTGCTCCCTTTCCTTCAGGATTTGGTAACCTTGTTGTTAATGGAGACCAATACAAGTGTTCTGGTAACTGCAACTCTCTAGTATCTTCAATACTTAGAATTCTATGATTTGCTGGGAAGAAAGGAGTGCAGACGTTCAACATAGTTGTTTTTCCAGAGGCTGTTCCACCAGAAAATAGAATGTTCATTTCATATTGTATTGCCATCCATATCATCGCAAAAACGTCTGCACTGCAAGTCTTATTATTAATGAAATCCACAATGGTCCATGGTTCTCTTGCAAATTTCCTAATTGTTATTGTATTCCCTCTTGTACATATAGGATATAAAACAGCATTTACACGATCACCAGTTACAAGGTGAGCATCCAACATTGGAGTTAGGGTTGTAATTTGTCTTCCAACACGCCTTGCAATTATAGCAGAGTAATTTTCAGTTTGTTTTTCGTTTTCTAAATAAATGTTCGTTGGCAACCAACCAAATTCTTTATGATAAACTCTTACAGGTTCTTGTGCAGATGCTATAACTATTTCTTCTAAATGGGGATCTGCAACTAAAAGTTCTATATTGCCTAACCCCAACATCTCATTAATTAGAATACTTGTTAAAAGAGTTATGTTATCCCTAGATGATTTGAATCTTTGTAATAAGTCTTTTGAACGAGATATTAATTTTTGTTTTAGTTTTTCTATAGCATTAATATCTGTTATCTCAGAAGCCCCCATTTCAATAGTGCCTATTAATTTTTGTTTTATGTTCTCTAAAAGTGCCCGAGTTGGACGAGATATTTCTGGAATTTTTATTTGGTAGAATAGTCCTTTTTCTGTATCTAATATAGATATCTTTACCTTAACATTATTAGAATCAATATCATATGTTTTTATGATCTTTCCATGAACTTGAATTCTTTCCTTGATCTTGGTTTTTATTTCTTGTATCTCTTCTTTATCTGTCTTTGTTGGTAAACCCAATTTTTTGTCTTTTTCTGTCTGTGGGGTTGTCACTACAGAACCCACTTTTTTTATTTCTACAGTTTTACTTGGAAAACCAAGTTTATCATGTGTTTCTTTTATTGGTTTTTTCCAAGTTGGTTTTGGAACAGAGAGAGCATGGAAAGACTTTTTTCTTTTCTTCACTTTTTTTTTCTTGGTCCTTGATTTTATCTTTCTTTTTTTCATTTTTTAATTAAAAGGGGCTCTCCAAATGCAGGATATTTTAATTCAGCAAGACCATTTTCAACAAGAATATTACACCACTCTATTGCTTCTTCTTTACTAATCTCAAATGTTTTCATAATATAATCTAATTTTAGTGTTTTATATTTTTCTAAAAGATCATATAAAATATCTAATTGTGTCTCAGTTTTTTGAGCAATTCTTGGTAATACTTCTCTTTTAATTTCTTCTTTTAGTTTCTTTTTAATCTCTTTTTTAGTATCTATGTGTTTTTCCATTACTTGTACCATCTTTTTCCTCTCTTTCTGTTCTTCTTTATTCTTTTCTTTCACAGTCTTCTTAATCCTTTCTTTCTTTTCTCTTATCTTAGCCTCTTTAATCTTCTGTCTTTCTTCCTCTGCTTTTTTCTTAGCGTCTTCTCTTGCCTTTTCTCTAGCTTTCTTTTCTCTTATCTTAGCCTCTCTTATCTTAATCTTTTCTTCTTCTCTCCTCTTTTTCTCTTCTTCCTTAGCTTTTCTTTTAGCTTTTATTTCTCTTAGTCTTAATCTCTCCTTCTTTAATCTCTCTTTTTCCTCCTTTCCTTTACTTAATTCTCTTAATTCTGCTTTTGAAGGAACTTTTTGTTTTCTAAGACGCTCCTCAAATTCTTTCTTTTCTCTCTCTAACTTCTTTCTAAGTTCTTCAATCTCTCTTTTCTCTTTTTCCAGTCTTTTTCCTCCTTTATCTTCCTCTCTAACTTCTTTCTTAAAAACCGGGGTTTTACTTTTTTCTTTCTTTCTCAACGTCTCCATCATCTTTAATCTCTTTTCTCTAACTTTCATCAACATCTTTTTCTCTTCGTCTCTCTCTTTTAGGGCTGTTGGTGTTTCTCCAACTTTCACTCTCGCACTTAATCCACTTACTGTTAAAGCAAAGATTATCAGAATTATTCCCACTATCAGAATAAATATCGCGTTTCCTTTGGATAGCGTTTCTGTAAAAACACTTCCAAAAATAGATTTTTGGAAATTTTGTAATGAAACAAGATTTCTTGATAATAACCAGAACGCATAAAATAAAATTGTTGCTAAACCAACCCAGTATAGTGCTCCCAACCTCTTAATTGTTGGTTCTTTTCCAACAAATCCTTTTTCTATGTATGCTCTTCTTATAGTATTACCATTCCATACCTTAGTTAAAATATCAAAACCACGAACCACCTTTCCAATTATAGTATATTCTCCATCGATTTCAGGAACATCAGATAAACAAATGTAAAAATGATCTAGTAAAGATTTCTGTGCATTTCTTTTCGAACTTACCAAACCAACAGTTCCCTTTATGTTTTGTAAGTAGGGTCTAAGAATCCTATCAGACATCTTTTTTTCTTCAGCACTTTTTCTTAATTGTAAGAAGTAAGGATTACAATTGTAAAATACCATCCCATCAAGTTCCCCCAAAAGAACACTAGAGATAACATCTTTAATCAAAGGGATATCTTTATGGAAAAGTTCAATAAAAATAGTTCCCCTATATGTTTCTAAAATTAAAATTTTTGTGACTCTCTCATTGAATACTTCCCGAAGATATGTTTCACCATACTTTTTTTTCAGTTTCTTTTGGTAATCCATTCTAGTAAGATTTATAAATCACAGCCTCTTTTTTTACACAGTTTAAAAAGAAAAGGTATTTTATAAACCTTACTTTGAAATTATGAGAAAAAAAAGAGGTCAGGTAAGTGTAGAGTTCGCTTTACTTATTGGTTTTATTACTTTCCTTTTAATAGCCATAATAGGTATCGCTTACTATTATTCTGGAACAGCAAAAACTCAAATAAAAGTCAATACTGTTGATAAAGCTGGAAAAAAAATTGCTGAAGCTGCCGATTCAATTTACTTTTTAGGTCCTCCTTCTAAGGCAACAATTCAAGTAACTATTCCTGAGAGCGTTTATAGTGTAGAGTTTCTAGATACTTCCCCTTTTGGCATCCATTTTAAAGTTACTATCAAAGGAACAGCGAGATCAGATATGATTTATGATACTCAAGGAAGAATAGAGGATGGAGGGGGTGTCCAAACCAGTTTATCTAAGGCAGGTTTTAAGACTCTGACTTTGGAAGCAAAGAATGATTCTAATGGGATTTATGTTGAGGTAACCAAAACAAATCAATAAAATGAAAAAAGGACAAGTAACAATTGAATTCACATTATTAGTCTCAGCAGTTATTTTTTTAGTAGTAATAATGATTGCTTCAGCTAATTTTAATACTTCTTTAGCAAGAGAGAAAAATGAACAAGAATCTTTAAATGATTTTGCAAATTTTCTACAACAAGAAATAACTTTAGCTTCGGGATCCCCTCCAAATTATTCTAGAGAGTTTACATTACCTAAAAAAATTACTGGAAAAGAGTATTCTATCTTAATGTCTGATTCTGGATATGGTTTTGTAGTTAAAACTTTAAGAGGGAGTGAAACTAAATTCACAGCGTCGAGAGGAACACCTTATATTAATGATGTGGAACCTCTTATTCCAGGGGGAACAGTTACTATAGAAAAGATTAGAGAAGCTGGAGAACAGGAGGAATTAAAATTAGATTGCCAAACTTAAATCTCTCAAGAAAAAATAAAAAAGCTCAAGTTTGGGCTCTTGACTTAGCTATTGGTCTAATGGTTTTTGTTATGATTATTTTTCTTTTCTATCGTTATTCTGTAAGTTTTGTTCCTGAACAAAACATTGTTAGTAGGATGGTGAGAGAAGGAAGATATATATCAAATTCTCTATTAATTAATGGGACCCCTCCAGGATGGGAAGAAATTACGCTTAGTCCAGAGAACCTTGAAGATATTTATCAATTTGGATTAATTACTGATAATACATTGGATCCAGCGAAATGGACAAAATTTTGTGATTGGAGCGAAAACTATTATTCAGGTGTTAAAGAAAAGTTTGGAACCCAATCATCTTTTTTCATACAATTTTTTGATAATATGGAGGATTTTTATAGTGACCCCCCGGTTCCAAGATTAATTCCAGATCCTGGGGGTTGTTCTGGAGCAGGAAATACAATACAAGGTAAGAATCCAACACAACTTGTTAAAATAGAACGTTTAGTTGCTTATAAGAATGAAAGTAACATTACCATTCCTTTAAGGATGGTTATTTATTTATGGTCTTTTGAAAAAGCTTAAAATGAAAAAACTAAAACAAAAGAGGGGGTATTTTTTTACTCTGGATGCTCTTTTTGCTTTGGTAATCTTGTTATCTGTGATTATCTTAGTTCCTTTTGCATATGTTGGAGATGTTCCTGAAAAACATAGAACCTCTTATTTACAAGAAGATATGTTGACTCTTCTCTCAAATCTCAATACAGTAAGTATAAACAATTCTTTAATAAATGGAAACATTTCTCAATTAAATAATTCTGTTCGAATAGAGATTTTGGAAGATAAAGATAATCTAATAGATACAATTGGTAAAATTTGGGCGACCCATTATGGTCAAACCCCTGCAAATAATATTAGTGGAGAGATCACTGAAAGTTTTTTTGATAGCATAACAACAGAAGAAGACAATATTGGTCTTTATTTTGAAGCTCCAGACCCTTCTGGAACTGTTTTAATTGAAATATGGTCTAAAAGCAATATTCCTTTTGCAAATTCAAGAGATGTAGTTGCTGCTAAAAAACATATGAGTGGGATTGCTTATGAACAACCTGTTAAAGGTTATTCTTCAAGAGCTTATCTTTATAGACCAGAGAAAACAAAATATGTTTATTTTGGGGGATATGTTGGAGATGGAAACATAACTCAAAGATTTGATTTACCTTTGGATATCAATGTAACTTCTTTATCTTTTGAGGGAGTGATCATGGGAGACACTTTTCAAATATCTGTAAATGATCGTTTGTTCCCTGAAACCTTTTCTCCATCTACATGTAAACATTGTCCTATCTCTTTAGATGGGGGGCAATTTCCAGATCCTATTGACCCTTATTTTAATGGGGGGATTAATGAAATCAAATTTAATACAACAACGTATAATAGATCTCTTTACATTGCTGGAGGTTTCTTAAAAATAAAATATACTACTGGAAGCGTTTCATACTTGTTACCAGAAACAAAATATCTTCCATTTATTAATGGATCTATGAATATCTATGATTCTTTCTACATTCCTGGGAATTTAACAAACGTGGTTATTAATTTAGAATATGAGCAGGAAGAGAATACAACTCCTTTTGTAAAGATAGGAAATGTTACTGTATGGAGAGATGAAAGGGGAAATAAAAAAGGATATAATTCTGTACAAATAACTAATTCTACTATCTCAAGTAAACTTTTATCAGAACAAGGTATAACTTATTTAGATATTAGCAAAGAAAATGTTCCTTTTAGAGTGGGAATAGAAGAAATAGAAGCACAAATTGGGGGCAGGGGACCAGCAGACGTAATTGTTGTTATGGATGTTTCTGGTAGTATGATATGGAGGATGGACAAAGACTATAAAAATGGAGATCAAAATATAGCGTGTGGCAATCTTTCAGATCCTGATAATCCAATCTTTCTTCCAGGAAGAAGGAGATTAAATGTTGCAAAATGTTTGGCTATAGAGTTCTTAAATATACTTTTAGAACATTCTGAGAATAGAGTTGGACTGGTTGGATATAGCGCAAGACCTGGTTCAACTCCAGGGGGAGCAACAACTCCAAACGTTATCCAGTATTCTACAGGACTCACTAATAATAATGTAACTCTTGTAAGTGATCTTAATGGTTATGCAACTGGTGGGGATACTCCTGTTTGTGCAGGTTTGAGAAAAGCAAGATTGATGTTGGAAGCAAGACCTCCTGAAGAACAAGATAGACCAAGTTTTATTTTAGTTTTAGCAGATGGTTTAACAAATGTTCATTGTAATGAAACAGATATTGATCGTGTTGATCCAGGATGTATTTCTGAGAGATGTCCCGATGATGATTTTTGTGAGGGGGTTGATTGTGGTGTTGGTTGTCATGATCGTGTTGCTCAGATAACAAGTGGCCAATCTGCAAAAGTTGCTGTTACTTATGACTTAAGAGGAAATGGAAAGTGGAATCTGGTTGTAGGAGATAAAGCAGGTAATGTTTATGGTCATGAGTGGAATGGATTAAGATGGGTCCTTACACCATCTGTTATAAGTGGTTTGTCTAACTTAGGTTCAAATACTTACCCTGCCCCAGAATTATTATATGAATTTTCTGGGACTAATAAACATGATTTGATCTTTGGTTTGTATAACGGTAGTTTTGCAGGATTTTCTTGGGATGGTGATAGTTGGGTTTCAAATTCTACCTTGGTTGGTGGTTTAACTATAGCCTCAAGGACTCAAGCTGATCCCACTGTTGTTTTTAATCTTACAGGTAATGGAAAATGGGTGCTTATTTCTGGGATGGATGATGGTTCTTTTGCTAGTTTCTTCTGGAATGGAACAGGTTGGGAAAGAGACGATTCTTTAGCCCCTCCAGGAGATATTGGAACTAATAGTGCTCCAACAACTGGATTTAATATTACTGGTACAGGAGAATGGGAATTAGTTACTGGATCTAGTGGTAGTGATTATTATGGTTTCTTCTGGAATGGAACAGGTTGGACAAGAACTGATACTATTGCTTTTGGTTTAGATTTAAGTGATGCTCCTGGAGGACAAGGGCCTTCACCAGATTTAGCTTATAATTTAATAGAGAATAAATGGTACATTATTTCAGGAATTACAAATTCTCACACCCAAGGATTTTATAGTCATTATTACTCTTCTTCAGCTTCTTCTTGGTTAATGATATGTGGGGACTGGGTAAATCAAAAGTCAATAGATCAATCTATAAGTGAAGCAACTAGGGGCCATAACACAGCTAATGCAACAATATATGCTGTTGGATTTGGTCCAATAGCCTTCTGTCCTATTGCTCAAGATTTAATGATGAGAATTGCTGAAGAAGGAGAGGGAGATTATTTCTTGAGTAATAATGCTTCAGAACTAAGGATAATTTTTAGAGAGTGGGCACAAGAAATCTTGAGACTTACTTATGCTAATCAATCAGTTATCATTGTAATAGGAAGTGCAAAATCTAATCTTAGTAATGGTACAGTAACTTTTGGTTATGATTTTGAGGATAATGGTTGGGATACTGATGGAAACTCTCTTTTTGGGGATCTTATAAGTTATGAAACAGATGGTTTCTCAGGAGGGATGGATAGTTTTACTTTTGCAACTGGAGATCCTTTTGAAGCATCAGTTATCTCCTATTCTGGAGACTTATGGAGCAGAGAATCTTTTATACAAAACACAACACATAACTTAACTTTCTTTAATTTAACTAAATGGAATGAAACATATATCACATTAGGAGATCCTTTCACAATTAATATTCCTGTAGAAAGAATTTCAAAAGGGCCCACTGTAAATGAAGTTGGTTTAGTTTTTGGAACAAATAGTTCATATAATGAAACTCCTCCAGATGATTCAAGTAAGATAATTTATACATTATTTATTCCTCCAACTTTTTCATATAGCGGGGCTGTAAATAAGGTTGGAGAGGGTTGTATATGGACTATCCAATATCAAGATCCTTCAAATCCTGATCTTCCTGGAGGAACTTTTGAATTAGCAGTTCCTGCAGGTACAAATCCTACAGAGACCTGTACTTTTTCAAAAACTTTGGGGCCTCCAAACATAAAATATGATGAAGATGAAGCTTATGATGTCGCAGTTTTTAACCTTTTAAATGACATTCTTGATCAGAATCCTAAGAATAATATGTCTGACATCCAATTCAATACAGAGTTAGGAATTAATGCTGTTTTAGTTCCAGGAATTCCTTTTTTACATTTCACCATTGCAAAAACAATGGCTTGGAGATAAAATGAAAAATAAAAAATTTATGAAAAATAAAAAAGCATTTTTCTTTACTTTAACAGTTCTTTTTCTTATAACTCTATTATTATTAGTTTCTTTTTCTTACAGAAGAGAGTATACTAAAGAATCAATTAGAACCAGAGTTCTAACCACAAATAGTTTTGTAGAGTCTGTAGAAAAAGATGCTGAAAGAGCAATTTATATTTCAGGATATAGGACTGTTTTAGGATTATTAGATTATATTTCTTCAGCAGAGGATTATATCCCTTTGAGTGTGGACTATGATGTGGTTTTTAAAGATGCTTTTATCAATGGAGAACTTATTATTGAAGGTTATGATGGCTCCAGATTTCTAGAAGGGATGACTCTAGCGGATTGGCAGGGGAGTATCATAGATAGAGCAAGTAAACAAGGGATTAATTTAGAATTCCGGGATTTAGATATAGATGATATTGGGGTGAGCATAGGTCAATCTACTCCATGGGCAATTGATATGAATGTTACTCTTCACTATGTTATTGAAGATGATGAACTTAATGCTGTATGGGACAGATATGCTGTTGTAGAAGGAAAAATTCCATTATATAATTTAGAAGATCCTTTCTATACCAGAGAATTTGGAAGAGATGTTGTTAGTTTAATCAAAAGAACACCATATACATCTTTTGTTAATAATAGTACTGGAACTTGTAATGGAACTAATTTAAGCATGCATTTAGAAAGAACATGGGCAGATGGTGCTCAGGAACCTGATTATACTAGTTCATTTTATGCATATAGTCCCAATGCCCCAAATTATCTAAGTAGATTAAAAGGCCAGTTTGATGCTCAAGATACAGAATCTGGTATTGAGAGCATAATACATGGGGTTAAAGTTGGGCGTACTTTAATGCCTGGTAAAAGTCTTGTTGATCATTCTTACTTTAGTTCTGAGGATTCGGAGGTTAAAATTGTAGATGCAACAAATAAAGTTCCTTCTTGGCTTGAGATGACTTTTGTAGAAGCTAATGAAACTTATCATATTCCCCCAGCATCTGGAGCTTGTCTTCAATTTATATAACTAGTTCCGTTTTCTTTTCTGAATTTTATTATATTTTCAACAAAATCCTCTATCTTAGTTTCATGGCTTACTAATAATAATTGATTTACTTCAATTTGGTTAAGAATATCTTTCATTTTATCTAACTGTTCTGACGAGAATCCATCTGTTGGTTCATCCAATATAAGAATTCCTTTTGTTGATAATTTGGACATTAAACTGTTTATTATTTGATTTAGAGCTAATCTATAAGCTAGTGCTGCTGCAGTTCTTTCTCCTCCACTTAATGCCTCATAACTTATCTCATAACCCTGTTGTTCTATTATTGGTGTAAAATCTTCACTGATTCTAGCTGTTAAGTTCTCTGCTAACATTGAGAACCATGAACTAAACATCTTATTGAACTCTATATTTACTGCTAACATAACATTTTTTTCAATTTTTAAGATTAAAGGAGTTAAATGATCTAAAATCCATTCATTTGTTTTTCTTAATTCTTTAGATCTATCGTATATTTTTTCTTTTTTTATTATTTCTTTATTAATTTCTTCAATTCTTTTAGTTAGAGATTCTATTTCTTTTTCAACTCTTCCTTTTTCTATTGCAAAATCTCTTTCTTGTTGTTTTAACGATGATAATTCTTGTTTTAGAACTTCATATGCTTGTTCTACATCTGAGAATTTGTTTAGTTGTTCTTCATTTTCTTTTAAGTTCTTTAGAATATCCTCTTGTCTTTTTGTTATTTCATTCATATTTTCTAAAAGTTTAGTTTTTCTTTTCCTTTGTTCCTCTATGAACTTAGCTTTTTCTTTTATTACAGCATTTTTCTTTTCCTCTTCTCTTAATTTATTTAAATCTAATTTCATATTTTCTATTTTAGTGTTTATTTCAAATTCTTGAGAATCTAGGTTTTGAATGTTTTTTGCTATAGCCTCTATTTTTAATTTGATATCCTCTCCAAATCTTTGTTTATAATCTTCAGATACTTGCTGTTTACATGTTGGGCATATGTTTAAAGAAGAGATTTTTTCATGAGTTTCTTTGAAATCTTCTCTTTTAGTTTTATTCTCAACTTTTTTTAGTAATAATTCTTTTGATTTTTGAGATAATGCTTCTAGTTCCTTACTTATTTTTTCTAATTCTTGTTGGTAGTTCTTATCTTCTATTTTTATTTCTTCTTGATCTTGAATATTTTCTATCTGTTTCTTAATATCTTCTAAATGTCTTAATGTTGAGGATTGTTCAGCTTTGAAAGAAGCATTTTCTGTTTTTAATTGGTTGATTTTCTTTATTTTTTCTTCTATTTGTTCTGATAATTCTTCTTTTCTTTTTATATCTCTATTAACTAACTCTATTAATGGTTTGATTTTTTCTATTTTTAGTTTCTCTTGATCTATTTTCTCTTGATTTTCTTTTAGTTTTTCCTTATCTTTTTCTAAATATTCTATTTGTAAATCTAATAGTTTTATTTTTTCTTTTATTTTCGAGGAGAAAACATCTAAATTTGTTAGAATGTTCTTATATTTATCAATTCCAAAAATTCTTCTTAATGTATTTAGTCTCTCATCAGATTTTCCTTGTAAAATAAACCTCATTTGTTCTTGTGGGGTATATAATGTGAATCTGTACAGCAAATTACTTTTAGATTTCAGTAAACTGGCTGGATATTTCATTAATTCTAATACTCTTGCTTTGATTTCTTCTGGACTTAATTGTTCTTTTTTATCTTCTATTTGTAGAAATCCTTTATCTTGAGTAACTGATCTCTTTTTCCTTTTTAGACTTCTTTGTATAAATATGGGTTTTCCATCAATTTCAAACTCTGCTTCTACTTCTCCATAATCTTTACCTTTTCTTAAAAGATCATTTCCTGCTATAAATCCTGTTTGTAATCCAAATAATGCAAATTCTAATCCTAGAAGAACTGTGGATTTTCCTGATCCAATATCCCCTGATAAAAGGACTCTTCCTTCCGGAAATCTGAATTCTTGTTCTTCAAAACTTCTTATGTTTTTTAATCTAATTTTCTTTAATTTCATTTTCTATTGGTATGATTTTTGAGACAGTTTCAAAAACTCTCTGATTGAAATCATCTTTCTTTTCTCCTTCATCCTTTTCAAACTCTAGATTATTAATTAGAGAATGTATAAACCCTGATAGCGCTTTGAACTCTTCATTAACTTGAACTTTGTAAGTTTCAATGAATTCATTTTCTATAGATTCTATAGTTCTATTCTTTATTTCAACATCTATTTCTAGTTCTTTTGTTGTTAATTTTGAGAAGTTTTTTAGTAAGAAGTAGGCATCTTTTGTCTTTTCCCTTATTTTTTCTTGATCTATCTGATGAGTTTTTCCTGATGCTAAACAACCTCTTATTTTTAGGATCAGGATCTTATCTTTTATATCTTTATTCTCTAATTCATCTAATACCTTTTTATTAGTTTCTTCTATTGGAAGATTATTTACATCTAAATCAACGAGAAGAACATCATTGAATCTTATATCTTTCTTTTCTAAGTTACATTGTTTTGTTTGTTTATTATAATCTACTATAAAAAAAGAACCTTGTCTTAACTCTTCTAATTCTTCTGAGTTATTTGGAAAGATTGGACCAGGATAAACAACTGGTTTATTATCTTTCTTTCTTACATCTACGATATGTAAATGTCCTGCAGCATAATAATCAAATCCAGAAGGAAGATTATTGATATCTAGGCTTTGCATCATCTCAGCTGGTTTAGATTCTGTTAAGGTTGTGTGAAAAACAAATATTTTTAATAAATTTTGATAGTTTTCTAGAGATTCTAACCTTAGTTTTTTAAAATGTTCTAGTTCTAGACTTGTTTTTCTCCCTGGAATACCTGCTAGTAAAATATTGTTTTCTTGTATTAGTCTTAAGAATTGGGATTCTTCATCAACATTTGCTATGTTTTTACAGAACCCTCCTTTTTCTAGGACATCTATGAAGGTTTTTCCTGTTACACTATAATCATGAGATCCTGCTATGATGTAACAATTGATGTTATTTTCTTTTAATCTTCTTAGTTCTGCTACTGTTTCTTTTAAGATATCCACAGAAGGCATTGCTATATCAAATAAATCTCCTGCTATTATCACAAATTGTACTTGTTCTTGGATGCATGTATCTATTGCTTGTTTAAATGCTCTGAGATTTAAGTCTCGCATTTCTGGATATCTCCAGGATCCTAGATGTACATCTGCCAAATGTGCGAATTTCACCATTTTTTTACCTTAGCCAAGAATTAGAATTACTTAGTTTTTAAATAGATTTGTGTGGTTGAAAAAGACGAAGAAATCTTTTTCCACATACATGTAGACCTCCCTTTATTACTTCTTCTTTAGTAAACTCTGTTCTTAAACTATGAAGGAATCTCATAGGATCCATATCCTTTATAGCATCCACTATACGATCCAATTCAGCATCAGACAATCTTGAAGCAATCTCCCTAATTTTTACTGAATATTTCCACCGATATCCTATGTACTTCTTCCACTTTTTGTCATATTCCTCCAATTTTTTTTGAGAAAAATTATTTAATTTCAAAGAATTTGAAATTACTTCAGAAGCGAATCTCCCTGACCACATACAATGTCTTATGCCTTCCCCAAATAGAGGACTAGTTTGGCATGCGGATTCCCCAATCACTAAAAAATTGTTTAAACTATATTTTTTTATCCCTCCGTTTGCATATATGATACCAGAATGAAATTCTAAGGCTTGTCCTTCTTTTAGTTGATTGTTTGATTTGATAAATTTATGTAAATAATAGATTGGATTGCTTTTTTTATTTTTTCCTAAGTGGTCCACTCCAAAACCAACACCAACCTTCGCTTCATTTTTGTTTGTTGGGAAAATCCAAGCATATCCCGCAGGAGCGATATACTTCCCAATACAAAAATCAAATCTTTTTCCATTTCTGTCTAAATTTAGATTTTCCATCAAAAATTCTGCTCCGATGGTTAGAAATTTCTCTCTTTTTTTTCGTAAACCCAATTGAGAAGCCAATACCCCTTCTGGACCAGATGCATCTACAACTACTTTTCCGTATACTTCTCCAGATCCTCCTATTCCTGTATATTTCACACCAATTATCTTATTACCTTTTAAAATTGGGTGGGTTGCTCTTGTTCCAATAAGGCTTTCTGCACCTTTTTTTATAGCCTCTCTTAATAAAAACTGTTTTAATCCCTTAAAATTGAGAGTTAGCAATTCAGGTTTATTATACCTCAACTCAACTTCTTTTTTTGGGCCCTTAAATAATATAAAATTTGTTCCTGAAGAACCCAACTTTAAAGGTAATTTGAACTCTTCAAAGATTGTAGGGAAAGTTCCAGCAGTACTATAAACTGGTTCTCCAATTTCCATCTCTTTATCAATAACAAGAATAGAATGCCCCCTTGCAGAAAGTTCTCTAGCTAATTGGCCTCCTGCAGGCCCAGCACCAACAATAACTACATCATAAGTTTTCATCCTTCCCTACATTCAGCTCTTCCATGTAAGGTGAAAGGAGCTATAGCATTTGAGTCATTTTGAGGAACTAATGAAGCAGTAACTTGAGATTCTCCTTCAACTAAGAGCTTATTTAAAACATAATATAGATCCTCACTAGATTCAACAGAACAACTAATTCTTTTTCCTTCAAGTTTAT
Organism: archaeon; assembly: GCA_020343435.1. Taxonomy (GTDB): domain Archaea; phylum Nanobdellota; class Nanobdellia; order Pacearchaeales; family UBA284. The sequence continues at coordinate 133,127 of CP070794.1, read as the reverse complement.
CCATTTCAACATTAGTTTCTTGTTCTAATTGATCTATCTCTTCTCTTGTAACTCCTGAAGTCATTAATTGCTCTCTAATTGTTGAATTATACCTTAAAGAAAATTCTTTAACAGTATATGCAAAATCACAACCTGCAAGAACTTCATAATCTATGGAACTAGTAATAACCATACCAAAAAAATCTTCAGATCCAGAAAAGCTTAGTTTAGATGCTTTGCAATTTTCAGCATTATTTAGAAAACAATTAACATTAGATCCACAATCTGAAGAACTTACAGTACCTGAAAAAACAAAAAAGTAAAGTAAGATCACAACAGCAATCACAATTATTATCCAAAATGGAAACTTTTTAGGAGAATGTCTCATTCCAGCTCTGGGTAATTCAGGAATAAACTTAGTTCTAGCATGTGGAGCTTTAGGAAGCTTACTGCGATTTAAATATCTAATTGCTTCTTCAACTTCTTGAAAGTTATATCCAGAATTAACCAAGCTTTTTCTAGCTTGTTGAATAGATTCCCCTCTTTCAAGAGCATTTCTTAATATTGCTACAATATCTTGTCTCACCATCTTTTTATCCCAGACTTAATTTGTTTCCGTTTTGCATCAAGTGAACTGTTTTTCCTAACTTATATCCTAATTCTGAAGCTAATTCAGCCATTGCAGTTGTTTTATCTATTCCTGCATGTGCTGGAATAATATGTTGTGGTTGTAACATTCCTACAAGGTCTCTTAAATCTTCTCTCATACAGTGTCCAGAGACATGTACATCTGTGAAAATCCTTGTTCCAGCAGCTTTCATCTTTTTCTCTAATTTTTGTCTATTTGCTATACTCCAAACAGAAGGAATAACAGCACTTGAAAATACAACATGATCTTTGCTTGAGAATTTGTAAGGCAAAACTCCTCTTGTTAATCTATCTAGAATAGATCCTGGTTCTCCTTGATGTCCTGTACAAACAACCATCCATTCAGTAGGATCTCTTGAAACTTTTTTCAGAGCTCTTTCAACTTGGTTTCTATAACGAACTAATTTTATTTTATTTGTAAAAGGAGCTAAATTAACTTTTGAAGCTACAGAAACATACCTATGTAACGATCTTCCTACAAAAACAATTTTTCTATTTAGTTTTACCCCACAATCAACAATACTCTTTAATCTAGCAATATGGGAAGAAAAAGTTGTTACAAATAATCCTGATTTTTGATTATCTGTTGTAAATAAAACATCTTCTAATAATCCTCTAGCTATTTTCTCAGAAGGAGTTTTTTTCTCTACATTTGCATAAATAGAATCTACAATTAATGCTAAAACTCCTTGTTTTCCTAGTTCTTTTAATCTTTGATAATTAGGTTTTTTACCTATAATTGGATAATTATCAAATTTAAAGTCATTAGCATAAACAATTGCTCCTTTTGGTGTATGAATAACTACCATTGCTGTTTGTAATGTAGAATGAGTCATGTTTATGAATTCAACTTTAATGTCTTTTTTACCTTTAATTGTTATAGAAGAATTAGGATGAACAGTTCTTGTTTGATTTTTCAAAACAAAATTTCCATCTTCTGCAATTGCTTTTAAGAATTCCATTGTAAATGGAGTTCCTACAATCGGAGCTTTGTAATTATACTCCATATAAGGAACTGCTCCAACATGGTCCAGATGTGCGTGTCCGATTAAAATAGCTCTTATTTTTTTCCTTAGATCTTTAGAAATCTTTTTATCATCTGGTAAAGCTTCAATAGTTCTGAGACTTCTCTCTGTGTAAACTTCACCTTTTTTATTCTCTAATTCTACTATTGGTGGTAAGAATAATCCCATGTCAAGGATTATAGCATCATCGTCAATTTCCAGTATAGACATGTTTTTTCCAACTTCACTATAACCACCAACTGTATGAAACTTAATCATAGTTTTTTAAAGAAAATTAGGTTTTTAAAATCTCTCAAAACAGAAAGTTTTAAAACGACTTTTAGGTTATTGTTTTTATGGGAAGGTAGCTCAGCCTGGGAGAGCACATGGCTGAAGACCATGGAGTCCGGGGTTCAAATCCCCGTCTTCCCACTCGTAACATTTAAAAAACCGAGATTCATTTATACAATATAAAAAGAGGCAAAATGTGTAAAACAGGACCAATAATTGTTGGGCATATAATTTTAGTTATTGGTATTTGGTTACTTTCTAAAGGTTTAATTAATAATATGATTAAGCCTGTTTTAGCTCACCCAATTTTCTGGGGGCTAATCTTGATTTTTGCAGGAATATGTGCTATGAGATGTAAAGATTATTGCACTTGTGAAACCAAACCAAAAAGAAAGAAATAAAATAGGAGATATTGATGGAGGACCATAAAATGAGATTAGATGTGTCTGGATGTTAAAATGAAGTTAAGATCACTTAACAAAAAAGCAGCATTTGAAATGTCTGTAAGTACAATGGTCATTATAGTAATAGCTGTTGTTTTATTAGTTCTAGGATTAGTTTTTGTAAGACAAATCTTTGGAGGAGCTACAGAAAATGTTCTTTCAATGAACGAAAAAGTAAAGGCAGAAATCAATAAATTATTTTCAGAGGATAACCAAGGAACAGCACTTTATTTATCAGATAGATTGGCAGAAATAAAACAAGGAGAGGCATTTGGTGTGGCGTTTGCTATAAGGAATATAGGTTCAAGACAGAGTGATTATGGTTATACTGTAAAGGTAAGTGATAGTAGGATAATGGAAAAATGTGGGATCTCTGCTTCAGATGCAGAATACTGGATTGTTGCTGGAGAATCAGAAAGAAACATTCCTTTAGGACCTGGAGATACTTATTATACAGTTATTAGATTTGAACCAGATTTAGATGCACCACTATGTCTTGTTAGATTTAGGGTGGATGTTACAAAAGGGCCAGCCCAAACCCCTTACGATACTTTTGGATTTGATGTGAGGATAAAAGCTAAGTAAGCTAAATTTTTAAACTTCTTTTTCTTGATATTCCCATGTTAAAGCTATACAATACATTAACAAGAAAAAAAGAGGAATTTAAACCAATTAGAAAAGGATTTGCAGGAATTTATAGTTGTGGGCCAACAGTTTATTGGTTTCAACATATTGGAAACTTAAGAGCTTATGTTGCTTGGGATATTCTAAAAAGAGTTCTAAAATATGATGGATATAAAGTTAAACATGTGATGAATGTAACTGATGTTGGTCATTTAACTTCAGATCAAGATGAAGGAGAGGATAAGGTAGAGAAAGCAGCTAAAAAAGAAGGGAAAAGTGCTTCTGAAATTACCCATTATTATTTTGATGTTTTTAGCAGAGATTTTTCAAAATTAAATCTCTTAAATCCAGAAATCTGGGCTTGGGCTACAAAACATATCTCAGAACAAATAGATTTAATAAAAAAACTAGAGAAAAAAGGATTAACTTACAGAACTTCAGATGGAATTTATTTTGATACTTCTAAATTTAAACAATATGGCAAATTAGGAAAGATAAAAAAAGAAACTTTACAAGCAGGAAAAAGGATTACATTAAAAGAAAAGAAAAATAAAACAGATTTTGCATTATGGAAGTTTTCTCATAAGCCAGGATTAAGGCAACAAGAGTGGAGATCTCCTTGGGGAATTGGATTTCCAGGATGGCATTTAGAGTGTTCAGCAATGTCTATGAAATATCTTGGAGAACATTTTGATATTCATACTGGTGGAGAAGAACATATCCCAATTCATCATCAGAATGAAATTGCTCAATCTGAAGCAGCAACAGGAAAAAAGTTTGTTAATTATTGGTTACATCTGAGGTGGCTCTTATTTTCAGGAGAAAAGATGTCAAAAAGCAAAGGAATTATGTACACAATTACTGCTTTAGAAAAAAAAGGTTACAATCCCCTATCTTATCGTTATTTTTGTTTAACAGGACATTACAGAACTCAGTTGAATTTTACTTTCAAGAATTTAGATAATGCACAGAAAACTTACTTTAGATTAAAAAATATAATCTCAGAATTAAAAGATGATAAGAAACTTAATGAAAGATACTTAAAAGAATTCCAAAAAGCAATAAATAATGATCTAGATACCCCAAAAGCTTTACAAGTTTTATGGAAACTAGTTAGAGATAAAAAAGCACCAGGAAAAGTAAGAACTATTAAGAAAATAGATGAAGTTTTTGGTTTAGATCTGTTTAAACAAGAGAGATTTGCTATTCCAAAAAAAGTTTTAGATTTAATTAAAGAAAGAGAAAAAGCAAGAAAAGAAAAGAATTTCAAAAAAGCAGATAAATTAAGAGAACAATTAAAAAAATTTGGATATAGTTTAGATGATACTGGAAAAGGAACTAAAATAAGGAGGATAAAATGAGAAAAAAATGTCCGAATAAAAAAGATAATGAACAGGATTGCCCTTGTCCATTTACAGAGTGTAGGAGGCACGGGATTTGTTGTGAGTGCTTACAATATCACAGGGCACTTGGTTCTCGAACAGCATGTATAACTGGGTTTAGGAAAGGGTTTAGTGAAGGAGAGTTAGAAGAAATACAGGAAGCTGAAGAAAATGATGAAGAAGATTAATTATAGGTGGTTTTATACTTCTTCTAAGAAGTTAGTTATTTGTGGAAAGAATTCTGATCAGAATGAAAGGCTAATGAAAGAAATTAAACCTACCGATGTAATAGTTCATACTTCTACACCCGGATCTCCTTTTTGTATAATTAAGAATCCTAGTTCTAAAGATCTAAAAGAAGTTTCAATATTCTGTACTTGTTTTTCCCAACAATGGAAGAAGAAAAAGAAAACAGCTGAAGTTCATATTTTCAGGGGAAATCAGGTTTACAAGGACAAGAAGATGAAAAAAGGGACTTTTGGAGTTCTTGGGAAAGTTCAAAAGAAAAAAGTCCCACTAGTTTTATATCTTAAAAAACAAAAAGGAGTTTTAAGAGCAGTTCCCTTTGTTACAAAACACAGAATTCTGCCTGGAAGGATTCCTAAAGAAAAAGTAGCTGAAATTATTGCCGAGAAATTAAAAGTTAAGAAACAAGAAGTTCTTCAAGCAATCCCTGCGGGGGGTTTTAAGCTATGAGTGATCTAAATTCCTTCTTGATCTAACCTGCCCGCCCCTATGCTGTTCAAATCTATGAGATATTGTTTGACTACATCTACTTGCTTCTTCTTCCACAAATAATATAGGATCTGCTGCTGAAAGGATTTTCTCCAGAATTTTAATAGCTCTTATTGGAACTCTCGTAATTCCAGGAAGAGATAACCCATTTAAATTTCCATTACTTTGATATTCTTCATGGATACTCTTTTCAGACTCACGAATGCCCCTACAAACCGCTCCATCAGAGCGTTTTGAATTAAAACAAGTACAAGTATAATACCACTGAGCTACTTGCTGATTTGTATAACTATCATCCATGCTTAAGATATTGGCTCTTTATTTATAAATCTAATTAGGTTTAAAAGCTAATACCCCTTATTAGAATTATGAAAGGAGCAATTCCACTGTTTCAATTAGGTAAGAATGGTTTAACAGAGAATTTTATAGAAACTATCTCAAAAACATTTAAAAAGCACGATCTTGTTAAGATTTCTATATTGAGAAGCTGTTGTAGAGATAAAAAAGAACTTAAGAAATTAAGTGATGAAATATGTCAAAAATTAAGCAATCTCTACGAAAAAAGATTCGTTTCTAGAATCTTAGGTTACACAGTTTTTATTAAGAAATGGCGGAAAAAAACTTAGTTCACGAGATTGAGCCACAGAAGTTTATTTCAGCTTTAGCCTCTAAATTAAAAACAATTCCTGAATTTAAAATGCCTGAATGGGCAGTTTTTGTAAAAACAGGTGCTTCAAGAGAAAGACCACCAGAACATGAAGATTGGTGGTATATCAGAGCTGCAAGCATTTTAAGATCATTATATGTTAAAGGAGTTGTTGGAGTTTCAAGATTAAGAATAAAATATGGATCTAAAAAAGATAGGGGAATGAAACCAGAGAAATTTGAAAAAGCTTCTGGAAAAATCATAAGAACAATATTACAACAAGCAACATTAGCAGGATTAGTAGAACATATTAAAGAAAAAAATGCTGGAAGAAGATTAAATAAAAAAGGTAAGGAATTTTTAGAAAACTTTGCTAAAGAATTAAAATGAATGATCAAGAAATAAATCAATTAACTCAACAATTAGCTGTCTTAGAAAAAATGGCAAAAAAAGTTATGAGCAAAGAAGCAATTCAGAGATACGGTAATGTAAAATTAGCACATCCTGAAACAGCAATTAAAGCGATAACTGTAATTGCTCAAGCAGCTCAGATGGGCCAAATAAACCAAACATTATCTGATCAAGATTTTAAAGCAATATTATTAGAAATTCAGAGAGGTAAACGAACTTTTAATTTCAGAAGATAAAAATGGCAAGTAGAAAAAGTCACACTAAAAAAACAAGATTAACTAAATTGAAAAGGAGAACTAAATGGACTCCTTTTTGGGTTATTCCTAAAGCTAAAGGCAAAGGAAGAAGAGCTCACCCTTCCGCTCTAACAAGAGTTAAAAGACACTGGAGAAGAACCAAGATCAAGAGAAGAATTAAAAAAACAGCTAAGAGAAGAGCTGGAAAAGAGTTTATTTCAGGAAGAATAAGAAAGAAACATTAAAATGGCAAAGAAAAAACAAGAACCCAAAATAGAGAAAGTTTACACAATTCCATTAAGAAAAGAGTGGTTAAAGGTTCCAAAATATAAAAGATCTAAAAAAGCTGTTAAAGCAATTAAAGAATTCTTAGTTAGGCATATGAAAATAAGAGATAGAGATCTAAAAAAGGTAAAAATTGGAGATTGGGTTAATAAAGCAATATGGTCAAGAGGAATTAAGAGTCCACCACATAAAATCACTGTTAAAGCTACAAAACAGGGAGATAATGTTACTGTAGATTTTGTAAACCTACCTAACAAATTCAAAGAAGAAGATAAAAGATTAAGAAGAAAGCTAGAAAAAGAAAGAAAGAGATTAAATGCAATGGCAAAGAAGAAAGCTGAGGAAGAGGCTAAGAGAAAAGCAGAAGAAGCAGCAAAGAAAGCTGCTGAAAAAGTTGAAGAAAAAACAGAAGAAGAAAAGAAAAAGGAAGAAGAGAAGAAAGAAAGAGAAAAAGAACTAAGAAAAACTGCTAAACCAGAACCTCAACAAGTTAAGATCTCAAAACAGAAGAAACAGGTTATTCAAAGAAAAGCCTTAAAGAAATAATTATGTTATCAAACCTTAGGAAAGAGTTAAAATCATTAGCAGACCCCAAACAAGCTAAAAACTTACAGAGATTCTTTAAAACAGGAAAAGGACAGTATGGGGAAGGGGACATTTTCTTAGGAATTAAAGTTCCTGTTCAGAGGCAAGTTGCTAAGAAATATGAGAATCTTTCATTAAAAGATCTTCAAATCTTGTTATATAGTAAGATTCATGAAGAAAGATTGGTAGCTCTACTAATTCTAGTTTCAAAGTATAAGAATTCAAATAGTATGGGTAAAGGGGACATCTTTTCTTTTTATTTTAAACACAGAAAAAATATCAATAATTGGGATCTTGTAGATCTATCTGCTCCAAATATTATTGGTAATTATTTGTTAGATCATCCTAATTTAAGATATATACTTAAGAAACTAGTAAAATCAAAAAGTTTGTGGGATCGAAGGATTGCTATAATCTCTACTTTAGCATTTATAAAAAATGGAAAGTTTTTAGATGATGTTTTATCTATATCCCAAATTCTACTTAAAGATAAACAT
>CP070794.1:84922-125261 GCA_020343435.1 archaeon | reverse complement strand
TTCTAGAGTTACATTATTACAACCTAAAAAACCAATAAAAGAATAATTTGATTCTAGATCTAAAACAGTATCATTTGGACAAGCTAGATTAATATCATCATAATATCTAGCTGGCTTACCATTAACTGTGTTAGTAGAATCTATATCGTGTCTATAGTATGAATAGTCAGAATAAATAGTCTGAATATGGAATCCACCACCTGTTATAGTGTTATTAATAAATGTGTTATTTTGAGCATTTACCAAGTAAAATGTACCAAGGCCATTGCTATTCCCAGTATTATTAGTAAATCTATTGTTATCTGAATTGCTAATATAGAATCCACGAGCACGGTTGTTGCTTACTGTATTATTTACAAAAGTATTGTTATCTGATCCACCAATGTAAAACCCATTATCATTATCATTCATTGTATTATTTGTGTAAATACCGTTATTAGAAGATGAAAAACCATAAATACCAAAAAAGAATGAGCTTATCACACAATTTCTAACTTTTGTATCTGTCCTGCCATTAAAATAAACACCATAATTATTGTAACTTGCTCCTGTAATATTAAACCCATCACAATCTAAGGTTATATTATTTGCATCAATTGTAAAACATGTTACAGAACTTGAGACACTTTGATTTAAAGTGTAGATTTCATTAGGAGTACTCAAAGTTGCACAATCATCAATATCTACTGCATTAACATTACTTAAACTCACTAAAAAAAATAAAAAACTCAATGTTAGTATTGCAAACAAAGATTTATGCTTTATGCCTCTTTTCATTTATCATAAGACGAATGGTAACTTTATAATATTTGTTGCAAAAGAGTTCTGAAAGCGTGAATTAGTTTTGAGGCCATGAAGTGTTTGGTTTTTAACTCTTTCTAATATAATCAGGATTATCAATAAGAAAGAGCGCGGGGAGCACCCAGAATAGAACCGTAATAGTCCCTAACTAACTTTAAGACCAAGAACTATTTATAATTTGTGTTAATTATCTACGTGTCTATCATCCACCACCATAACTTGTGGTCTTTGTTTTTCTGCTAAGATTTCATCCATTGTAACAATTCTAAAATTCTCTCTAAATATAGGCAATAATAAATCTGTTCTTAAAAGAGCTCCGCTTGGATCTGGATAGGATGGAATTGGTACACTAAAAATCCCAGTTATTCCTTTATCATCTAATGCCATTCTTGTGAATAAGACTTCATTAGCTCTCCCAGCTTTAGGATGTCCATGATAAACATCTACAAGACCATCATAAGATGGATCTACTTGTAAAGATGGTCCAAGACCCTTTGTTACAGCATAAGCATCTCTCCATGTTTGCCCTTCTCTTGGGATTGGAACAAAAAAATAAGAATGGTCTCCAATTTCGAAAGTTTCTGCTGGTTTTTGTCTTTCAATTTGATCCAATTCTGGTTTTGTTCTATCAGGAATTAAATAAGTTGTCCAGCCGTGACTTTCTATAAGTTGTTTTAATTCTCTACTTTGTGGAAAAACTATTGGATGACTAACCATTTTCTTAATTCTCAGAAACGGTCTGAGGTTCCGATCACCTCTTTGAAAAAGAGGATTTAGGGTTTAAAATGATTTTAGTTAGATGTTGGCTGTGTTTTTAATCCAGCTTTTTTTTCTCTGGCCCATTGAATCTCTTCTTCACCTACTTCTATAGGATATGCTGCATCCCAACTTCTAACTATCCTTGCTAAATCTGTATCTCCTCCTGTAACTCGGCAGATCATGAAATCTTCTCCTTCTTTTTTTCCACTTTCTGCTAACAATTGTTTAGCCCTTTCAGTATACTCTGGTTTAAATATAACTCCTTGAACACAATATCCACTATGCCTTTGTATTCTTTCATTACCCTCTATTCCTAAAACATCCTCAAATTTTTTAGGCACTCTTGTGAAAAGATGTGGTATTGCTAAAGCAGTAAACTCTACTTCCCAGTTTGCAGCTTCTATTGTTCCAGGACCTTTATATCCTTTAAAACAAAAAACATCATATAATCTTCCTTCTTTAATCATCTTTTTCAACCTCCTGATCTGCTAATTCTTGTTTAACAGAGGCAACATATTCTGGGGAAACCCCAATAACACAACTTTTAGGTCCAATTCTTTTATTTTTTGGAACTCCAAGTTCTTCTAAGTGAGAACTGATAGTATCATAAACTCTTTTTCTTTCTTCTATTCTCCTTCTATTAGCTTCAAGTCCAGCATTAATACCTCTTTCACCTAATTTGTAAAGTAAGTAACCTCCTCCCCAAACAGGGACTGTTCCCCATTTACCAGCCTTTAATAATCCTCTACCTGTTGATCTGGTGGCTCTTCCAAATCCTTGCCAGAATCCTCTTAATGCTAGTTGCCTATCTGCTTTTTGGTCTATCAAATATCTTGACCAAGCTGGATTTTCTAACCTTTCATCGTATTCTGCTTTCATACCAAGAAATTCTCTAGCCTCTCTACCATAAGTTTCAATACCAGCTACTTGAAATCCTTCTTTAGCTAGTTCGCAAAAGGCATCATAATTTCTTCCAGATAATGTCATAGATAAAAAGTCTCTTCCGCCATCTCTCTTTATATTGACACTAACTCCAGCTCTACTAAAGTTTTTCCATTGTTGTTGAGACCATCCTGCCTCTAATCCTAAACTAAGAGCTTTATCTAAAAAAGTAGCAAGGCCATCCTCATCTACAATCATAGGTTCTAAACAAACATTATACAGTCCTGTATCATCTGTATTTCCTGGAGGTTGTGTTCCATACCATGCAAAACCAAGATTTAAAGCAGCATCTCTAACTTTTGCAAGATCTCTTTTATACTCTGCTTGAAGAGCTTCTCTTGAAACTGTTCTGGCAACATAACCATCTAAAGGTCTCTGGCTTCCTTCAGCAATATCTGCAACTATAGAAACTAACTTCTTATCTCTTGCTTCACCCTCATATTCTAATCTATCTCCAGTAAGACCAGTATTATCCACACTAACAGAGTAGTTTATTGGACCAAAAGGAGAAGCAAATCTTCTTTGGAATGTTAATCTTTGACTATCTGGCCAATAACCGTGATCATTATATGCTAAAGGTTTTTCTGGGTTTGTTGTGACTAAAAGACCCGTGACTCTCGCCCAAGAAAGATAACCTTTCGCTAATTTTTGAACAGCATCTTCACCAGAATACTGAACATTAGCTAAAGGGGCTCCACTAAAAAATCCTCCACTGTCAATATCCATCCTAAAATGTTTTGTTGGTTCTAAAGAAAGTAAAGCGAGATCGTGTCTTCCTGCTTTTCCTAAGAGTTCTGCAACCGCCTCACAAGGATCGGTAAAAGCATCTCCTAATTTCCCTCGCCTTTGCTTATATATAATCTTTGAAGGTGTCTTATCCATATTTTGAATATAGTTACTTTATTTATAAAGTTTACTATTTGTAACTACTTAAAAAATACAAAGATACTGTACTTTCAGAATAATACTCGAAAATAGAAAGATTGGGGCGAGGTAAAAACCGCTAAGGTTTTTAACGAGCCCCAAGTATTTATAATTTACGGAGCTTTGGTTCTGAAAGAGGTGTTAGTCCAAAGAAATAATACTATCTATTCAATCTATTCAATCTTTATACTATTTCTTTGGACGGGTGATTCTTCCAAGATCTTTTTAATAAAATCATGTTCATTATTTATCTGCCAATAAGAATGAAACTTATCAGGATAGTTGGTTGGTTCTTTCCTACACCTCACCAAATCCATATTAAGCCACACAACAACTTTTAGGATGTCTTGGAGATATCTAGCTATCCTTGCACTACTTAGACTGTTTGAAAAGCAGAACTCATAAAATCTAACAATTAACTTCTGATTCTTTTTAGAGATATTGCTATTCTTTAATTTGTTAAGATAACTTTCAATTCTTTTCTCATGATTGTATATATCCATCTTTCCCTTTATCCGTCGTGGCTTATAAACCACGATGTAAGGGACTATACTAGTTCTAGAAAGAGCGCGAGGAGGGACTCGAACCCTCGAATAGTCGGGTTGCAGCCGACTGCCGTAGCCGCTGGGCCACCCGCGCATAATCCAATACAGAATAACAAGATTATAAATTTAACTAAAAAGATCTTTAGTTAGTTCTTAAAGTTGGCACAAGAAAAGAATTTATAGCTTTGCTGAAAAAAGGACTATTCAATAAGATTGCAATATCTCCTTCCTCGTTTTCTGGAGTTATTGTAACTAAAGATCTTTCACTATCAACAATACAGAATCTTCCATTAGCTCTAGTTTTTCTAACTGGAACTCCTAAAAGTCTTGGTAATGCTGTAGTTTCTCCTTTTTCTCCAATACTTGAAGCAACAAAGATCTTAACTTTATTACCTCTTAACTTTTCAAATAAGGGTTTTAAAAAATGAGCTTTTCTTTTTAATTCAGTAGGACTAGAAACTAAAACAACTTCTTTTTTAGCATTTCCTACTAACTCTTTAACATGATTGTAGATATTTGCTCTACCTTTAACAGCAGAGCTTAAATCTTCTGGTTGAATAGGTTGTATACCATTTGTGTATAAATTCTCAATTTCTTTGAACTCTCTACTAGTTTTAACATTACCTAGATTTTTTACCCTAGTTTCAGCTTCTTTAAGCATCTTATTCTTTAATCTTTCTAGAACAGTTGTAGGTTTAACAGCAATATATTTTACTGGTTTACCTAATTTTGCTATTGCGAATCCTTGTTTTTCCAAAGATTCAAGAACATCATATACCCTAGATCTTGGAACTCCAGACATTTCAGCTACTTCACCAACACTAGCAATATTTCTTGAGAGTAAAGCTAACCAAACTTTGCTTTCATATATGTTTAAAGCAAAGTGATACTTGATTTTCTTGATTAAATCTTGTTTATTCATTCTTTCCTAACCTCATCAATTTTTGCTACGATTTTTGAAAAAGGAACAAATTGAGCGATTGCTCCAGTAGATAATGTGTGGTCTGGGATAGCTGCTCCAGTCATCTTGTCTGAAAAATCTGTGGTTCCATGTTCTACCCTTGATAGATAAGCTGGATCAGTAAGACAAGATAACACAGCCCTCTCCTTGTCTAAAGCATAATGTTCTCCAACTGCTCTTCCTTCACAACCCCTGGTAGTTCTAAAAGCATTCATTACAGAAGTTACCTCTCTACCCCCAGTCGCATAACAGTTTTCAAAACCAGCAAATTTATGACCAACTTTAACTAACCTACCTGCAAAATTTCTAGCTCCAGAATCTGAACCTACATTTACATAAACCATTTTACCAAGACCTTCGTCTAAAAGATCTAAATCTACCCCTATAGCTTTTTTCAAACTTAATTCGAGTCTTGCTTCGCTTGCCATTTTCACTACTCTGCAGAAAGCACAGTCCTTTTTAAAGCTTTCGGTGTTGTTGTTACAACGGAGAGACTACAAGTGGGAAAGATTTAAAAAGAAACGTTAATTAAAAATTACATGCCATGGCCAAGATATTTGTTACCTGTAGGGAGTTTAGGATTAGCATTCTTAGCTGGAACTCTTTGTGATAATGTCTGTGACACTGCTTGTGATAGTATGGGATCTGGAGGAAAAACAATACCCAGAGTTAGAAGGATAGAAGAAGGATCTATTTCACCAAATAGATTGGAAATAGGGGTGTTGGATGACGACGGGGATTTCAAAATGACAACAATTTTAGCTATTGATGGAAAACCATATGCTCTTAGAGAAAGAGATGGGAGACCAGTACTAGAAGAATATACCCTCCCTAAGGAGTAAAGATGGGATTAATAGATAAGTTAAAAGATCTAAGAAGCAAATTTTCTTTTAGACCTAAACACCTCGCTGTTGCAGCTCCTGTTTTAGCTGCTTCTGTTGCATCAACATTGCCTGGTTGTGGATATGTTATTCCAGTAAGTAAAACTATTCCTGTTCACTTAAACTTACCAAACCAAGATTCAGACACAATTTATATTGTTAATTTGCAAGATGAAGATAATGGAGTATATTTCAAGATAGATGGTGGTAATAAAGAAAGGATTAACATACCTAATGAGCATGGAGACCATATTGAGATTGAAGATAAAGGTCTAAAACAAGATACTTCATCCACATCACTAGACTTTAAAGTTAAATATTTTCCCACAAAAGATCCTTCTAGAAATGAAACATCTACAATTTACAGGGCAACTATAATGCCTAATGGAGGGTATAGGTTAGAAGTTATGGGAAATAAACGGAAGAGAAGACCAACAAGAATTCTTGCCCCAATGGGAAGAACTGGAAGACAAAACCGAATAACTAATAGAGATATTCTTTTTTCAAAACTTTAGCGAAAGGTTTTTAAACCATCGATAATGAATCATTATATATTCGGTTTAAAATGCATATTCTACAGCCAAGGCACTCTATTCTGACCCAAGAACAAGTCAAGAAACTACTCTCAGATCTCAATATCAATCCATCACAATTACCTAAAATTTCAAGAAAAGATCCTGCTTTACCTGAAGGAATTGACGTCGGAAAAATAGTCAAAATAGAAAGAAAAGCAGGTGACAAAAAAACTATTTTCTATAGGATAGTTATCTAAGATGTTAAAAAGTCATTTGCTCGTAAAAAAATGTTTAGAACAACATTCCTTAGTTGAATCTAACATTCGTTCTTATAATGACTTCATAGATAGAAGATTGCAAGAAATTGTTGATGCAATAAATGAAGATATTCCAAGAGATGAAGTAGAATTATGGCTTGGAAGAGCTTCTGTAGGAAAACCAAGAATCATTGAAGCTGATGGATCAATAAGAGAAGTTATGCCAATAGAAGCAAGATTAAGAAAAATCACTTATTCTGCTCCAGTTTACCTAGAAATTGGTGTTGGAGGAAAAGAATACACAAAAGTAGAGATGGGAAGTATTCCAGTTATGGTTAAGAGTAAAGTCTGTAACTTAACAGGAATGGGAAAAGAGGAATTAATCAAAAATCATGAAGATCCAAGTAATCCTGGAGGTTACTTCATAATCAATGGAAACAACAGGGCATTAATGATGATGGAGGAATTAGCTCAAAATCAACCTTTTGTTGAAGAGACACCAAAAGGAACAATGTTAAGGTTATTCTCTCAAAGAGGAAGTTATAGAATCCCAGTAACTGTAAGTGAAGCAACTGATGGAACAATTGTAGTTAACTTCTCAAGATTCAAAAACATTCCAGCAATCTTATTAGCAAAAGCATTAGGAGTAACAAAAGATGCTGAGATAGCACAACTAATAGGAAAAGAATCTGACACAGTAATTGTTAATTTCTATGAATACAGTTCAGTAGGAACATCTGAAGAAGCTTTCTTAAAAATAGCAGAATTAATGTCATTACAAGGAACACAAAAAGAGATTTTAGATAGAGTAAAATTAAGAACAGATTCTGCATTTTTACCACATATTGGAACAACTAAAGATGCAAGAAAAGAAAAAGGTACAAACTTGTGTAAATTAATCAAATTATTCTTGTTAGCTAAAGATGGAGAATTAAAGATTGATAAAGATCATTATGCAAATAAAAGAGTTAAACTAAGTGGGGATTTATTAACAGATTTATTCAGAGTTAATCTAACAATATTCATCAGAGATTTACAACATAGTTTACAAAAAATTGCAAGAAGAAAGAAATTCTACTCAATAAAGAGTTTAGCAAAATCAACATTATTCTCTCATAGAATTGAGAGTGCATTTGCAACAGGAAACTGGATTGGAGAAAGAGCAGGAGTAACTCAGAACCTAGAGAATGATAATTTCTTAACAACTTTAGCACAATTACAGAGGGTAAAAAGTCTTTTACCTAATGAACAAGAGAATTTCAAAGCCAGAACATTACATCCAACACAATACGGAAGATTCTGCCCAATTGAAACTCCTGAAGGTCCAACAATTGGATTAAGAAAGAATCTATCCATCTTAGCAAGAGTAAGTACAAATGTTTCTTTAAATGATAAGGAACTAAGATCAATTCTTGAAAAAGCAGGAATGCAAAAAACAGGAAAAGCTGATATTTACTTTAATGGAAAATTTATAGGAAACACAGATGAACCAAAAAAATTAATAGAAACAATTAAAGAAAAAAGAAGAGCAGCAGAATTACCAAGAGAATTAAGTGTAAGACACGCAAAAGGAATTGACAGTATTTTCCTAAGTACAGAAGTTGGAAGAGTTATTAGACCTTTAATAATTGTTAAAGAAGGAAAATCAAAATTCTCAGAAGAAATAAGAAAAGAACTTAGAGAAGGAAAAACTGGCTGGGATGAATTAGTACAAAAGGGGATTATTGAGTATATTGATGCTGCAGAAGAAGATAATGCATACGTTACTCTAGATGAAAAAGAATTAACACCAGAGCACACACATCTTGAAATCGATGCAATAGCTATGTTTGGTTTAATCACAGCTTTAGTCCCATTTGGAGATCATGATCACGCTGCAAGATTAAACAAAGTTGGAAGAGCACTAAAACAAGCATTAGGAATATACTCTGCTAATTTCTTAGATCTATTAGATACAGATGTTAGTATCTTACATTACCCACAAAAACCAATTGTAAGAAGTTTTGTTTATGATAATATTGATTTACATCCTTCTGGACAAAACGTAATTGTTGCAATTATGCCTTACCAAGGATATAATATGAGTGATGCAATTGTAATGAATAAAGGAAGTGTTGAAAGAGGATTAGCAAGGTCAACTTTCTTCAGACCTTATGGAGCAACAGAATTACATTACACAGGAAACCTAAGAGACAAAATAGGAATTCCACAAAAAGATGTTCAAGGCTATAGAACTGAGAAAACTTACCAGTATTTGGAAGATGATGGGATAGTTTATCCTGAAGCTGGGTTAAAAGCAGAAGATGTTGTTCTTGGAAAAGTTTCTCCACCAAAATTCATGTTAGAAATGGAAGAAATTTCATTAGCTAAAGCCAAAAAAGAGAGTAGCATGGTCATAAGACAAGGAGAGAAAGGATGTGTTGATGCTGTTTTTGTAAGTGTTGATGGGGAAGGAAGAAAAATGTCTTACGTAAGAATGAGAGATAGTAGAAATCCAGAAATAGGGGATAAATTTGCATCACCTCACGGACAAAAAGGAGTCATTGGGATGATTGCTCCAGAAGAAGATTTACCTTTCACAAGTCAAGGAATCAGACCAGATGTGATATTCAATCCTCACGGAATTCCAGCTCGTTTAACTGTTGGTTACTTATTAGAATTATTAGCAGGAAAAATGGGTTGTTTGAGTGGACAAATTGTTGATGGAACTGCATTTAACAATATGAAACCAGAAGAACTTGAGGGATTATTATTAAAATTAGGATTTAGAAAAGATGGAAAAGAAACTCTTTATGATGGAGTAACTGGAAAACCATTAGATGCTAAGATTTTCATTGGAAACATGTACTATCACAAACTAAAGTATATGGTTGCTAATAAGATACAAGCAAGAGCAACTGGAAAAGTTACATTATTAACAAGACAACCTGTTGAAGGAAGAGCAAAAGCAGGAGCTCTAAGATTAGGAGAGATGGAAAAAGATGCATTAGTAGCTCATGGATCTTCATTATTGTTAAAAGAAAGGTTTAGTTCTGATAATGTTAAAGTTTATGTCTGTTCAAAATGCGGAATGGTTGTTGGAAAAAGCAGATTAAAGAAAAAATCTCAATGTCCAATGTGTGGAAGCCATAGACTTGAGGCAATTGAGGTATCTTACGCTTCCAAATTATTAATGGAAGAACTAACATCATTACATGTAAATCCAAAACTTATCTTAAAAAATAAATACGAGGATTAAAATGAGAGATATTGTATCAAAACAAGTAAAAGAAATTAAATTTTCTTTACTTAGTCCTGAAGATATTAAAAAATATACTGCTACAAAGATTATAACCCCAGAACTTTATGATATGGATGGTTATCCGGTTGATGGTGGTTTAATGGATCTAAGATTAGGAGCAATAACCCCAGGAGTTAGATGTAGAACTTGTGGGGGATTTATGAAAGAATGCTTAGGACATTTTGGATTCATAGAACTTGCAAGACCTGTTTTACATATTAAATTCTTACCATTAATTGATTTATGCCTAAAAGCAACATGTCAACAATGTGGAAGAATTCTATTAAAAGAAGAAGATATCAAATTAAAGAGAGTTGATAAAGCAAAAAATGCAAAAAAATGTCCTCATTGCGGAGCAAAAAAAGAAAAAATTAAACTTGAAAAACCATCTTCATTCTATCAAGGTAAGAAAAGAATATTCCCAACAGAAATAAGAGAAAGATTAACAAACTTAAAAGAAGAGGATCTCAGAGTCCTGGGAGTTAATGTAGAAACTTGTCGTCCAGAATGGGCTGTTCTTACATTATTATTAGTTCCCCCAGTAACAGCAAGACCATCTATAACTTTAGAATCTGGAGAAAAAAGTGAAGATGATTTAACACACAAATTATCCGATATTATTAGAGCTAACCAAAGATTGTGGGAGAATTTGAATGCAGGAGCACCAGAAGTTATTATTGATGATTTATGGGATTTATTACAATACCATGTTACAACTTTCTTTGATAATGGAATGTCAAATGTTCCTCCAGCAAGACATAGATCTGGTCAACCATTAAAAACAATAACTGAAAGAATCAAAGGTAAAGAAGGAAGAATTAGACATAATCTTGCAGGTAAAAGAGTAAATTTCTCAAGTAGAACAGTTGTAAGTCCTGATCCATTTATAGAATTCAACGAAGTGGGAATTCCACCAGAAGTTGCAAAAGTACTAAGTGTTCCTGAAAGAGCAACTTCAAAAAATATGGATTTTCTAAAGAAATTAGTAAAAAAAGAAACTTATCCAGGAGCAGTTTCTATTTCAAGACCTGATGAAAAGAGAAAGAGAATTACAGAAGATCTAAGAGACCAACTCTCAGATGAAATAGAAGTAGGATATATTGTTGAAAGACATTTACAAGATAAGGATATTGTTTTATTCAACAGACAACCAAGTTTACATAAGATGAGTTTAATGGGTCATTTTACAAGAGTTCTTCCATCAAGAACTTTCAGGATTCATCCAGGAACTTGTTTCCCATATAATGCTGATTTTGATGGGGATGAAATGAATATTCATGCTCCACAAACAGAAGAAGCAAGAGCAGAAGCTCAGAGATTATTAGATGTAGATACACAATTAATGTCTCCAAAAATAAATGCTAATGTTTTCGGATGTATAGATGATTCAATTACTGGATTATACTTATTAAGTTTAGCAGAAAAAATCAATAAAAGAGAAGCTGCACAATTACTTGCAGAGTGTGGAGTGGACTCAGAAAAGATTTCTTTCTCAAAAGAGAAGCTATCTGGAAGAGATATAATCTCAACAATGATTCCTAAAGTAAGTTTTGAAATTAAAAATAAATCATGTAAAGGAAAGAATTGTTCACATTTCAACAGATGCAAGAAAGAAGCTTGCCCTTACAATGGTTACTTCTCTATAAAGAATGGAAAACATATTAGTGGGGCTATAGATGAGGATATTGTTGGTGTTGAAAAGAATAGTTTGATTAGAGAAGTAGATAAAGAATTTGGAAGGAAAATAGCAATGAAGTTCTTAAGAAATGTATTCTTAATGGGGGTCCTATACTTAACTAAAAAAGGGATTTCTATGGCATTATCTGATGTTGAAACAGGGATAGATGTTGAAAAAGAAATTGAGAAGATCAATGAGAACCTATACAAGAAATCTGAAGAGATAATTGAAAAGTATAATAACAAATCTCTAGAAATCTTACCAGGTAAAACTGCAGAAGAAACTAGGGAAATCAAATTACTTCAAACTCTTAATGAAATCCGACCAAGAGCAAGTGAAATTGTCGAAAAAAACATTAAGAGAGATAATCCAGCATATATCATGGTTCTATGTGGAGCAAGAGGAAGTTTACTTTTTATAACCCAGATGTCAAATGTAGTTGGACAGCAATCCTTATGGGCAAAGAGAATAGATATGGGTTATACAAACAGAACTTTGTCTTTTTACAAAGAAGGATCTCTTTCACCAAGATCAAGAGGATACATAAGATCTGGATTCTTAAGAGGATTAAAACCAGATGAATTCTTTTTCACAGCAGTAACTGGAAGAGATGGACTCATGGATACTGGTCTAAGAACTCCAAAATCTGGTTACTTATCAAGAAGACTAATCAACGCATTACAAGATATAAGGGTTGAATATGATAGAACTGTAAGAGATTCTAATTCCAATATTATAGAATTAAAATATGGAGAGGATGATGTTGATGTTAGTAAAGAACATTTGAAAGATAGTAAGATAGCTCCAGGAGAAGCTGTAGGAGTTATTACAGCACAGAGTATTGGGGAACCTTCTATGCAGATGACACTTAATGTATTCCACTTCTCTGGGATATCTGAGATGCAGGTTTCTGTAGGATTGCCAAGACTTATTGAAATCTTTGATGCAAGAAAGAAACCCTCAACACCATCTATGGAAGTTTATTTAGATAAAGATTTTAATACTGAAGAAGGAGCAAAGAAAGTTGCTGCAAGAATTAAAGAAATTACATTATCTGATATTTCAAAAGAAATAACAATTGATTTCACAAATTCTAGAATAAATGTAGAACTTGATACTGGAATGCTGAGAAACCTTAAATTAACTACAGATAAAGTTGTTAAAGAATTACAAACAAAACATCTAAGAGTACATAAAAAAGATCACTCAATAATTATTAAAAGTAAAAGTGAACAAGATTATAAGAAAGTTTATAGGATTAAAGAAAAATTAAAGAAGACAGTTATAACTGGGGTTAAGGGAGTTACACAAGTTCTTCCAGTAAAAAGAGAAACTGGATATGTTATATTAACAGCAGGATCAAACTTAGAAGATGTTCTTAAAATCAAGGGAGTAAGTAAAACTAGAACCACAACAAACAATATTCATGAAGCTACAGCAGTTCTGGGAATCGAAGCTGCGAGACAAACAATAATTAATGAAGCAATGAGGGTTGTAGAAAAACAAGGTATTGATATTAATCCAAAACATATTAAGTTGGTTGCAGATGCAATGACTTCTAGTGGAAAAGTTAAAGGAGTCACAAGAGTTGGAATAGTAAGTGATAAGGCTTCTATACTTGCTAGAGCATCTTTCGAAACTCCAATCAAACATTTTGTTAATTCTGCAATTAATGGTCATTCTGATAGATTAGTTAGTGTTGTAGAAAACTTAATCCTGAACCAGGCTGTTCCAGTAGGAACTGGTTTACCAGGGTTATTAGTAAAAATAAGAGATAAAAAAGCTTTAGTAAGAAAATGAAAATTAATTTAGTAAAAGAACTTAGAGGTAAGAAGTATATTTTTGGTTTAAAAAGAACTCTTAAACTTTTAAAGAAAAAATTAGTTGAAAAGATCTATCTAGCTTTAGATGCTCCTGAGATAAAAAAGCAAAAAGGTGTTGATATTGTCAAACTTGATGACAATAAAGAGACTATAAAAGAGACTTTGAAGAAAAACTTTAATATCTCAGTTATTGCTGTTATAAAAAATGAAAGCTAAGTTGGATATAAAAACAATTCAAGCTCTAAATCTGTTTGAAAGAATAACAAGGATAAAAGCAAAAGGCTGTTTTCCTTATGATAACTCTTTGATTTTTACAGTTCATCCTGCTTTCTTAAGAAAATTACAAAGATCAAAACTTGGTTATTTGGGAAAACAATTAAATACGAACATTAAAGTGATTCCAACACCCTTGGGAAAAACTTCTATTCAGATTCATAGGTTTGTTAAAAACCTTGTATCTTGCCCATTCAAGAAAATGACTCTTGAAGATCAAAAATTAACATTTTCAGTACCCTCAACAAAAACAAGAGCAGTATTTATGGGAAGAGATAAAATAAGATTAAGACAATTAACAGATGCTTTGAAAAGATTCTTTGATATTAAAGAAGTTAATGTAAGATAGAAATATTTATATATTAACAAATTTCTGAAATTTATATGAATGAAAGACTAAGATACCGTTTAGGGGATAGAGTACAAGAAGCAGCATTACCAATACCTGAAGATCCATTCTACCACATCTATAATGGTGTATTAAGGGCTTATGATAAAACTGTTGATTTTTTCAAAGGAATGTATAAAAGAGTAACTGAAGCAACAGATCTTACAGATTTCCAAACAATGTACGCCAGAGGAACAAGAGGAACGGAGAAAAAGAGAAAGGGAAATTGGGTAGATCGTAAAAATCCCAGGAAGACTCCTAAGGGGGGTACAAGAAGTCAAAAAAGAAAAAAACGAAGGAACTAAATAAAACTAGATAAAAAATCCTTCTTTTCTTAATAATTCTCTTTTCTTTTTAGAATTCATTTTACCATTATATCCTCCTAAAGAGCCTTCTGACATTATTACTCTATGACAAGGGATTTTTGGAGCAAAAGGATTTCTTTTTAATGCCTGACCAACAGCTCTTGGACTTGTTTTTAATTTCTTAGCTATTTGACCATAAGTCATAACCTTACCTCTGGGAATTCTTTTTACTATAGAATAAACTCTTTTCTGGAATTCTGTTACCATAAGTATAAAAAGCATTTTGATTTTAAAAAAATATGGATTATAACTTAGAATTAGATAAGGTAGTTCAAAAAATAAAGAAATCAAGAGCAAAAACTGTATGTTTACAACTTCCAGAAGCATTGAAACCCAAAGCTACTGAAATTACTGATAAGATTGAAAAAGAAACTAAGGCCAAATGCATAATTTGGATAGGAACTTGTTTTGGAGCTTGTGATATTCCTGATCTAAGTAAATTAAAAGTTGATCTTTTAATTCATTTTGGACATAAAGAATTCAAAAAATAAAGAAAGATTAGAATTTGCTTTCTAATCTTCTTAAAACTTCTTCAATTCTTTCTAACTTCTCCATAAGTTCTCTATGTGTTGGCTCATCTAAAAGTTCTCTTGGTCCAAACCTTTCATGAGGTAATGGTCTTGGTGGCATTTTTTATCCTCCTATTAAGTTTAATTTCTATTTTTCTAATAAAATAGAAACAAACTACTATTTAAATGTTTCGGTTTTTCTAGTAAACTGGAATAGAAAGACTTTTATATGAAAATCGATTCTTATACCCATGCCCCCATTATCTGACCACATCGTTCATAAGGCATTAGCTTCCAATGTAAGAAGAGAGATTCTTTTAACTTTAGCTAAAAAAGATAAGTACTTGACAGAGATATCTAATGAAATCAAGAGAAAACCCCAAACAATTAACTTTCATTTACAATTACTTGAAGAGATAGGATTGGTAGAATCTGGTTGGAGGGAAGGTAAAAAATATTATTCATTAAGAGAAAAACATGTTCTTGATTTTCTAAGAACAGGAAGACCTGTTCCAGCAGAATTTAGACCAAAACCCCCACATGAAATAATGATAGATATGTGGAAAGATATCAAAAGAAGATTAGATCGACTTGAAAAAAAAGTGGATAAAATATCAAAACACTAATTCTTCAACACTCTTTCAAAACTCTCTAATTTCTTAAAATTAGTAAAATCCTTAACTGAACTAGAAATTATTGTAAATAAGTAATCAACCTTATCTTTTTTACACAACAATAAATTCTGAGACATTCTTCCCAATAAACTAGCTTGTTCTTTTTCAGTCTTGTTTAGAACTTCTGCAAAGTTAAAAATAATTCTCTTCTTGTTTCTAAAAGCTATTTTACATAAAACATGATTCAAACCAGAATCCCTTTGATAAAGCAGATCTTTAATTCTTCCATGTTCTGGAGAAACTAAAGCAAAAACTTTCTTATTTTCTAAGGCTTCTCTGTTTATTTGATCAGATAAACCAAAAACTAGGATTTTCTTAAACTTACTAACAGCTTTATCAGTAATCCTTCTAAAAAAATCAGAATTCTTTGTTCTAACTAAACAAGCATCATAATCCTTTTCCTTAAGATTTCTAAAATCTTTTAATTCTCTCAGTTCTTTGACAAAGATTACACTAGAAAAACCGAATTCTTTTAGTTGATTCTCTAAAGATTTGCTTCTTTTTCCTAAAAAGAATGCTGTATTTTCTCTCATAAGTTTTATAAAGAATTCTGATATTAAAACCTTATGGAAACATTTACAGTAAAGACTTCAAAAAGAGAGGAGGTTTTAGATATAACATCTCAAGTTGAGAAGATAGTCTCAAAAACAAAACAAGGAATTTGTTTAGTCTATATTCCTCATGCAACTGCTGCTTTAACAATTAATGAAAATTATGATCAGAAAGTTTGCGATGATCTATTAGATTATCTGAGAAAACAGATTCCAAAAGGGAAATGGAAACATGATATTCATGATGGGAATGGAGATTCCCATATTAAAGCAGGAATTATTGGGCCTTCTGTAACAATCCCTATAGAAAAAGGTAAACTAGCTCTTGGAACTTACCAAGGGATCATGTTATGCGAGTTTGATGGCCCAAGAATTAGAAAAATTTATGTTCAGATAAAATGAAACATTTATTCATTGTACTTGATGGAATTGATGGGAATGGAAAAACAACTCAAGCTTTACTTCTACAAAAATACTTAGAGAAAAAAGGAATTAAGGTTTTTCACACATCAGAACCAACAGAAGGACAACATGGAAAGATGATTGATGATTTATTAAGACAAAAGTTAGCTGGTCGTATTAAAAAAGAGAAGTGGATAGAATTGTTCACACAAGATAGCAAAGAACATCAAAGAAAAATTCAAGATAACCTTAATTCTGAAATAACAGTAATCTGTGACAGGTATATCTATAGTACTCTGACATACCAGTTAGAAGAAAAGGATTGGCAATCTTATATATCAGGATTCATAAAACCAGATATCATATTCATATTAGATGTTCCTATAAAAATAGCAATCGAAAGAATAAAACAAAAATATAATAAAACAAGAGAAAAGAAATCTTATTTTGAAAAACAAGGAGTTCTAACAAAAGTAAGAAAACAATTCTTGAAATTACCAACATTCTTAGATCACAATATAAAAATTATTGATTCTAATCGTTCAGAAAAAGAGATATTCAAAGATATAAAAAAAGAAATTGATTTGTTAATGAATTCTTCTGAATCTTGATGCATAGACTTTTGGATGAATAGCTAAATGTTTTAATTTTCCGAGATTAACAGAATCCATGTAGGTTTGATAAGCATCTGTTTGGTGAACTATATCTAACATTCTCCCTCTTAAAGAAGAAACTTCTCCAGCCATGATTGTTCTACAAGTCTCATCCATTAAGTTCATTCCTTTTAATTCTCTGTATAATGAACCTAAAAATCTTGGTAAGGGTCTTAGCTTTGCCCTTAAAGTAATTTGATCTCTAGCAAGAAAATCTGCAGTATTATATACTGGGGGTTTTTGATTACCAAAACTTTCTAGAGAGGATAAATGAGAAAAAAATTGATTAGCAGTTGCACAAACCTCAACACCATTGTAATAGTAAGGATCAGATAATATGCATCCAACACCAGTGTATCTTAAAGCACTTTCTTCTACATCATCTGGAAGTTGTTTTAGTTTATGAATTCCTTCTTCAAATCTAAATTCAGATAGATCTTCCCAAACATCTAAAATAGGTTTAGTGTACTGTTCGCCAAGTGCTCCTTGTGTTAATCCTTTAACAACACATCTTGGAACATTAGAAATAACATATTGTCCCAAATTATCTTTAACTACTCCAGCTATAATAGCATCGTGAGCTAATTCTTCTTGAAAAAAATCTTTATCTAAATACTCTTGGAAAATAGCAGTTTCTAAAGCCATGCTAGCAGTGTCCTCTGGAACAGGGACATTTGATCCTATAACTCTCACAACATCATATCCTGGATCTTTATATGAACTAAAAACTTTTCTCCAACAAAAACATTATGAACTCTTTCTACAGCTTGAACAGCAAGAAAAGGGATTAAAAAAGAAAGAACAGCTCTTTTCATCTTTAAGAGAATAAGCTTTCAAAAGCATCATCAACCATAGATTTTGGCCATCCTCTTCTTAATAACCTATCTTCAATTTCATGTTTAGATAATCCATTCTTTAATGCTCTTTTCATATAATTAACTAATTGTGAAAATTTCATTCTTTCACTTGGTTCTGCCCTTGGAGTTTCCTGTGGCCTATCTAATGAAGATGGTTTTGGAAAACTATCTCGCATAGATCCAAATCCTGGCCCAGATCTAAATCTTGGTTTATTGCTCTTAAACAAAGAACCAAATCCATGAGACTTTATTACTAAGAAGAATACCACAATTGCTGCGATGATTACAATTAATATCCATACAAAGAGTGTTCCTCCAGAAGTTTCTCTACAATTCTGTGTTTCAGGTAATTTATCAAATTCTGTTCCACAATTTTCAGAATCCCAACAATCTCTGGTTTGAACTCCATCTCTACATAATCCCCATTGATTACATGACCACTCTTCTACACAACAATCCCTAATTTGTAAATCATAACTAGAGTTACTAGGAGTACAATTATAAGCATCTGTACAAACTTTCTTTTGAACATCTCCAACACACCTTTGCCATGCACAAGTCCAATAAGAATTACAAGGAGCTGTACAGTTCTCATATTGTGTATAGTTATCTCTACATCCAGTAGAATCATAACAAGATCTACTCCTTCTACCATTTGAACAAGAGGTCCAATTACCACATCTCCATGTTGGACTACACTGACATTGTGAATCATTCTGACACTCATCACTTCCAGAACCAGAAACAATAACACATTGTGAACCAACACAAGCCTTATGTGTTGGAACTGAAGATACTATGAATGTTTTATTTATTGTACGATTAATATCAAGAATTGTACCTGTAATAGAAGTTGCTGTTTGATGACTGAAATTAATTACTAAAAGGTATTTTGCAAGATCTGATGGTGCAGTTAGCCCAAGGTTTGATAAACTAATATCATAAGAATTGTTCCATCCAGAGCAATTTATTTTTGAAGAGAAACAAGCACCATTTGAACAACTTCCAGCATCTCCACAAGAGTAATCTTCATAAGCGCAATATGGTGGGAACATCCATTTCCCACTTGCCTGATCGCATTTTGGAGCATAAACTAAAGGATCTAAATCCTCACATTTTGTTGGAATCGGACCAATTGAAACCTCAACTCCCCCGCACATAGAATACCATCCTTCACTAAAAGATCCTATCCGATCACAATACGCACTTAAACAATTATCATTAAAACAATGCTTGTAAGGATTAGAATCAACTTTCACAGAATTGCAATACCACTCTTGAAGATTTTGCCCCTCATAACAACGATCTGAAAGAGGATACTGTGCAGTTAAATCTTTACAAGATCCCAAAACCAAATAATTTTTTCCACCATCTGTATCATTACAAGTTAAACTCTCAAAAGGTTCAAGGATTTCAATTCCAGAATTATCATAACAATAACCATATCCTGGTCCTGCACCATCAAAATTAATACCACTATACTTAAACTGAGCAATTGAAATATTGTCTTTATTAGGAGTAGTTGATTTTGAAACTAAATCACTGAAAGTAAACATGCTTTTTGAAGGAATACATTTATCACCACAATAACCAGCAGCTTCAGGTGTATTGCTACATAAAAGATTACCATAATTTTTTCCTGAAACACCATAAGGACAGCATGTTTTGTTAAAAACTTTACAATCTCTAAATACAGTTCCTCCACTCATATTATTACAAAATTCATATTCTGGACTTGTAGATAACTTTGTCCCATTAATATCATACCATTCAAAGTCATAAGCATCTCCACATACATAATAAAGGGGAAAGTAAGATAAAATACTGAAACTTACATTCATGTTTAAAGGGATGTGGTCTGTTGGAGTCATATTTATTCTTAATAATCCTGTTAAGGGGGTCTCCCCAACATACTCATTAGGAGTTATATTAAAATCAGAAATTGTTTTTGAAGTTGTACCTGGTTCTGGAATTAAAACTAAAGCTATTAATAAGACTACAACAATAACTAAAGGTAAAGCGGATAGAGAAAAATTCTTAGATTTCCGTTTACGATGATCTATTTTTTGTATCATCATCCCTTTTATTTTTAATTAAAGTCACAAGGGTATTTAAAGATTTTCTTCGTCAGGGTTAAAAAAATCCCTTACCCTTCTTGTTAAGCTATTACAAGGTCCCCTGGTTATAATAGGATATGATTGACAAAACTTACCAGGAATATAATTTATAGAGCGCATATCTTCTATTGTTGTAGTTAACCTGTAATAAACTAATTTAGCAAGCTGAACCACAGCATTTAATGGTGTGGTTAAACAGTATTCTGTCTTTTCTATCTTCCCAGGAATGTGTTCTCCTTCTCCTCGTCCCAAAACACCAAGTACTAAGTTTTTAGATCCCATCTTAACCTTTAATATTCCCTATAGGTTTAAGTTTTAAAACCTTTCGTGCAAGTTTAGCATCATGAATTGCATTAACAACATCATCAACAGGTTTGTAAGCCATTGGAGCTTCTTCAGCTAAACCAGGAAAACTGTGACATCTAACATAAATTCCTTTTTTTGCTAATTCATCAATAACTTGTTTTCCATTCCATTGATGTTTTGCTTTGGTTCTTGACATTGCTCTTCCAGAACCATGGCAAACAGATGCAAATGCTTTTTCTTCTCCTTCTTTAGTCCCAACTAATAAATAAGAAGAAGTCCCCATTGTTCCTCCAATAATAATTGGTTGTCCTGTTTTTTTATAAATAGAATTCAATTCGTCTCTTCCAGGAGCAAAAGCTCTGGTTGCTCCTTTCCTATGAACATATAATTCTAATTCTTTTCCATCAACTTCATGTTTTTCTATTTTACAGGTATTATGCCCAATGTCATATAACATTTCTAAACTTTCTTTAGGGAAAACTCTTGTAAATGCTTTTCTTGTTAAATGAGAGATAACTTGCCTGTTTGCAAAAGCATAATTAATTCCACAATTCATTGCTGTAAAATACTTTTGTCCTTCTTCGCTTGTTATAGGAGCACAAACTAATTCTTTTTCTCTAATAGGAATCCCATATTTTCTTGAAGCTTCTGCTAAAACTTTGAGATAATCTGTTCCAATTTGATGCCCTAAAGCTCTTGATCCACAATGTAAAGTTATTAGAATTTGATTTTTATCTATTTTCCAGGCTTTTGCTGTTTCCTTATCATAAATTTCATCCACATACTGAATTTCTAAATAATGATTTCCAGATCCTAATGTTCCAACTTGTTTCTTTTCTCTTTTCAAAGCTAATTCTGAAACATTGTCTGGATTTGCATTCTTAACTTTTCCATAAGATTCTGTAAAATCTAAATCAGATTTTTTTCCATATCCTAAATTAATTACAAATTCAGAACCTTTTATTAACACTTCACTAACTTGGTCATTAGTTAATCTTATTTCTCCTCTTGAACCTAAACCAGCAGGAATATCTCTAAATAATTGATCTGTTAATTGTTTTATTTTTGGTTTAACATCTTTTAGAAATAAGTTAGATCTTAAAGTTCTAACACCACAATTAATATCAAAA
Source organism: archaeon (assembly GCA_020343435.1). Classification (GTDB taxonomy): domain Archaea; phylum Nanobdellota; class Nanobdellia; order Pacearchaeales; family UBA284. The sequence continues at coordinate 103,670 of CP070794.1, read as the reverse complement.
CCTACTCCTCCAACTGAAATAACTCCTTGTTTTGTAAATGCTCCAACACCCCCAATAGGATAACCATAACCAATGTGCATGTCACTCATTCCAAAAGCTGCTTTTTGGATTCCTGGCAAGTAAGAAACATTAACTAATTGGGTAATGGCTCCTTCATCTAATTCTTTAAGGAGGGAGGTAGAAGTAAAGATTCTAACTGGAACCCTCATTTCCCCTATTGGAAGTAATTCATAGGTTGAATTGCCTATCTTTTTGAGTTTTTCTTTGTACATTTTTAAATATGTCTTTAATTAACTTATTTTTTATTAACTTATTAATTTCCCCTCTTTTATTAATGTTTAGTTCATAATAGATATTTCTAAGACCATTTATCCTCTCATAAATTAAACTATCTACAAAATACATAGTTTTGAGTATTTGTGCCAAACGATCTAAATTTTCTTTTTCTTTTGATATTATCCTTATGAATCTTTTTCTCCTTATTCTAACTTTCTTTTTAAGAAATTTCCTAAGAAAACCATTAAGTTTCTCCTTATCTGTAGGAAAATTCCAAAAATAATCTACATAATCTTTGATAGCTTCATTGAGTTTTTGCGATTTCTCTGGATGAAGAAATCCAATCTTATCTTTAAAACGAAATATGTTTTCCTTACCCAAAATAAGTAATCTAAAAATCCTCCCTTCTTTTTTTATTTGTTTTTTTGTTTTTATTCCTAACTTCATTAAACATCTTCTAATTTGGTTGATTCCTGATTCATTAACAGAATCTAACCCAATTTGCCTGTTTTTGTGAGATTGAATATAAACCCAACTTTCACAATCAAAAAAAGACCTTAACCAAAAAGGTAGAAGATCATTATCCATTTCGAGTATTCTCCATTCTTTAGAATAAAAACTTCCAAATTCTTTTGTTAATAATTCATAAATTTTTTTTGATCCTATTTCGCATCTTTGCCCTTTAATTAACCTGGGTTTTGATCCAAAAACTTTTTCAAATTTGTTTTGGAAGTCTTTCAGGAGAACTGGATTTTTGTTCCTAAAACCAATTTTATAATATTTATGTTTTTGGTTTTTTGGATTTTTAATTACATAACCATCAGCACAGATATATGCATGGATGGATGTTAGATTTTTATCAAAGTTCATATAAAAATTAATAAATTAAAGTTTATTAATTTTACCCTATGTTTATCTGGCATAAATATCTAGAACTATTAAAGTTTTTCTTAAAAATTAAAAAAAAGAAAAAGAAAAAATAAAGGATTTTTTTAGACTTAAGCTTGTACAGTTTGTGCGAAATTTCCGCTAGATTCCTGTAATAACCCTGCTCCTACAGCACAAGTAGCATCTTCACATCTCTTATATGAAATCTGTAAAGTTCCTTTTAGTTTACTTCCTTCAGCGATAGCTGGACAACTTTCATTAAGAGTGTACGATACTTGTGCATCAGCATCGTGTTTTCGAGCCTGACTAGCATTAATAAAGCAAGTATAAGAAGACCCTCCATAAGTACCCTTTAAAGTTACATTTAAAACTCTATAAGCCTGATCTCCACTATTTTGAATTGTTACTTGGGCGTGTGCGTCGCTAGCATCTGCTCTTGCTTCAATACATCCCCATGGAGTTGAAGCGGTACATACGTTTGCTGTTGTCTGTCCTACGTTTAAGACACCAAATGCAATTAATGCTGCAATAGCAATAATAGCAATTAAAATAGCCCATCCATAGGTCATTAAGAACTCCATAGCTGCTTGTCCACGTTTATTCTTAAGTCTTAACTTTGGTAACATCTTTTATAAACCTCCTTTCAAACCTCTTTTATTGAATAAATATACTTTATAAAGAGATTTGATATTTTTAAAGCTATCGATACTATACCGAAAAAAAGGGAGAAAAATATTTAAACATCCCTGATCTAATTAAAACATGAAAATTCAAAAAAAGGTGATCTTATCATTATTAGTTATTCTACTAACAATAAGTTTCATTAGTCTATCAAGTGCATTAACAGTAGAAAAAGAAACAGTAAATAATGGAATAGCAATAGAATTAGATATTCCAGCAAGATATAATGTTACATTAACAAACGAGTTGGTTAGAAATGAGAATTTTTCTATATACAGTTTAGTTGGAGTGACTATAACTCCAGAATATGTTGTTGTTCCAGGAAACTCTAAAGTTTCTTTTATACTTGAAGCAATTCCAGATAACCCAAGAGAAGGGAATTATGCATATGAATTTTACATAAAAGGGAGATACACTGAAGCACATAAAGATAAATTAGTAATGGAAGTAGAACCATTAAAAGATATAATCATTGTAGGATTTCCAGAAACAGTAGCAAGGGATGATAAAATAATTCCTCTAAAAATAAGAAACAAAGAAGACATAGATTTAGGAACTTTTGATTACAAATTAGAATCTGAATTATTCACTTATTCTGATACTGTTGAATTCACATCAAAATCAATTGATGAAAAAACATTACAAGTTGACTTATCTGAAAAAATTGCTGGAAATTATAATATAACTTTCAGTGCAGTAATAAACAATTATAGTCATTCACATCAAATTCCATTAATCCTAGAAGAAGTTTCAAATATTGTAACAACAGAAGAAAAGAAATGGAGTTTTTTTGGTTTCAAAAGAATAGTAACTAAAAAGAATGAAGGAAATGCGAATAAAGTTGTTGTGACACAAATTGAATTACCAACATTTGAAAATGGATTCACAGAGTACAATATTCCTCCTACAAGTAAAGAAAAACAAGGAAGAGTGGTTCTTGTATCTTGGCAAAGAGAACTTGAACCAGGAGAATCATTTACAATTGAAGCAAGAACAGATTATACATTGTTAATAATAATCATAATAATTATTGCAATTGCATTAATCTCTTATATTGCTTTCTTTAAAAGAAAGGTTATCTTAAAGAAAAAAGCAATAAGATTAAGAACAAAGGGGGGAGAGTTTGCAGTTAAAGTTATTTTATTAGTTAAAAATGTAGGAAAAGAATTAAGTAATGTTAAGTTAACAGATAGGCCCCCATTAAGTACCAAATTATATGAGAAGTTTGGAACAGTTAAACCAGATAAGATTGAAAAACACAGGATTGAATGGAACTTCCATACATTACTTCCTGGAGAAGAAGTAGTTGTATCTTATGTTGTCTATAGTAAAGTTGGAATGTCTGGAGTACAACTTCCAGAAGCTAGCTTATCATTTGTAGATGAAAAACAAAAGAGGAAATTTGTAAGATCTGGAAAAGTTTATGTGTTTTAAGATGAAACTTCCAAAATCAATAAAAAACGTTAAGAATACAATAGTTGAAATCCCTTCCTTTGCTTGGATTATCCCACTAATGGCAATTTCTTTTTTAGGAGGGATTAAAAAAGGAGATTATGAAGAGATGGGAGATCTCCTAAAAAGAATTAATGGTTTGAATAACCAGAATTAAATTTAAATATCTGTTTTTTCTTATTTAAACATGTTAAGTAAATTCATAACAATTGAACAAGCTCTGAAAAAGAAAACAGGTGAAGTTTCGGTAAGAGGATGGGTGTATAGAGAGAGAAAGCACAGAGACAAAGTATTCATAGTTCTCAGGGATTCTACAGAGATAATACAAGCAGTAATATCAGATAAATCAAAAGCTTGGAAAGAAGCAAATAGAATAACTATGGAGTCCTCTGTTACGTTAAAAGGAAAACTAAAACAAGATAAAAGAGCTCCAACAGGTTATGAGATCGCTGTATCTGAATTAGAAATAGTTGGGTTAGCAGAACCTTTTCCAATTGGAAGGGATTTAAGTGAAGAGTTTTTATTAGATGTTAGACATTTAGCATTAAGATCAAGAAAATTAACAGCATCATTAAAGATAAGATCAACTGTTTTGGGAGTTCTACATAATTATCTTAGAAAACAAGGATTTATAGAAGCAGAAGCTCCATCATTTAATGAAGCAACATCTGAAGGAGGTTCAGAAGTCTTTGAACTAGACTATTATGGAAAAAAAGCATTCTTAACTCAATCCTGGCAGTTTTATGCTGAGAACTTTATCCCAGCTCTTGAAAAAGTTTATGCAATGGCTCCATCATTTAGAGCTGAGAGATCAAAAACAAGGAGACACTTAACAGAATTCTGGCATTGCGAAGTTGAGAAAGCATGGTGCAATATGGATGAAATGATTAAATTAGGAGAAGAATGTATCATAGAATCTGTAAAAGCTGTTTTAAAAAGTAATAAAAAAGAATTAAAGATTCTTGGAGTAGAAGATCACTTGAAAAAAATTAAAGCTCCTTTTCCAAGGATAACTTATGAACAAGCTATTAAAACATTAAATAAGAATGGATTTAGGATCAAATATGGTCAAGATTTTGGAGCTAGAGAAGAAAAAGGAATAGCTAAGCTTCACAATAATTTTGTTGTTGTTACAAACTACCCTCTAGAAATTTTGAAATTCTATCATGGAGAAGATTTAAAGAATCCTGGAACAGGAACTAACTTTAATTTTTTTGCTCCTGATGTTGGAGAAGTTCTAGATGGATCTGAAAGAGAGATAGATATTGAAAAAATAAAGAAAAGGTTAAGAAAAGCTAAAATTGATTTAGGAACTTCTGATTGGTATTTGGATTCTAGACGTTATGGAAATGTTCCCCACTCTGGGTTTGGATTAGGAACAGAAAGGTTAGTTCAATGGATCTGTAAACTAGATAGTATTAGAGATGCAATTCCTTTTCCAAGGACACCAACAAGAATTCACCCTTAAAATGATAGTTAAAATACTTGGAGTAGCTGATCTTTTTGTAGGAATCATTTTATTTCTAACATTCTTATCTGTAAACACAAATACTATTCTTTTATTCTGTGCCTTTTATTTATTAGTAAAATTCGTTGTTTTTTCAATAGAAGGATTTGCTTTTGCAAACTTATTTGATCTTTACGGAGCAGTAATTATCTTTATTTCATTAATTACAGCACCACTGCATGGTTTATTTTTCTTAGTGGCAGCTATCTTAATATTACAGAAAGCGATAGTTAGCTTGAAGTAGCATAAAAAACTTTAAAAAGAGGATTCTCTTCTATAAAAGATGGCTAAAAGAGGTAGAAAGAAAGCAACAAGAAGACGAACACAGACTGCTAGGAGAAGAACAGTAACAAAAGAGACACCACAAGTTATGCCAAAAAAAGGATCTAGTGCAGGGCTTGTTCTAGCTATAATTGCATTGGCACTTTTAGTAGTAAATGTTGTATTTGTTTTATCAAGTACACAATGGATCTTAGAACAAGTTGCATTAGTAGGATTATCAGGAGCTGTAACTGCTGAAGCTCTTTTCACATATGGAATACTTTGGATAGTGCTAGCAATAGTAACTATCATGTTAGTTTTGGTGTTCCAAGCAAGGAGAACAAGAGCATGGTGGTTAATGCTAATCCTTGGAATAATCACAGTAATAGCAGGAAGAGCATTAGCAGGTATTTTGTTGATAATAGCTTCATTCTGTTATAAGAAGTTTTTATGTTGTTAAGATGAAACTCGGTGATGTGGAACTAGAATGGCTAGGCCATGCTAGCTTTAGGATTAAAACTAAAGGAAAAACAATTTACATAGATCCTTATCAGTTAACTAACCCAGGAAAAGCCAATGTTATTTTATTGACCCATAGCCATTATGATCATTGTTCTTTAACAGATCTTGAAAAAATAACTAGAGATGGAACTACCATAATCTGTACTCCAGATAGTCAGAGTACAGCAACAAGAATAGATCTTAAAATTGATCTTAGAGTTATTGAATCTGGACAAGAGATTCAATTAGATGGAATTAAGATTAAAGCAATTCCAGCTTATAACTTAAATAAAAAATTTCATCCAAAAACTGAACATTATGTTGGTTTTGTTATTCGGATTAAGAATACTGTGATTTATCATGCAGGAGATACTGATGTGATAAAAGAGATGCAAGAATTAACTGGATATGGAAAAAAAGGAAATACATTTATTGCTTTACTTCCTGTTGGAGGAACTTATACAATGACAGCAGAAGAAGCTGCTAAAGCTGCTTCTTTAATAAAACCAACAATAGCAATTCCAATGCATTATGCTAGTATTGTTGGATCTTCACAAGATGCTAAAAGTTTTTCTGAATTATGTAAAAAACAAGGGATTAATGTTAAAATTCTAGAAAAAAGTTCTTAAAAAATAAAAAAAGAAAAAGAATTAAGGTGTAGTACAACAGTTGCAAGCTAATCCGCCAAAAGATTGGTTCAGGACTACTGGAGTTGAACATTCATAGACATTTACAGTCCAATCAACACCCCCAGTTACAAAGATATGATAGCTATCGATGCATGTCTTGGTATAATTCGAACAAAGGTCGTCACAAGACATTCTTGTTGCAGGACCATTGTAATTAATAACTTCACATGTATTCAGCATATCCAAAACACCTTCATAAGTTACTGTTGTATTTCTCAAAACACAAGATCCACCTCTACAATGATAATTGCTTGGACATCTGATATCTGTACTTATGCATGTTTGGGGATGGCTATTACTACAATATTGTTCCCTAACCATATCTTCTCCAACACAAAGATCTACAGCAGCTCCGCCTTGCCCAACTTGGCAAGAACCAGTAACAAAAATGTTTATTCCATTATCTGTATCTAAACACACAGGAACAGATCCTCCTCCACCAGAACCACCTTCTTCAATGAAATCAAAGATCCCCCTACTTGTCATAGTGGTATTAATTGCTAATGCTAAAGTTACTCCAAGAACTATTGCAATAACAACAAACATCCAGAATGTTCCAGCATATCTTCTATTATGTCTATGCTCTGAGTAATACTTATCTAAAACAGATCTTTTCATATTTTTCCTCCTTTCAATCTCTCTTTTATTAATTAAACTTAATCATTCTTTTTTTAATACCTTTCGGTTTAGATAATTTAATCAAAAAAATCCTGAGAAATCTTTTTATGTTTTTTTGTTTGTCACTTAAAGTAACAACAAACAGCGAATATAAAACCTATGTGATTACATGCAACAATCCTTATAAATAAAATTGATCTAATTCTAACGTTATTTTTAACAGAAATAGGTAAGCTAGGGGGATGATCTTAGCATTGAAAGGAGGTTTAAAAAGAGACAACAAATGAAAAGCAAAGGAATTTTATTCCTTGCTATGGCTATTATGCTTATAGGAATGATAGCATTAGCTACTGCAACCACAGAATACCATTATCCTGTAAGAGGTAGTTATGAAAAGTTTTTGGGATACAGCTATAGCTTAACTTCATCTGACCTTGCAAAACTAGATGTAAGTGAGGATAATAGATACCAAACTTATTGGTCTTGGCCATATCAATACTTTCATGAATATAGATATCTTGAATTTGATTTTGATATAGATCTACCAGAAGGAGCAGATGTTGAGGATGTTTTCTTGACATTTGAATGGCAAAGAGACTATTGGGTTAGTGCTATGGCAAGATTGCTTGTTTGGGATGAAAGTGCAGATGAATGGGTTACTCATAATTTGTGGAATCCTTCACATGGCCGTGATGTTAACTACACAACTCATCTAGATTACTTAGATGCAGATGACTTGGAAAATCTTAAAATGAAATTCCAAGCAACTGATTGTTGTTCTAGAAAAACAAGGCATGATCTTGTTCAAGTTAAAGTGACTTACTTCTATGATGATGAAGATCCTAACTGTTCAGTTGATTACTTGAAACACAAAGATACTCTAAACGAGTATTACTTTAGTACAAGTATTTATATTGGAGAGGATGGGAAATTCTATGCATATGGTGACTCTTGGGATACTGAATCTAACATTGTTAATGTTCAGTATAATAGAACAAGTCCAGATATGTATCTTCTTTGGACAGATGCAGACCCTGTAGATGGATTGTTTAATGAGCTTCAAGAACTTTGGAGAACAGATCCTAACGATGCATCTTTCATTGATGGTTGGCACACAATTTGTTGTAGAGCTGCAGATGAAGCAGGAAATGTTCAGGATCCTGGAAATTGTCAAAGTTTCTGTATTGATGCAATTGATCCATCAGCACCAGGAAAACCAGTTCATGAAGATGATATTTGTGAATTAGTAAACCCTGCAGAAGATGGATACTTTGATAATGATGGGGATTTAGAATGGACATGGACAGAAGCAACTGATGAACCAGAATGTTCTGGTATAGATTACTATGAAGTCGAAATCTATGAGGATGATGTTCTTGTAGATGAAGACACAACTTCAAATCCAGAATACACCTATTATGGTGGAAGCCACGGTTCTTATTACAAAATAAAAGTAAGAGCTGTTGATAAGGCTGGAAACGAAGGTCCATGGGTTATGTCTGAACCTGTTTTAGTAGATACAATGGATCCAACAATTGAATTTAGTTTTACTCCAGAATATGGAGATAACTGGTTTAGTGATGATTTCTCAGTTCTTGTTGAAACAGAGGATCTAGATAGTGGATTATGTATTTGCGAATATGAAATCTACGATGATGGATCATTTGTTAGAGATGGAAGTGAACAATGTTTCTGTAATGAAGCATATAACTTCACTGAAACAATAACTGTTGGAGAAGGAATGGATTGTGAAACTATTGGAGAAGATACTTGTATGTTAGAAGTTAATGCAGAAGATAAAGCAGGAAATACTGCAACAGAAACTGAATACTTTAGTATTGACTATGAAGCACCAAACACTGTCAAAAGAGTAGGAGTTCCAAGCAAATATTGGAATGACTTCTGGAGTTGGATGGATTGGAATGGAACTTTACATTATTTTGTAACTGATGAAACTTCAATTGCATTCTACTGTGATGATGGTGATGGAGTTGGTTGCGATGAGACTTTCTACAGACATAGGTACTACGATGGATATGAATGGACTATCTGGTCTGAATGGATGGTCTATGAAAGTCCAATTGTTCTAACAGATGGTGATGGAATATATGATCTTGAATACTATTCTGATGATTATTTAGATAACACAGAAGAGGTTCAAGAAGAAACAGATAAAGTAGACACTGAAGCTCCAATAACTTACAAAAGATATGGTGAACCACAATTTGATGGTTGGAGAACCATTCCAGAATTTCAGTTAGATGTTTGGTTGAAGTTTATAACAAGCCAAACACCAATTGTCTTAACAGCAGAAGATACTGAAGTTAGAGTTGATGAAACATGGTGGACAATATTTATCCCAGATACAAGAGGATACCATGATGAGTGGTATGGTGAAGATACTTATTTGTGGTATGAAAGCGAAGAAGATTGTTACCAAGAAAATGAAGTTTGTCATATAACTTCATGGACACCAAAATGGGAATTTATGGCAGAAAACTGTCCTAAAGAAAATATAAGACCACTTTTATCCCTTACAGGCGAACCACTTACTCTTGATCCCTCCTCTGGTGGTGGCGGAGGCTCAGGAGGCGGAGGCTCAACAACTACCACTACTTGGTGTCTTTACACAGAACCAGTTTTAGTTGATCAGGAGTGCGACCACAAAATCTGTTATTTCAGTTTTGATTACCTAGAAAATGAGGAAGAGATGCATTGCCAAGTATTTAGTGTTGATAACATCCCACCAGAAATTGAGATCCTAGAACCAAATAAGTATGAGGATGAGTTTGGCTGTCAAGCAAATATCTTTACAGTCAAAGCTGATATCTGGGATGAAAAATCTGGTGTTGGTGGGGGTAAAGCTGAGCTTTACTATGAAGGTGAACCAACAGGAAGAGAGTGTACTCTAACACAACAACAAGGATACTGGAAATGTAATCTTGACCACTGGGATCTTCTTGCAGGAGATTATGTTGTAAGATTTACTGCATGGGATAATGTTGGTAATGAAGATTACGAAGAATATCCTATCACTTTAACCTACGACGTATACTTTGGAGGAGGAAACACATTCACAGTAATGAAAGGTGAAAGTGGAAGTACTACTTTCAATATTAAGCTATGCCACGGAGGCAATGCGACTGGATTATTAATGACAAAACTTTGTGGAGTCATTGATTTAAGTCCAGTTATAAGTTACTCAGAATGGGAATTCAATGTATTCCAAGAAAGTTATTACGAATTTATTCAACATCTATTCTGGTGGCAAAGTGATCCTTTCATGCCATTGAACAGCTCTGAAATCGGAGTTGAAAGAATCGTTACATTAACCTTAACTGTTCCTGAAAATGTAACTTGCAATAGTAATGATATTAGATGTCGTTACATGGGTTACAAATGGGGACCAGGAGACGAAGGTGATTCTGAACCAGCTGAACCTGATTCCTTATTTGGAGGAATTGGATGGTTTGGAGTAACATGTAATTCAGATTCTATAACTTTCGAAGGAAACAGCGGAGCTTTCTGTGGAAATGGAATGTTAGAAGCTGGAGAACAATGCGATGGTAGTGCTGGAGTTCCATTAAGTTGTGGTGAAGGTTATGAAGGCCATTATTGGTGTACTGAAGGATGTGAACTATTAAATGACTGCGCTTCAACCGGCGGAAACGGCGGTGGGGGTGGCAACGGAGGTGGCGGTGGCTACACTCCAACTAATGGAGGGGATTCATGTAAAGAAAAGTGGTTATGTTCTGCATGGGGTCCTTGTGTTGAAGGAGGCTCCCTAAGAACATGCAAAGACTTAAAAGACTGTGGAACTGAAGATGATAAACCAGCTGAATCACAAACATGTGAAGCTGCTGGACCATCTGGAGAAGAAATTACATCTAATAACCAAGCAAATGACGGACTAACTGGAGCTGCAGTTGGTTCTGGAAAAACTACTGTGGGAGTATTGATAATACTCATTGCAGTTGCTGTAGCACTAGGAATAGGTTTGCTCGTAAAAAAGAAAAAGTAAAATCTTTTTTTCTTTTTTTATTATTTTTTCTTTTTTTCTTTCTATTTTAGAACAATAATCCTTTTAAATTTGAGAATAATTGTTAAGAAATGGCTGTAGATACAATTGAACGTTGTTGTGATGGGGGGGATAGGGAACCAACTAAGAAGAGTAGTAAACCAACAATAATTAAACATTATTTTGACATCCGTTGGAAGCACGAGGAAACTGCAAGAGCTCTTGACAGACATTATAACCCTTGTGATTCAGATATTAGGGGCGACGAGAATGGATGTAGTGTTTCTTTATTAAATAGTCATGGGGTTATAGTATACTCTTTAGCCCAAACTCCAGATATGATAGCGAGAGGAACTGCTGAAAGAACATGGCCACCAATCCGTTCAAGAGATATATCAAACCCAAGAGCCTCTTTAAGAGACTCAATGAGGTATTGGAATTCTCAAATGCAAGTACAACAAACAGCTGACTAAACCTTTTTCTTTTTTAGAACATTTATCTTATCTTTTTCCTCAAAGATTAATTTAATAACAATATCTCTTTTTTTTGCTAATAGTTCTGCCTTTTTCTTTGTTTTATCATATTTCTTATCTATAGCTTCTAAGATCCCTTGATATACTCTTAACTTGGAATGTCTTAATGTTTTATTTGGTCCAACTTTCCTAAGTTCTTTCTCATAATTCTTTAGATTAGTAAATGGTCTTACCATATCTTTCTCAAGAATTCAAACTTTAACTTTTTTTCTTTTTAAATAAAACTAATACTTATCTAAAATTCTTCTAACTCTACTTTTACCTTCTTCTTTTATTTGAGAAGGAGCTTGTTGTTTTAGTAAAAATGTTTCAATAGCTCTATTCTGGTCTAAATACAAGGGGGTTATTCTTTTTGCTTTAATCATATTAGCAACTTTTTGATGCATTTGAGCACTCAATAAAATCTCTCCCTTAAACGCCTTACCAGCCAATCCTTCAGCAACATTCATTGTATCATCTCTTGCAAACTTAATAGTATTACTTTGAGAAGTAAAAGACAATAAACCAGAATGAATTCCTGAACTTGTATCTAATGCAAACTCTAAACCATCTTGTTTTAATTTTTCATCAAATCTTTCAATAAAATGTCTAACTTCATTAACAGCTTTAACTGCATATAATTCTTGTCCTGGTTTTGTAAATAAAAGAACTATCTTTCTTCCATGCAGATCAGCAAAACCACCAAATCCTTTAACAGTATTAACAATATTTTCAAATAATTCTTTAGATAATCTATCAAAAATAATTGTATCTCTTTTCTTTAAATTCTCTAGATTAGATAATCCATGGACTTTAATATAAGCTACAGTAGCTTCATGTTTTCCTATTCCTAATAATTTAGCAGTAACTATAGAAGAAACACCTAACTTTTCTGCAGAAATTCCTGAAAAAACTTTATTCAAAGGAGATTCTTGAACTTTTCCAATATCTCTGTAAACACTTACAACTTTTGGTTGCACTTTTGGCTGTGGTTGGGTTTTAGAAACTTGAGCTTGTTTTGGTCTTTCTTCAGGTTTAGAAGGTTTAATCTCTTTAACTTTTGCTACTTTATGAGATTTCTTGAAAATTCTTTTTCTAAATAGATAGATTAAACATAAGATAACAACAATTATAATAATCCACAAATAACCTGTTCCTGTTTCGCTTCCACCATCCCCAAGTTGTATAGCAGCAACAACATCTCCTGTTAGAGTAATATCTTGGAATTTTTGCTTAGCACCTTCAAAATCAATTTCAATGCCATAAGTTCCTTTTGGAGCTTCTAATTTGAATTCTTGAGTCTCACCAATAGCTAAATCTAAATCAATTATCAAAGGTTTTAACAAACCATCAAAATCTAATTCTAGTTTTAATGGTTTTTTGTAAGGAACATTACCTAAGTTAGTTATTACTAACATATCTTCTTCAATTTTAACATCAATTTTTTCTACAACAGGAAGTTGCACAATTTTTTCAGTTCTAAATCCTGCAGAATAAGCTTCTATTTTATAATCTCCAGCAGCAGATAAAATATCAAAAGTATATGAAACAGATTCTCCACTAGTTAAGAATTCTTCTAATAACAAAACATTTTCAGATAAAATAAATAACTTTGATTGTTTCTGGAATAATCTTAGAGAAACATTTTCAGGAACAATATTACCATGTTGATCAACTAATTTTGGAGTTATTTCTAAAATTGATCCAGGTTCTATAATTTCAGGAACATCTATTATTAATTGAGAAGAAACAGAGGCGATAGTAAAGTACAAACTAAAGACTCCTTGATTTCCGAGATCATCTGATGCTTCTAAAATCACAGTTGTATTTCCAGGTTCAGTATCTGTTGGAACTTGAGCAACATAATTAAAAGTCCCCTTACTTACAGGAACAGAAACATTTCCTCCAAAAATTCTTACAATTACTGCTCCAGTGAATAATTCATTATTCTTTTTGTAAATTTTACCCCTGATCCTTAATTCATCCCCGGGCATAAAGTGTTTTTTATTTAAATCTAAATCAAAATCTAACTCATCTGTAATAAGAATATTATCTGAAATAGAAGATTCAACAACTTCTGATCCTAATTCTAATCCTGCTATAAACTTACAATTACCTAACTTAGTCGCTTCAAAATTAAGATCAACTCTTTTTTCAGAATTCTCCTTTAAAACAACAGGAGAATAATAAATTAGATCTTCAAAAGTTTCACAATTAAGAATTACTCGTAAAAATCCTTCTAAGTTTTCATTTGTAGTTATAGCAACAGTTTGTTTAACTTCATCTCCAAGATTATAAGTTGCTCCTGGTCTTGTAAATAGGATTTTAGCATCAGCAGAAGCTATGAATAAGATTGATAAACAAATCATCACTGCGATTAAAACAAATTTTGATCTCTTTTTCATGTTCTATATACTTCAAAATAACAATATATTTAAAATTTTGTGTTATATAAAATTAAGGATAAAATGAAACGATTACTAACAGCTGCAATAGCTGCATTATTAGTTCCAACATTAGTTGTTGGTTCTATGTCAGCTCCAGAACCCAAACCAGTTCAAGCAGAAAATGAAGAAACTGATTGGCCATGGTGGCCTGAAAGAAAAGAGTATTGGGAAGATTCTGAATACTGGAATCCTTTCTATGATCAAGGGATTGCTGTTGGTTTTAATAATCCTTGGGAAGAGAGGTATCCTGAATATGAAGAAATAGGGAATGAAAGAATAACAACATATGACTATCTTCTAAAAGCGAATATTGAGTTTAGGGGAATGTATGATGGAGAAGCAAGAACAGATCCTTACAATAACTGGTGGATTGGAAGTAATGGAGAAAGAGAGTGGATATTTGACTACTCAGAATCAGATGACATCTATAGGTATGATAATCCTGGAGAGTTAAAATGGATTAAAGGAGAACAATGGAGAGACCATTTGGTTGTAACTAACTCTAGAAAAAATCGTGAAAGGAGAACAAGGACCTTATCTTGGTGTATTGCTACAGAGAAAACAAGAGACTATATACCAAATCATCCAGCAGATGAAATAGAAATAGGTTATAGATTGCCTGAAGGATCTCTTTATCTTGGTTGTGGGAAAGATAGTGTTTATTTATGGGACTTAGAGTATGAAGAACCAAGGAGATTTGTCAGAGAAAGAACTCTTGTTGGTGAAGAAGAATAATTTTATAAACATCCTAACTCTATTTCTTATATGAAGATACTGACTTTACATTGTGACTACATTAACTTCAAACCATTAAAAAAAGCGTTGAAAGAACCAGAAAAAACTGAAAAAAAAGAAGTGAAAGTAAAAGAATGTCTAGTTGTATTAACAGCAGTTGAAAAAAGAGATCAAGGAAAAAATGTTCTAAAACTCTATTTAGATAATATCAAAGATATAGCTAAACAAGTAAAAGCTAAAACTATTGTATTATATCCTTATGCTCATCTAAGTTCTGATTTAGCATCCCCCTCATTTGCAGAAAAATTGATGAAAGATGCTGAAAAACAACTAAAGGGTTTCAAAGTTTTCAGAGCTCCTTTTGGTTGGTACAAAGAATTTGAATTAAAATGTAAAGGACATCCATTATCTGAATTATCAAGAGAAATAACAGCTGAAGGAAAAGTAAAAGAAACATTTGATTGCAAACAATTACTTAGACAAATCTCTAAATCGAGATTAGATAATTCAAAACTAAAAGAAAATGACCACAGAGTTCTTGGACAAAAACTAGATTTGTTTAGTTTCCATGATGTTGCTCCAGGGATGATATTCTGGCATCCTAAGGGAACAATAATAAGAAATGAATTAATAAAATTCTGGAGAGAAGAACATAGAAAAGCAGGATACAAAGAGATCCTAACACCAGAGATTATGGATAAAAAACTATGGCAGATCTCAGGTCACTGGGATAAATACTCTGAAAATAATTTTTTAACAGATTATGAAAAAAGAACTTTCTTAATCAAACCAATGAATTGCCCAGGAGGAATGTTGGTTTACAAAGCAACTCCAAAATCTTATAGAGATCTTCCATTAAGAGTTGGGGAATTAGGGACAGTCCATAGACAAGAATTATCTGGAGTTCTTGGAGGAATCTTCAGAGTTGTTCAATTTACTCAAGATGATGCACATATCTACTGTACTGAGAAACAATTAGAAGATGAAGTAATAAGAATCATTGATCTAGTTGAATTATTTTATAAAAAATTCAAATTGCCTCATAGAATAGAATTATCTACACGTCCAAAAAAGAGAATTGGAACAGATAAACAATGGGATAAAGCTGAAAAAGTTCTTGAATCTGTTTTAAAGAAAAAGAGAATAAAATATAAGTTGAATAAAGGAGATGGAGCATTCTACGGACCAAAAATTGATTTCCATGTTACAGATTCTCTAAAAAGGGATTGGCAATTAGCAACAATACAATTAGATTTTGCAATGCCTGAAAGATTTGAATTAGAATACACAGATGAAAATAATAAGAAACAAATACCTGTTGTTTTACATAGAACTGTTTTAGGAGCTTTGGGAAGATTTATAGGGATATTATTAGAACATACAAATGGAAATTTGCCAACATGGCTTGCTCCTGTTCAAGTTAGAGTTCTAAGTTTCACAGAAAGAAATGTTAAAACAGCTAAAAAAACAGCTGGACAATTATCAGAATTCAGAGTTGAAACAGATTTCAGAAATTTAACAATACAAAGAAAGATAAGAGATGCTGAAACTGAAAAAGTTCCTTATACAATCTTGATAGGGGATAAGGAAGAAAAAAATAAAACAATAGCTCTGAGAAAACATGGATCTAAACCACAGTTTGGAGTAAAAATTGATTCTTTTATTAAAAACTTAAAACAAGAGATTGAGAATAGGAAATGAGTTTTAAAGAACTTCTAAAACAAGTAGAATCTAATGATTTATTTAAAGAATTTAAGAAAAAACATCCCAAAGCTAAATTATATTCTGCTTTTTTCACATTAAGGAAAGCTCACGGAAATATTTTATTAGATTCTCAACAATTAGATTATGTTATTGGAAAAAAAGAAGTTTTTAGTTTTTTTATGCAGAATAATGAAGTGCAGAGTAAGGAAGATAAATTAAATAAAGAAGTTAAAGATTTCAAAGAACTTGATAAGAACATTAAAATAGATATTGAAGAAGTTAAAAAGATAATTCTCAAAGAAAAACAAAAACAAAAAATAAGCACTGATTTTACAGAAATGGTTATTATCTTACAAAAACTTAAAGGAAAACAGATATGGAATACTTTAATGGTTCTTCCTTCTTTAGAAATTCTAAGAATACACATTGGTATGGATGGAAAAATTCTATCAAGTAAAAGAGAAGGATTCATGAATTTTATTAAGGTTAAAAAAGGGAAAAAGAAATAGTTTTTAAGTTAGAATTCTTTGTTTTATTGCCTCGGTAGCTCAAAGAGTAGAGCAATACCCTCGTAAGGTATAGGTTATGGGTTCAATCCCCATCCGAGGCTTACTTTTCAGTTTCTTTTTTCTTCCTCTCTTCTAATTTCTTCTGAATAAGTTTTCTTGCCTCATCTAATCCCATCTCCTTTTTCTCTTCAATCTCACAGAAGTCATTAATATCAATTTTTTTCTTAATACCTTTGATTTCCAAGAATAACTTTGCAATTAAATATAAAACTAAACCAATACTTTTTGGCCCCTTATTATTACAAGGAACAATAAAATCAACATATCTTGTTAAATTATTAGTACTACATAGAGCAACAACAGGGATCTTAGATAAAACAGCATCATTTAATGCATTATTATCTAACCAAGGATCTGAAATAAACATAACTTCTGGTTCAAAAAAGTCAGATAAAACTGGATTAGTAATTTTTCCTGCAGCATATCTTGTAAAAGTTTTAATTCCAGTTAATTCTCCAAACTTTTCCACTATCTTTTCACATTTATCTCTTTTGCAACAAAATACTATATCCTTAGGATCAAACTTTGATAAAAATTTAGCAGCTGTTTCGATTTTTTCATTAATTTTATTGGTGTTTAAGACTGCAATCCCATCTGCTCTTCTTTTATACATATAAAGTCTCATATCTGGAGTTACAGCTCTTGTTCCTAAATGGACAGCTGTTTTAACATAAAATTCTACTGGAATCAGTAAGTTATCTCCATTAACTTCCTCATGTTTCTTTTCTTCTTTTACTTCTTTTTTAGTAACTCTCTTTTCTACTTTTTTCTTGGCTGTCTTTTTCTTAGTGGTTTTCTTCTCAGTTTCTTCTTTTTTCTTTCTTGGCATTTTTATAACTACAAAAGTAAGTTTTTAAAGATTACTGAACGCCGGGACTGGGAATTGAACCCAGATCTCCAAAAGGAGCCAGCTTAGCAGGCTGGTGCCATACCGTTAGGCGATCCCGGCATGGAAATGACAAGGCAATTTATTTTAAAAACCTTTAGAACCCTTTTTCTTGAGAAATTTTCCAGCCCGTTCTAGCATAACCTTTTTTAGACCTATAAAGAAACCACCAGGTTTTCCTGCAGCAAAAGTTGCTTCTTTGTCTTTTATGATCTTATTTAATTCTGGATGTTCAACATCTATATGTGTAATCTTTGCTCCAGATTTCCCTTTTTCATGGATATAAACTGTTGCTCCTTTGAACACGTGTTTTCCTGGTCCTTTTCCTGACATAAAAAAATTAATAAGCTCAGATACTTAAATTTTATTACGGGGCTTTGGTGTAGCTTGGTCTAGCATTCAAGCTTAGGGAGCTTGCGACCCCAGTTCAAATCTGGGAAGTCCCATTCCAAAATTTTATAAATATCTTTCAACTATTAAATAAAAAGAGGTTAGAATGAATTATATTGATTATGTTCAACTAGGCTACAAACCAAAAAAAACAGATTTAGTTTGTGAATTCTATTTAGAACCTAACAGATGTTCTATGAAAATAGCTGCAGGAGCTGTTGCAGCAGAATCTTCAATAGGAACTTGGACAGAAGTTAAAACTATGAGAAAAAGTATAACAAAACTTGCAGCAAAAGTTTTCTCAGTTAAAGGTAACCTAATCAAGATAGCTTACCCAATTGAATTATTTGAACCTGGAAACATGCCTTCAATACTCTCAGGAATTGCAGGAAATATTTTTGGAATGAAAGCTGCAAAAAACCTAAGACTTTTAGATGTTCATTTTCCAGAAAAGATAGTTAGAAGTTTTCCAGGACCATTATATGGAATCCAAGGAATAAGAAAACTATTATATGTTAAAAAACGTCCATTAGTTGGAACAATTGTTAAACCAAAATTAGGATTACATGAAAAAGAACATGCAAGAGTAGCTTATGAAGCTTGGTTAGGAGGAT
>CP070794.1:78401-84822 GCA_020343435.1 archaeon | reverse complement strand
AATATCAAAGCCATCACAATCTAAGGTAACATTCTCAGCTGAGATGTTCATGCAAGTATCATCTGACTGAACACTTTGATTTAATGTATAAACTTCATTTGCTGAGTTCAATTCAGCACAGGCGTCTATTTCTGGGTCTAAAGTAAAGTTACCTAAACTAACATTGAAATGGGTATTAGCATAAATTGGAACTTCAAAGTCCAATCTCACCGCACTAACTCCTAATGGAATAGTAAGTTTTGTTTTAATAACATCCCAACTAGAAAATTCTCTTGCTTCATACCAATCAAAATCCTCAAAGAGGTAAGTGCAATTTCCATATTCTTCTTCTCCAACTTTCTTACAATAACCAGAATAATTATTATGATTACATTCATCATGTATTTGACATTCATCGACACTATCCACTTCGTAAATATATGGGAAGTATTTGATAAAAGTATTATAATCAGTAGAAGAATACCATTCTTCATTCTGGCTATCAACATTAATTTGTTTTAGTAGTTGATTTTTGTTTATACTTGTTGATTGCCAATTATTATCTATTTCTACAACAACAGAACATTTTTTCCATTCATTGTTAGGATCATCCCATATACAATGCCAGTTCTTTAGAGAAGTCAAATTAATATCTCCAAAATCATTTAATACAGCCACTTTGTAATCAAATTCTTCATATTCATAAGAAGCAGAAACTAAAGGTATAACTAAAAAAATAAAAAAAATAAACAAAAATTTCTTAGGTAACATTAAATTACCACCAAATTTACATACCGATCAATCCAGCGGATCTTAATCCTTGAGCTGCTACACTTATTCCTGCTGCTGCGATACCTAATGCAAAGAATAAAGTGGTTAATCCTAAGATTGTTGCAGATGCTCCTGTAACGTTGCCAGATGTACTCGCATTTACTTGGTCAGCTACGGAAGGAATCAAGTTAACACCGACTACTATTACAATAAATCCACCTATTAAGTTACCTAACATTTTCTACCCTCCTCATAAAAATCATGTAAGAAACAATATTTAAGGACTAACATTGGGGGTTAGTTTTTAAATATTATAGAACTTTCGCTTTTTTGATGGAATACGAAAGAACAACTTCTGAGTTTAATGAAGCTCAACTACAAATTTATAGATTACATAATATTTGGTTAGAATGTAGAGTTGCTAGAAGTATTGGAGATCTTGTTAAATATAAATGGAAACTCTTAGACGCTGAAGTAGAATTATGGAATGATGCTAAAAGAGTAGATAAACAACAAAAGACAACTTATGTTAAGAAATTAAATGAACTAAATGAAGAAATAAATCCTTCAAAAACTGAAGAAGATTTAAAGAAAATCTTTAACAAACTTATAGATAAAGAAAAAGTATTAAGGGCATTACAAGATGCAGCAGGAAAAGGAGCAAAATATACTGTACAAGACGAAAGAATGTAGAATGGTAACTTATAAATTAAATGAAGAAATTGTTTATATTGATGGAATTCTAGGAAAAAAACTAGAAAGAGATGTAATTACAGAGTTAAGGAAAAAAGATATGGATGTTGTATTTGCTATCGCTGGAAAAGAGAGGAGTGGTAAATCTACTTTTGGTCAGGTTCTTGGGGGATTTATTGCTGCTAAACTTGGAACTAAATTTGATGAGACCAATATTTGCATGACGCCTGATGAGTTAAGAATAAGAATTGAACATGCCCAAAAAAACGAGGTGATAATTTATGATGAAGCACACAGGGGGATGGGTTCTACCAGGGCACTATCAGAAGTTAACAACGTCCTACGTGATTTATTTATGGAAATGGGACAACTCAATTTATGTGTTATTGTAATTCTACCATCTTTTTTTATGTTGGATAAATACATAGCTCTACACAGAACAAGAGGATTATTTTATGTTTATATGAATAGTGGACAAAGAGGATTTTGGACTTACTTTAATGAAAAAGATAAGAAAAAATTATATCTAAAAGGGAAAAAAACTCTTGATGTTAATTGTGTTCGTTTTCCAAACTTTAGAGGAAGGTTTTATAAGAAAACTCCTATTAATGAAGAAGTTTATAGGAAAAAGAAGAGGGAATCTTTTAAGAGAAGAGAGAGATTAACAAGAAGTGAAAGATATATGGAACAGAGGGATGTATTAATAATATATATGGGTAAAATGATGGGTTTAACCCAACAAAGGATCTCAGATATACTCAAAACAGCTGGTGCAAGTATTACAAGGCAGGAAATCAGTTTAATACAGTTAAAAAATAGGGACGTATTTGAAAAGTTCGCAAGTGCAAGGCGTAAAATATAATATATAATACTTTAAGATGGGAGAGAAGATACCTGAAACTATAACTGAAGAAGAATTAGTTAGTATATTAAAGAAAACTAAGAAACCACACCACAGATTAGCATTTGCTTTAGGATTTTATCAAGCAATGAGAGTAAGTGAAGTTGTAAATCTTAAACCTGAGAACATTGATAGGGGTAGAAGGATTGTTATGATTAAACAAGCTAAAGGAAAGAAAGATAGAAACATTCCAATTGCTCCCCAAGTAATGAAAGGTCTTAAACATTTACCAGTTGGTTGTGGGGCTAGAGCTTTAGAGATTGCAATTAAAAATAAAGCTAAGAAAGTTTTAGATAAAGATGTTCACTTTCATACACTCAGACATTCTGGAGCAACTTATTATCTTAATCAAAAGAAATGGAATCTCAGGCAGGTGCAGGTATTCTTAGGACATAGCCAGATTAATGCTACACAGATTTACACTCATGTAAATCCAATAGATCTCATAGAAAAGATGTGGGAGTAACTTTCGTATAAGTATAAGAAAGCGAAATAAATAAAAAATTAATGAAGAGATTTCTCAGAAAAGTTTCGTAAAACTTAATCTGTTTTTATTTTTCTTCCTCCTCGGGCAACGAAATAAACTCTGGAACAATTTCTTTTTGCTTATGCATCTTAATTAACAACCCTCTTTTATTCATCTCTTCTAACAGTTTATAGGATTGTTCTTTAGAGAATCTATAAAAGACAATTAACTTAGCTGCTTCTCTCCTTTTTAATTCTTTTATCCCATTCTTGAACATCTTTTCTTGGATGTCCTTTAATATTTGTTCAAATATGTTATCCCGTTTCATTCCTCATCACCTCCTCAAAAAGAAAGGTGAGGTTTAACCCTTCTTCATAACCTGCTTCATAAGCAAAACAAGATAACACTGCCATTCTCAAACATTCACTTTCCATTATCTTATGACATCCCTCCATATCTGCTTGATACCCAAACCACAATCCTAAAAGGATTGCAATAATAATAGCTATCTTAATTATATTTCCCCAGCTACCAATAAGGAATCTTTTCCAATGAATATTATCTTTAGTCATTGGTTTATTAAGATCCTTAACAGGAGGTCTCACCATTTTGTATCCTCCTTTGGGAGTTGTTTGGATAAAGAGTCCTGGTTTTACTTCTTCTATTCTATGCTTCTCACCATATCCTATCATTTCTTATCGATTGCGTTTACCAGAAAGTATGCCATTGGTAATGCAATTACTGTAATTAAAATCTTAACTGGCAATGAAAAATCTGTTTTTCCAAATGATGGGATCGCCCATAAAGCTAATACTACAACCAACCATAAAATGATTGATGCTATAGCAACATTTCCTTCAATTTCAGGTAGTTCCATTATCCTTACCTCCTTTCATTTGTTTTGTTTTTTTGTAATCATTTATATAATCCCAAACCACAAAACCTATTCCAATTAAACCAATCCACCAAAGTTCAAGATTAATTATATCTCTTAAGACAATTGCCACTATCATCCAAAATATTATTCTCTCAATATAATAAGATATTTCTTTCATTTTATTACATCCTCAATAGGTTGAATCTTTACCATTCTTCTACCTTTTCCTCCTGAATTATTTGATCTGGTCTAAACATTCTTATCTTTTCCTTTGCTTTTGTAAAGTTAATT
Source organism: archaeon (assembly GCA_020343435.1). GTDB lineage: Archaea > Nanobdellota > Nanobdellia > Pacearchaeales > UBA284. The sequence goes on along the minus strand of CP070794.1, from coordinate 80,844 downwards.
CTTACTTCAACTCCTTCTCTCATCCTTCTTCTCTCTATTAAAACACCCAATCTTTTGATAGCATGTCCTATCCAATGGGGGGTGTATTCCTCTCCTTGAGATAATAAATCATTAGATATTTTTTTTATTGCAATAAAATCTGATTCTATTTCATATCTATGAGCCAAGTGATCTAATAAAGCAATATCTCTGCTTTCAGCGTAATCTTCGTCTCTCCTTTCTTTGATTATTGATTCCCCTATTTCTAATATTTCATCAAAAACACCACACATATCTGCTAATAAAAATAAAGGAAAAAATAACTCTAAATTCCTACCTTCTAATTCTGTTCTCAATATCTTATTAAATAGATCCTTCTCCCTTCCACTGATATGTGAACTTGGTGTACTTGGTGTGTTTAGTGTAGTATGTGTAGTTAGTGTACTTATATATTTATTAAAAGAGTGTATATATGTGTTCCACTTATATGTTATTTTAGAGAAGTTCACTACACTAAGTTCACCCTTTAGTACTGACTTTGAGTAGTAACTAGCACATGTTTCAAGGATTGCACGAACTTTTTCAATAGTTTTATTATCCTCAAAGTTTTCAATTAATCGGGTAATTGATTTATTACTACTTTTTTCTAACATAAGAGTTATACACCTATCTGCTAAGACATTATCCATACCTCTTATATTTGCCATTGTAACAGGTGTGTAAACATCAAAAGTTTCTATTTCTATACTTTCCCTATCCATGCTCTTTTTTTTATAAGCTCTTTCAACTATCCCCCCTTTTTTATAAGCAGAATTTAATAATTCTCTTAAAGCTTGTTTTTCCTTACTTCCAACCTGCTCAAATTCATCAATACACAAGGTTCTTAAGTGTGCTGTTCTAAATAGTACAGATTCTGTTATACTTATTATTAAATTACCATTTTTCACTATTTTTGATATTAATTTTAATGCTCTTGATTTTCCACTGCCTTTCATTGCATTAAAGAATAAATAAGGATAAGTTGAGAATTGTTTATGAAAATAAGTTCCAATAACCCATAAAGCAATCACTTTATAATGTGGTTTTGGCATATCTAAATATGTTTTTAATAATTCAATAATATTATTATAAGCTATTTTTAGTAGATCTTGAAAATCTCCATCATTCATATTTAATACTTTTCTCGCTTCTTCTAATAATTCTTCATCATTCTTTAAACATTTCTTTCCATGCTTCAATAAACTCTCTTTCTTCTCTTGTGAGTTTTCTACCATTTTTAACCTCCTTTTTTAACTCTTCTAATTTTTTAGATCTAAACTCTTTTGCTTCTTTCATTTTAAATTGTAATTAATTTATATACACCTTACCTTACCGTACCATACCGCACCTTACCTCACCCAACCCAACCTCACCCCACCTTACCTCACCTCACCTTACCTCACCAAACCTAACCGTACCAGACCTCACCTCACTCACACAAAGTGAGCATGATTAAGATTTATTTAATTTCTTTCCATTTGGTAACGTGAAATTTTCCAAACCTTCCTTTTTTTTGTGGTCTCCAATCTCCAAGTCCAGCAATTCTACCAGCTATATCTAATAATTCTTTCATAATGGTTGAAGGTATCTCTGTTTCATCAAAAATAACTTCAAATTCTAATTCCCATTCTTTAAGAATTGGTCTATGTAATAAATTTCTTCCTTTAGTATTTGGGTTTACTGCTAAAATACTAAAGATTTCCCATTTCTGTTTCTTATGCTCTATCTCAAAAGGATTTATCTCAACAGCATATCCTACAATCTTAGAGTAAGTTGATTTCCCTTTACCAACCACTTTCTTATGTTTTCCTGCTTCAATCAATGCTCCAGATATGTGGGTTGATGGTTGGTATAATTTCCCTTTTGAATCTATATACAACTTAAATTCTGCTTCATTTTTAGGATCGTTTTTAAATCCTTTTTTGTCTTTTGATATATCTGCTATTAAATTACTTGGTCTATTCATTAACAAAGGCGAAATTCCTTGTATTGTTACACTAAATTTCTTCATTTTTTTACCTCCTCAGGATTTATTTATTATTTTATTACATCCTCAATAGGTTGAATCTTTACCATTTGAGCTTTAAGCTTTTTCATTGCATCATACTGTTGAAATTTTCCTATAGCTTGGGAAGCTTGGATTACTATGCTGAATCCAAGGATTACTGCTATAGCCCATAAGCTATCTACTACAAATATGAATATGAATATTGCAAGTATATGTCCTAATATGCTACCAACATATCCTATTAGTTCTGATCGCAATAGCTGGTCAGGAGGGATTTTTTTCATTCCTTCAACCCAACGTTTAAGGAATCCTTTAACCCCTTCTTGTTTTATGCTTCCGAGTATTGTATTTGGTCTTTTGTTTAAGTTTTTTGATTTCATTTTCTAATTCTTTAAATCGTTCTTCTTCATCTTTATT
>CP070794.1:19693-78301 GCA_020343435.1 archaeon | reverse complement strand
CTTGGTTAGGAGGATGTGATATAGTAAAAGATGATGAAAACTTAACTTCTCAGTCTTTTAACAAATTTGAAAAAAGGGTTCTATTAACATTGAAAGCAAGAGATTTAGCAGAAAAAATTACTGGAGAAAGAAAAATCTATATGCCAAATATAACTGCAGAAGTACAAGAGATGTTAGATAGAGCAGAGTTTGTAAAAAGAATTGGATCTGAATATGCGATGGTTGATATTGTAAGTTTAGGTTGGTCATCACTACAAACCTTAAGAGAATTTAATAAAAAATTAAAATTAGTTCTTCATGCACACAGAGCAGGACATGCAGCATTTACAAGAAGTAAAAAACATGGGATATCTATGTTAGTTATTGCAAAAATATGTAGATTAATCGGATTAGATCAATTACATATTGGAACTATTGTTGGAAAAATGGAGGGTCCAAAACAAGAAATTATTCATATTGATCAAGAAATAGAACATGAATTAATAAAAAAAGATTCTCATGTTCTAGAACAAAAATGGTTTAATAAAAAACCAGTTTTTGCTGTTTGTTCAGGAGGATTACACCCAGGACATGTTCCAGCTTTGATAAAATATCTTGGAAAAAATATTATTATGCAGTTCGGTGGGGGAATTCATGGACATCCGAAAGGAACAGAAGCAGGAGCAAAAGCAGTTAGACAAGCTACTGATGCAGTAATGAAAAAAATTCCAATAAAACATTATGCAAAGTACCACGAAGAATTAGGACAAGCATTAAAATTCTGGAAATAAACGAAAGCTTTATAAACTAAATTTTCTCCAAAATAACATGGCAGGAGAGAAACCAAATTTCAATGTAATTTTCGTAGGTCACGTCGACCACGGAAAAAGTACAGCTGTAGGTAGAATGCTCTTTGAGAATGGAAACTTCTCTGAGCAAGAGCTAAACAAAATGAAAGAGATAGCTGAAAAACTTGGAAAAAAAGGTTTTGAATTCGCCTATGTCATGGATCATTTAAAAGAAGAGAGAGAAAGAGGGGTTACAATTGATCTTGCTTATAAGAAATTAATGACTAAAAAATACCAAGTTACTATTATTGATGCTCCAGGACACAGAGATTTTGTTAAAAACATGATTACTGGAACATCTCAAGCAGATGCTGCAATTCTTGTTGTAGATGTAAAATCAGGGGTTATGGCTCAAACAAAAGAACACTTATGGTTATGTAGAACAATGGGTGTAGATCAAATAGCAGTTCTAGTTAATAAGATGGATACTATTGATTATGCTCAGGATAAATACAACAAAGTGAAAGAAGATCTAGGTAACCTGTTAAAACAAACAGGTTATAAATTAGATAAGATAAATTTTATTCCAGCAAGTGCTCAATTTGGAGAAAACGTAACTAAAAAATCTGAAAAATTGAAATGGTTCAATGGTCCTACTTTACTTGAACAATTTGATATTTTTGAACCACCAAAGAAACCTACTGATTTACCATTAAGAATGCCTATTGAAAATGTTTACTCTATTACAGGAGTAGGAACAGTTCCAGTAGGAAAAATTACTACAGGAATAATGAAACCTGGGGACAAGATTTTAGTCCTACCTGCTAGATCTGGAAAAGGAGTTACAGGAGAAGTAAAAACAGTAGAGATGCACCATGAAGCATTAAAACAAGGGGAAGCAGGAGATAATGTTGGTATTAATATGAGGGGAGTTGGAAAACAAGATATTGCAAGAGGAGATGTTATCTGTCATCCAGATACTGCTCCAAAAGTTATTGATGAGTTTACAGCACAAATTGTTGTAATTAACCACCCAACTGTTATTGCAGTAGGATATCAACCAGTATTACATGTTCATACAGCACAAATACCAGTTCAATTTACAGAACTAGTAAGACAAATGGATCCTAAAACAGGACAAGTAATCAAAGAAAAACCAGATTACTTGAAAAACGGAGACGTAGCAATTGTTAAATTGAAACCAGTAAAACCATTAATTATAGAAACTCAGAAAGAAAACCCACACATGGCAAGATTTGCTATTAGAGATATGGGTCAAACAGTTGCTGCAGGTGCATGTATTGATAAGGTAGCTAAAGCTTAAGAATTCTTTTTTTAAAAAATAAAAAATTAAAAAGATAAAAATTTAACTTTGTCGCTTGTTGCAGAAAAATTCTTTGCAGCAATTTGTTTACATCCTAACCTTTCAGCTAGTTTTAAAACTCTTGCTGTTAAGTTTCCGTCAATAATCAAAGCTAAGATCTTCTTATTAGAGTCTTTAAGAGAATGCAAAGTTTTTGTTAAACTAGTAACAGATCTAGTAAGAATTCTATTTCCTCTACTTGTAGCTAAAACAATAACTATTTTTTTCTTACCATTAACTGTTTTCATAAGATCTTCCACATTAACTGGTTCTTCTTTTACTGGTTCAACAGTTCTTCTAATTCCTTTCCTAAGGTTAGCATCTGAAAAATCTTGGACAGATTTTGCATTTCTTAAACATGCTACAATCTCTTTCTCTGTTAACTCCTCAACTTCTTTACCATCTGGAGCTCTAGCAATTTTATTAATATCAATAGAGTCTAAAACTCCTTTAACAATTAATAAACCACCACGATCTCCATCAACAAAAAGAGTGATATCTTTTGATTTAGATAATTCTTTAACTGTTTTAGGTAAAGTAGTTCCTTTCATAGCTATAGCATTCTTAATTCCAGCTTTGAGCAAACTAATAACATCTGCTCTGCCTTCAACAACTATGATCTCTTTGCTTTTTTCAACATCAGGACCAGCTGCTAATTTATCTTCTCCATAAGAAATAACTTTCGCAGTTTTAGTACCTCTAACAATTTTTCCTTCAATTTCTTTACTTTCAGGTAATTTTGCTGATAATTTACCAAGTAAAGCTTTTGCTCTATCAACAATATACTGTCTCTTGCTACTTCTTACATCCTCTACATCTTGGATTTCAAACTTAGCATCACATGGGCCTACACGATCAATAGTCTCTACAGCTGCTGCAATCATTGTAGTTTCTGTTTTATCAATAGAGGTTGGAACTTCAATATCTCCGTATGTCTTAGAATCCTCTACTCTTAACTCTGCTTCAATCCTTCCGATCTTACCTTTTTTCTGTAATTCTCTTAATTCAAGCTCTTCTCCTAACAAACCCTCTGTTTGCCCGAAGATAGCTCCGATTACATCAGGCTTCTCTACTACCCCTTCTGCAGTAAATTTTACCTTAATAATATACTTTATTGAAGGGGGACTTATTTTTCCCATTTTTTACATTTATATTTAAATTTATTTAGAAATCTCTGTACTATTAATTCAAACCTAAAAATTAAATATGAATTTGAATTGTGATTGGTGAATTACTAAATTTAAGTGCTATTTTCAGTATTTAAAGCTTACGGATCTTAAATCTCTCTTTTTTCTAAAAACCTGGGTTAGAATAATAACAGCAAAAATAACTAGAACTATTATGAGGATTTGGTAGACTGATAACAGGTTTTCAGAAAATCCTTCAATATAAGTAACAAGATTTTCTGATTTTCCATCTTCTTCAGAAGCTGTTTCTCCTTCCCCTGTTTCACCAGTATAAAACCCTTCATGAATCTTTCTAACAGTTAAATTTACCTTATGAGTATATAAGTCATTTAATCTTACATATACATCATAAAAAGAATCTCCATTTACTTCGAATTTTCTCTCATCTCCTAAATATAATACTGCAAATTGGTTTGCACTCTGTGCCAGAACACTTGCTCTTCCAGATTGTATATCTATAACCCCAAAAGAATGGTTTGTTCCATTTACATCTATAAGAACTCTTTCCCATTTCTTAAAATAAGAATTGTTATTTTCATCTAAAGTTACATTATTTAGCCAAAAATACTTTTCTCTCAAACTCTGATCTACTCCTTCTCCACCAGAACTTCCAGTTCCTCCAGGAGATGCTCCAGGAGTTTCTGGAGAAGAAGCAGTACTTATTGTAAATGTTCTATTACTTGTCCAGTTATCATTTCCATAACTGTCATTACAATAAACTCCCCAGATATAAGTTCCTTCTGAAAAGTTATTTACTGTAATATTTAACCAAGTATTGTTTGTATAGCTAGAATTAGTATAATTGGCATGCCAAGATCCTGTCCAATTACCCCATAATTCTACCTTAGCTATACCAAGATTATCTGAACATTTGAAATCAAAAGTAACTGATGTATTTGAAGTATCATAATTATCAATAGGATTGGTTCCTAAGGTTGCAGTGGGATCTGTTGTATCTTCAGGAGGCAAAGTTAGAGCAATTATCCCACCATCTCCACTAATTCTATTATTAGTTAAATTAACTTCCTCTGAGTCATCATTATAACCAGCTAAAGTTCCATTAAATGTATAATTAGTATCATAATAAGTTGCTGTGTAGTTTTGCCAGTATTCTCTTAAAGTTAATCTTTGGATATATCCAGAAGAATTAGTTAAACTCCAATTAATGAGATTAGAATTAACATCTGTTATTGAGACATTTGCACCTTCTATTGCACTTCCTGCAGTATCATTAACATAAGTATCTGCATACCATTGCCTTGTAACTGCTCCAAGGTCTCCTGCAAATTTGTCATATTTGTCAGCACTTGAATCATTATATACTGTGCAATTTATTCTATCTATTGTTCCTGAAACGCTTGCGCTGTCCCAATAAACATCTGCCCAAATATAATTTGTTAAATTTGAATTATATATAGAAACATTAGTCATAGTTCCAGCATCAACATAGATTGAAGGACTATTTCCGTTCCAGCTTGTAGTTCTATTATTAATTAAAACAGAATTATTAAAAACAATGTTATCTTGATCTCCTGTTATAGAAACCGTTCTTGCTGTTCCACTAGAACAACCATCACATTGAGTGCTTAAATGAATATCATCAAAATAAAGATTATCATTTCCAGACCCTAATCCTAACATAGGGTAACCATTAGTATCATCAGCAAACATGCTAGAATAATTTGAATCACTTGAACCACCAATATAAATATATGTTGAACCATAACTAGGAAAAGTGATATTACTTACATTAAAATAATCAGAACTACTTTGATAAAACTTATAATTGTCAGCTTTTATAGAACAATCACTTATATTGAAATAATCAGAATTTGAAAAATAAAGACCATACTCCCACGAAGTATCAATAGTTACATCATTTATTGATACATTGTCTGTATAGTAAAACTTTATTGATCCATCAAATGTTGAATTATCTATAGTTATATTATCACTAAATGCAAAACCAATCCAATCATGATCTCCTGAATAATTAAGGTCTTCTAATACAATTCCACTTACATTAACACTATAATTTACAAAACCACCATCAGGACCACGACAATTTGTAAATGTATGATTATAATAGTCTATTGAACCAGATGAAGATGCAAAATTTATAATTCCAACATTATCACTAGAAAAATTTGAATTAATTACTGAAACATTTTTTGAACCTACAATCTCCAAAGTATAAGAAGACCCTGAATAACCATAAGAATTTTGAATAGTAACATTTTCACATCCAAGATAACTAGCACCAATTCTATAAGCATTACCAGCACTTCCCCCACCCCAATGTGTCATGTTATTATTATTAAGATATATATTGTTAGATGAATAAGTGTAAAACATAGTCCTTGAACTACCACCACTCGTAAAACCTGTATTTCCTGTAACATTTATGTCATCACTATTAGTTATGGTAATAAAATCAGCTCCAGAAGAACTTGAATTCATTGTATTATTAAAAATTGTAGCACCATTAACACCACTAAATGTTATTCCATCTGCATCTCCACTAACATCCCAGATATAACAATTCTTGACTGTTGTATCATTTTGATCAGAATAAACAGCATAAGTGGTTCCAGAATCAGTTATATTTAACCAATAACCAGCACAATCCAATGTTACATTATTGGCTGTAATGTTGAAACAAGTTCCTGTTGAATTTACACTTTGATTTAAAGTGTAAATTGTGTTTGCACTTGATAATGTTCCACAAGCATCAATATCTGGATCAATTGTATAACTCCCAACACTAACATTAAAATGTCCTGCTTTGTATTTTTCAACATCAAATACCAACATTAATCCAGTTATTCCTGTCTGAAGTACTATTTGATTTCCAGCTTCTTGCCAATTAAGAAACCTTTTTCTAAGAACATTATAATAGTCTTGGTAATGGTAAGTACAATTACCTTCAGTCATGTTTGTTATATTTACCCCAACACAAAAATCCCAAGTATCTTCATTATCATCATCACAATCAAAATCCTCAAGACATTCTATATCTGTCTCATTCTCTACATCAAAATAAATAGATTCATTATAATACTCAAAATCATAAGTATAGTAGATATCTAGATTTCTACTAGGGATATCTACTACTTTAGATATTAGATTTTTGTTTATAGATTCATTATCACCTGTATTATTTACTTCAACAATTGGTTCACATGTTTTCCAATCTTCACCTGGCAAATAAGTACAAGAAATCTTGTTTTTTGAAGAAAATAAGAATTGGCTATAATTAGCATATTTATAGCCATCTTCAATATATTCTTCTGCAGAAATTAGAGTTATACTTACAAAAAATAAAATAATTAAAACTAGGATTAATGCCCCTCTTTTCATAGATATATATCACTAAATTAAATTATAAATCTTTTGTTATAGAACTACTTTCTTCTTTTGTAAAGTCTTAATAATTTTTTAACTTTAGAAATCTTGTTTTTTTTACTTGCTCTTCTTGAATGTTTTTTTTGGGTTCTTTTTTTTACTCTTTTTTTAACTTTTTTAATTTTTCTTCTAACTCCTCTTCTTCTTTTTTTCTTTCTTTTTCTTCTAACCATTTCACCCTCTTTTGAATATTAAGCCGATATCTGGACTCGGTGAAAAAGTGCCTCAAACAACTACCAAACTTTAGACGAACCTATTGGCTTGTTTTAGAGGTTGTCTCCTTCGCCCCACAGATAAGCTTAAACAGTGCAGGTTTCGTAATGCGAGTTTGTAGTCCAGTCGCAAAACTACTTGCAAGACACTGAACAGAGGCCCTGTAGTAGCACTCTTTCCAGAGCAACCGAAATGTCCTAATCGGCTTAGATTTGATACTTTTCTAGAAGTTATAAAGCTATCTTGTAACTCTAAAGTTAAAACATCCTTTCATTGAACTCATGAGATTTGTTCTCTAGCATTTCTTTGCTCAATTCCTTAAATTTCTTTTTTTGTCCTAAGAGCCATCCTAACTTAACATAAGCTGTTTCAGATAACATATCTTTCAGATAAACAGCTCCAGCTTTTTCCACTTTTCTCGAAGGAGAATAAACATAAGGATTAACTCTCCCATAAATTGTTTGAGAAGTCACTCCAACAAATATTTTCTTATAAATAGCTTGTTTAATCTTAGTTAACCATGAATTTGTTCCTTCTACAGGTAATTGGCCTAAACCAACAGCTTCAATAATAATTCCTTTATACCCCTTCTTAATTAAAGAATCTAAGATCTCAGAAGAACTTCCTGGAAAAAACTTAACTAAGGCAGTTTTTTCTTCAAAAAAAGATAAAGGTTTAACTTTTCCTTCATGTCTTTTTCTAAACTTGTGATTCAAAATATCTATTCTGCCATCTGAAAATACTTTGGCTAAAGGATTCTCATTAATAGGTTTAAAAGCTCCCCTAATACTTGAATGCATCTTTCTAACTTTAGTTCCTCTTATCATTAAACAAGAATCATCATCAGATTTCTCATGACCAACAACCATCACTTCAGCAATATTACTTAATGCAGCATGACAAGCACATCTTATATTTAAAAAAGAATCACTTGAACCCCTATCAACGCTTCTCTGACTAAAGGTAAAAACAACTGGTTTATTCAAATTATGTAACATAAAAGATAATGCTGAAGCAGAGTAATGTAAGGTATCTGTTCCATGTAAAATTACAACACCTTTTATTTGAGGCATATTAACTAACTTAGCAACAAGTTTAGACCACCTAACCCATTCTTTTGGAGAGACTTGGGAACTATCATCACTAAAAGGAACATGAACTTCAAATCTTATAATTTTTTTAAGTTCAGGAAAGTTTTCTAATAGATCATAAGGATTCTCAACAGCAAGAACTCCACCAGTTTGATAATCTACTTTTGAAGCAATAGTTCCTCCTGTTGCTATGATTGCAATCTTGGGAAGAGTCTTATCCTGATCTGTTTTCTTAGTTTTTTGTTCTTTCAAATTAGAGAGTTTAGTAATTTTCAAAATAGAATCTTTTTTTATTCCAATGTTATATCCATTTTTTAATTTTAATAGAATAATTTTAGAATCATGACTCTCTAAAAGAATTCCTTCATACGTTTTTTCTTTAGTTATTACTTTAACTTTGATATTAAACTCTTTTTTCATTTTTTGGTATCTAGTATCCATATAAAACCTCTTTTTATTTTTTTAAATCCTCTTCTTTTGTAAAACTTATCTGTTTTAGAATTTTCAGATCTAAGATACCATCTTATTTTAGGATATTTCTTTATACATTTCTTAATCAGTTTTGTACCTACTCCAAGACTTCGATATTTTTGTTTAACAACAAGACCAAATATCATACCATTTTTAACTCTCTCTGTAAGAGCTCTTATTACTCCTACTAACTCTTTCCCATTCCAAGCAGAAACAACAATCTGTGAATTTTTATATTCCTTATAAATTATCTTTTTTTGTTTTTGTTTATTTTTATTTGTTGTCCATCTAACTGATCTATGTAAGCTAAATAATTGTTCTGGTTCTATACTTTTCTTTTCAAGATATTTTAATTTCACTTTTAATTTATTCTCTTTTTTCATTTTTTATCTAATAATCGTAATTATAAAAAGTTTACGACGGTAAAAAACTAACCTATATACTATAATATATATGTTAGGATTCAACAATATATTTAAAGAATAGAGAATAAGATTATTTCGTTATATTTAATTAATAAAAGGGGATAAAGCTTTCGGGTAAAAAGCTTGTCATATTTTTTCTCACTCTGAAATATATAAAAATAAACAACTATATAAATGTTTCGTAAAAAACGGAGGTAAAAAATGGCTTTAGATTTCGCAAAAGAGGCAATAGACGGAGCAAGTAAATATGGGATAAACTTTGATGAGTTAAAGGCTGGAAGAGCTAACATAAAAGTCATCGGGGCTGGGGGTGCAGGATGTAATATGATCACCTGGTTATTCAACAAAGGAATAACAGGAGCAACTGTTTATGGAGTTAATACAGATGCTCTACATCTAAGCATTACCAAAGCTGATGAAAAAATTCTTATTGGAAAAGAATTAACTCGAGGATTAGGAGCAGGCGGTTTCCCAGAAACAGGAAGAGAAGCAGCAAAAGAAGCAATGGTTGAATTGAAAAAAATGGTTGGCGGTGGCGACATGGTATTCGTTGTGGCAGGAGAAGGTGGAGGAACTGGAACAGGTGGAGCACCAGTAGTTGCACAACTTGCAAAAGAAGTTGGAGCAATAACAATTGGTGTAGTAACAATGCCTTGGGACAACGAAAGAGCAAGAATTGACAAAGCAGAATTCGGATTGCAACAATTGCGAGAAATTGCTGATACTGTTATTGTTATTGATAATAACAGATTAGTGGATATCGCAGGAAACCTTCCAGTAGAACAAGCTCTTGCAGTAGCAAACGAATTAGTGAGTACAATGATTAAGGGAGTTGTAGAAACAATTACTGTGCCTTCTTTGATTAACTTAGATTTTGCTGATGTCTCTGCAATTATGAAAAACGGAGATGTTAGTTGTATTGGAATCGGTGAGTCTGACACAGCCAATAGAGTTGAGGAAGCTGTAAAACAAGCTTTAGCACATCCTTTATTAGACATTGATTATAAGGGAGCAACTGGTGCATTAATCCACGTAACATGTGGAGAAGACTTAAAGCTTGAAGAGCTAAACAACATTGGTGGTCTTGTCACTGAAAACCTAAGTCAAGAAGCACAAGTGATTATCGGAGCAAGAATCAATAGAGACTTCAAAGGAAAGGTACGAGTTATAACTATTATAACTGGTGTCAAGAGCCCATATGTACTAGGAAGACCAAAAGCTCCTGAAGCTACACCACAACCTGCAATGTCAGAGTTAGGCGTAGAATTTTTCCAATGAGCTTCATGATTTCCCCTTAGCCTTTTGGGTTCTCTCGGCTAGCTTCCGCTAGAAGCTAGCCTCTTTTTTTATTCTTTTTCAATACAATAATTCTTAAAAATTCATTAAAACAAAGAAATACATGGGTTTAGAAGAAGATGTTGATCTCAATGGCTTCCCCTTAGAAAGAGATGTAGAACTAGAAATTCAAAGAGAAGAACAAGGACAACCAGTTTATTGTGAGGTTTGTGAACAAGTTGTTGAGATTTTGGGAGAAGATACAACAGAACAGGGAGATCCAATAACTCAAGGAATGAGTACTTGGACTTACAGATGTCCTAATCCAGAATGCTCAGAATATAACTTAAAGTTAAGATGGGGCCCAGATAATTTTGATGACTTGCCTTTTTAGAATTCTCAACGCATCTGTTGCCTAATCTTATTTGCTTCTATAGGATTCCCAATCTTTTCATAAAGATAAACTAACCTTTCTAAAACACTTTTCTTTTGCTCGTTATCTATCTTAAGATTCAAAAGTCTAGAAAGAACTTTGATAGTCTTATTAAACATTTTATTAGCCTCATACTGATCAGCTTGTTTAAGATAAGTATTAATTAAGTGACTACGAATAGAATCCTTATCTTTTGAGGATGCTAGAACAACTGCTTGTCTTGTAACTTCTTCAGCAGTTTTGTAATCTCTAGCTGTAACAAATAATGTTATTGCTTTTAATAAAAGATCTATTTTCTCTGAGAAAGTTTTAGCTAAATCAGCAGCATTATGATAGGATTTTGCAGCAGAATTATACCACATCTTATAGCTCTGTAAAGCTGCCATTATAACAAAAGCAGTTTTCCTTGTTTCCTGATCAGGATTTTTCTTAAGTAGATTCTCAAGATGTTCTAATTTTCTCTCTTCAGTCCTATACTGTTCTAATTCTCTAAATAATTGATTATAGACAGTATCCTCTTTCTTAGGTTCCATACAGGTTTTTAGAACTTAGACTATAAATATTTTTTTATAATAGAATGATTATTTTTCAAAGATGTAAAGAATAAGTTTCATATCTGAACCTGGTTTCCTAAAAATAACTCTTTTTATGAGTTCTTTAAAATCTCTAAAAGAACTCTCATCAAACCTATTTATGTGCTCTTTCCATAATTCCTTTTCCTTATAAGGAACTGAAACTAATAAGATTTTACAACTCTTTAAGTATTTTTTAACAATTTTTTTAGGGTTTTTCAGATGTTCTAAAGTCTCTATGATTAAGATATAATCATATTTCTTCTTTAGTTTATCTTTATAGACATCGTGAACAAAAAACTTTATTTTTTTCCCATATAATCCTTTTGCTTTTTTGATACCATCATTTGAAAAATCGCATGCTTCAAACTTTGCTTTTTTTAATTTCTTAGCCAATTCTATAGTTCCGTGACCAACTGCACAACCAATATCTAAAACGGTTATCTCTTTATTTTTTGGGAGATACTTCAGAATCTTTTTATGAAATTCTCCTCTTTCTTTACCCCATGCACCAGTTCTAAGAAGTTTATTCCACCTGGATTTTGTATTAAAACCCTTCATTTTCTCTCTTTCTTATCCCACTCATCAAAGAATAAAATTGATTTAAGATCTGTTTTAAAGAGCTTTTTAGGTTTTTCAGCAGCATATCCAATAGGAAATAAAGCTTCTACATCTATGTTCTTAGGAATTTTAAGGAGTCTTTTAAGAGCATTATCATCAAACCAACCAACCCAACAAGCAGATAATCCAAGATCAGTTATTTTTAACAACATATGTTCTATTGCTGCTCCAGCTTGTTGTCTAGCATTTCTAGTTCCATTATCACCAAAACTCTTAACAAGATCTTTTTTATCAGTACAAACAACAATTATATATTTTCCATCAGCAATAAATGGTTGTTGAGAAATTTCAGCTATTTTCTTAATCTTCTCTTTATTAGAAACAACAATTAATCTAACACTAAATTTATTACATGCCATTGGAGCAAATCTTGCAGCATCACAAATTTCAGTAATATCTGAAAAAGAAACTTTCTTATCTAAATATTTTCTAATGCTCCTCCTAGATCTTATTGATTTATCTAATTGCATATTTTTCTTATGATGGACTACTATAAAAACATTACTGAAAAAGATTTATAAAAACTGATTAACTCCTATAATCATGGATTCAAAAAAGAGATGGGAATTAATAACAAGGAATACTGAAGAAGTGATTACAGAACCAGAACTAAAAGAACTTTTAAAGAAAAAAAAGAAGCCAGTAGCTTACTGTGGTTATGAACCTAACGGACCATTACATCTTGGACATTTTGTAACTGTAACAAAACTTATGGATTTAGAAAAAGCTGGATTTAAAGTTATATTTTTCATAGCAGATGTTCATGCTTTACTAAATAGAAAAGGACAAGAAGAACAGATTAAAAAAGAAGTTTTAGCATGGAAAAAGACAGTTAAAGCTATAGGATTAAATGCTGAGGTAATTCTTGGTTCTAGTTTTCAGTTTAAAGAACAGTATCAAAAAGATGTTATGAGAATAGCTCAAGAATCCACAATTAAAAGAGGATTAAAGAGTATGCAACAAATAGCAAGAGACATAGAACATGCAACAATCTCCCAATTATGGTATCCCATAATGCAAGTAGTAGATATAAAACATCTTGGAGTAGATTTAGCTTATGGAGGGATGGAACAAAGAAAGATTCATATGATTGGGAGAGAATTTCGAAAGTTAACTAAACATAACTTTGTTGTATTGCATACTCCATTAATAACATCATTAAAAGGTCCTGGACAAAAAATGTCAAAATCAGTTCCAAATAGTTTTATTTCTATTCGGGATAAAAAAGAGGATATTGTTAAAAAAATAAGGAATGCCTATTGTCCTCAAGGAGATCCAACAATTTCTCAAAATTCTCAAAATAATCCTATTCTAGCAATAGTAAAGTTAATTATTTTTCCGATGTTTGGGGAGATTTGTGTAAAAGTGGATAAAGGATCTGGCCATGGAGTTGAAGAGACACTTAAAAATTATAAAGACTTAGAAAACGCCTTTAATGGTAAATCCAAAGATGGAAGAGCTATTTGGGCTGATGATCTAAAATCTGCTGTTGCAGAATATTTGGAAAAAATAATTGCACCAATTAGAAAAAATTTTAAATAAAAAGTATTAAAAACCCATTATTCTTAAGAGAAACGGCTAGGGGGTTAAAATGTCTTTAATAGGCGCCAGCATATTAGCACTTTCTTTACTTACACTTATACCAGAATCAGTTAAAAAAACAGGTCCTTTTGTTTGGTTATCTTTACCTTTCAGAATGGGAACTGAAACAGATACTTCTATGGATAATAGATATACAATTCCTCAAGGATGGGAATCAAGAGAAAATCCTTTTTTCCCAGGACAAGGTACTCTTGAAGAAGTTTTAGAAAATCCTATTTACATTCAACCACAACAAGAAAGAACAACAAGACCAGCACCAGTTATTGTGAGCGCTAATTTAGCTGGACAAACTGAAAATGCTTACAAAGCTTTAGAAGAGGTTAGAATTAATCCAAAATTATATGATGCAGATGTTTTGGCTTTTCAAGAATTCACTATTGAAGACCAAGAGATACTTTGGGGATTTGCAAGAGAAGGATACCACACTCGTTGGGCTACAGAATTCTTTGAATTAGAAGATGGATATCCTACAAAAACGACAGGAAATGTTGTTTTTACCAGAAGACCAATAGACTATTACCAATGTCAAAGATTAATGCCTGCAAAAAACTGGTATAAGGATCCTATCGAACCAAGAGTTGGAAATAGAGTTGCTTCTCACCAAGTATTAACAGTGGGGGATCAAAAATACCTAGTAAGCAACACACATATAGAAGATAAAACAAAATCAGAATTGAGAGAAAGACAAATTTTGGGGATGGTTGACAGAGCTGAAAGATTAAGAGATAGTTTAGATATTGATAGATCTTTATTAGTTGGGGACTTTAATGTTTATAGACAAGAACCAGTTTTAGAATCTTTAAGATTAAGGGGATATCATGATAGAGTAACTCCCCTTTACAAAAGAACATCAAGAATTCCTGGATCCTCTCCTTTAATTTCAAATGCATTATATGGAAATGGAAAATTGTGGAGAGGATTGGCAAGTATTGTTTTACATAGACCATCTGAAGAACATTGGCCAACTCATCCAGACATGGTTTTCACAAAAGGTTTTGATCCTGAAAGTATTGATGTGGATTATAGTGCATTTGAATTTTCAGACCATGTCCCAATAACAGTTACTCTTCCTTAAGAAAAACCTTAAAAGTCTGGTTACCTTTTCTATCATATGCTTTACCTAGAGCTTGCAAAAATCTATGAATCCTTAGAAAAAACATCAAAAAGACTAGAGAAAACTTTCATACTCTCAAAATTCTTTAAAAAAATCTCAAAAAAAGAGGCAAGAGATCTAGCTTATCTTGCTAAAGGAAAGATATTTGCAGACTGGAATGAAGAAGTTGTAGGGGTTTCAACACAATTAACTATTAAAGCTATAAGTAAAGCAACAGGAATATCAGAAGAGAAGATTGTAAAAGATTGGAGAAAGATAGGAGATCTAGGAAAAGTAGCTGAATCCTCAATTGAAAAAAAGAAACAAAAAACCTTGTTATCAGGAAGATTAACAACTCAAAAAGTAATTGATAATCTAAGAAAAGCCACAAAACTAGAAGGTTCTGGAACAGTAGAGAGAAAGCTAGCATTAGTAGCAGAGTTATTAACAGTATCTAAACCAATTGAAGCAAGATATGTTATTAGAACTCTTTTAGAAGAACTAAGAATTGGAGTAGCAGAAGGAACAATAAGAGATGCTATTGTTTGGGCAGCTTTTGATAAAAAATTAGATATAACTTACAATAAAAAGAAAAATGATATTTCTTTAGATGAAAAACAACGAGAAGAATACAACAGATATGTCGACATAGTTCAAGGAGCTTATGATAGATCTAATGACTTTGGATTGGTTTTAGAAGCAGCACTGGAAGGAGAAAAAGAACTACAAAAAATAAAACTATCTCCAGAAAGGCCAGTAAAAGTGGAATTATGTTTGAAAGTTGATTCTATTTCTGAAGGATTCAAAAGAGTAGGAACACCAGCAGAGATTGAGTTAAAGTATGATGGATTCAGAATGTTAATCCATAAATTCAAGGGAAAAATAACTATCTACACAAGAAGATTAGAGAATGTTACAAAACAATTTCCAGAGGTTGTAGAATATGTAAAAAACCAAATTAAAGGAGAAAATTTTATTCTAGATTCTGAAGCAGTGGGATTTAATCCTAAAAATAAAGAATACAGGCCTTTTCAAGAAATCTCTCAAAGAATTAAAAGAAAATATGAGATTGATAAGTTAAAAAAAGAATTGCCAGTAGAGGTTAATATTTTTGACTGTATTTACTATAATAATAGGGATTTAATTAAAACTCCTTTTAGAGAAAGAAGAAGACTTATTGAAAAAATCATTAAAGAAATTCCATGGAAATTAAAACTAGCTGAAAGGGTTGTAACAGATAATGAAGATAAAGCTGAAAAATTCTATAAAGAAGCTTTGAAAAGAAAAATGGAAGGAATTATTATGAAAAACTTGAATTCTTTTTATCAACCAGGATCAAGAGTCGGAACATGGGTTAAATTCAAACCAGTTCAAGAACCGTTTGAACTAGCAATTGTTGGAGCAGAATGGGGAACAGGAAAACGTGGGGGTTGGTTATCCTCATTCATTGTTGCATGTAGACATGAAGGACATATATTAGAAATAGGAAAAGTTGGAACAGGAGTTAAAGAAAAATCAGAACAAGGATTAAGTTTTGGAGAATTAACTAAAATACTCAAACCATTGATCATTGGAGAAAAAGGTAGAACAGTAAAAATAAAACCAAAAATAATTGTTGAAGTAGGTTACCAAGAGATTCAAAAATCTCCAACTTACAAATCAGGATTTGCATTAAGATTCCCAAGAATCATAAAACTAAGACATGATAAGGGGATAGATGATGTTCATTCTTTAACTGAAATTAAAAAAAGATATACAAGTCAAAAATGATTAAGCTGGGTCCTGTAGGAATTGGTGGAGCAAAAGAAGCTCTAGATTTTTTAGAACAATACAAAAAAGCAGGAATTTTTTGTGCAGAGATTCCTTTTAATTACCAAGTCTGGCTAAAAAAAGAAGATGCTGAGAAAATTGGTAAGGCAGCTAAAGAATTAGGGATCCAATTATCAATCCATGCACAATACTGGGTTAATCTAAATTCAGAAGACCCTAAAAAAGTAGAACAAAGTATGAAAAGAATTCTAGATTGCTGTGAAATGGGTCATTATGTTGGTGCAAATTATGTAACTTTTCATGCAGCATACTATCAAAAAAAGACCCCAAAACAAACTTATGATGTTGTGAAAAAAAGAATTCGAGAAATGCAAAGGATAATTAAGAAAAATAGATGGAATGTTAAACTTGCACCAGAAACAACAGGTAAAAAATCACAGTTTGGATCAATAGATGAATTGTTACTCCTAGTTAGAGAAACAAATTGCTTTTTGTGTATTGATTTTGCACATATGGAAGCAAGAGATCAGAAAATTGATTATGATAAAGTATTTAGAAAAATAAAAAGAGCAAAGTTAGGAACTCTGTACTGCCATTTCTCAGGAATTGAGTACTCAGAAAAAGGTGAAAGAAGACATGTTGTTACTCCAGAAAAAAACTGGAAAAAACTTTTACCTTTTTTTAAAAAATATAAGTTAAATGCTAATGTAATTAATGAAAGTCCTGAACCATTTTTAGATTCAATAAAAGGAATTCGAATTCTAAAATCACTGAAGCTGTAAATGTTACCCCAAGTAGTGGGTAACAAACACCGTCGTATACAAAGCTTTTTAAAGTGACTTAACTTAAAAATAATAACAATTTTAAAAATAAATAAAAGAAGAAAAATGAACACAAAAGCATTTTTAGTTTTAGCCATTTTGGCATTGCTTTTAGTTCCAGCTATGTCTATGGCAGTGACTACATCAGATACATGGACTGAAACAAACGTTGACATTACTAAGATGAAGGTAAGAGTCAAAGGCGAACTTGTTTGGGAAGGATGGTGTGAACCATCAAACTTAACCAACACCACACAAGTTACATACTTGTGTGAAGGAAGACAAGTAGCTGTTCCAGGACTTGAACGTGGACAAAACGTTCCTGTAACTGTGATCTTTGAATCCAGAACAGATCTTGATAATGCTAGAGTTATTGTTGACATAAGCGACAACAGCGGAGACCTAAGATATGAAACAAGGAAATTCAATGTCTATGCAGGACTTGAATATGCTGAGTTCTTATCTTTAGACATACCATCTGACTGGAAAGTAGACGGTACAGACGATTTTGTCATGGAAGTTGAAATCAAAGCAGATGATAGAGTAAGTGGTGTAAACGAAGCTGAAATCGATGGAGTTGTCCAAAGATTAGCTAGACAGTTAAGAATAATGAATCTTAACTTAAGACACCAAGTTGTTGAAGCTGGAGATGAGCTAGAAGCAAGTGTTGTTGTGAAGAACACAGGTGAAGAAGAAGCTGAAGATGTCTACTTGAGAGCAAGTGTAGCTGATTTAGGAATCTCCCAAATTTTCTATTTAGGAGACTTAGCAGCTTACGATAATGACGATGATGAGGATACAGTATCCAAGACAATAGTTCTTGATATTCCAAGAAATGCACAATCTGGAGCATATGCTCTTGAACTTGAAGCATACAACAGGAATTTAAGAACCTGGGAAACTGTTGGATTTGTTGTTGAAAGATATGGTGTTGTCAGTGGAGACATTGAAGTTACACCACAAGTAACAAGAAATGATGTTCGTGCAGGAGATACTGCAACTTACTCATTGATTGTTGCAAACAACGATGTAACAGAACAAAGAATCTTGGTTAGTGTAAGTAACACAGAAGATTGGGCAACTACAGAAGTATTGCCTGCATCATTTGACCTCGAACCAGGAGAAAGTAGATTAGTAACTATCAACGTTAATGTTGAGAGTGATGCTGTTGAAGCTGAACACTTATTCTCTGTTGAAGTAGAACATGGAGAAGATAGTCAAAGATTCAACTTCATTGCAAACGTTGGAGATGGAAAAGGTTACTTCGGTTTTAGAGACGCTTTACTTACAATAGGAATTGTACTTGCTGCAATAATTGTTATATTGCTTATAGTACTTTTAACAAGAAGGGCTAACGAAGAGAGACCTGAAGAAAGTTACTACTAAACTCACCCAAAAGGCTAAGGTTTTTTAGTTTATTTTTTTCTTTTTTTCTTTTTTAATTTTTATCACTTAATTCTAATACCAAAAGGGTATTCTAGAATACTTATGTTAGTTTGCAACAATATTTTTATACGTTTTTTGTCTATTTCTCAATAGAAAAAAGATAGTAGAAGAGATGAAAAAAAACATTTTATTTATTTTATTTGCAGTATTGCTAATTGTATTTATGTTTCAGGCAAGTGCAACTATATCTGTAAATACAGAACTAGAAACAAATGTGGTATGTCCTTCATCAACTATCTTAATAGAAGAGCAAATAACATCTACTGTTTCTGATTCTTTTACCATAAGTTTATCAGGAAGTGCTGCTACTTTCTCAACAGCTGTCCCTTCTGGGTTCTACATAGAAGGAGGACAAACAAAAAGTGTTTTTATCTATATTACTCCATCAACAAGGATTGCTCCAGGAACTTATAATCTTGAAATTCTAATCTCTGGGTCAAGTGATTCAAAAAGGATAACTCATGAGATTGTCGTAGAAAACTGTCATAGAACAGAATTAACAGTTGATCCTTCATCAGATAAGATATGTGCATGTGAAGGAACAAATGTAGAATTAACATTAATGAATAAAGGAAGTTATTTGGAATATTATAGATTAAGTGTTGAAGGAGCAGGTTCATCCTGGGTAACTTTGTCAGGAACTAGTTTTACATTAGCAAAAGATTCTTCTGTGAATATCGGAGCACAAATCAATGCTCCATGCGATGTTTCAGGAGATTATGATATCTTGTTCAAAGTTAGATCTGATTCAAGACATGCTGAAGCAACAGCTTCTTTTGATTTTGAAGTTGCTGCTTGTTATGATTATATATTAAATACTGATAATTATAAGGAACTTTGTGAAGATGAAAGGATAACCTTACCAATTGGAATAAAAAATCTTGGAACAGCAGACAATAGTTATGATATAAATCTAGATGCTCCTTCCTGGGTTTCTTTAGATAAAAGAAACATTAGGGTTGAAAGTGAAGAAGAAGAATTCTTTAATCTTATTATTAATCCTCCATTTGGGACAGAAGGAGATTTTTCAGCAAATGTTGAAACTCTTTCTGAAAGAGGAAAGGTTCTCAGAGAAGAAGATATATCATTAAAAGTAAGTTCTTGTTATGGTGTTTCAGTGGAACTAGAAAAAGAAATGGATAAGATTTGTAATGGATTAACAAATACCTACCCTGTCACAATAAGAAACACAGGAAAATTCGAAAACACCTTTGATATTCAATTAACAGCGCCAGAATGGGTTTCATTATCTGAGACAGAAGTAACTCTTGAAGCAGGAAAAGAACAAGAAATACAATTAACAGTTGCTCCAGGCCAAGATGAGAGATCTGCAGATTATGCTATTATTGTAAAAGCAAAAGATCCAACAACAGAACTTGAAGATGATACAAAACTAACTTTAACAACAATAAGTGTGGGGGACTGTTACAAACCAGAATTAACTACAGAAGAAAGTGTGTTTGAGATTAATAGAGATTCTTCAGGCACAATTCAATTTAATTTAGAGAATAAAGGAGAGAAAACAGCTGAATACATTATAGAACTTTCAGGAACAGCAGCAAGTTTCTCTCAGATAAATCCAGGAACATTAACTCTAGAATCAGGAAAAGCTGAAACACTTTACGTTTATTTAGCTCCATCAATAGAAACAACAGTAGATAACTATGATTTGACTGTAACAGCAAGATTAAAAGATTCTACAATTGTTTCATCATCAACAATTCAAGTAAAAGTACTAAAAGAAATTGAAGGTCCTGAAATAACTCCAGAAGGAGAAGAGGAAGAAGAACCAGATATAACTGGAGATACAATAACTGAAGAAGAAAAACCAAAAAAGAAGGGATTTTTTGAAGCTATTGCAGATTTCTTTGCTAGTTTATTCAGATCAAGAGCAGTAGAAGATGTTGAAAAAGAGGGGGGAAATAAAGAACCAAAATTATTGAAAGAGATTCCAGATATTGAATTAGAAACTGGAGAAGAGATGACAATAGATCTTTCAGAGTATTTTGAAGATCCTGAAGGAGAAGACTTATTCTTTACAACAATCAAACCATTAAATATTGGAATTAAGATATCTGGAAATGAATTAACAATAACTGCTCCAATAGATTTTGAAGGAGAAAGGGATATGACTATTTATACAAGTGATGGGGATAACATTGTTCCAAGTAATAGGATTAAAATAACTATTATAGAGGGTGAAGAAACTCTTGAAGAAGAGGAGGAAGAACCAGAAGAAGAAGTTGAAACTGAAGAAACAGAGGAGGAAGCAGAAGCTGAAGAGGAAGAGAGTGAAGAAGAGATTGAAGAAACCCCAGATATTACTGGAGATACAATAGAAGAAACAGGACCAAAGATAAGTTTCTTTAAAGCATATCAAGGGTATATCATCGGAGCAATAGTAATCATAATTATCATAATCATTTTAATGTCTGGATTAGGTAAAAAAATATTCTCATTCTTTGAAGAGGAAGTTGAAGAAAAACCAAAAAATAATAAAAAGTAAAGTTTAAAAACTTTAGTTATTAATTTAAAAGATGCAAGGGGAAATAGAATCTGAAAGTCTTGATATAAAGAAAGGTCAAGTAAAGGTAAGGATAAGAGTACATAGTATGATTGGGGGGAAAATCCCATATGTCTTTAACCTAAACAAATCCCCAGGACAATTACTTGAAGATTTTAGAGTGTTTATGGAGGATCTCATAAATATGCCTTGGGTTAATAAAGAGAATATTAATTCTTTCTTTGAGAGATGTAAAAAAGCATTGTATTACATAAAAACAGTAGAAGGAACTAAGAGATATATAAGAGAGATGGAAAAATTAAAGAATAGGCCAATTACAGTACAATTCTAAATTTTTAGGCCGACAAGTTTAGTTTTACCTTCTTGCATTGATGCTCCATAAATTGTCTTAGCATTATTTATCATAACATCATTATGTGTGATAACAATATACTGAGATTTTCCATCTTTGCCAACCAGATCAGATAGCTTCTCAGAATTTCTTTTATCTAAAGCAGCATCTATTTCATCAAAAATATAGAAATGATATGGTTTGTATTTCTGGATAGCAAAAATTAATGATAAGGCTACAATAACTTTTTCCCCACCAGATAAAGCATGAGAATCCATATATTTTCCTTTGGCTAGTTTAATAAGAATATTTACCCCCCCATTAAAAGGATCTTTTTTATCCTCTACTTCTAAAAATGCTGTTCCTTTTCTACTTAAGGTATTAAAGTTTTCTGAGAAATATTTATTTATAGCATTAAAGGTTTGCATAAATGCTGATTTCTTTTTCTTATCAATTTCAGCTATTACTTTTAGAATCTCTTCTTGTTCTTCTTTTAGCTTCTTAACCTTGTTCTCTATTGCTTCATACTCTGCCCTAACTTTGTCGTAAACCTCTAGAGCTCTAAGATTTACATTTCCCAATTCTGATAACTGAGATTCATAATTGTTTAACTTCCTTTCTAGTTCTTCTAATCCTGCTTTTATTAATTCTGTACCTTCAAATTCTTTGAATTCATTATCTAATGTAGATATTTCAGCTCCAGTTCTAGCTTTATCTATCTTTAATTCATTAATTCCTTGTTCGATTAAGTTTTTCTCAACTTGGAATTCGTTTATTTTTAATCCAGTCTTATGATTTTCTTCTTGTAAGAATTGTTTCTCAGAAATCATTTTCTTAAATTTACCCTCGATAATCTCTTGTTCTTTCTCTTTTGTAGCTAATTGTTTATTTTTTTGAGTAAGTTTCTTAGAAGTTTCTCCTAATTTTGATTCTAATTCTAATCTATCATGCTGAGCTTGTTTAACATTTCTAGAACATTGTTCAATTTCTCTTCTTTTTAGTGTTGATTCTGTATCAAAATCTCTTTCTATGTATAATTGAACTGGTTTTTTGAGTTTTAGTTTGACTAAATCTTCTTTTAATCTTTCTATTTTATTAGCCAAATCAATATGTTTTCTGTTTAAACGTTCAGAATCTGGAATCTCTTTCTTAATTTGACTTATTTCATTCTTGAAAGAATCACAAATGTTTTCTATTTCTGCAAATTTGCTCTTTTCCTTGTCTAAATGAGTTTGTTTGAAGTTGAGAATCTTTTTTTGTTCATAAAACTGGGCTATTTCTTTCTCTTTTTCTACAAATTCTTCTATAACTTTAGATATTTTTAATACTTCCTTGTATATTTCTTTTTTATCCTTTTCTTTATTCTCTATCTCTCTTTCTAATCCCTTAATAGTCTCCCAAACCCCTTTTACAAGTTTCTCTTTATAATCCTTGGTTATTTTTTGTTTGCATTTGGGACATTGTTCTAAGGATAGTATTTCTTCAACATCTTTTTTATTAATTTCTTTTTTAGTTATTAATTTTAATACTTCTCTTTCTATAGCATGGATCTTTGATTGAGTATCTTTTAATAAAGAATGGTGGTGGTGTTTTTTATTTCTTATTTCTTCTTCATTGATATCTTTTAGAGAGATCTCTGAGATTTCTTTTTCTAATTCTGATATATTTTTTTGTAAAGATTTCTTTTCTCTTTTTTTTTCTTCTAAAAATAATTCTTTTCTATCAATCTCTGATTTTTTTAGATCACAAGATTTCTGTTTTAACTCTATATCTTGTAATTGTTTCTTTAACTCTTCTATATTTTGAGTTATATCGTCGTATTTATCTTTTTCAGATTTACTAACCTTAACTTTAGATTTTTGTTCTAATTCTTTTATGTCTTGTTCAAGTCTAGATTTTTCTTCGTTATTGCTCTCTTCTTTTCTTACTGTATTCCCTATTTGATCTTTAAGATTTTCTTTTTTAATATTCAAACCAGTTAAGTCTGTTTTTAATTCTAAAACTACTTCTCTTAATTTATCTTGTTCTATTCCTGTTTCTTTTTCTATTTTTTTCTCTATGGTTATAATTCTTTTATTGTTTTGTTCTATTTGATTTCTAGAATCTTCAATATTTTTATTAGACTTAGTTAAACTTTTCTGTTTTTCACCAATATCTGAATCTATTTTTTTATCTTGTTTCTGTTTATCTGTAATTTTTTTATTTATTACAGAAGCTTTACATCTCTTAACTTGTTTTTTCAAATGTTCATGTTTTAATGCCTGTTTTCTCTCTTTTTCTAGATTATTCATAAAAGCAGATCTTTCTTTTAATATAGTGTTAATTTCTTTTAATTTATTTTCAGTTTTTTCTAATTCTCTTAAGGATTTAACTTTTCTATCTTCATATATAGATATCCCAGCAATCTCTTCAATAATCTCTCTTTTTTCTTCTGCACGCATCTTGATGATAGTATCAATTTGTGCTTGTAAGATAATATTAAAACCTGTGGGATCAATTCCTGCTTGAGCTAACAGTTCTAAAACCTCTTGTCTTGTTTTAATTTCATTATTAATTTTATAAGTGCTTGCCCCATCTCTCTTAACATGTCTAGAGACCTCCACATCATTAGCATCTAAAGAGAATCCTCTGTCAGTATTATCAAAAACTAAGCTAACTTTAGCAGCACTAGCTGGTTTTTCATGTTTTCCACCATTGTAAATTAAATGAGCTGATTTTGAAGCCCGCATACTCTTTGCACTTAATCTTCCTAAAACAAAGCATATAGCATCAACAACATTACTTTTACCAGAACCATTTGGTCCTACAACTATATTCATCCCATTTTCAAATAAGACTTCTGTTGGTTTTGCAAATGACTTAAAACCATGCATATGCAATTTTTTTATATGTGGCATAATTCCCTCCTTTATAACGAGATAAAAAACAAAATCAGTTATTTAAACTTTATTTTATAAGAAAATATAGGTTGATTAACCCCATTTTTCTTTAGTGACCCCTTTACATAAGAACTCTGCAAAAAGAGGCATGACAACTTGGCAATTAGTTAGTCTTGTAACCCCTTTTTCTCTTAAACGATCTAAATAAGGTTTATCGACCTTATAAGGTTCCATACACAAACTTTCATTTCCTAAAACTACAAAACGAGAATTATTTTCTATGATTGGGAGTTCTTTGAATAACTCTGGTTTTTTCAAATAATCTGGTTCAACAGGATTAGCGAAAATAATCGCGCGTTTACCTTTTCTTACTTCAGTAATGAATTCTGTTCTTGTACTTTCAGGATAAACTGTAACAACTCCATAATAATTCATATAAACCCACATATTTGAGACATGCATACAATCTTTATCTAAGGTTTCAGCCACTGAACTAAATGTCTGCCTATTATTTCCAAACTTTCCTAGAGATAAGAATACAAAAGCGAAATTAAATAATAGGATTATAATAACTATAATTGTTAAAAGCTTCTTTTTGTTTATGGATTGTAAAGCTATCGCAGAAAAATAAGCTAGAGGTAGACATACTAAAAACAAATATCTTGGGAGCTTAACAGGAGATTTCCAATAAGCATAAAGAGACAATGCTAAGAAAAAGAGCATGATAATCCCAGAATATAAAAGATCTTTTTTGTAATTTTTCTCAGCCTTTTTCTTTGTTTTCTTATTCAACAAGAAGATAAATACAACAATTCCAATCAAGAATAGGGGGATGTAATAATAACTTGCAGCTTGGAATAACTGACCTAGACTAAATGGATGAGAAATGTACTCTCTAAAATAATTATTCATTGCAAAACTATTTGCAGCATTCATAAAAGCACTACCTGCAAATAAATAAGTAAAAAAGTACCAAGGAGCTACAGCAATAAACCAGCAGCCAAAAGAAGTTAGTATCCTTTTCCAATTCCACTGTAACAAAATTAAAAATATGAAGAGAGAAGCATTAAATCTCACTAAAAAAGCTAATCCTAAGAATATACCAACTAAAACAGAAGAATATTTTTTCTTAGTTTTGATGAAACATAATACCAACATGAGAAGAGAAATGCTAAGTAATTCTGTTCCCTCAACTAATCCCATCATAAGAACAAAAGGAGATAATAAAACAGTGTAAAAAATTAAAAGATTTATATTAAATTTCTTAGCAAATAATTTGGCAGATATGAAAAATAAAAAAGATACCCCAACAATATAAATAAACTCTGCAATAAGATAGCTTCCAAAAGCTATTTTAGAAAAAAATCCAATCAATAGAGGAACCAAGGGGGCTCTTGCCCATTCAAAATAAAATCCTCCTGAGAAAAGATATTTAGCATTTAGAACATAAGCTGAAAAATCCCAACCCAAAAACCTAGCATGCTGTAATATAAAGAATAAAGTTGCTGCTGCAAATATAATCCATAAAAGAGTTGTTCGTTTCATCTTAAATCAATTCTTCAATTTCGTCTTCAACTAAATAACCATAAGTTTCACCATCTATTACTAGAGAAGGTGCTTCTTTGATCTCATACTTATTTCTTAGAGCAACTGAAGCAGAATTCTTAGAGTTTATATCAAAAACAAAGATGTAAACTTTTCTGCCATAATTCTGTTCATTATGTTTGAAATAAACTTGGTCTAAGATTAATCCCTGATCAGCAGAACCAGCTGCGCTTCCTAAAGGATCATTTTTCTTATTTGTGAAAAATAATAAGATTATACTGAAATCTTCATGACACTCTGTTCTAATTCTTTCTAAAAGTTCTATAGTTTTAATTTCAATTAATTCATAAATCTCCCTTTTAGTTGTTAATTTTGGACTATCCCTTCCCAATCTCCTTTCTAAAGCAGTTAACATGCTTCCAAGTTCTGCTTTTTGTTCCCAGATATCTTTCCATTCTAGAGCACATACATCCTCTATAAGATCCTCTCTAAATTCTAAAGAAATTAGTTGGATTAGTAACATTTCTTCAACATCTTTGAATTCTTCTAATCTAGATGTAGCTAACTGATTACCTAATAATAATCCTAAAAGTAGAACAACAACCACTGCAACTACTGCAGCAATTAGTAGTTTATTAGCTCTTTTTCCTTCTTTTAATGTTTGTTTCATCCTTTGTTTTTTCATTTGTGCATACGACCCCAACCCATCTTTAGTTTAAAAATATATCTTATCAATCCTTCAAGGTTTGCATACGCTAAAAACCATGCATAAGGTATGAAAAATAAGAAGAAATAAAGTAAATTAATCTTTCTCTTACATAATTTTTGAGCATATACTAAAAAGATTACTGAGACTAAAATAGCAACCAAAGCTAAGATTAATCTAGGATCTGAAAACAATACAGAAATATCAAAGAACGTTAATTTAAATCTCAATAATGGTTCCCAACCAATACTAAAATTATGAATAACCCAACTTAATCCTGCAATGATTCCATAAATTAAAATTATCAAACCAGCCACAATCAACAAAGTCCCTAATAAGACTGTTACTGGTAAGAAAAAGGTACCAACAGTTCCATATTTTGGAGAAATCATATCTGAATGATCTTTGAATAAAGCTTGCCAAGTTCCATGAGCCCATCTTATTCTTTCTTTTCTTAATTTTCCAAGAGTTTCTGGAGCAACAAATTCTGCTTTGCTATCAACTTCAGCTATTTTATAGAAATGTCTCCTAACTCTTAAAGCAACATCAAAATCTTCTGTCCATGTATTTTCACTAAATAATCCTGCTTCTCTAAAGAATTTTGCTCTGAATATTGAAAAAGCAGGAGTAAAACATAAGGAATTTGCTTGATGTAATAATTTTCTATAGAACATAGACATAATATACTCCACATACTGCATTTTTTCTAAGAAAGATTTTTTGTTGTAAGGATATAAAGGACAAACAACAGCTCCAACATGTGGATCTGACTCAAAATAAGCTAAAGCTTTTGTTATAATATCTTTATCAATAAAAGTATCTGCATCTAAAGGAGCTATGACCTCTACTTTTTTTAGATTCTTTAAGATATATCTTAATCCAGTATTTACAGCAGCTGCTTTTCTATCTATGCTCTTTTTCCTATTAAGTAATATGATTTTTCCCAATCTAGAATTAAACTGTCTAGCTAATTTTTTCACAATATCTGGTGTTTTATCTTTACTTGCATCATTAACTACAACAATGTATATCTTTGATTTGTATGTTTGATTTAAAACATGTTTTATTGTTTTTTCTATATACTTCTCAACATCTCTTGCAGGTATAACAAACGCTATTTCTGGAAAATAATTTCTTAATCTTGGGTGTATTTTCTTCCCTTCTAAAAGTATGAAAAAATAGAAGAATGCTATGAAAAAACCTATAGCTAAAATAGGGTATACTATCCATGTTGGAAGCTGAGGTAATACCATTTTTTTATCAATAAATTACAATATAAAAGGATTTATATGCGCTAATATCACTTTTTAATCCAATCTTGTTCATCTTTTAATCTTAATTCAGAAACAAAATTTTCTCTAAAATTCTCATCACTCCTTAATCCATGTCTTAAGAAATCTAGATCTTTCATAGCTTGTTTAACAGAGCAGTGAGTTTTTTTAGCCAGTTTAATAGCAATCTCTTTTTTCTTCAAATTCCTTTGTTTAGCCATCCATAATTTAAGAATTCTTGTAGGATTATTGTATTTAATGAATCCTGGTTTTTCTCTAGCTTTACAAACAGCAATTCCATGAGATAATAGAGTATCAATATAAGATAAAAATCTCCAATGTTGTCTCCTTCCAATCCTTCTTTTGTATATATCAGCTAAACTTAACACATCATAAGCTTTTGCTAATTCTTTTCCATGATAAATTAAAGGAAGATTCTCATCTAACCATAAAAATAATTCATCAAAATTAAAATTTAGATTATTAAAAGCTCCTAAAGCATCTCTTGTTTGTAATACTTTTTTTATAGCTTGAAAAATCTCTTGAGTTTTCTCTCTTAAATCTAAAGATTCTAATTCTTTTTCAGTAATTTTATTAGTAATACTTGATAAACACTGTAGATCATTGATTAAAGCTCTAACATCTCCTTTAGTTAATTGAAATAATTTGATTAAAGCTTGTTCAGTTACTGAAAATCCTTCATTTTTTGAGATCTTAAAAATAATTCTCCTAACAGCTAATAAATCTAAAGGTTTGAATTCAAGTTTCTGAATCTTTGTTCTTAAGGGTCTTAGTTTTTGAGACCAGAAATCATTGCAAACTAAGAATATTGGATATTTTGAATCTGAAATAAATCTTATTAATTCTCTTAATCCCCCCCTATCTTTAGTCCCTGAAACCCCATCTAATTCATCTATTAAAATAATCTTTCCAGAAGAAAATAAACTTCTCTGTCCTAAAGCTCTTCCAACTATATCTTTAATCTGTTGTTTATTTCTAAAATCTGATGCATTTAATTCTAGGATTTCTAATCCCAATTCATTTGCTAAAGCATAAACTAAAGCAGTTTTACCTGTTCCAGATTGTCCATAAAATAATAATCCTTTTTTTCTCTGATTTTTAAAGTTTTTAACAAAATCTAAAGCTAATGCTTTTGCTTTATCTTGACCATAAACTTCTGAAAGTTTGGTTGGCCTATATTTTTCAGTCCAAGGTATCATTTTTTATTTTAGATAGGTCCCCTTTGAGTATAACTGGGTTAAGTCCCTCTAATTCGTCTTTGAATATATTATTAGGGATATCATTAAATAAGAATATCTTTTTATTTAATTCCCATGCTTTATAGGCCTCCAAAAAAGTGGCCCCACCGATATAGTTTGGTTCTCCATTTTTCTCAAAGTTTAATACTAAAATAGCGTCAACAGGTTCTAAATTTGTCTTATCTTTAAGCAACATTCCTGCTTTCCATTCACGGTGTTTTTTATTATCCTCCCCTTTCAATCGTTCTTCTATAAATGGATCTTCAAAATTATTGGGGAAGGCTATTTGATGCCCATTTTTTTCCAGCTCTTCCTTAATTGGGAGTACTTTATCATAAAAGTGCTTACTGCATGCTATGAATATCTTCATTTTTTACCATAAAAACTAGCTAATAATGCTTCTAATTGTATAAAAGAATCAGAACCTTCTACTAATCTAAATTCAATCTCAGCACATTTCTGAACCATATCTATTTTTGCTTCATCACTTATCTTTAAATTCCATAATTCTTTTTGAATAGACTTAACAACATCTAAACTTGATAATCCTTGTTTTAAGATCATATCTAATAAAAAGTTCCTAGAATCCTGGAACTTTCCTTGTATAGCTAATTGTAATATCTTCTGAACATCTTGTGGTCTTGTCTCAGCAACTGTTTCATAAACCAGTTTATCATTAATATCTTTATCAATCATAGCAGATGCTTGTAGAACATTCATTACTTTTCTTAGATCTCCTTGTGAAACATCAAATAAAGCTTCAATAGCTTTATCATTAATCTTTAATTTCTCTTCTTTAGCTATTTTTTCTACAGCATTTTTTAGATCTTCTTGTTCTCTATTCTTAAATCTAAAAATAGCACATCTACTCTGGATAGGATCTATTATTTTAGAAGAATAATTACATGATAAAATAAACCTACAAGTTTGTGTAAATTGCTCCATTGTTCTTCTGAGGGCTTGTTGAGCATCTCTTGTTAGAGCATCTGCTTCATCTAAAAATATGATCTTAAAATCCCCTGAAAATGCTCTAGTTCTTGCAAAAGACTTAACTTTTTGCCTAACAACATCAATTCCCCTTTCATCAGAAGCATTTAATTCAAGAAAATTATCTCTCCAGCTATCCCCAAATAATGTCTTAGCTACAATTAGAGCTAAAGTGGTTTTTCCTGATCCTGCTGGCCCTGCAAAAAGCAAATGAGGCATGTTTTTAGCTTCAACAAAAGCCTTAACCCTCTTAATAATCTGCTTCTGGCCTTCTAAATCCTCAAATTTCTGAGGCCTATACTTTTCTGTCCATACCGAAATATCTGCCATTTTAATTTAATAAACTAGTTTTATATAAAGATTTCTAGCTTATACTAGTACTTTAGAAATAGCAACAAGCACATAAGATATCACAACTAAGATAACTGAATGCTTAATCCCATGCTTCATAGAACCTTCTGAAAGCTTTCCTATAACCAGACCAGCAAAGAAGGCCTGGATTAATAACAGGTAAATAAAGGTATTTTTAATTACATTAAATGCTGTCCCTTGTAAACTTAACCCTGCTACGCTTCCAGAACCCAACATTGCTGAAGAAATTAAAGGTAAGAACTTAATTTGAACAAAGAGCATAATAGCGACAAATATAAAGAATATAACATAGCCCTGAATCATCATCCCATAAACTTGAGCTTTTCTCTCTTTTCTTAACTTTTCTATCTGAGATACAGATTTTACAGCTGCTGTTAAAGCAGAACCAATATTTCCTCCAGAAGATTCAGCTTGTATTATTAATTCTACTGTTCTAGATATAACCTCACTTCTTGTATCTTTAGCAAAGGTCCTTAGTGCTTGTTTTAAAGTTATTCCAAAAGAGATCTGATTAGCTAATTTTTGAACATGAGGAGTTAAACTTCCTAAATCTTTTCTTGAGACTGCTAAAATACTTTTTCCAATAGGTGTTCCAGATCTTACACTCTCAGCAAGTTCTCTTATAAATTCCAAGAATTTACTCTCTTTCTCTTTTTCTCTTCTTACAGAAACAAGATAAGACATAACAAAAGGTAGAACAATGATAATAACTCCCAAAGCAACTAAAAGGTAAGCTAGAGAAGGAATTAGGATTAAGCTAGCTACAATTATTACAATTCCTATGATAACAGCTACTGATTTTCCCATTTTATTTTAAATTTTTTATTAAGTAAACGCACTTTTCGCGTCTGGTGATTTTCTTTCCTCTTTTATTAACAAAAGACCATATATCTATCACATTTCCATGGCCCCAGTCCTTGTATCCTATTTTTTTATACAAAATATTTGGAGCAGATTTTGGATTATCTTCTACAGCTAATCCAACTTTTCCAAACTTTTTTCTCTTTAGCATATTCTCAGCTTTTCTAACTATCTTAGTAGCAATTCCTTTTCTCCTAACTTTTTTCCCAACCCCCAAGGATTCTAAATGTGGGCATTTCTTTAGATATTTCTTAACTTTCTTGTATCTTGCTCCATTAAAACGCACAAGCAAGTGCCCAATAGGGGTTTTATTATTCCAAGCAATCAGATAAACTACATTTCCTTTTTCTTGTTCTTTAAATCTTCTTCTATGAAGAGAGGGAGATTCTTGAGGAAGTTTTAAATTAACTAAACCAAGTTCTTTCTTTTCAATTGGTCTGATTTGTATATTCATTTTATTTTTTAGGTTGTGTGATGTGTATGAAAATCAAAAAGATGATATTCAATACTATGATGATGGCTAACCCAAGAGTTGCTAAACTAGTAACACTCATTCCAATGAAACTAGAACCAACAACACTCATAATAGCCAATATTAACATTAAAATTAAAGGAGCAGCAATTAGTAATGCTGTATAGATATCAGATAACATTCCTACAACTTCACCGTATTTTTGTCTTGCTAATCTATAATCAACTAAAGAATCTTTTGCTTTTTCTTCCAAATACTTAACCAAACTTCCACCAGTAACAGTATTTGTAGCAATTCCATTAAATAATTCTTCTAATTTTTCACTTGGAGACATTTTTGCAGAATTCTTTAAAGCATTAACAAAATCATAACCATAAACATTCATCTGATTAACTATTTTCTTAGCTTCTCTTGCAAATAAAGGATAATCTTTTACTTTAGCCATAATTGGAAAGATCTTAGATGGCTCAACTCTGCTTGATGCAATAGCAGACATATGTGAGATTGCAAAAGGTAATTCATCCTCTAATCTCTTTTTTACAGATGAAGCAGAAATCCCAGGATAATTTACAGTAAAGAAAAAAGTCGCAATTGTCACTAAGATCACAATTATGATGTTTCTTCCTAAAGTAGAAGGATCAGATAATCCAATTCCAATAGCTAAAGATATTATCAAAACAATAAAACTAATTAAAAAAGTCAAAGATAAATAAGAAGAAGCTAGATAATTCATATTAGCTCTTTTCAGATTAACTTTAAGACTTTGAAACATTCCTGAATCTAATAAATTAGAAGAAAACTTACGAAAAACATTGGATGCAAATGTTGAGAAAAATGAAGGTCTTTTAAAAGCGGGAGCAGATTGTTTTAATTTTCTCTTTCTTTTTAATTTGCCCAAAATCTTATCGCTAACTCCTGTTTCTTGCATAAATCTCTTTTTCATTTTTTTATCAACATAAACAACCCCTGTAGGAGTGGAGACTTTATGGTATCCTACAGGTTTAGGAACTTCTCTAATTAACATACTAGAAACAGATTCAGATAACATCTTTAATTCATTAATCAAAGAATGAGCAGCTAATTTCATAAAAGCTTGTTCAGTTTCTTCCATATCAGAATAAGAGTGATAGATTTTGATTAACTCTTTAACAATTTCTTTCTCTTTTCTAATATTTGCTAAAACATCAACTGCCATTATAACTCTGATTGAATTTTTTTAATTTCTCTTTGAATATCTTGTGTTTTTTTCTTATCTGGATACTTTAAACTAAGCTCTTTTTCTAAAGTAGTTAACAACTGCATTAAAAAGAATAATTTTTGTTTCATTCTTCAAGATATTCTCTTAAAACCTTTTCAGGATTTTTATAATAATCATTAATAATTCTTTGTATTTTTTCAAAATCAAATACTTTTTTCCCTAATAAAACAGATAACAACCTGGTTCTTTGACTTAATTCTTCTTCTAATTGTTCAAAAGATAAACCATATCTTTTACTTATTTTCTCAAAAACTTTACTTTTCTCTCCAACATTAAAACTATCTGAAGAGGCATCCCATGAAAAAGGAATACTTGTTTCAGCTTTACCTTCAGAAGGAACATCTATTACTTCAAAGATCTCTCTTAATTTTCTTGTATCATGACCTTTAACTTTTGCATGAGCCATAACTCCCAATGCATCTAAAGTATTAACTAAAGTTGGACTTAAATTAATTGGTTGGGTTTCTAATCTTTTTATAACACTTTCAACAGAATCTGCATGGATTGTACTTAAAGAAGGATGTCCTGAAGCCATTCCTTGAAATAAAACATAAGCTTCTTTTCCTCTAACTTCACCAACAATAACATAATCTGGATTTTGTCTAAAAGATTCTTTTAATAATGTAAATAAATCAACTTCTCCTGAACCTGAAATTCCTGTCCTTGCCACTGATGGAAGCCAGTTCTCATGTAATAAATTCAATTCTCTAGTATCTTCAATTGAAACAACTCTTGCTTCAGGAGGAATAAAAAAAGCTAGAGCATTTAACAAAGTAGTTTTTCCTGAACCTGTTCCCCCAGTGATTAGAAGATTACTTTTATACTGAATTAATAACCAGAAATAAGCTAACATTTCTGGACTTAATGTTTTTAATTTTAATAATTGGGTTGGAGTTAAAGGCACTTTTGTAAATTTTCTTATAGTAAAGGTTGGGCCTTTACTGGAAATATCTTTTGTGTAAGTTGCATTAACTCTAGATCCATCAGGTAAAGAACTATCAAGTAAAGGAGTAGCATATGAAACATATTTCCCACTCCTTTGAGCAAGTTTTTCTACAAAGCTGGCCAATACATCTATATCTTTAAACACAATGTTTGTTCTTAGGTTTCTATATAACCTATGAACAATATAAATATTAGAACTAACCCCATTACATTCTATATCCTCAATAAACATATCTTTCATTAATGGTTCTATTTGGTTTAAACCAACAAAATCTCTGTAAAGATAATAGAATATTTTTGAATAAACTTCTTTACTTAATCCAATCCCCATTTCAGAAAGAATCACTTTTGCTGTTTTATCAATATAATTTAAAACTCCTTCTTGAGATGTTTCAACAGTTGATAAATTAATCATTTCTATCATACCTGTCTTTAATTCTTCTAGTAGTTTCTTTTCATTATCTTTTAAAATTGGTTCCTCTATCTCATAAACCAATTCTCCAATTTCAGGATTCCAGAATATATGAGCAGAAACATAAGGGGAAATTAGAGCATATCTAACATTAATTGATTCTTTATTTTTAACTCTAGGTAGAACAGGGAAAACAGGAGCTAGATTAATAACAGGATGATCTGGTTTAGGAACTTTAGGATTCTTTGATGGACTAGGGGGATTCTTTAACATTCTTACCTCTTTTCTTAATACTATTAGAAAATCTTAATATTTAAATCTTATTTACTTCTTGCCCACTTAATCTTTCTAGCTTTTCTTCCTAACTTAAAGTTTCTTCTACATTTACTAGAACAAAAGTAGAAAGTCTTACCATCATCTGTAACAAAATAAATTCCTCTACCTTGTTCAGCCTCTTTTCTACAAAAAGTGCATTTTGCCATTTTATGTAAAAGCTCCTTTCATAACTTTACTTCTTATTCTTCTTGCCTCAATTTGAGTTTCTCTTAACATTAATAGATCATTAACTTTTATTGGCCCTTTAACATTTCTCCTCATTGTTTTTCCTTGTTCAGGACCATCTAGAATCTTAACTCTCACTTGAGTTAATTCTCCTCTAAAACCAGTTCTTCCAATTAATTCTTCAACTACTGCGGGAACAGCTTCACCAGTAGACAAACCTTTAAATTCAGCTCCTTTACCATCCTTGGCTTTTTGCCTTTTCCTACTTCCCATTCTTTAAAATTTATTTTTTCTTTTTAGTGAACTCTGCAAAGTGTTTTTGTGCATCTCCTGCTTCAACAATAGCTAAAGCAGCAGTAGGTACATTAATTCCTACAGAAACTCCTAATTTTTTTCTACTATCTGCAGTGGTATAAGGAATTCCAGCCTCATCACAAAGCTTTGGTAGATGTTGTGTTAATTCTTTTGGATTAACATCTTCTGCAATGACAACAAACTTAGCTACTTTTCTCTCTACAGCCTTGGTTGTTTCGTTAGTACCTTTCTCTATTTTGCCTGTTTTCTTTGCAAGTTCTACTAGCTCATAAACAGAAACCATTTTTTGACCTCCAAATTCATATTTTTCATTGGTTTTAATTGTATATTTCTAATAAGTAAGGTTTAAAAACCTTTCTTAAGTTGTTAAGTACTAAAATGAAAATAATTCCTCTTTTTTTGCTTGCTAGTTTGCTGGCTTTATCCAGTATTCCTGCTGCAAAGACCAAGCAGGTAGAATTAGAAGAGTTTGTAAGAGTTCCTCCAGCAACACAATACTTTCAACATCCACAAAGTTTAGACCCAAGAGTTGAATTGTCTGGGATTAATAATTATTCTTTAAGGAGATTACAACGGTTGCATTATGGAACAGAATCTAGGATAAGATTAATGAGACAAGGGGGGGTAAGATGGCCTGAATTAGTTAAGCTTCCTCAAGAATATTGTACTAAAAGAAAAAAGTATGCGAATACCCCAAATGAGTTCTGTTTACTAGAACCTGTTGCAGAAGCATTTATAGATATGGCAGACTCTGCAAAAAAAGATGGAATCAATCTAAAACTTGTTTCTGGATATAGAAACTTTATAGAACAAAACAGTTGGAATGTTCAAAAAAGAAATGGAGAAAAGAAAGGTGCAGCAAAAGC
Source organism: archaeon (assembly GCA_020343435.1). GTDB lineage: Archaea > Nanobdellota > Nanobdellia > Pacearchaeales > UBA284. The sequence continues at coordinate 42,242 of CP070794.1, read as the reverse complement.
TGGATATAGTAGACACCACACTGGAATGGCCTTAGATTTAAGATATGAAAATGGAGAGGATGAAGAAAGAATAGTTTCTAGAGAAGACCCAGCATATCAATGGTTGCATCAAAATGCCAAGGGATTCGGATTCTCAAATCCTTTGGGGGTGGAAGATCCTAAATGGAAAACTGAAAGATGGCATTGGGATTATGACACTTGTTTAATGAAAACAAGGTGGTATATCCCAAGAATTACTGAAAGAGAAATGGAAAGACAAGCAAGACAGTTTCTTATTTCCAAGTAACATTTACATCATCAGTTCTCTGTCTTGGATCAATATCAGATCGTTTGGGATTAATCTTAATTCCTTTCTTAAACATCTTTTTTCCTAACCAAGCAATCATTCCAGCATTATCAACTAAGAATTCTTTTTCTGGAACAAAGAATTTTGCTTTTCTTTCTTTACACATTATCTTAGCCATTTGTTGTAATCTTTTATTGCAAGCAACTCCTCCTCCAAGAAGCAATTCTTTTTTGTTCAAATGGGCCATAGCTCTTTCAGCAACTTCAATTAACATTGCAAAAGCAGTTTCTTGTAATGAAAAAGACAAATCTTCTAGTTCATACTTCCCTAACCTCTGTTTTAGATTAGTTAATAAACCAGAAAAAGCAACATCCATTCCTTTAACATTATAAGGTAATTCAATAAACTTTTTGCTTTTCTTAGCTAATTCTCCTATTTTGGGTCCTGCAGGAAAACCTAAACCAGCTGTTCTTGCAAAAGCATCAATAAAATTACCAACACCAATATCTAAAGTCTCTCCAAAAACTCTGTATTTTCCAGAAGCATAAGCAATAACTTGTGTATTTGCTCCAGAACAATATAATAAAACAGCATCTTTTGCTCTAGTTATCTCTCCAATCTCAAGATGAGCAATACAATGATTAACAGGAACTAGAGGAACTTTTAATTTTAAAGCTAATTTTTTAGCAAAATCTCTTCCAGCAATTAAACAAGGAGCTAAACCAGGAGCATTTGAGTAAGCAATAACATTAATTTGATTTTCTTTGATCTTAGATTGTTTCAAAGCTTTTTCATATAGAGAATTAGCAACTTTTCTATGATGTTTTGTAGCATCATCTAAAATAATCCCTCCTTTTTTTGTAGTATACATATCTCTTAAATTACATAAGAATTTTTTATCCTTAAGAATTGAGATTCCAAAAGTGTGTGCTGTAGATTCTATTCCTAAAACTATCATAATAAAAACAAGAATTCTAGATTTAAAATATTAACTAAAAAATAAAAAGAAAAAATAATTAAAAAATTAAATTAAGGCCCATTTACCTTCTTTTCTTTCTTCTCTTTGCCTTTCTTTTCTTTGTTTTCTTCTTTCGTTTCTTTCCGCCTCTAGCCATCTTTGCTTCACATACGTTTCCTTTTCCATCTACATAGTAAAGGTATCCTTTCTTTCTCTTGACAACTTTCTTGACGATAACTTTCCCCATTTTAACCTCCTTTTAAAAATTTTTAATCATTTATAACGATAAAGTATAGTGTAAAAAGTATTTAAACCTTTCGTCCTCGACGAGAGACCTTGCCCAATCGAGGGATAGCTTTGAACAAATTAGAAAGGCCTCTGATCTTGGTTAATTTCTCTGTTTCTCTACTCGTCAATGGCACCTCTAGAAAGCTGTCAATCTTCTTTTTGAAAGGAATAGTCCATCGAAATGTCTTAGCAATTTTATAACCTAAGATCTTTTTATCTTTGAAATATATAACTAAGATAGGAAAAAAACAAAAAAAAGTAGTTATTGAAACTTTTCTTGGTTTCTCGAAGGTAAATAACAGATTTTTAGCTTTATTATAAGGCTGAAACATTAATCCCAGACCCTGAGAACTAGATTCTTTTAAAACTTTACAATTTATTTTAATAGATTTATTTTTATATCTGAGGTTTAAATTCATTTCTTTTAAACTCCCTGTAAAATTTATCAATAGTTCCTTTTCTCACATAGTTATGGTGTCTGAACCCTCCTCCAAAAGTCTTGGGAATATGTAAGACTTCATGAATCAAGGTCTTAATCTGCTCTTCTTCAGACATTTTATCAAATTTTTCAGATAATATCTCTATAACATAAGCTGGTTCTATCTCTAAAACCTGTTGTAGAATCTTTGGTAAAGCATGACATCTTGCTATTATGTTTCTACTAGAAGATCTTTTACTCCTAATACAAAAAATCCGATGTAACTGAATATGATTCATTCCAAGAACATCTACAATTTTCCTAACTTTTTCTTTTATATCTTCAGCTTCATGATATTTTATGCTCATTTTACCCTCCTTAATTTAACAGACTTAATTTTATTTTTCCCTAATTCAATAACAGCATATCTTTTATCTAATGAAGCTCCTGGATTCACAACAGTTGTTTTTCCTATCTTGATGATTCCAGGATTCTCATGCATATGTCCACAAATAACAAGGTTTGGTTTAAATCTTTTTATCATTACTTTATCAAGATAAGAACCATAATGTTGTCCTTTAGCCCGCTTATCTGCGTTCTTGGCCATTATTACATCAAGTTTTGTGTTATATGGGATATTGTGAGTTAAAAAAATAGTTAGTTTTTTACTTTTCCTTGCTTTTTGAAATGCTTTGATGAGTCTTTTTTCCCTAAGATGATACTGTCTCTTTTTAATCTCTATTCTTCTTTTAGCATAGACCGGATCTGTCTCTTTATATTTATTCAAAAATCTGTTTAAAGATTTTTTATCTATCTTTCCAGGATGTGTAGAAGAAGATCCTGCAACAATAACAAAATCTTTTAGATCTTTGAATTTAAAATCAATAAGTTCAAATCCTTTTTCAAATACTCTATTGAATTTATTTAAGTAAGGATCTTTTTCAATCTGTGAATCCCCACCAATATCATAATACCACTGATATGGAACAGGATCCCAATTTCCCCTTATAGCATAAAAAGGTTTTTTTAATTTCTTAAATTTCTTTAAAATAGCAATTCCAGATTCGACACTTTTTCTTTCCAATTTTATTTTAAGGTTTCTTATTTTTTTAGGAATTTTTTTTCTTTCTCTACTATTTTTCGCATAATAATACTTAAAAAATATTTTACTAATCCGATCATTCCCAGAGAAATCTCCTTGTGAAACTATTAAATCTGGTTTCTCTTTTTTGAAAATTTTGTTTAAAAAAACAGGCATATGCCCATGAAAGTCTCCTATTACTAATATTCTCATTTTATATTCAAAATTTTATGATGCCTTCCTTCTCCAAGGTTATAAACCACAGTTTTTCCTATTTTGGTCTTTCCTTTTCCCTCATGAATATGGCCACATAAAACTAATTTTGGTTTATGTTTTTTTATTGCTCTTAACACTATTTTAGAGCCGACATGGCCAACTTTTGGGACTTTATCTAAGTAACCAAAAGGAGGAGCATGGGAAATTAAAATAGGATCTTTTGTTTTTTTGAGTAATTGATTCAATCTTTTTTCTCTTGATTTGTTTTCCTTTGATAAAGTTTTTAGAAGTTTGTTAAATGCTGAACGCCCAATCTCAAATACCATATCAAAAAGAATAAAATTCTTGCTTTTAAAAGAGAATCTTCCTGTTTTTTTATAAAAAACGTTTCTGTATTTTTTGATTTCTTTAAGAAAAATCTTGCTCCCTTCTCTACTCACATAACTATTCCCTTTCATAAGTATAAGGGGTAATTTAAAAGAAGTTAATTTTTTTAAAATAGATCTAAAACTTTTCTCATCAGTAAAACCAGTTCCATCTCCTAGTCTTATAACTCCAGGTAATTCTCCAGTACAGATAATAAGTTCAGGTTTATTTTTTTTGATAAGTTTACCTAAGTTTTTTGGTAATTTCCCATGTGGATCTCCAATAGCAAGTATTTTCATACTTAAAAAAGAGAATTCGAACTTATAAAACTTAGTAAAGTTTAAAATGGTAAGAACCCTCATTCCAGGATGGGAAAAAGAGGAAAAATATTATTTATAATTATGTTAATTGTTCTTCTTTTAGTGTTAATTTTACCAAATACATCGGCAGGGTATACTTGTGAAGAAGTTTGTGATAATATTGATGGAATAAACCCTAATGGGTGGTGCCAAAATGCGGAAGGATGTTTTATGAACACTTTTTGGGCAAAATGCAAATGTGATAGAGTTTTATGGTGGTGTAACGGAAATCTAGAACAAAGAATTGATGATTGTAGAGAAAAAAACTGTTGTAGGCCCATTAGTATGCGTGAATGCTTTGAGAATAAGGTGGTAGACAAATACACAGGATATTGTAACCCAAGTGATGGAAGATGTGATTATACTCATAGAGAGATTATTAAAGATTGTAGCGGAAATAGGAATGCTCGATGTAGTTGGATTAGCGGTCCTCCAGAAGATTGGGATTGTTTATGCAATAATAACTTTGATGATTGTGATATGAATTGGAATAATGGTTGTGAAGCCAATCTTTTAACAGATTTTAATAATTGTGGGGGGTGTGGAAACGCCTGTGATCCAGAGATACATACTTCGTGTCAAGAAGGAAGTTGTATGGGGTATTGTGATATCACTTCTGCAAGTTTAACAAACTTTTGTCCTGAAGGGAAATGTGGTTTAGAAGATACTCTCGTTATTGATGCTGAATTAGAAGGAACATGTCAAAACGTAAAAGAAATTGTCATAAGATTAACTGGTCTCGGTTGCTCTATTAATATTGAGGGAGAAGGAAATCTCCAAGGAGAGAATTATCATGCCGAATATTCTTTAGTTTATTTGCCTGGGGAGTGCATAGGTAAACTGGCGGGAAGTGTCCAAGCAGATATTTATAATAAAACTCATTTATTGAATAGTACTAATAATGTAAATGGAGATGTTGAGTTTGATTCTGCATTTCCCACATTAAGTTCAATCTACTTTTTCCCAAAACTCGTGGCAATATCTGGAGATTATGAAGAAGAGTCTTCTAAAATGTTTGTATTTGTAGAAGCAAATTATTCAGATGGGAGTAAGATAGATGTATCTACCAATAAGCTCATTAATTATTCTATAAAAAGTTCTGTCCATGGATCTCCCATTGCATTAATTTATCCTTTTTTAGAAGATCCTTCAGAAGAAAAAAATAAATTTGTTGGGAATTTTCCTGCAGCCACTGGGGCTTCGGGGAATGATATAGTAATTAATTTTCCTTATAGTCTAAAAAACACATGGACGAGCATAACTAACACTTCAAAAGTAATAATAACAAACGTAGGGGATTTTTCCAAAGTCTGCTACATAATAAAAAATTCTCAACAAACCCATATAAGTAATGCTTTTTGTGGAGAACATGGATGTGGAAGGGGAGATAAAATAGAAGTTAAAGCAAAACTTTATAATTATAGAAACCAACAAATTCAAAGACCCTGTTGGGAAGAGTGGAGCAGAGGACTTGAATTTGATAATATCACTATATTTGCTACATCTAACGGAGAGTGTCCTTTATTTATTTTATCAGAAAGTCTAGATCACGAAGAAGATTGCGTAGATTTTGGTTTTAATTCTATATGCACAAAAAATCTAACAATTGGGGAGATCCCTGTAGGGTGTTCTGGAAAAGAGATGGTAGTTTATGGGGTTTCTTTTCATCAAAGACCCAACTCAAGGTTACATGGGGTTTTTGGAGAACCAATGACTTTTTTTAAAAATTTCACTCTTGCTGGAGAACCAATCACCATTCCCCCAGGAGCAAATAAACTATTTATAACACCAAAAGAAGCGGAAATAAAGGTTGGAGAAGAAATAGAGTATTATGTGGTGGCTGTAAACGATTTGGTAAAAAGATCTGTATCTTATACATTAAATAACCCTCCATTTTATGGATGGACTCATTTTAAATCCAACAATGAGGGAGTAGCAAATAATACAAGAGAACCAAGATATAAATTTAGAGGAGAAAGAGAGGGATTTACAACTATAGAAATAACTTATCCTTGGCCACAACAAACAGGATGGCCAAATCCCATATCCAATACTACTAGATTAATAGTCAGACCCCCTACAACATGTGATATTTACGAAGCAAAGATAACCCCTTACTGCACTCAAGGGGATTTATGCCAACAAGGGGATAATATATCTCTAAATGTAACCCTAAAACCAGAATGTCTGGATACTACAAACAATCTGAACAGGATAAGCTTCAATCTTTCAGATTCATTTGGATCCCAGATACCTATAGATTCTTGTGCTTTCTTATTAACAGGAATAGTATTGCATAATGAAGACTGTAACTACCCTGCTCCAAGCGGTAAAAAAGTCTGTATAAAAAATGTTTCGCTTCAAAGATTGGGAGAACAGTGTTCAGGAAAAAAAGTTTATGCATATAGGGCTGAAGTTAGAAACAGTTCTAGTTTCTTAGACTCGTTAACAGGGTACCCTCCAAATGATTTTGGAGAGATCACTTTATCTGGTCCACTAATTGGATTAAATGCTATAATAACTCATCCAAATGATGGAGACTATTTTACTATGCCCTATACCGACACCCTATGGCTTAACCAGACAAGCACTTCCACCCATGGTGAGATTATCTCCTGGCAATGGTTCATAAAGAGAGTATCTCAGCAAGTATGGCATTTGATAAGTTCTAGTTTAACAAATACAAATGTAAGTTGGCAACCCTTACAATATATAGGAACAAATCCTGGAGCATACAACCTAAAACATAATATATCTAATGGAACCACAACTGCTGAAGATACAGTAAAGATTTATTTCTGTGATCCAGACAAACCTTGTGCAATAATTGATTCTCCAAAAGGGATTGTTAATTCAAGAAATGTAACTTTTGATGGTCAAAGAAGTCTAAAGATAAATGACCCATTAAATGATTTCAACTTAACTTGGTTCTTTGGAGATGAAGAAAATGTTTCAGGAAATTACGGTGATTTAAAAACAACATACCATATATTTGATAAACGTTTAGCAAGAAAAGAGCCATTTTATGCTAACTTAACAGCATTTGATACTCAAAGTTCAACAATAGATTTTACAAATTTCAAAATTGCAGTTTGTGAAGATAGTTCTGGTTTAGTATTTGTAGGAGAGTGTTCTAACCAAGAACCTAATTGGTGTAATCCTGCTTCATGCGGAAACGATGGAGAATGTGAATTCTCAAATAATTGTACTTACTGTGGATGTCCTAACTCACAAATATGTAATCATGGAAATCAACAATGTGAACCTGCAAGAACTCCTCAAGATTGTTCTGGGAGAGGAACAATAGGATATTGTCTGGAAGAAAGTAGCTGTTATTGGGATCAAACAACAAGATGTAATGCTTGTTATGACCAAGGACAAAGAACAATAACTGAATGTAGCCAGTACAATTATCCTACTTCCTGTAATGCAGATTCAACTCATTGCCAAGTTGGTATTAATGGAAATGCAGCTAGGAGTATGATGGGAAGGAGAAGAGAAGTTAATGGCCAAACTTATGAAGTAGTCTCGACAAAGTGCGGTTGGATTGATAATGAAGGATGTAAACTACTCACAACAGAAAATCCAGTTACTGGGGGTGGAAACCAAGATCCATTAGAATGCCAGTATAATTCTTTTTCAAGTGGATGTGGTCCTGAAAATGGGGGCTGTATGGTTGGAACAAGAAAAGGAAGATATGTTAATGTAACAGCATTAGCAAGATCACCAGATTACTGTACTAATTACTCAACCTGTCAAGCTTGTGGATTAAGTTTTGAGAGATTGCCTTTCTTTGACAAAATTCATTTCATAATCTCTATAATATTTATAGCATTAATATATTTATTTTTAATTAAGAGAAAAAAATGAAAACAAAAAAAGAGGTGAAAGTAGCAATATTAATTAGTGTAATTTTAATTGGAATTTTCTTAATAAGTTCTTCAAATGCCTTAGTATATAGAGGAAACCCTTTTATGAATCTCTCAGCTTCAGGTTTTGGGCCAGAGCATACTTTAGAAGGAACTGTTAACTTTTCTTTAATAAATGAAAAAACAAATACAGAAGTTCTTGGAAAAGTTTGGAATGATGAAAGGAGAATGGGTTTGTTAGAATTTTTACAAGCAGCAAATGCTCAATTTACTTGTGATCCTGAAAATTGTTTTACAAGATATACAACATCAGGATCAGGAAGTTTAACTAAAACATTGACATTAACTAAAGGTCAAGAAGCTTTTGTTGGAATAAGAATACAAGGAAGTAATGTTCAGATAATGGATTTCTCTTTTATAATGGATGGAACAAGTTCTACAACTCACTCTTGTTCAGATAGCATTGTTAAACTAGATATCTTAAATGATAATTCTATAGATTGGGAACATAGAGGAACTGAGGTATTAAACTGTAGTGATTACATGAATGCTTGTTTCTCAGGATTAGATGTAATAAACTTTAATTTAGATAATACTCCTAAATGTCAAAAGATAAGAGTGAATAAAACAGGAAAAGTTGATCTTGGGGGTTACCTGGAAGGAACTGGTGGAGATATTGTTTTATCTTTATATGATCCATTAACCTCTACAAATTATGAATGCGAGATTAGTGGAGTTGCGGGTTTAAATGAATGTCAAATAGATGCTACATTAAATCCTGGTTTTTTCATCAATTCAACAAGAGATGTTTATGTTTGTGTTAAAGATCCAACAGTAGGACAGTTTATAATCAAAGCAGAATCTTACGATCCTTGTGGATTTTATGGAAGTCCACAAAGTTTTGATGGGAATTACACTTTTGATTATCCTATTTATTTAAAGTATTATGGGTTTTCAACTTTAAATGAACCAATCTTATTTGATGAGTCTAGCTTCTTTGGAACAGGAGATTTAATTGAATATCTGGATAATTATATTGGATCACATTATTCAAGAAACTGTAATCCTTGCATTATACCATTAAAATTCAAAGTTAAAGAAGATCAAACAATAATGCTCTCTGAATTAAATTTACTATATTCCCAATTAGGAGGAATCTCTCCTGAAAATAATTTCTGGGATATAACTCCAAATTATGCTAGAGTAAACATGGATAGATCCATTTTACAACTAAATGCTCTAGATTTCAAAGCTCCAAAAGATAAGGGAACATATACATTCACTTTTAGGATAGGTGGTGCTGTAGCTTCACAACAATTTAAAGTTGAAGAAGGCCCAACAATCCAAAGTATCTGGCCAACAGCAATTGTACCAAATGAAGAAACAACTTTCTATGTTGCTGCAACACCAACTCCTGGAAAGACTATTACATCCTATGTATGGAATTGGGGAGATGGCTCCTCAGAACAAACAACCATGACAAATAATGCAACGCACTCTTATAATCTTGGAATTTTTGATTTAATTGTTAAAGTTAATGATAATTCAGGATTACAAGGATCTTCAACAGTAAAAGTAACTAGTAATCTAACCAAAGAATTAGTGTCTTCAGAAATAAATGAAGTAATATCTAAAGTTAATGCAATTTATTCTCAGTATAATTCAGTAGAATCTTGGTATAGAGATCTTCTTGATTTAAATCTAACAGAGATTAATACTACTTTAAGACTATTCAGTTCTCAAGTTCAAACAGCAACAACTTCACAATTAGCAACTATGAAACAAAGAATAGATTCTTTTAACATACCAAATAACATAACTGACTCAAGTAGATTATATGAGTCTTTCTATTATCCTAATCCTGATAATATTAATCCTGCAAAGATCTCGGAATTAGAAGATTCACGTTACGAAACAGATCAAAGAGAAGAATACCAAAATAAAATAGCTGTTTGGCAAGAGGAAAATCTGGAATTAAAGTTAAGTGGTTTTGTAAAAAGTATGTTTTTTGATAATAGAAAAGAAGATAAAGCAACTATTTTAAATATAAAATTAAACCCCCTAACTTCATTAGATTACACTTATGTTATTATTAACTTACCATCTGGAGTAAGCTATAATCAAGTTAAAATAAAAAATAATACTAACTTTGAAACAACAAACCTTGGAGATTCTATTGGAATTTCTTTTTTTGAATTAACAAATATAGATACTATAAGTGTAGCATTTCCAGGAGAACAAGATCTAGCTTCTATCTTCTTTTTTGCTTCACCATCTCTAGGAGAGTTAAGAGAAAGAGCAATAACTCCTTCTTCTGGAAGGAGTTCTCCAACCATCTGGATAATAATCATAATAATTGCTGTAATAGTTGGTCTATTTTTCATTTGGAGAAAAAAAGATTCTTCAGGAGGAAAAAATCCTTTTGCAAATCCTGAAGAATTATTGAGGATACAGAATTATATTCATATTAACACAGAACAAGGAAAACAGAAAAAAGATATTGAAAGTGAATTATCAAATATGGGTTTAACTAAAAAACAAATTTATTATGCTTTCAAAACAATGGATAAAGAACAACCAAATATCCTATTACCAGATCATTTGAGGTATTAAGCTCCTAGATCTTTAAGATTTTTCAAAGTTTCTCTCAAATCTTTGTGTTTTTTCAATTTTTGTTGAATTGGTGGTCTTGGGGGTGATGGGGGCATTTTTCTTGGCATTGGTCTTCTTGGTGGCATAAATCCTCCTGGAGGTCTTGGTCCAAATAAGTTATCAAGATCTTCTCCTTCGGGTTTCTTTCCTCCTTTTTTCCTCATTTTCATAAAAAAGAAAACACCAACAACAGCCACAATAATAACTATAATAATCCAAATAGGAAATCCTCCAGATTTTTCTTTACATTCTCCAATACAGCATCTTGTAACATCTGAAGATCTTCTTACATTACCATCACAAACTTTTGGAGATTCGCAAGGTTCTCCTCTCATTGAAGAACAAGATCTTAAACAAGAACCTTCACAACATTTCAAAGCATCGCCTGTTTCATAAGAGTCTTCTGAACATGTTTCGTCAGGATCACATTCTTCAAATTCACAAGTAGGATTCAAACATCTACCCCCCTGTATACAACATAAAGATCTACTATTAGTATCAATAGTTGGAATAAAAACTCCATCTTTACAAAGTTGGCCATCTGAGCAAATGTCACCTCCTTGTGCAGAACAAGTTAATTGCGCTTGAACACATGATCCCTGTCTGCAACAAAACATTTCTAATGCAGGTAACCAGTTTCCTCCTGAACAAGATTTCTGATCAATAGGATCACAGATTTCTCCTCCAAGTTCAGAACAAGTTTGCTGTCTTGTTGTACATGTCCCTTTACAGCATTTATTACTATCACTTGAATCAACAAATCCTATAATATTTCCTGAAGAATCTGTACATTCCTGATTTGTTCCACAAATACTTCCACCAATCTCAGCAACACATAAAGATCTTGAATAATCTTTACAACAAATTCCAGATCTACAGATATAACTAACTCTAGTCTCCTCAGAAGAACAACTTGGTTTGCATGTTCCGTATCTTGATTCACAACTTGAAGAAATACTACAACATTCTAAAGTAGAAGAACCACAAGATAAACTAACTCTATCTCCCCCAGCAGCACTACAATCACTTACACATCTGTATCCTTGACTCTCACATTGTGAAATCCAACTTTCAGAAGGCCAAAAGGAATAAAGGATCATTGCAGTATCTCTCTGAGAATTCTGTTCATGCCAGTAACCAGCTTGATTTTGTTCAAACAATAGTTTCTCTTCCATCAAAGTTAAATTAGCTTTGTAAGCAGAACCAGTCATTTTAGCTAAAGAAGAATCATAATACTTATCTCCAGATAAAGAGATGTATCCATCACTTCCTTGTAGCTCTGCAATTTCATCTGCATAAGTATCTGCTGAAGTTAAAGTATAAAGAAAAGCTTGTGGTAAATAGTTTTGATAAGATGGATTATCCTCCTCTATTATTAAATAAGGAACAAAAGTATTTGCTATCTCAACTGCTCCTGCTAAATGAAATGCATAAGCTGTCCATAGAGTTGCTTGATAGCTACAAACCCCATTTTCAGTAATACAATAACTTTCAACACCAATGCTAAAGTTTTGTTGCATTCCTACGCTGATTAGTTGACCAGTAACATACCAATCAGAACCTCGTTTAAATAAGAAATTAGCTTTAATAGAATCATTACACTCTATTACAAAGGTTTTATCTATACAATTTTGAGTTAATCTAAACCAGTAAGTTGAATTAGTTAAACATGCTGGAGGAACTTGTTGGATAACTCCCTCTTTACTTATTTTAATTAAATGATTTGAATTATCATAATTAACATAACACTCAACATAATTCCCAGAAGGCTGTGTCAATTGTAGGTACCATTCAAGACTAGAATCACTAAAACTAGCATTTTTAGTTAGCAACCATTGACTAACATTAGTAGAATCTGCTTGTGTTCTATCTAAAGCTATCTTTGCTAAAGCTGATTGGACAGCATTGTTGTTCCAGTGTGTTCCATTTTCCTGGCTTTTAGCTAATAATGCAGTAATAGCTGTGTTAACTTGACTTGAACTTAGTTTATCTTGTAAAGCTAAAATAGAAAAAACATGTTCTTCAATTGTTGAAGTAGTCCATGTAGACAACGCCTTATTCCTCAACCATGAATAAGCTCTTCTTAATTGCGTAGCTTCATCAGCTTGAACTAAAGTAAAAGATAACATTAAAATAACTAGAATTATTAACAGGATTCCACCTCTTTTGATCTTCATATTTGATTAAACATTCTCGTATTTAAAAAACTTTTTAAACAACGAAGAACTCTAATAAATATGGTTAACAGTAAAAGAGGTCAGACCACATTATTTATAATCATAGCAGTTATAATTGTTGCTGTAGCTCTTCTTGCTTTTGTTATTCTTCCAAGTTCAAAACCAATTGATGAACCAATACAAGAGATAACAGATCCACAAGCCTATATTACAGATTGTATTAACTTAGAATTAGAACCAATAGTAGAAACTATTTCTGAACAAGGAGGCTATCTTAAGGTCCCTGAATTGAACTTAACATACAATGGGAAGACATTTGGATATCTATGCTATATTAATATGAATAACAAACCATGTTACAATCAACAACCTCTCTTAAAAAGATATGTAGAAGAACAGTTAACAGAAGAAGTTAGAAGGGAAGATATTGTAAGAAATTGTATTGATAATTTCAAAAAAAATGCTGAAAAAAAAGGATGGGAAATCTCAACTTGTCCAATACCCTCTTTTTCAATAATTCTAACAGAAGGAAAAGTGAATGTTCCAACAAACTGTGAGATAATATTAAGTAAAGGAGAAGATTATAAACGATTTGATAATTTAGAGATATATTTAGATTGGCCGCTGTACGATTTCATAGAAGTTTCAAGAGATATAGTATGGGATGAAATACATTATAGTGATTTTGAACATCTTGCATATATGATATTACATCCAGAATTTACAATAGATAAATTTCGAGCTCCAGAAAGCAAGGTATATACTATAAGAAAAAAGATAAGTGGAGATATGTTCATTTTTGCAGTAAGAAACTACGTACAATCACCAGGAATATAAAATGAAAAAAAAGATAAAAATAGATCTGATACTAGAAACAATTTTTATGATTGTGTTAATACTTAGTTTACCAATAGCAGTAAGCTCGTTACAACCCACCATAACTGAAGAAGGAAAAGTAAAACAAAATGATATTCTTAATGTGCTAGCTTCCTTTCCTCATAAAATAGTTTCTTTTTTTGATATCATTCCAACAGCAAGTGCAGAAAGTTGGGGGTGTTGTCAAGGAATAATTGGGGATGCTTGTAGAATGACTGGAGATGAAGAATGTAGACTTCTTGGAGGAGATTGGGAAGATGAAACTCTCTGTGAACAAACAACATTTTGCGAACCTATCTGTTGTTACTTTGATGGAGATGGAAAATGCGAGGTCCAAACAGCCAGGTGGGTTTGTTTACAAAAAGGAGGGAGAGAGGTAGGAGACGATCCTATGTGTTCTACTCCAATGTGTACTCTTGGATGTTGTGATATGACAACAAGATATGAAACAATGAATGAACAAGAATGTTTAGTGGGAGAAGGAATTTGGATGCCTTCAGTTAATGAAATAGAATGTTCTCTCTTAAATTATGATTTTGAAGAAGGTTGCTGCATCACTGGAGGAACCTGTGAATGGACTAAAGGAAGCGAATGTGCTTCAGATAACTTTTACAAAGACGTCTTCTGTCACGATCTAACACAATACTGTAACTGCAACCCCTCTTGTGATTCTATTGGTTGTATAGAGGGGAAAACAGATGTTTATTGTATAGATTCTTGTGGAAACCCTAACAGAGTAGCAGATGAATGTAACTATCTAGAAACAGGACAAAGCTGTATAAATGGAGAATGTTCTGAAGGGGGGTGTAGTGTTAAACTACCAAATTCAACAAGTATAAATATGAAAAATGGGGAATCTATTTGTGTTTATGATCAAAAATTAACAAATTTTTTAGAAGATCCAAATCTTGATACAACCAAAACTGTTCTTGGAAAATTTGGGATAGATATTCCAGGATCAAGACACTGGAAATGGTTGTGTTGGGATGGAGAGCTACATATAGAACCCTGTGCAGATTACAGACAACAAATATGTCTAGACGCCACTGTGGAAGCTGGAGGAGCTATATTTAGAGAAGCAGAATGTTATGGGAACATCTATCATGATTGCTTCCAAAAAGAAACAAAAGAAGATTGCCTAAATGCCAAACATGGACAATGCTGGTGGTTTGGAGATGATCCTGAGATAAATAAAACAGTAAACAGCTTAATTAATAATTTAGAAAATGAAGGAAAAATCGCTGAAGAAGCTAAAAAAGAAAAATTATCAGAATTTGCAGGATTTCAAAATGATGTTAGTGGAGAAAATGGTGAAAAAGATTTTCCAAAATGTCTACCAAAATACTCTCCAGGGTATCAGAATTTTGAAGTAGAGTCTGGACAACAATACGAACCTGTTTGTTTTCTCGGGAATTATGATTGTTTTGTTAAACTTGAAAAAAGAAGATACCAAGGAAATGATGAGTGGTTTTGCACAGAAAATTGTGAATGTGGTGCTTATGGAAGTCCCGGATGGGAAATAAGAGAAAATGCTTGGTTAGAGTTAATGGCTAAGAGATGCTCTGCGCTTGGAGATTGTGGACTAAAAGTGAATATAGTGAAAGAATATAGCTCTGGAGAAAAAATAGAAGGAACAATAACAAATATCTTAAAAAATACTGGGATTAATGAATTAAGATATTTCGCTGAATGTGAAGATTTAAATGGGGATGGAGAATGTCAAGAAGAAGAGGTTGAATTAAAAGAAGAGGTAGACCTTGTAGAACTTTATGCAGGAATCTCTGAGAATGAAGATCAAAGAGATATCATTAATAAGATAGGTAATGAAAATCTCGCAATCAAAAAAATAATTAAAGAAATTCAAAATGAAGAGATATATGATATCTATTCTTTAGAAAAAAGAGAATTTACAACCCCTATAGTGTTTGGTTTTGGGAAGATTTTTGATTTTATTTTTGGAATTCCAGTGGTTCTTGCAGCTTTGTTTTTCGATGAAATGGGATTGGTTTATGTTTCTGGAGGTGGAAAGGCCCTGATGACTGGAGGAACTGCTACAGCAAGTACTGGAGGGTCAGCAACTGTCGCTTCATCCTTTAGTTGGGGGGGTTTCCTTGGGAGTCTTGGTATAGCTATCGCAATAGGAATTGCAGCAGGTCTTGCTGTATATGGAATCCTCAAATTATGTGGTGTGAATGAAAACATAGCACAAGCAGCAGGATGGGGAGCAGGATCTGGAGCAGCAGTTGGATACTTTTTAGCATCTATGGGATGGGTAAGTGGTCTCGGTTCTGCAGGAGTTGGTTTGGCCGTTGCTGTGATTGTATTTCTAATAGTTTACTTTCTCCAAAAACAACAAAAAACAGTAGTTTACAAATTCGAGTGTTTGCCATGGCAACCGCCAGATGGAGGGGAAAATTGTGAGTTATGCGATGAAGATCCAACAAGGCCTTGTTCAGAATATAGATGTAAAAACCTCGGGGCAGCATGTGGATTTGCTTGTGAGAGGAATAAAGATGGAGAGTGTGCAGAAGGAACTTGTTTTTGGACAGACCCCTCGGATTTGTCTAGTCCAAAAATAGAAGACATAATCCCAAGAACTGAGGGACATATCAAAACAGGTTTCCAAATAGGTCCACCAGGAGGAGGAGCACAGATTACAGGACTGGGAGGGCAAGGGATCAACCCATTTGAAACAATAATCCTAAATATAAAAACTAATGAAAAAGCGCAATGCAGGGTGGACTATTATCCAACACAATCCTTTGATGAGATGAATTACAACATCGGACCAACTCTATTAAATCCAACAAGATATGGTGTGGATCATGTTTTATCTTTAGAATTAACAACATTAACTCCAGAATTTGTTGTTTATGTTAGATGTAAAGATTTAAACGGAAATAAGAACCAGGGGGGAGAATTTAAAATAACATTTATCTCAAGCACTGAAGAATTTGATCCTCCCACTATAAGAAATTTTAATCCTGTAAATGAATCTACAATTGATAAAACTAAAGAAGAAGTTAAAGTAACCCTAACATTAAATGAACCAGTGCAAGGATGTAAATGGAGCACAACTCCTTTTATTTCCTATGATACTATGGTGAATTCTATGGATTGTCCAAATAATCCTCCTACATTTAAATGTAATTCTAATCTCCCTTTTGATGGATTGATAACTAATTTTTACTATTTCAAGTGTAATGATTCTAACGGAAATTATCACTTAACAGATATAGGATATGTTTTACATCCTGGGGAACCCCTAACTATAACTGAAACAACAATTCCAAAATTAAATGGTTCTTTTGTGGGGGGTTGCGAAGGGATTACTGAAGTTGTTTTAGAGATACAAACCTCTGAAGGATGTTGTGGAGGCCGGGCAACATGTTTCTACAAAGAAGGGGGAAATTACCTAGAGTTTACAACAACTGGTGAGACAATACATGAAACAACATTAGAAATTTCATCAGGATCAACAAACTTGAGGTATGACTTACTATGTGTAGATAGGGATAGTAACTCTGTAGAATCTTTCATCACTTTCAATGTCCAACCAGACACAACTGCCCCACAAATAACAAGAATCTACAAAGAAGGAGGATTAATTATCAAAACCAATGAGGATGCTATTTGTGCATTTAATCAAAGATCGCAAGATTGCAGTTTTGATATAGATGATTGGTATTTGGCTAAGAAATTCCAATCAACAGGAGGAACAGAACATAGAACTGAATGGGGAACAGAACCTTGGTACATAAAATGTAAAGATGAATGCAATATAACTAATACAGATAACCAAGGATGCACTGCTATAGTTTATCCTCAAGAAATTTGAATGAAAACACAGTAAAGCTTATATAGCTTTGATTATAAATTAAAATAAAAATGGTGATAAAAGTAATTCCTAACTTAATAAAAAGAATATTTACTAATATTTTCAGAGGAAGAAAACAAATTAAATTAGGATTCTATGGACCACCAAATTCTGGTAAAACAACTCTAGCAAACAGGATATCAAAAGATTGGTTAGGAGAAGAATTAGGAAAAGTAAGTAAAGTTCCTCATGAAACAAGAGAAGTCCAATTTAAAGAAGAAGTAATAGTAAAACATAAAGGTAAAGAACTAAAATTCAAATTAATAGATACACCAGGGATTGCAACAAAAATAGATTATGAAGATTTCTTACATTTTGGATTAAGTGTTAGAGAAGCTAAGAAAAGAGCAAGAGAAGCTACAAAAGGAGTTATAGAATCTATAAAATGGTTGGATGATATGGAAGCTGTTATTGTAGTTGTTGATGCTTCCAAAAATCCTTACACTCAAGTTAATATAACAATAGTTGGAAATTTAGTTGCAAGAAAAATACCTGTTTTAATAGTTGCAAATAAAACAGATTTAAGAGGAGCAAAGATCAAAAAAGTAGAAGCAGCTTTCCCAGAATATGAAGTTGTAGGAATATCTGCAAAAAAAGGAAAGAATATGGAGGAATTTTATGAATCATTATTCAACTTGATAAAAAAGAGGTAAAATGAGGTTATCGTTACAGTTTATACCATATGTGGAAATTGCTTATTTATCTAGTTATAAAAGAGTAAAGAAACTAATTGAAGCGGTTGGAAAAGATAAGATTTTATTAATACAAGGAAAATTGAATCCGGAAGAAGAAACAGATCTCATTCAAGAATCTATGAAAAAGATAAGTAAAAGCAAGAGTTTCAAAGGAATTGAGTTAGCATCATTTAAACCACAAGCAAAGAACTTAGGATTCTTTAAGGGAATGAGGGAAGGTTTAGCACATGCATTTTTTGGAACAAGAGACACTTTTACAGTAATTGGTCCAGCAACAATAGTTAAAGAAATTAAGAAAGATCCTACAAAATTAGAATTATTCTTAAAAAAATAGGGATTAAATAAGCTTTTGTTTGGAATACCAATCTATAGTAAGTTTAATCCCTTCCCTAAAAGGATATTTTGTTTTATATTTTAGATCTGTTTTAGCTTTACTAGCACTAAATCTCCAACTAGAATATTTTAGATAAGAAGAAACATCGTCTTTTGGTAAAAGAGGTCTTGTATTTGTAATCCTCGCATAAGTCTCCAAAGTAGAAGCAATAAAATAAAGAAGAGAATACGGAAATTTTATCCTTATCATTTTTCTACCCATGATCTCTTGGCTTATATCTAACATTTCATTAAAGGTATAAATCTTATTTTCACCCAGAAAGTAAACTTTGTTCAGGCTTTTACGACTAGTTGCTGCTTTAAACATTTCTTCAATGATATCTTTAACATAACCAACAATAGTTTCTCCTCCTGGAAAAGAAGGCTGAATACCTTTTTTTGAAAATTTTAGAAGAGGATATAATCCTCCTCTGCTCCTTGGACCATAAACTAAAGGTAATCTTACAATAGTAAAAGGGATTTTCTTTTTTGAAGATAATATATACTTTTCAGCAAGTAATTTACTCTTGCCATACTCTGTTATTGGTCTTGGTTTAGAAATTTCTGTTAATATCTCTTTATCATTTGAGGGGCCAACAGCAGCAATACTTGAAGTAAATAAAAAACGTTTTAGTTTTCTGAAATTAGAACATAATTCAAAGATATTTTTTGTTCCAGTTGTATTAACTCTATAAAGTTTATCCAAATCCAAACAAACTGTCAAAGCAGCGAGATGATAAACATAATCAAAATCTTGATTTTCAAATAATTCAGATAACTTTTTCTTATTAGTAAGACAACAATACTCGTTTTTCAGATCTTCTCTATCTCCAATATAAGGTTTAGTGCCTGGTTCATTTAGGCAAACAATAGAAACATTTTTTGTTAAAAGAAAGTCTATTAGATTGCTTCCAATAAATCCATTGGATCCTGTGATTAAAATCCTGGTTTTTCTACTTCCCATTTCCTCTTAAGATATATGTTCTCCTCTAGAAATGTTTATATATTTTTGCAAACTTAAAAAATCATGGCACATAGATGCGTTAGATGCGGGAAGATATATGAAAGTACTGCTCAAGAGATCTTAAAAGGATGTTCATGTGGATCCCATTATTTCTTTTTCTTTAGAGAACAAGATACAAGAGCTTTGGAAGAAACTGAAAAATTGACGAGACATGAAAGAGAAGAAATTGTTAAGGATGTGGATGAAATAGTTGGGGAAGATATAGAAAAACCAATAATATTAAATATAGAATCAATAAGGGTTAAAAAACCAGGTAAATTTGAATTAGATTTAGTTAACATTCTTAAAAGAAGACCAATAGTTTACAAAGTTGAGGAAGGGAAATATATCATAGACATACCTTCAACATTCCAATTAAGAAAACATCTAAAAGAAAAAGAAAGAGAGATAAATGATATTGTAGATGAAGACTTAGAGGATAAAGAACATTTGGGAGAGATTAAAGAAGAAGTTGAAACAGATCAACCCATGTAAGCTAAATCTTTTTGTTGTTTCTGATCTTTTGTTGCATTAAGTTGAGAAAGAACGTTCTTAATTTTAGATTCAAATTCTTTTGCTTTTTCAATTAAAGGATGATAATCCACATTTAAACCAAGATAATTATCTAAAGTTTTTATTAAATTAGCAGCCCCATTATTATCTGGTAATTTAGAGTGCGTTTCAACAAAAAAACATGATAAGGGAACTCCTGTTTTCATAAGTAAAGCTCCTGTAACTCCCACAATAATTCCCTCTTCTAATGGTGGTAATTTTAGATTAACCATATGTTTTCTTTTATCTTTTAAAGAAGTATAAAAAAATACTTGTGGGTTTTTAATTCCTGTTTGTGAGGAAACCCCCTCCAAACTAATTATTTCTTTAGCTTTAATTTTCTTAGCTAACTCAGCAACTGTCTCAGCAATTTCCCATTCTAACCCATCAACAGGAACTAAAGCTTGGACAATAACAATGTTGTTTTTCTTACTGTAAAAGATCTGTAAAGGATTTAAAATCTCATTTTTATGGATAGCTGCAACAGGATCTAATTTCTGGCTAGTGATTTTTCCGATTGGTTTGGCATCTAAATGTTTGATTAAAAATTCTGTAGCTATTGTTGAGACAAATCCGAATCCTGGAAAACCTTCAATTATGGTGCATCTCTCAGCAGGCCTCTTTTCTAATTTAATGTCCAACATATCTCTAGAAATTAGATTAAGTATTTAAATTTAACTCAGATACTTTTTTAAATTTACTTTCCTTGTCCTTTTTATGTTTGAAGATAAAATAAAAGAGTTAATAAGTAAATCTACAAGTTTGAAGAAACAGGAAATTGTTTTAGAGAAACCTAAACAAAATTTTGGAGATTATGCTTTTCCTTGCTTTATTCTAGCTAAAAAACTAAAGAAAAGTCCTGTTGAAATAGCTAAAGAGATAAAAAATAAGATAAAATTAGCTAAAGGGATAGAAAAAGTAGAAAATGTTGGGGGATATCTCAACTTTTTTATTGATAAAAAAGGATTTGCTGAAGCAATTCTAAAAAACTTGACCAAACCAAAACCAAGAAAAAAGAGGATAGTTTTAGAACATACAAGTGTTAATCCTAATGCTTCTCCACATGTTGGGAGAGCAAGGAATTCTGTGATTGGTGATTCTATTAAAAGAATCTTAGAATTTCAAGGATATAATGTTGAAACCCATTATTATGTTAATAATGTAAGTAAACAAATAGCTATGTTAGCTTTAGTATTCAGACAAAGAGATGGATTTAATAACCTATTAAAAAAATATATTGAAATAAGTAAAAAAGTAAAGAATGATCCAAAACTAGAAAGGAAAGTATTTGATTTACTAAACAAATTTGAAAGAGGGGATAAGAAAACAGTTGCAAAATTCAATAGGATTGTTAAAACTGCAATTAGTGGTCAGAAAAAGATATTCAAAGATATAGGAATCAAGTTTAATTATTTTGATTATGAATCTACATATATAGAACCAGCAAAAAAGATAATAAAAGAGTTACAAAAAACAGGGAAAGTAATTAAAGATGAAGAAGGGAGATTAATTCTAGATCAAAAAGGAACAGGATTAGATAAAAAAATGAGATGCCCTGTATTGGTTTTAACAAGAAGTGATGGAACTGGACTTTACATATTAAGAGATTTAGCATATACTCTTGAAAAGATAAAAAAAGGAGAGAACATTATAGTCTTGGGAGAAGATCAGAAACTTTATTTTGAACAATTAAAACAAGCTCTTATTTTAATGAAAAAAGATTATCCTAAAGTTGTACATTATTCGTTTGTTTTGTTGAAACATGTAGGAAAAATGTCAACAAGAAAAGGAGATGTTGTTCTTTTAGAAGATTTCTTAGATAAAGTTTATGAAAAAGCTAAACAAGAGGTAAGAAAAAGGGGTACAAAAGGAAATCCAAGAAGAATAGCAATAGCAGCTATCAAATACTCTATGTTAAAAAATGATAATAATAGATCTATAATCTTTGATTTAGATGAAGCATTGAGATTTGAAGGGGATACTGGTCCCTATTTGCTTTATAGTTATGCAAGAGCATCTTCGATACTAAGAAAAGTTAAGAAAAAAGTGGGGGCTACAAGAATTAAGAATCTAAAAGAAGAAGAGATAAAAATGATTAAAAAAATTGGGGAGTTTTCAGAAGTTGTGGAAAAAGCTCATCAACAATTTGCTCCAAACCTAATAGCTAACTACTCTTATGAATTAGCATCTATTTTTAATGAATTCTATCATTCATGTCCTGTAATCGGAAGTAAAGAAGAATCTCAGAGATTAGCAATAGTAAAAGCTACAAGAGAAACATTGAGAAACGCATTAAAACTACTGGGAATAGATACTTTAGAAGAAATGTAAGACAAAGGATTAACTAACGTTTAGATAATGAAAAAATAGAAAGAACCAATATTACAGCCATTACGACTACTGTAGAAACAATAACCCATGGAGCATAATAACTCTGATTATTGAAGAAACTATTAAAATTTACTAAAGTAATAACTATAGAAATTATGAAATCTGCTAATAAT
>CP070794.1:15964-19593 GCA_020343435.1 archaeon | reverse complement strand
ACCAGAACTAAAGATTAAACTTAAAATAATTATAATCGCAGAACCTAACATGATTAATTTAAAATACTTTCTTCCTGGTTTCAATTCTTCTTTAGTATGTTTAGCAATGATTAAACCAACAGGATAACCTAAGATTGCTATTATAATTGGAATTATAATTTGTATTGCATTCATTTTTTCTTATTTCCTAAATACTTTAGATATGGGAAATATTGCAGCCACTATAGCAATCACTAAATACCAATACCAATCTAAGGCAAGTATTCCTGGCCATAACTTTGCTACCATTAAAATAAAAGCAGCAACACTTAACTTGATCCATTGTACATGGCTCCACTTCAATTTTTTCACTTTTGAATTTGCCCATTTATTAAATCCCATTATAAATTAAAAAACTCTTTAGCATTTAAATCTGTTTGTTTTTCAACTTCTTGCTCAGATAATTTCTTAACTTCAGCTACTTTTTTCAGAGCAATCTTAACATTAATTGGTTCCCCATATTCTTGTCCTTCTTGTTTAAACCATGGAGAATCTGTTTCTAAAAGAATTCTATTCAAAGGAACGTCTCTTGCTATTTTTTTAATATCTTTAGATCTTGAAATTAAAGGACCAATAGAAACATACCAGTTATTTTCTATAACTTTAGATAAAAACTTTCTATCTTGAAATAAATGCATTAATACTTTTTTCATTCCTTTTTCTTCTAGAATTCTGATAGTATCTTCAGCAGCATCCCAACAATGAATTACAACTGGTTTATCTAATTCTTTAGCTAAATCTAATAACTTAACGAACAATTCTTTTTGTTTTTCTCTAAATTCTGGTTCTTTAATCCAGTGATAATCTAATCCTATTTCTCCAACAGCTTTGATGATTCCTTTATGTTTTTTAATAAAATCAATTGTTTTTTGAATATCTTTTTCATTTATCTCTTTAATAAACTCTGGATGAAATCCTATGGAGATATGAACAAAAGATTTGTATTTTTTATAAATACTCAAAGTTCCTTCCATATCTCTTGGATGAGCTGAACTAGAAACAACACATTTTAGTACTTTTTTCCATTTTAAAATAAGAGAATCTAACTGATCCTTGTATTCTTTCTGTTCTACATGACAATGTGAATCTATCATTAAATAACAAGAATTAGTAAATTTAAAAACTTTTAAAAACAAGAGATGGATCTTTAACCTATGGGCCCGTAGCTCAATTGGATAGAGCACTAGCCTTCTAAGCTAGGGGTTGCAGGTTCGAGACCTGCCGGGCCCATTTGGGGGTGAACAGCCTCAGAACTGAATTCTGAGTACTAAAATGAAAGAAATACCATATATTGGAAAAATAGAAACCATGTGCCCTAACAGAGAAAGAACTTGTGGAAGGGTTAAGATAGTAGGTTATGATAATCAAAATCATGAAGTTGTTGGTTCAGTAACTTATATTTCTCCAATGGGATATTTTGAAAAAACAGATAATTTTGTAGCAATACCAAGATTCTATGATATTAGAACTAGAGAGCCAATTTTAAAAGAAGGGTGGACAATCATTCCTGGTACTCATTTGTGGGACCAATGGGGGAGTTCAGCACCAGAAACAAGAGCATCTCTAGAAAAAGGAATTAATGAAACAATTCAAGAGTTTCTAGAACAATAATTCTTAAAAAGAGGGTACATTTAGATATTGAATGGAAGGGAAAAGCCTAGTAATGAAAAAACCTTGGAAACCAATCCCTGTTCCAAGAGGAGTAATCTCAGAAGATGTTGCTAATGCATTTGGGCTTGTTCCAGGAAAACTTCCATTTGAATTCCAGGCTGCTAAAAGTGCTATTGGAATTGAGGGAGCATTAAGGAGTAATGAAGCAGAACTTGTAGTAGGATGGAATAATAGAAATAGGTTTGTAGCAAGCCTGGTAAGTACAGAAGGGTCTACATAGGCACTTGGTGTAGGAACAACAGTCAGTGAGGCTATAACAAATGTTTCTAAAAGATATTCAACAAGAAGTTTAAGAGGGGGTGCTCCAAGATTTGAAGTTCCTTGGTTAATGTTTCCTTATGAAGATTTACCAAGATCTATAAGAGAAGATGATGAGATGTGTCTAGATACTTTAATCAAAAGAGGAAGGAAATTAAGAGCAGTGTTTATTCCAGGTAATAGAGCAAGAGATAAGAGTAAAAGACAAGAACCATATGTTTATTTAACAGTGGGATCTAGAAAAGGAGAATTTTGCATAAGAGAAACTTTTTCTGAAGCTTATAGGGTTCTTATTAATAATATATAATTGGGGAATTTTAGCAATATTTTTAAACAAAAAAAGCTTAATTACAGATGTAA
Source organism: archaeon (assembly GCA_020343435.1). Taxonomy (GTDB): domain Archaea; phylum Nanobdellota; class Nanobdellia; order Pacearchaeales; family UBA284. The sequence goes on along the minus strand of CP070794.1, from coordinate 17,265 downwards.
AAAGGAGTAATTTAGTTAGTTTGAAATGTATAATTTATAGAGGCATTACTTAAATTAAAAATATAAAAATAGAGATGATAAAGAGTAATAAAAGATGGAAGATTAAAAGAACCATTTTAATCCTAATATTAGCTATCTTACTTACTCTATTCTTGGTTAATGCAGGTAATTTAAGTATATTAAGTATAAATGGATCAGATATATTGAATAATACTGATAATGGATCTGGAGAAATCAATATTAGTTTAGAGAATATAAGTATAGAATTTGATAGAGATCTAGATTGTCATAAATGTGGTAAACATAAAGCTCCACCTATAACTAATGTTAATATGATAATAACAGCAGAGTTTGAAGGAACTCTGCAAAATATAACATTTTCAGATTATTATAATAAAGAATGGCAAGTAACTAATTCTAATAATGGAACAATAGAAGAGGTTAATAATACTTATAATAAAATATCATGGTTTATTGAAAGTGCTGATAATACAATAGAGAAATCTTATATAGTATTCAGTCCTCAAAGGACTCTTCCTCCTACTAATTACTATTTTCAAACAGAACTAGAAGAACAAAAAAGTGATTGGTGGAGAGTTATTATTAGTGATCCACTTGGAAATGAAACTATAATTTATGGATATAAATACTCTACTTTTCATGATGGTGATTTTAATTTAACTTCTAAAGCAAAAATTAAATGCGATGCTATTGATAATGAATGGAAAAATTGTACATCTATACTTGAAATAGATAATGATTATCAAAACATAGTAGTTCCAAAAGCAACAATAACTAGTGCAATTAATATCCCAAGTAGAAATTTGATTATTTATAATACAACCCAATTTAGCTATTGGTATGAACCAATATATAATTATACAACAAATTATACTGAAATTAAGTGTTTTGAAAATTCTGAATGTGATGATAATAATGAAAGCACAGAAGATTTTTGTTATTTAAATGAGAGTAATTTAAGTCTTTGTGTTTATACATATCCGGTTTTGATTTATAATGCAACAAGAAGAAATTTTGAAGATTTTACATTAACACCAACTAATTTAATAATTAATGAAGGAATATCTGCTATAAGATTTGATTTTCAAGTCCCCTCTTGGCAAAGTGGTAGTTTTAATTTAACAGTTGGAACATATACCTTAGACCCAGAAATAGACGCCTGTGCTGAATTGAACTCAGCAAATGAAGTTTATACATTAAATCAAAGTGTTCAGTCAGATGATACTTGCATGAACATCTCAGCTGAGAATGTTACCTTAGATTGTGATGGCTTTGATATT
>CP070794.1:0-15864 GCA_020343435.1 archaeon | reverse complement strand
TTTGATAATAATACAGAAGCTTTGAATTATATAAAAGAGTGGTCTTCCATGCCTCCCTTAGCAGTAGATTTTTTTTATTCGGAACTATTAAATGAAAACCAACATTCTGACATTATTGTGGTTTTAATTAAAACAGAAGTTAGTTCTCAAGGAGACCATTTTAAATTTTTAAAATCTTTAGTTTGCATAAATGGAAGCCTAACCGAAAGCTCTAAACAAATAAATATATAGTTTCTTTTTATACAAGTTATCTCTTCTTTTTCTTTCTCCTAGTCTTTTTTGTTTTTTTTCTTTTTTTAGGCATTGTGTTTCCCCTCCCAAATGAGATTATAAATATGAGGATAATTGGGCCTGAATTTTTATTAACTCTGTTCCAATAATATTTTCAACTCCAAGCTCAGCTAAATTTTTCTTTTTCCTTTTAACGGCCTTGATATTTTCTCCCACCAAAGCCGTCGTCTGTAGAGTTCTAGCAAGATCTAATAAATTCCTCGTTGTAGGCATTTTTATTTCTTAAAAACATTCAACACGCTCTCTCTGAAATTTGGAAATGCCGCGAATGCTATTAATAAAGCCATGAAGATTGCTATTAATGCAACAATGCCTCTGCTTCCAGAATCTTCTATATACCCTAATGGCTCATATGAACAACTTACATTCATCGCTGTTTCGGCATAAGTGCTGTTTATATTTATTAATGTAATCCTAGCGTGTAAAAACCCATCAGTTCCTGCTGCTTGAGCAACAGAATAGTTTGCTGAAGGGAGAACGTAGTCGCCAGCATCACTATAAATTACCACAGCAGAAGTATTATCCTGATAACAGGGCGTTAAATCAGCAGTTGATCCATTTGCCGGAAGAGTGTAAGAAACATTAGCAGAACTAGATGTTTGGGTCATAGTTCCGACATTTCCAGCAAAGGCCGGCCATAAAGCCAACCCAACAAGCACAGCAACAGCCGCTATAACAATTCCAACTATATATTTATCCTCCATAATCTCTCCCCTCCCAGCAAATAAAGTTAGTATTCATTAATGACCCCCTAAAAAAAGTTTTTTTTGAGTTAAGATTATATCATCATTAAAAAACTCTGGATTAAATTTCATCATTTGTCTTGCCCTCCACTTCTCCTCCGCTTGTCTCCTTTTTTCTTCCCAATAAAGGGCTTCTCTTATGTTTTGCTCTTTTTCTTTTTGAAGAATTTTTATCATTTCTCTTTCATAATGGGATAATTTCTTTTCTTGAATATTTCCAAAAATCCTTTCGTTTTCCTCCCCCTCTCTTTCCTTTCTTCTTCTTTCCTTTGCTCTGTTAAGAATATCTCGTATAACTCCCATCTTACTTTTTACTTTTTTTATTATTTAAATAGCGCTTCATTTTGTTATCTTAGACATGTGTCCAAAGATAAATAATCCTACAAGTAGATTCACTATAACATAAAGACCCGGTAAATATGTGGACATAATAATTGTGAAAAGTGCGAAAAGTATAAGTGCTTCTAAATTATTTAATTTGTATTTACCGACGAAGAACCCTAATAAAACCATTGCTAAGAAACTAAAAATTTCTGGGGTTCCAGAAACATTAGTCACGAAAATTTCTTCTAAGTCAAGAGGGGCAATCAAGCTCATTTTCCAGACCCCCTCCAAAAACTAACTAATGAAATCCCAAAACCAGCGATGAGGGGGACAAAAATTAAATAAGTTAGATAATAAACATATCCCATCTCTTTTGTATAATTAATTATTGAAACGAAAGTTAATACAACCAAAGTTAATACTGATGGGGCAAGACCAGTAGCCACTACCCACGATTCTGATGGTGATTTTGTGAAATAACTAATAGCAATTCCTGCTCCTGTTCCAAGAGCGAATATTGCTCCGATTGTGAGAAGAAAAGAGCTCAGGCTAATTCCAGAAGCAGAGGTATCTATCCCAATCCAACTTAGGATAGTGTTTGCCCCTGTTGGAATTCCAGCTAGTTGTAATAATAATACTAACCCCACAGAAAGGACCATAAAATCTTCTATATTCATCTTAATCCCTCCCTAGCCATTGCTCCAATAAAGAGAATTCCCATAATAATTGTTGGGAAATGGTCGACTGCGTTTATTGGGTTTGGCAATATTCCTAATGAAACATCAAATAAAGCAACTAAGGCAAAGATTAGTCCTATTCCAAAGGAAGTATTTGAAATTCCCCATTTAACTTTTGTTACCCCAACCACAGCTATGATTATAAAGAAAAGGATTAATCCTGTTCCAAAGTCGGTTAGCCCAAACAAACCTGAGTCAACATAAGAGTCAAAATCCTCTCCAAGATGAGCGAGGCTAAAAGAATCGTCAGATAAGTCTATAATTTTCCAGCTCCTCACAGAAGTTGTGTTTGTGGAGTTGATTGTCCAATAATAGTTCATAATAAATGTTTCATTAGTTCCTGTGTTTAAGGTTAGACTTAGTGTACTTCCATTAGAGGTTGTTCCGAGAGTGTTTCCGTATAATGTCCTATTTTCATTTGTGATATTAAAACCATATTCCTCTAATGCCCAATAGGATGAACTGATTGTGAAGTTGAAATTATATGAGGTTCCATTGGAAAGATAACTATTTATTGGGGTTATCGAATAATCTACCCCCCTATGATAATCATATATTGTGGAGGTTGTTGTTCCCCCTAAAGTAATTGTATAGGTTGTTTGTGTAAATAATTGAGTTACTGAGTATAAGTCATAAGGAGAGAGATAAAAATTTGCCGTATATACATTGTCTGGGTCTAGCCAATAAGTAATTGCTCCATCTGCGCCAGTTTCCCCTGAACTAACAAGGGTTTCTGTTCCTCCAATATTTCTTGTAATGTTTGTTAAAACCCCTTCGAGTGGCTGATCTGCAGTATTGATTACTTGAAAAGTTACGTATATTCCCTCTGCTGTACTAATTAAGTAAAGGGTGGTGTTTGTGGTGGAGTTTGTGAAAGCAGTTGTGGGTGGATTAAAAATTCTTTGGGGGTATCCAGTAGAGGCATAAGGGATGTGTGCGTCAATGTAAATTGTCCTATTCACAGAAAAACAAAAAGTGTAGTAATCATTTGCTGTGGTATTTGTGAAGCTTAGAGTTTTATTGAGGGTGTTGTTTCCAAAATAATACTCAAAGGTTGCTGAGTTAATTGTTGCATTTATGTCTGAGGAATCAGATTCGTCTTTGAAAGTTATATTCCAGAATGGAACATCTAATGTAGCATTACACAACCCAAATTCTATTGGTTCTATTGTTTGGTTGTTTGAATTTGAACTAAAATATTGTCCAGCATAAGTGAAATTCCAATAGAAAGTAACATTTGTTTGGGTGTTTACATTTGGTACTGAGAGGGTTGTAGAATAAATTGAGCCACTTTTACTTGTATCATATGAAGTTCCGTTATAAATCAGGTTTACATCAGTTAAACTTGAGTTTGCGGTTACGTTTATAATAAAATTTTCATAAGATGTTTCGTATGTTGTTGTATTATATGTTCTAGAATTTTCTAAGACATATGGTTCTGTTCTATTGGAAGTTGCTGATTCACAATCCCCCTCAATGTCACAAAACTCACAATTCCATGTACTTATTATAGGAAAAGGAAATAAAAAAGTTGAATTTAAAGTATTTGTTGTCGGTCTGGCTGCATTGCCTGAATTATAAAGTTCTAATAATTGACTGGAATTCAAACTTACATTAAATACACTAATTTCATCTAAAGCCCCAGTAAAGTTTCCCCAAGTTGTTGCTCCATAAGAACCTGCTCCGATAGAGAAATTAGCCTCTACATAAGGGTCTATTGGATTAGAGTTGGTTGTGCTGTTCTCTATTACGCCATTTGTTCCACAATAAATTCCTGTTGAATTGGAAATTATAATTCCCATATACCAGCTTCCAGTTGAAATGGTGGTTGTACAAAGCACTTCTGTAGTCCCAGAATTTCTATTGCTCCTAGCCCTTAATTTATCGTCTTTTTGCATTAATTCAAATATTGCTTGTCCATTTGTTTTTCCTTTCCATGCTAAAACCTTTTCTCCAGATAGACTACTTGGATTAAACCAAACAATTAAAGTAACTGGTTGTGTTGATATATCAGAATAATTAAAAGCTGTTTGGTTATATGATAAATCATCTCCTGTGCTAAAATTAAAACTATTTCCTATAATTCCAGAGGTTCCCCTAGTGGCCCCAGAATTTGTAAGGTTTGAATATCCAATATTATCTACTACAACTCCAGATGTTCCCTCTAATCTGTATTCTCCTGCTGGTTGAGGTGTTGCTATATTTGTTTGATTTATCTCCCATGTCCCAGAATAATTTGTATAGAGGCTAGAATTTACAAAATATAAAGCATCTGTTGTAGACCCACATTGGAGGGTATTTGAGGAAGAATTTGTTGTATAATTAATTTGTGGACTATCTAAAGTAACTGAGATTGTTCCAGCTAAAACAAAACCTAAAAAAAAGATGAACATTATCATTGCCCCGACTAAAATCTTTCTCCTATAGGCTTCTATTAAGCTGTTTTTTTGTCGCTTTTTCATTTTAATGCCCTATTTGTAATCATGCCTCCTGCTGCTGAAATAATAGTTATTACCACCAAAATAACCACTGAATCTAAAATTAAACAAATAACTTTATCTCCAGAAGTATCTGGAGCGCTACAATTCATATGGCTGGCGTCTCTTTGGATTGCAATATCTGGTTTTAAGAATTGATAAGTTACCATACCAAACATAAAATAGACAATTGCGGTGAGGATTACAAACCCTACCGCTCCTTTTTTATTCATGTTATAAACCTCCTAGCGCCGAGTATAGCTACTCCTATAAGAAGTATTCCCCCTATTAGGTAAAATTTTTGAATATCTAAGAAATAACAAGTTGCCTCATCCCAATCAGTTGAAGGGGAATTACAAGAAAGTTCGCTTCTTGCGTTATCTATAACTTCTTTCGCTGGGGATGCCAAAGCAATGCCTAGAACAATTATAGAAATTCCGAGCATAAAGGTGAAGAAGAAAACCATTCCATTTTTGTTTACCACCATCTAAGTTTCGCCTCCTTTTTTTTTGATCTCTTTGTTTTTTTTGGTTTTTTTATTGGTTGTTGTATGCCCCAGATTTCACCGGGTTGATCTAATCTATATCTCCTCTTTTCAACAACCCTGAATGGAGCAACTTTGCTTGGTCTGAATTTTTCTCTAAGAAGACTAAGATGAATTGGTTTCCCTCCTTTCAATATGAATCCAGAAGCAGCAATTCCTTGCTCTAAACTTCCAAAGAGGAATTTCTCCGCCTCCTTTTGTGTTTTAAATCTTTTTGTTGGAATATCCTTTCCTTTTCTTCGGATGAACACATCAAAAGCATCTTGGAGAATTTTTTCCTTTCTTGATTTTTGTTTCTTTGCTTTTCCAAGCAATTCAGGAAACCAAAATTTGATTGGGGTTTTTTGTGTTACTTTTTGAATTGATTTTTGAGGCTGCCTTATTCTTGGGGTTGTTTTTTGGGCTTGGACACTTCTTAGTCCCAATAAAGAGGATAAGGAAAGTGCGGTTGCTTGGGCTGTTCTTTGAGAAGTTTTTTGCGTTACTTTTTGAATCGACTTTTGTTGTTGTATGGCTTTTAGTCCAGTAAGGAGTTTCCAAGCTGATTCACTTTTTTGTGAAACCCTTTGTTTCATGCTTAGTTTTTCTCTCGGAAGTTGCTTGGCATCCAAAGAAAGGATATTTTTTGAGATTTGGGTTGTTTCTTGTTTGGGCTCTTTAACCCTCATAGTTATCCCAGCTTTCTCTTGTTCTTTAAATTCTAGAGTTGTAGCGCCAACAACCTTTCCAGCTTGAGGCATTTGGGTTGGAGTATCTATAGTAAGCTCTGTAATCTTGTCTATCTGGCCCGTATCATCATTAATAAGGGTATATTCTCTAAAATGGATAATTCTCTTTTCCTCTAGATGTTCAATTAAAAGTTTCCACTCTTTTTCTTTTTCTGGTGTGCTGAAATATTTTTCTTTGATATTTTTAAGGTATTTTAATTGTTCTTTAGCGTTTCCTTTCATAATCAAATCTTTTTCTACTTTGGCAACAAAGTCTTCTAATTGTTCAAATCGTGTTTTTGTGATCTGCTTTTGGATTGTTTGTTTTCCTTTTGTCTTACCAGCAGCTCCAAGTCCAAATGCTGGTTGGAAAAAAGCACCCATTCCAATTAATCCGACCCCCATTCCTATTTGAGATTTGAGTGGTTGAGAAAGAGGAGTTCCAATTGGGGTTCCTTTAAAGTAAGTTGTCCTTTGTATTTCTTCTGCTCCCACGATTTGTTTTCCTGCTTCACCAAAGGATTTGGAAACAATTGCGGGAATATCTCTTTGTTTGTATAAATCCTTAAAAGAGGCTGCCTGAACTTTTTGAAGATAATCCGCTTCTTTAGGAGGGGGGGTAAATATCTTTTGTTGCCATTTATATCTTCCTTCTAGAAATTTGATTGGGGGCAATTCAGAGAGGGCCCCTTTTTGTTGGGCTTGTTGAATTTTGGAGAATTCTGTTGGGGTTGGGTATCTTATAATTCCTGTAGCTTGCCCTGAAGGTTCTGAAGCTTTGATAACACCTATTCCTTTTTGGTAGGATTCTGTTCCTGTGATTTTTTTAAAATAATCTTCCTCACCTTTCTGAATATCAGAAGGAGTACCAAAAATATTAGAAGCTCGAGACCATATAGAGCTAAGAACCCCTTGATAGTCCCTACGATCGCTCCCAAAAGATACATTAGGCTCATGTAAAACAGAAGGTGCTTGGCTACTTAAATTTTTTGCTGAAACCAAAGGGAAGACACCAAAACTAGTAAAAGGAAAAAGACTCTTTGTTTTCTCTGTTCTTGGCAATTCTTTAGTAACCTCAAAGAAAGGGAGAACATTTTGTTTCGGGCTTGTCATAAAGCTAAACTCTTGCTTAGCTTGTTGTAATTGGGTGTCTGTTGGTTCCTCGAATCTTAAGATTCCTTTTCTTAATAGATAATCCACATTCATCCCTCTGAAAGCAGTTTCTAATGGAACCCCTGTATTATAGGCTTCAATAGCTTGTTCTAGTCTTTCTTGGTTTAATTGTTGTAAATCTACTTGTTGTTGATAGGCCTCTAAATAGGCTCTGACCCTTTCATCCTCGCCATGAACTAAATACCACCCCCACATATTATCGTCAATTAATTGTTGGGCTTGTTGATATGCTGATTGTTCAGCTTCATATTCTCGTATCTGGGATTCAACTCCAGCAACTTCTTGCTCATAAGAAGAGAGGTCCCCCCTGAACTCAGAGACCATTTGTTTCCTTTGACCTATTTGCTTTCTAATATCTTCAATTGCCTGTCTTTTTCTCAATCCAGCAATTCCTGAAAATGTTTGTCTTAAAGCCCTCTGAGAGGTGGTGGTTGGGAGGCTTCTTTCTGCCTCTTGCAACTTTGCTTCAACTGCCCTAGTTTCTGATTTCTTTTGTTCCACAAGGTCTCTTGCTTCTTGTGCTTGTTGTCTTACTTCTTCAATCGTGGGCATTTTATTTTAGGTAATCCTTTAAATCCTTTTTATTTAATTTATTAAATACAACAAAATCTCCAAAATCAATTTTAGATTTAGTGGGAACAATAATTACTTTTTGTTTTCCCATTCTACTAACTTTCTTAATTTCGGTCATAAAATAATCTTATATATGGACATATATAAATAGCGCTCACTCCCAATAACTCATCTCTTCATCAAAATCACTTTTACTTACTTCTGGTTCGAACCCATATTTTTCTTTTAAGTAATTGAGAATCTTGGCATATTTTTTCTTTTCTCCAAGGGTACATTTAAGGGTTTCTATCTTTGCTCCGCTAAAATCACGAATTATAATCTCTATGATTTCTCCAGTTCTGTAATAGTTAATTGTTCCCATCTAAGCTATTAATAAATAACCCACAACGATTAATCCGATAACAATAGCAAAAATCATCGCGCCCGATAAGCCTCTCTTGGTTTTTATGTTCCCTAGTTCCATCCTATTAAGTAATAATTTATATCCAGCAGCAAGCATATTATTTTTTGCTGATTCCTCATAATTTTCTTCAGGTGAAAAAGGTTTAGTGCTCCACTCTGGAAGAATTAATGCTGGCTTTCCTTTGTAAGAAAGCATATAATCTGCTGTGGCTAGTCTAGGAGCTTTCTCCAAAACCATCGTTCCCTCTGAGATTGGCAGCTTCATAAACTTTATTTCTCTATTCTCTCCAATAATAATGGCTAGGATATAATTCTTTTTTAAATCTCTATTGTTAATTTTTTTTGGGGGTTTAAAACCCTTTACTCTCCCAGAGTCCAAAAGACCATCTAGGGTTTTTGTTAATTGTTTGATTTCATCTCTTAAAGTTGAATCTCCTTCCATTTGACCTCCTTTCATACACCTTCTAGGGGAGGCTCTTTGCTTTTTGGTTTGAACCACCCCTTATTTATTTTTCTTTCTGATTTTGATAAATCCTCTATTTGTCTTCTTTGTATTACAGCCAGATTAATTAATTTTGCATCTTTTGATAGGCTAGTGGATGTAATTATTTCTCCCTTTTGATTAAAATAATCCTTAAAAACATCTAACCCAATGATTTTATCAGAGATTAAGGCAAGCTCCTTGACTCCTCTAAGGGTAATTTTTGGCTCCCCAACTTCTTCTTCTTTGAGATTTCCTACTTTTGTGGTGTCATCTGCAGTCGCAACCCTATACAAAAAACTATGTGCGCTATGTTTTTCTTCTGGAAGGGGAACCCCAAACCCAAGATATTCACTAAGTGCTTTTTTTTCTTCTGGCGTTAGAGGTATTTCTTCTTCTGTCATTCTTCTTCTTGTAACCCTTTAAAAAAACCAAGAATCTCTTTTACCATTTCAACAAAAGTTTTCCCTGTTTTTTTTAAATAAAGATTTATTCCAATTATAGCCAAAATAATCCATGCAATCAGGCTGCTGGAGAGTATTGAATCTAGTGAAACCATTTTTCATCTTAGCTTATTTTAATAGGTCTAAATCCGTGTTTTTGTTTTAATTTTGGTGAATATCCTTTGTTTCTTAATTCATAGATTATATAATCAGCAATCTGGTCTTCAGTATCTAATTGCTTTATATGTGATTTGAATCTCTCTATTGCTTTTTCTCTCCATTCTATATCCCCCTCTAAATCTGGAAACTCTTTTATTGTTCCGTGGAAATCTAATTTTAGTCCGCTTATATCAGCCATTTTTGTTCCATAAGTGGTTGTTCCAAAGAGAACTTGATTCCTTCTAATCTGAACTATCACAACTTCATTTGCATGATGGAAAATTATATCAATCATCTTAAGCAACCGCTTTTTCAATTTTGTCGAGTTTGTTAAGGAGTTCTATGAGAACCTCTTGTTCGGTTATGGCCTTCCCATCCTTGAGAATTGCTGGAGCAGTGCCAGTGATAACCTTCCCAAGAGAATACTTTTCCTTAACTTTTTTCTTTTCTTCTTCTGTCATCTTACCTCCATTGTTTTAGTGCTTCCTCTACTGAAAGGAACATAGAAACAATCCCTATTGCCCAAAGGATTAGTCCTATTGCCCAAGTAATAGTTGAGTCTTTAATTATGTCAATACCATTTCTAATGACGAAGAAACCAAGTAGTAGAATTAGAATTGATCCAAACATCATCATCCAGTTATTTTCGAGTCTCACCCCCATTATAAAAATCAATACGATTATAATTATAAAAATTATAAAGAAAGGAAAAGTGCTCGTAAATCCAGAAGGGGTTATCTTGAACCAGATTGTTTCACATTCAAAACCCCCATCTTTATCTCCGCAAACCTGATATGAGTAACACTCTAATTGAGAGGTGTTTGTAAAAGTATAGTAAAAGTTAACACCACTTTGTGTCATTTCTACATTTAGAAGATCTAGTTCTTGATTGGGATATTTAATTCCTGTTAAATTTACATAAGTGCAATCATCACAAATTTGTTTTAAAGTTATGTTTTGGTTCTGCCTTCCAGTTCCTAAGAAGCTATCATCATTTCCACATGGATTTACCTCTGCTCCCACCAAGAAACCTAAACTAATCAAAAAGACAAAAATTAAAGGAAGAAGTAATTTTTTCATCTTATGCTGGTGCTGTCCCATTCCCTACATTTAATTGATATTTACAAGTTGGGGGAATAGCCAACTTTCCTGCTGAAATAATCCAACAATCTCCACCAGCTCCTGTTGTATAATTTGCGTAAATGCTCACAATTCTATTATTATATGCACTCGTTGTTGTCACCCACGGGTCTTCAAACTCAACAGATTGTGCTCTCACAGTTCTATATCCTCCGCTTGTGTCATATTGGTTATCAGCCCTAGCTGTTCCAAAACCACAAAGCCAATAAGTCACTCCATTAGATATGCTTCCAGAAACAGATTGATTAAACCAATACCACTGTCCATCTCCTAATGTTAAATCCCCCCGCCCACTCGTTGCTACAACTTGATAAGGCAAATCTTCACCACTATCGTGGGTATAATATCCAAGATTAAGATTTTCCTTGTTCCATGCGTCATTATGATACCAGACAACCTGAGTAACTGTCCCATCTTCTGGAGCATCAAACCTTGAGCAAAGAGTATTTGAAGTAAGTGCCTGATTAGAACCTCCAATGGTGTCATAACCAAAGATAGGGTCTATGGTTACTGGATATTCAGCATTCCTAAGCCAAGTTCTGTCAAGAGTTATTTCCATAGTTCCTCCTGAAATATCCATCTCCCCCCAGATACTATCCCCAAGCGAATCTATTACCTTTATTCTGTAAATATGAAGGGCTTTTCCTATTTCATATTCATTTCCAGATTTATTTGTGTGATAACAAGCATAGGAATTAACAACCCTTTCTGGTCTTGTTAAATTCTCTCCCTCAAGAAAGCAATGAGTTGCGTTGCAGAAGGAATAATTATATCCTTGCATTTCCTCGTCTAAAGGAAGTTGTTTTGTGCAATCTAAATTTGATAAAATTACTGGAAAGTCTATGCTGTTCTGTGCTGGTCTGCTCTTTAAGACAACCTCCCATTCAAAACTCTTGTTATTTATCATATAAAAAATTGCATCAAAATTGGAATGATTAACTATAATGGCTCCTTCTGGAGTTTCATACATATTGTCCAAAACTAGTTGAGGGAGAACTATTTTCATACTTGATTCTCCCCATTTATAAATCTCAATTCCACTTCGAGTTGTATTGGCTTTTCCTATTTTTATCTGCTTGTTTCCGTGAGTAAATTCATAAGAAACATTTTCTTCTAGTGAGATGTTGAAATGTGGGTTGTTTGGAGGTGGTTGACCAATATGGTATGTTCCAGCACTGACAAACCCAGAATTGATTTCCTCTTTGGAAGTTTGTCCTTTTATCCATATAGCCCCTGCTATTGCTATTAAAGTTAATAAAAAAACCCCCCCAATAATGAGTTTTGTTTTTGTTTCCATTTAAATTTCCTCAATTATGAACCAGTCGCTTGAATTTACATACATCTTCCAGCAATTCGCCCCATTACAAAAAGTTGAATAAGAAAGATTTGTAACATTATATTGTTCCATTTGAAGATTAGCGGTATTGTCTGTGTCAAAAATATATGCTTCAACATCATCTTCTGTTAGGTTTGTTTGCTGAGCTGTCTGTAATAAAGTTCCATTCATTGCTTGAGACCATGTAGCCATAGTTCCATTTACAACATTTGCCCAAGTTACATAAGCCAACCCAACAACCCAATCATAGATTTCATCTGCCAAAGAAAAATGTGTTGTGTCTCCATCGCTCGGTGTTGCGTGGGGGATTCCTGTAAAATTATCCCATGACTCATATCTAAAAGTCCCGTTATCAACACCAGACCAATCCACTGGGACATTTGTTAATTGCGAACCATTACCATATATTAAACCTGTTATATTTGCATCACCTACAACATTAAGAAAGTTTTGGGGGGTTGTTGTATTTATTCCAACATATCCAGATGAAAAATTTCCTTGAATAAGAGGCATAGCATTAACATTGGTTTGTTTTAATATAAACTGGTTATCTAAACTATTAGACTTCCCTGCTTGGTAACCTATCCCAACACAATTATTTCCAGTATTAGCTTCCCCACTATTATAACCTAAAAAAATAGAGTTATTTCCTTCATTCTCAAAACCAGCTTCTTCTCCTATTAAAACACTTTTGCTCCCTAGATTATCATAACCAGCATAAGAACCAAGACTAACGATGTTCATTACATTATTCCCATCCATAGAACCAAAACCCACAGAAGTAAAAGATTCTGAAACATTAAAATTAGCAAACTTTACATTATCTGTTGTATTTAAATCTTGATCAAATGGATTTCCACCTGAAGGGAGATCTGTTAATTGACTTCCATTTCCAAAAACATAATCTGCTGTTAAATTTCCACTCGTTAAAGTTAAATTCCCATAGGTTCTAGTTTGATTCCAGCTTTGATTATCATAAAGATTACTTGAACCTTCTGTCAAATCATCTGTATCCTTTGCCCCAAAGTAAACATCAAACTGGTCAGAAAACCATGAAAGAACAATGGTCATAACACCCCCAACATCCTCAAAGTGAGTTGCGTTTACAGAATCATAATCATCCCAATGGTCTGAACGATTTACATTTGAATTTGAAAGATTAGTATAAGTAACATAACTTGTATTGGTTGCATTCCAATTTGATTGTGGCATTAGTGTCCCATTAGTAGCAATAGCCCATGTTATAAAATCTGAGGTCTTAGAAGTATTAAACCACAAATAAACATCCCCACTCGCTGTGTTGTTTGATAGAATATAAGTGTCATTTGGATAAACCATAGTTATATCCCCGCTTCCTGCGGGAGAATCACAATAAACATCTGAACCATAAATTCCCTCGATAAAATTGCCCTCTGAACAATTGGTAGTCACTTGGGTATCTGTAGCCCAAGTTGTGTTATAGGTTGTGAAGTTAGTGTAAGTGTTATCATAACTAATGTTTGTAGAGTTCCAAGCAGAATAAGGCATCATAGTTCCATTTATAACCTCTGCCCAAGTGATTCCACTTGACCAAGTTGTATTGTAAGTTGTCCAATTTGTGAAGACATTGTCATAACTTATGTTGGTGGAATTCCAATCTGAAGCTAACATCATTGTACCATTTACAACTTCGGCCCAAGTTATGCTCTCTCCTATAACTAAGGTCCAATTTGCAATTAAACTACTAGCATTCCAGTCTATAATCAATCCAGAAGCATTAAAATCTGTATCATTGATTGCATAGGCATAAATTGTTGAGAAGTTGGAATAATTCCCTGTCCATAAACTATCGTTCAAAGCATAATTTCTTATAATCAAATAATCAGAAAAATTACTAGACCAAAGAGAATCATTTAAGGCATAACTTCTAATTATTAAATAATCAGAATAGTTCGCGTTCCACAACGTTTCTTCTAAACTTCCTATGACTAAACTCCAATTTGCAATTAGTCCAGAAGAATTCCAATCTTGAATCAATCCTGTGTCATTCCAAGAAGCAACATCCAAAAAAGTGCTATAGTTTAAAGTCCAGAAAGAGTCATTTAAAGCATAAGCCCTAATGATTAAATAATCAGAATAATTTGCTTCGAATGTGTCTGTTATTCCAGAAATTGTTTCTGCTTCCCAATGACCTGTTGTTGCATTCCACACAAAGGCTTGTCCATCTGTTGCACCATCAGTATCAACATCCTGCATCTGTGAAACATTGGTTAGATTCCCAGACCACGTGCTTATAGTTACCCCTCCTTGTTCAAAATTCCAAGCAGAAATAAAACTAAAAGAAAGAGTTAAAACTAAAACAAAAAGAAAAAAAGAGGATTTCTTTTCTTTCATACTAGGAAAATCCCCCATTCAAAGGTATTAATTAAATAGACCATTCTCTTTTCCTTAACAATTTACATCCATCCTGCATTTCTCAATCCAATAGCTGCTGAGGCCATAGAAGATGTAGCAATTGCTAAACAATAGAATAGTGTGGTTAATCCAAGTAGAGTATCTGATGCTCCTGTAATGTTTCCATCAGCTTGTGCAAGACCAACATTCTGTGCAACTGTTGGAGCAAGAGAAGTACCAACCACAACCACAATAAATGATCCTATAAGGTTTCCTAACATTTTTTCATTCTTCCCCCCCAACCAAGACAAGAAAATCTTTCCATAAAGAAAGGATTAAAAATTTAATATTTAAATAGCGCTCACATTTCTTGGAATTTCCTTATCTCCTCTTTCTCAGAGCGCTATTTATATAATCAAAATTCAAAAATAGAAGGGGGAGGATGATATAAGAAGAAATGGAAGAAGAGTACGAAGGATACCTTGAAGAAATCAAAACCTCAAAAATTAATTCTGCTATGCTTCTTAATATCACTCTTAATGAATTATTAAAAGATTTCTTTAGACATTTCAGAGCTGGAAAATTTCTTTCTGCTAATAGTGATCTAGATTGTAGGTGGATTATTATCGGAGGGGAGAAAGATTTAACAAAAGAAAATTATAAAAAATATATACTTGATTACTATAAAATTGAAAAAGATTTAAGCGAGGCTGGAACTTTGCAAGATGGGATTTCTATTAAAGGTTTTGCTCCTCCTACCCAAGAAACTTTAAAAAAATTCGCTAAACAAAAAAAAGTTTTATTAGAAAAAGCATCCTTTCTTCAAATGCTTCAAAATATCCTAGGATTAGGAAAAGCTTATGGAGATGATGCTAGTGATTATATGGATTAATGGTACAAATTTTAGATAATTCTGGAAGCCCAATTCCAGATCCAAATGGAAAGAGAGATTTTTTATCTTATCATATTGATAAAAAAGCAATAGGACATTTAGAAAAAATAAAAAAGAGGATTAATAAAAGAGATAAGGACTATGTAATGATTATTGATGGATATGAAGGGTCTGGAAAATCAACATTAGCACAACAATTTGGAAAATATGTAGATCCAACATTAGAGTTGGATAGGGTTTGTATGACTGCAGATGAATTTAAGAACGCTATTATTAAAGCTTCTAAGGGACAATGTATTATTTATGATGAGGCCGTAACAGGATTAGCAGCAAGCGAGTCTATTACTAGAATTGGGAGGCTTTTAAAGAGCATGATGATGCAGATGCGTCAAAAAAACCTTTTTGTTATTGTCATTATCCCAACAATCTTTGAACTTGGAAGGTATGCTGTCTTAAGTAGAGCAAGATGCCTCTTTCATGTCTACGAAAGAGGGGAAAATGATCATCGATGGGTTGGCTACAACCAAAGAGATTTAAAAAGCCTTTATCTCAAAGGGAAAAAAACCTATTCTTATAGGGTCAAGTCTTTTTTTATTGGGAGATTTTTTGGGATTTGGGCTGTTAATGAAGAAAAATACATAAAGAAAAAGGCAGATGTGTTGTTTATGATGGATGAAGTAGGGGAAAGAGGGGGATTCCTATTTAAAAGAGCACAAAGAAACGAAAAAATAGGAGTATATTTACTCATTAAGGAAGGGTGGACTCAACAAAAGATAGTAGAAGAATTTAAAAAATTGGGTGGAGCCATGTCCAAGGGGAGTGTAGGAAACATCAAAAGGGAAATGTCGGAAAACAAGGAAAAAATGCCCATGCCCATCACCCATAAATATTATAATAATAGATAAAGTAACGAAAAAAACAAAAAAATCAAAAGGAAAGGGTTCTAAAGACAGAGTAATACCAATATCCAAAACTACCGTTGAAAAACTTACCGAGTATATCAAAGGAAAAGATAAAGAAACTAGTTTATTTAGATTAACACCAGCTTCGATAAGCGGAAAAATAAGGT